>NZ_JBVJRL010000015.1:0-224840 GCF_055607665.1 Streptomyces sp. NPDC036984
GATGAAACAGGCCCTGGGCCTGGCCCACTTCGAAGGCCGCACCTGGAGAGGCTGGCACCACCACGTAACCCTCGTCTCCGTCGCCCACGCCTTCTTAGCGGCATGGCGATCACGGCCGCAGCTGCCGACAGCCGCATCAAGGCAGTCGCCACGTCCTCGATGTACGACATGTCGCGCAGCATGTTCCGCGGCTGCAAGGACAGTTACACGCCCGAACAGCGCCAGGAGGTTGTGGACTACCTCAGCCGGCAGCGCTGGATCGACGCCGAGAACGGCACCTTCGCGCCGGGGTCCCACGAAGTGCCCTTCGACGCGGACGGCAACATGGCCGTGGCCGACCGAGTGCTTCCCGAGACCCTCCCCAAGGGCGCGGCCCCGATCACGTCGAGCTTCTTCGACTACTACCGGACCGAGCGCGGATTCCACCCGCGGTCGATCAACTCCACCACCGTGTGGACCGCGACAACGCCCATGGCCTTCTTCGCCTTCCCGATGATGTCGAACATCGACATGCTCGCGCCCCGACCCGCCCTTTTGGTGGCCGGAGCAAACGCGCACTCCCGCTACTACTCCGAGGACGTCCACGCGATGGCACCCGACAACGTCGGCCTCGTGATCGTTCCGGACGCGGACCACGTCGACCTGTACGACCGCAAAGAACTCATTCCGTTCGACGAGCTCGACGCGTTCTTCACCAAGAATCTCGCCTGATCAGGAGCACATTTGCCGGCCTGCGGGCGGCCTGCCCGCCTGCCGGCGGCCCGGCGGTCCCCGCCCTGCCGGCCGCCTCCGACGTGCTGGGCACCGGCCGGTACGTCGCTGTCGCCGCCTAGGCCGGCCCGGCAGGACGGTCGCGGTTGTCGGCGACGGCGCCGTCGGCATGATGGCCGTCCTGGCCGCCGAGCAACTGGGTGGCCCGTCTCATCCACTCAGCAGCTCGATGCGCAGCACCGGCTCGACTGACCTGAACCGGCCGGCCGCGGGGACCGCTTCCTACGACGACAGCAAGCTGTGGGTCACCGCCCTCGCCCTCGGCTGCGCGTCACGCTGGGGAGGGACCACGAGCCATGCGGTCGACCCCGGCTGGCTCCCCACCCGGACGGGAGGCCGCAGCACACGGGACGACCTGGCCGCCGGACACCAGACGCAGGCGCGGTCCTCCGAGATCCGGGAAGGGGGTGAGACGGGGTGTGGCCCGTGCTTCCGGCTTCCTCTACACTATTCCATGGATTTATGGAGGATGTCATGACGGAGACCACCCCGACCGGCTCGAAGGCGCGGCTGTACGACGCCTTCGCGGCCAGCGGAAAGGCGTTGGCCAGCGGGAAGCGTCTGGAACTGCTCGATCTGCTCGCTCAGGGCGAGCGGACCGTCGACGCCCTCGCCAAAGCCGCCGGGCTGAACCTGACGACCGTGTCGGCGCATCTGCAGACGCTCAAGCAGGCCGGATTCGTCGCCACCCGCAGGGAAGGCGTGCGCATCCACTACCGGCTCGCCGGGGACGACGTCGCCCAGCTGTTCGCGCTGCTGCGCAAGGTCGCCGAACGGCACCAGGCAGCCGTACCCGCCGCCCTCGACGCCTTCCTCGGCGAAGACGGCGCCGCCAACGTCACCCGCGAGGAGCTCCAGGCCCGCGTCGCCGCGGGGGACGTGGTGCTGTTGGACGTACGTCCGGTGGAGGAGTACCGGGCCGGGCACATCCCCGGCGCGGTCTCCATCCCAGTGGGCGAGCTGGCCGACCGCATCGACGAGCTGCCGGAAGGAGCGGAGATCGTCGTGTACTGCCGCGGAGAGTACTGCGTCCTCGCCTACGACGCCGTACGGCTGCTGACCCACCGCGGGCGGCGGGCGATCCGGCTCGACGACGGCATGCTCGAATGGCGCCTGGCCGAGCTGCCCGTACACACGGCGGAGCTGACGTGACCGGGCACTCCGGCGCGCGGCCGCCGCATCCGGGGCCGTCTGGCGCGCGGGCGTCGCACCTCGGCTCGTCCAGCACACTTCCGACGCACCCCGGCTCGTCCAGCACACTTCCGACCCACCTCGTCCCTTCTGGCGTTCTTCCGCCGAACAGCGGACCCTCCAGCACGCTTCCACCGCGCCCCGATGCCTCCGCCGCTCTCCCGCCTCACCCCGGCCTGGCCGGCGGGCCCGTCTACCTGGACTACAACGCCACCACTCCCGTCGACCCGCGCGTCGCCGGAGCCATGGCGCCCCACCTGACGCACTTTTTCGGCAACCCCTCCAGCAGCCACCGCTACGGCGCCGAACCCCGGCGGGCGCTCGCCGCGGCGCGCGCTCAGGTGGCCGGCCTGATCGGCGCGCGCCCGTCCGAGGTCGTCTTCACGTCCTCGGGCTCGGAGGCGAACCTGCTTGCCCTGCGCGGCGCGGTGCTGGCATCCGGCCGTACCCGGCCGCATCTGATCACGCAGGCCACCGAGCATCCGGCCGTACTGGAGACGGCGCGGGCCCTGGCGCGCCTGCACGACGCACGCGTGACGGTGCTGCCGGTCGACGGTGACGGACTGGTCGACCCGGGCGCGTTGGACGACGCTCTCACCGAGGAGACCGTATGCGTGTCGGTGATGGCGGCCAACAACGAGACCGGCGCGCTCCAGCCCATCGCCGAACTCGCCGGCCTCGCCCGCGCGCGCGGCGCACTGTTCCACTGCGACGCCGCCCAGGCCACCGGCAAGATCCCCCTGGACGTCCACGAACTGCGGGTGGATCTGCTGACCGTCGTCGGGCACAAGATGTACGCGCCCAAGGGCACCGCCACCCTGTTCGTACGCGACGGCGTGCGCCTGGAGCCGGTCGTCCACGGCGGCGGCCAGGAGCGCGGCCTTCGGGCCGGTACGGAGAACGTCGCGCTCGCGGTCGCCCTCGGCACCGCCGCCCGCCTCGCCGCCGAGGAACTCGCCGCCGGTACCCCGGACCGGATCGCGGCGCTGCGCGACGACCTCCACCGGCGGCTGACCGTCGCGCTACCCGGCCGCCTCCGTCTCAACGGGCCCGACGAGCAGCGCCTGCCGAACACCCTCAACGTCAGTGTCGAGGGAGCCCTCGGCCATGAACTCCTCGCCGCCGCTCACGAGGTGGCCGCCTCAACCGGTTCGGCCTGCCACAGCGGCGCCCTCTCCCCCTCCCCCGTGCTCACCGCGATGGGCCTCGCCCCCGACCGTGCCCTCGGGGCCCTGCGCCTGTCGCTGGGCCGCTGGACCACGGCAGCAGACGTCGAGACCGCGGCGGCGGCCCTCATCCGGGCTGCCGCCGCACATTGACCGGGCCGAACGGCCCCGGTGGCGAGGAACCGACGGCCGGCAACGGCCACCCGGCACGCGCCCGCACCGCACACCGCCTACACCGCACACACCGCACACCGCGCCGCTCACCCGCACCACTCACCACTCACTGCTCACTCCTCCGGAGAGACATGACCCGCACCGCGCCCGTCGGCACGCCGACCGCCATATCCGACGCGGACCAGGCACAGCGCCGCATCCTGCGCGTCCTGGTCGCCTCCCAGGTCCTCAGCGGCGCGGGGCTCGCCGCGGGCGTCACCGTCGGTGCCCTCCTCGCCCAGGAGATGCTCGGCTCGACCAGACTCGCCGGGCTGCCCAGCGCCCTGTTCACCGCCGGATCGGCGCTGGCTGCCGTCATCGTGGGCCGTGTTTCCCACTCCCATGGCCGCCGCCCGGGCTTGGCCGCCGGATACCTCACCGGGGCCATCGGCTCCGCGGGCGTCCTCACCGCCGCCGTCCTCGACAACCCTGTCCTGCTGTTCATCGCTCTCTTCGTGTACGGCGCCGGTACCGCCACCAACCTCCAGGCCCGCTACGCCGGAGCCGACCTCGCGCAGCCCGGCCACCGCGCTCGGGCCGTCTCGACCGTCCTGGTCGCCACCACGCTCGGAGGCGTCGCCGGTCCCAACCTCGCCGCCCCCACCGGCACTCTCGCCGAATCCCTCTCCATCCCCCGGCTGGCCGGGCCCTTCATGCTCTCCGGTCTGGCCTACACACTGGCCGCCCTGGTCCTCGGCCTCCTGCTGCGGCCCGACCCCCTGCTCCTGGCCCGCTCCCTGGCCCAGGCCGCGTCAGCCGAGGCCACCACCGGCCCGACCGGTGCGGAGGTTCCCGACACAGGAGCCGGCCGCGGAGGGATCGTCCTCGGCGCGCTCGTCATGATCCTCACCCAGCTCGTGATGGTCGCGATCATGACGATGACACCGGTCCACATACACGACCACGGCCACGGCACGGCCGCGTCCGGGCTCGTCATCGCCATTCATATCGCCGCCATGTACCTTCCCTCGCCGCTGACGGGCTGGCTGGTCGACCGCTACGGCCGCCTGAAGGTCGCCGCCGCTTCCGGGTGCACCCTGCTGGCCGCCGGGATCCTCGCCGCCGGCGCCCCGGGTGACTCCGTCGCCCTGCTCGCGCTCGCGCTGGCCCTGCTCGGCCTCGGCTGGAACCTCGGCCTGGTCTCCGGTACGGCGATCATCACCGACGCGGTGCCGCTCGCGACCCGCGCCAAGACCCAGGGGATGGTCGACGTCTCCATCGCCATCGCCGGCACCACCGGCGGTCTGTCCTCCGGTGTCATGGTCGCCGCCACCAGCTACTCCGCCCTCGCTCTCACCGGCGGCTTCCTCTCCCTCGCACTCCTTCCCGTCATCGCCGCGACCGCGTACCGACGGTGACGTCCATGGGTCCCCGACTCCTCGCGCCGGACATCACCGTCGACGGCCAGGACAGCGGCTTCACCACGGCCGCTCTGCCACCGCGCTCCGGGCGGTCGGCAAGCTCAAGGCGGAGCGCGAGGTTCCCGGCCCTGCTCGAAGCCAAGGAGATCCCGGCCTGTGGATCTTCAAGGGTCACCCGCCGCGTGGCCCGCATCCGTCACGCGGCGGGCCGCCGCCTCCGCCCGAGCGGCCCGGGCCAGCAGGCGGGCTCGTCGGCGTGGCCACCACAGAAGCTCGACCAGGAAGAGCACGACCAGCAGCCACGAGGCGATCATCTCGCCGGTGGTGCCCGTGACGGTGTCGTACACGGCGAGAGCGACGCAGAGCGCGGTGACGAGCGGGACCACCCAGCGGCGCATCCGGTCGTCTTCGGCGGACCGGCGCAGGGCGTCCGCGTAGCCGAGGACCGAGGGCGCCAGGCGGGGATCACCGATGGCCTCGCCTTGCCGGGTGGCGCGGACCACGGCCGCGCGGTCTGCGGTGTTCATGTGCCTGGCCGCCGGCCAGATCCTGTTCATCCGGCGCGGCACCCGGGTCCCGTAGATCAGGCACAGCACCACGAAGACCACCAGGGCGCCCGCCCATGACCCCGCCTCGATGAGGACGAAACCCCCGAAGAAGACGCCGGCGGCGAGACCGGCGCCCGCAGCCCGGGTCACCGATCCCCGCTGCCACATCCAGCCCGGAACGAGAAGCATCCGTCCACAGTGGCCAGCACCGATCACGGAAGCAACGACCGCACCGGCACGTCGGCGTGACCACACGCACACGGCGCTCCGCAGCGGGCAGACTCGGCAGACCGGCGACCTACCTGCCCGTTCACTCCCCTCGCAGGCCGCTGGCGGTGCGTGTCCAGCGGGTGCGGGTGGCGCCGAAGCCCGTCTCGTGGTCCCAGATGTGGGTGCACGAGGGGCACTGGAGGTGGAGGAGGCTGCCGGTGTTGGCGAGCAGGTACCGCCAGTGCGCCAAGCACCTGCGGCCCTGCCCGCACGTGGCGCATCCCCGGTGGTCCTCGCAGTTCGGGCAGGTCACCCAGGCGCGGCGCCCGATGTCCGCCTGGGGATCAAGCGGAAGCATGGCCGCCACCGCGCCGCGGGAGGATGCCGGCCGCGACGAGGGTGTCGTACAGCCGCTGCTGTTCCTCGTCCAGGCCGGAGTACAGCAGGTCGTACGCCTCTTCCTCGCCGCGCATCATCGCGACGGGGTCCCAGTCGGCGCCGAGTGCGTCCATGACATGGGCTCGCCGGGTCATCTCATGGCTGGTGAGGTCGACGGCGAACTCGACGGGCTCGGCGGGAAGAGGGGCGTTCTGGGCGGACATGTCACCGAACTTAGGTATCCCTTCCGGCCAGGACAAGGGCACGTGGGACACATCACAGCAGGTCGGCGGCTGCGCACTGCCGCGACCGCCTCGGCCGGCCGAGCACACGCACATCCCGGCTACGACCCCCACGGCCTGCCGGAGCCACGCGCCGCCACCGCCGACGGCCACACCCGGGGCGGTCGTTCCGGCTGCTCCGTCACCAGCGGACGCCCGTGAAGTCGATCGGGCGAGGGCGCAGCAGGCGGGTGCGTTCCATCAGCCCGTGCAGTCGCCGGGACATCTCGTCGGCCGGCAGGCGGCGCCGGTCTCCGTGGCCCGGCAGGACCCACTCGAAGCGCAGCCGTCCTGCCGTCCTGGCCAGGGAGTCGGCCAACTCCTCGATGGAGTACCAGGTCACGCTCTCGGCGACTTCCAGATCACCGGTCGTCCGCGACCAGTAGAAGCTGTCGCCGCTGAAGCAGTACCGGTCGTCGGCGAGATAGAGGACGCTGCCGCGGGTGTGACCGGGAAGGGGGTGGACGGTGACACCTTCGGCGATCTCCAGCGGTTCGAGTCCGCGGATCACCTGGTCCGCGTCCGGTGCGGCGTCCAGGTCGCCCTCGTGGATCCACAGCCGGGCGCCGAAGTGGTCGGCGTAGCGGCGGCCGTGTGCGGCATGGTCGCGATGGGTGAGCAGGACGTCGGTGACGGGCCCCGATGCCGTGTAGCGCTCGGCCAGCGCACGGCTCCAGCGGGGCGTGTCGATCATCATGCGGGTGCCGGAGGGCCGCAGGAGCAGGTAGGAGTTGGCACCCGCGGTGTGCGTCGAGTTGTGCCCGCAGATCAGTACGCCGTCGTCCAGGGCCAGCGGGAACGGGTCCAGTTGCTGGTCCGCCCGGCCGGTCCGGGGCCGGATCGAGCGGGTGGGGCAGGCGAAGACCGCGGCGTGTAAACGCCGGTTCTCCGCCTCGTCGGCGGGCGGGCGCAGGATCTGCGACTTCCCGTCGGCCTCGCCGATCAGCTCGGGCGCGAACTGCCGGGCCACATCGCAGTTGACGCAGCGGTCGTCCACGTACCATCCGTCCACGGCTGGGCTCCTTTCCCGGGGAAGCGGCCGCGGTGCGGGCCGCCCTTCCAGGGGTATCCCGTCGGCCCGCGAATCGGTAGGCCGTCCCGGCCTTGTGTTTCCCGTTCCGGGGCGCTCTCGGCACGGGCTTCCCCGCGGGGAACGAGGGGGAATCCGGCCGTTCCGTGGCTCAGGCGCGTACCTCGAACCCACCCCGCCCGTCGAACCGCACCTCGTGGACCGCGTCGAACCCGTCCGCGGCCGACGGCCTGCGCAGCCGTTTCAGCGTGGCCAGCACGCCGACGTCGGGAACCCGGCCATGGTCCTCGCGCGCGGCGTTGCGCCGCAGGGAGCCCGCCACGTCCGGCGGGAACCAGTAGGCCGTCACGGTCGCCCCGTGGGCATGGGCCGCTTCCACGAGTGGGCCCCATTCCTCCGGCGACGGGTTGGTGTTGTCCACCGCCACGGCACGCCCGGCCGCGAGGTGCTCGGCCACCAGCCGCATCTGCCGGCGCTGCTTGTTCCTGGCAGCGCGCGGGAACAGGTCCTTGCCGACCAGCTCGTACCGGTCGGACAGACGCTGTGCGTAGAAGGTGGACTTCCCGGAAGCCTGTATCCCGACCAGTACGGCGAGGTCCGCTTCTGTCGCCATACCGCCACGATGACATGTCACCGGCGGCCCGGCGAGCACTCCCCGGAGGGCTTTGATCGCCGGGCGTTCCCGCTTGCCCGTCACGCGCCTGCCGCGGGGCTCAACGTGCCCGGGCCAGGGAAGCCGCGTTCTCGACGGGAGCCTTGGAGCGCGAGGCGTGGGCCACGAGGAGTAGCACCAGTCCGCAGGCTGCGACCAGGAACCAGCCCGGCCTGGAGGCGTGGCCGAGTTCCGCGGGAGTGCTTCCCGCGAGCAGTCCCCCGGCCAGCGCGATGCCGAGGGCGGCGCCGACCTGTCGTGCGGTGGACGTGATCGCACCCGCCACACCGGCCCGAGTGGTCGGCAGGCCGCCGACCGCGGTGTTGGTGATCGGCGCGTTGGCGAACCCGAAGCCGATGCCGATGAGCAGGTAGGCGAACAGGAGCAGGAGGACGCTCGTGTCCTGGTCGAGCCCGACCAGGCACAGTCCGCCGGCGGTGAGGAAGCCGCCCGCCAGGTACAGCGGCGGCCGTGGGCCGATACGGCCGACCAGGCGGCCGGACCACGGTGCGCAGACGGTCGCTCCGACCGCCATGGGAAGGGTGGCCGTCCCGGCGGCGAGCGGGGTGAATCCCCGGGCGTGCTGGAGGTAGAGGGTGTTGAGGAGCAGCGCCGCGTTCAGGGCGACGAAGACCGCCACTGCGCCCAGGACCGCACCGCTGAAGACCGGGCCGCGGAAGAGCCTGGGATCCATCAGCGGCTCTTCGCGGCGGAACTCCACGCCGACGAATCCCGCCGTCGCCGCGGCGGCGAGGGCGTAGCCGGCCAGTGCCGTCGGCGACGTCCAGCCGATGCGGGGCCCTTCGATGAGGATGCCGACCCACGCCCCGATCGTCACGGTCAGCAGGATCTGCCCGGGCAGGTCGAGTCGCCGTGCCTTCGGCGCCCGGGACTCGGGCACGAACACCGCGCTGAGCACGAGGGCGGCCACGATGACCGGCGCGTTGATCCAGAACAGCGAGCGCCAGCCGAGTCCGGCGACGAGGGCACCACCGGTGACAGGGCCAGCGGCCATGCTGAGCCCGAACACCGCCGCCCAGACACCGATGGCCTGCGCCCGCTCCCGCGGGTCGGGCATCGCGTTGACCACGATGGCGAGGGCCACGGGACTGAGCATGGAGGCGCCGATTCCCTGCACCGCGCGGGCCGCGACCAGTGCGCCCACCGAGGGAGCCAGCGCGCAGACCAGCGAGGCCAGGCCGAAGACGGTCAGCCCCCACTGGAACACCCGCCGGCGCCCGAACCGGTCCGCCAGCGCCCCGGACGAGATCAGCAGGGCGGCCAGGACGATGGTGTACGCGTCCACGGTCCACTCCAGACCGCGGGTCCCCACGTTCAGGCCGTCCCCGATGGCGGGCAGTCCGACGTTGACGATGGTCGTGTCCAGGCCGACCAGGAACATGCTCAGGCAGCAGACGGCCAGCACCGTCCAGCGTCTGCGTCTGCTCAGCACAGGGGGTTGGGCAGGGGAAATCGTCGTCACGGTCATCGTCCGCCTCTCCGGTACGCAGGTCGTACCGGGCCAGGCTCGGGCAGGACGACGCCTACCGGCCAACGTCTTTGCCAAGACCGCAAACGACCGGAGGCTCAGCCGCCGCCTCAGTCCGAACCGCGGCCCTCCATCAGGCCGATGACCTGCGGGCGGATGACCTCCCATGCGGCGGCCGGCAGCTCGCCGAGAGCCGTGCCGCGCAGTGCGTCGAGGGCCTCGTCGGTGCCGGTGTCGGCGTCGACGTCGCCGCTGAGCACGTCGTAGCCGTCCCGTACGGCGAGGCGCAGCCGGTTGGCCTCTCCGTCCCCGCCGTGCAGTGCCGAGGCCACGACCAGGGGTGGCTCTCCGCCCGCCGCGCCGGGCAGCTTGCGGTAGGCGGAGGCCATCGGGGTGCGCCAGTACAGGCTGAGCAGCACGGGACGCTTGGCGACCACCTCGGCCAGGTCCGCCTCGCGGACGCCGTCGGTTTCCAGCACCGTCGCCCGGGCGTCCAGCACGAGCGCGGCGGGCAGCAGGCAACGCAGCGTGCTGCCGACGAGGTTGCCGCCGACGGTCGCCGTCCGCCGTACCGCGCCGGTGCCGACCGTGGCCGCGGCGAGCCGGAGGACGCCCGGCACCTGTGCGTCGATCCGGTGCAGGACGACGGCACCACCCAGCGTCTCGCGCCCCATGGCGTTGGCTTCCGGCAGCTCACGCAGGGACATGGCGAGTTCGGGGAATCCGTCCCGCTGCCACGTCGCCCACACGAGCGTCGCCCCGCCGATCGGCACGGCCCCCTCGGCCAGACACTCCTGGGCTTCCGACACGGACGTGGGCAGACGCAAGAGCACAGCGGTCGACCTGCCTTCCTGGGGCTTAGGGCGATGGGCGAGCGACACCGGGCGGCCATCTGCCCGGCGACAGCGCAGTCTTGTCCCACCGGCGGGGGCGCGTACAGGGCTCACACGAGCACGCGGTGCGCGCTCCGCGCAACGTGCGCTTCTCGCCTTTTTCCGCCGCCTGCTCGCCGTTGCACCGCGGGGTGAGGAGGTGCGGGTCCTTCTGAGTGGAGTAGGCGGCCCCGGGCACCAGGGGCCCGACTGCCGCGGACGGCTGTGACCGGGCGCGGTGTGTGTCACGGCCGCGGGGCGGTGAGAGGGGGGCATCATGGCCGAGGGGCGGTGAGAGCGGCGACGACTCGGTTGGTCATGTCCTTCCTGGCGTTCAAGGATGTCGGATCGTCACCGGGCCGTCTCCCTGCCGACCCGGACGCGGACAGCCGGGTCGGCGGGTTCCGGCGCGAAGAAGTCGTCGTGGCGGACATCAGGGCCGGCCGAACGACCACTCGCCGTGGGCATGTGCTCCAGGTACGGCCTGGTGTCGACTTCGTACGGGTCGACTACCTCCACGGCTCCGCCGCCGGCTGACCGACAGCTCCCGTTCCGTGGTCGCGCAATCGAAAAGAGTCCTGCCGGGCCGTGCGGCCCGGCAGGACTCGGTCGTTCACACCGGCCGCCGTCAGCGGCGGCGACCGGCGGGGTCGTGGACACCGGCGTCCCGGCCCTCGTCGCCCGGGACCGGCCCGAGGCCCTCGGTTCCGACGCCCGTGCCGGCCGTCGGCGGCTCCGCCCGGTCCCCGTGGCCCGGCCACCAGGCCGCGTGACCGATCAGGGCCGTGAGGCTCGGGGTGAAGAACATCGCCATGACGAACGCGGCCACCGCGATTCCGAAGGAGACCGCGAAGCCCATCTCCGAAAGCAGCGAGTTGCCCGCCAGCATCATCGTGGCGAAGGTCGCCGCCAGGATGAAGCCCGCCGCGGCCACGGTCGGCCCGGCGTGCCGGAGCGCCATGCCGGCCGCCTCGCGCGGCTCGCGGCCCTCGCGGGCCTCCTCGCGCAGCCGGGCGATCATGAGGATGTTGTAGTCGGTGCCGATCGCGACCACGAAGAGATACATGATCACCGGCAGCATGAACATCAGGCCCGAGTGTCCCTGTCCTTCCTGGAAGATCCACACGGTGGCGCCGAGGGTGGCGCCGAAGCCGAGGCCCACGGAGGCGATCAGGTACCAAGGGGCGACCACACTGCGCAGCAGCAGCCCCAGGATCAGCATGATCAGGACGGCGGCCACCGGGAAGACGGTGCGGTAGTCGTGGTTGACGGCCGCGTTGATGTCCTTGTAGATCGAGGACATACCGCCGACGACCGCTTCGGTGCCGTCGGGCGCCGTGGAGTGGGCGACGTCGCGGACCCGGCCCACGGCGTCGATGGCCTTGTCCGTCGACGCCTCGTACTTGAGGGTGACGGTGAAGTCCGCGGTGGTGCCCTGCTTGTTCACCTGGGTCAGGCGGGCACTCGCGACGCCGTCCACGGCACCGAGCTTCTGCGCGTACGCGTCGAAGCCGGACTTGTCCAGCGGCTTGCCGTCGGTGGTGGACAGATAGACGTCGGTGGGTGCCGCGGCGCCCGCAGAGTACGCCTTCTGCATCTCGTCCTGGACGACCATGGACTCCTTGGTCTTGGGCATGGAGCCCGACGCCAGGTCGAAGGTGGCCTTGTAGCCGAAGGTGCCGACGGACAGGGCGAGCAGGACGAGACCGGACAGGACGGCGGTCAGCGCCGGGCGGCGCTGGACGCCCCGGCCGAGGGCGGCGAAGCGGGCGTTCTGCGGCTCCTTCTGCCAGGACTTCGAGGGCCAGAACACCTTCGGCCCGATGAGCGAGACCACGGCGGGGATCAGCGTCAGGCCCGCGATCAGAGTGGCGCCGACCGCGATGGCGAGCGCCGGGCCCATCTGCTTCAGGAAGCCCAGCGTGGACAGCACCAGGGCGAGGAACGCGATGATGACCGCGCCCGCCGCCGAGGCGATGGCCTCACCGACCCGGCCAACCGCGTTGATCATGGCCTGCTTTGGCTCGTCACCGGCACGCAGACTCTCGCGATATCGGAATATCAGGAACAGGAAGTAGTCCGTGCCCACACCGAAGAGCACGACGATCAAAATGGACGAGATCGAGCTGTTGGCCTCGAGGTTGAACAGCTTGGTGGCGTAGGCGATCAGCCCGTTGGCGACGGCGGACACCAGGCCGATCAGCACCAGGGGCAGTACGGCGAGGATCGGCGCCCGGAAGATGATCAGCAGCGTCACCAGGATGATGACGAAGGTGCCGATACCGATCAACGCCTCGCCACGCTTGGACGAGTCCTGTTGGTCGAGTGCCTGCGCCGCGGCACCGCCGAGCTTGACGTCGAGATCCGTGCCCTTGGCCAGTTTCTTGGCCTCTTCACGCAACACCTTGGCAGCGTCGGCCTGTTTGGGCTGACCGGCGTTCTTGCTGTCCATCTGCACCAGGGTCAGGGTGTACCTGCCGTCCTTGGACGGCTGGCCGGGGACGACCTTCTGTACCTGGTCGATGTGTTTCTTGCCCAGTTCGGAGGTGATCCGGGCGACATCCTTCTGGTCGGCGGCGGTGAGTTTGCCGCCGTCGGTGCGCTGGTACAGCGCGATCGCGGACGGGGTGAAGGCGCTGGGGAACGCCTTCTGCTGGAGGTCCGCCGCTTTGATGGACTCGTAACTCTTCGGTAGGAAGCTGCTCTCGTCACTGTTCGAGGGCAGACTCGGAGCGGTGGCGACAATCGCCACCGCGGCAATCAGCCACGCCACAATCGTCCAAACGGGATGACGGACGACGGCGTTGCCTATTCGTCGGAACATGCGGAGGGTCCTCCTGGTAAGGAAGATCACCGCAGCCCGGGGAGCGGTCCCTGGCATCGGCGACCCCGACCGGCGCACAGGGAACGGGCCGGTCGCATGGTTGTCTTGCCTCACATCCTAGTGACCGCGCACAGACATCCGCTCATCAATACCCGCGGCCCCGGACGGCTCGTCATACTCGGCCGCCATTACGGCAGATGCCGAGGTCAGCCGGTGAACGGCCGGCAAACGGCAGCCACAGGACGGGAGATCGGCCGCGCAGACACACCGGCGAATTCCGGTGGACGGGATGAACGGCGGGGGTGCGGCCGTTGGAAGACGAGCGGGACCCGACCGGCAACGCCAGACGAGGGAGCGGACATGACCGTCCAGGACATCGACCGAGTGGACTTCGCCGAGGAATGGGAGGAATGGCATAGGACCCAGGAGGAGACACTGGCCGCACCGCACGGCTTCCTCGCGATCACCAGCCTGCACTGGCTGAGCCCCGAACCGGCCAGGTTCGAGGACGCTCCCGGCGCCTGGTCGGCCACCGCCGACGGCGTGGTGGTCGAACTGGCCGACGGCGAGGAGGTGACCGTCGACGGGCAAGTGGTCTGCGGCCGCCACGACTTCGGTGTCATCGCGGAACGCGACAGCCTGTACGTCGGCTGGGGTGACGCCGTGCTGGAAGTCGCCCGGCGCGGTGGCAACGACATTCTGCGCCCCCGCCACCCCGGCAACGCACTGCGCACCGACTTCCGGTACACGCCCGCCTACGCCCCGGACCCGCGCTGGGTCGTCACCGGCCGTTTCCTGCCCTTCGAGAAGCCGCGCCCGGTCACGGTCGGCGCCACCGTGGAGGGCCTGGAACACGTCTACGACTCCCCCGGCCGCGTCGAGTTCGAGCTGGACGGCGTGCGGTACCACCTCACCACGTTCAACGGCAGCACCCCCGGCGCCCTCATGGCCCTCTTCACCGACAGCACCTCGGGTGTGACGACGTACGCCGCGAATCGCTCCCTCCAGATCGCCGCGCCCGCCCCCGACGGCACGGTCAGCCTGGACTTCAACCGTGCCACGAACCTGCCGTGCGCCTACACCGACCTGGCGACCTGCCCCTTGCCTCCCGCCGAGAACCGCCTGCCGGTCGCGATCGAGGCGGGGGAACGGATCCCCTTGGAACGCGGCGGCCGGCCGTAGGGCCCCGCGCCACACCGCCCCGCCCGCCCCCTCATGTCCAGCGTCACAGGCGGGCGTCGTGCCTCGTGAGGAGGGCGCCTGTATGACTCACCACCGCAGCGGTCATCCCGTCGGCCACGGGCGGCGCCGGACGAACGCCTCGGTGCTGGGGATGCCAGTGTCCGGGTCGACGCCGACAGCCTCGCGGAACAGGGGGCCAGGGGCAGGGTGACCGTGCCGGGTCCGCAGCCCACGTCGAGGAGACGTCCGGTGCCGTCGGCCGCCGGCACCTCGGCGAGCCGCGCCACCAGTCCGGGCGCGTAGGGCAGCCGCCCCTGCCGGTAGTAGGCGGCCGTGCCCGCGAAGAGCGTCTCGTCCCGCTCCCAGTCGGTCATCCTGGTCTGCGTCCCTCCGGTGGGACATGGTCGTACGGACGCCGGTGGTTGGTCGTACGGACGGCGGTGATTCGTCGTACGGACGACGGTGATGATGTCACGGCCGCGGAACGGCCGGTGCGGGCGCGTTCGGTCGTCGGCTCCGCTCGCCTCAGCCCGTCTTCCTGGTCCGCTTGCGCGGGGCCGCCGCCCGGATCTCCTCGGTCGCGGCGCGGAACGCGGGAGCCGCGCGCGCGAAGTAGTCGAAGAGCACGGCGCGTTGCTCGGGCGTGTAGTGGGCCAGTACCTCGGCGACATGGCGGCGCGCCGGGCCTACGACGCCCTCCACGCGGGCGAGCGCGTCCGGGACGGGCTCGACGTGCACGCGCCGGCGGTCGGCGGGGTCGGCGGTCCTGCGTGCGTATCCGGCGCGTTCGAGGCGGTCGATCAGGCGGGTGGTGGCACCGGTGGTCAGGCCGGTGCGGGTGGCGAGTTCACCCGAGGTGAGGCTGCCCTCCTGGGTGATCAGGCTGAGCGCGTACCACTCAGAGCTGTGCAGGCCGGCCGCTTCGGCGCTGGCCAAGCCTTGGAGGCCCACGGCGTCGAGGTACTGACGGAAGATCACGTGTTCTTCTTCCCTGCCGCTGCGGGGATTCGGCATCGGTGGGCCCCTTCCCAAATCTCTGCACACATGCAGATACTGCTCTCAGTAAGACTCTTCTCAAGTCTAACCACGAGGGGGAAGCTCCGTCATGCACACAGCTCAGGACATCGCCGCGGTCACCGCCGTACTGGACGCACTGGTCGCCGCATGGAACCGGCACGACGCCGACGCCTACGGCGGGCTGTTCACCGAAGACGCCAGCTATGCCACCTACGTCGGCACCCTCTACCAGGGGCGCCGGGACATCATCGAAAGCCATCGGGTGCTGTTCACGACCTTCCTCAAGGGCACCCGGCTCGCGGACGAGACCGTCGGCATCCGCTTCCTCGGGCCGGACACCGTCGTCGTCAGCGGGCGCGGTGACACCTACAAGGGCAGGCGGCCCCGCCGGCTGGGAAAGGTTCAGACGTACACGTTGGTCCGGGAGGCGGACGGCGCTTGGCGGATCGCCGCCTTCCACAACACCAAGCGCAAGCCGCTGATGGAGGCGGTGTCGTTCCGCTTCGCGCCCGGTCTCGTGCCCGGGGCCACCCGGGCGTGACTCCTGGGGCTCGGTCGCGGCCTCGGATCCTGCGGGCTCGGTCGCGGCCTCGGATCCCGCCTGCCCTCAAACCGTCTCAGCGGTTTGATTCGTGGCCACATCTGTGTCTGTCGCGCCGCGTGGGGAGCAACTGCGCGCGGGAGCCGGACTCGGGGGTCGAACTCGGGGGTCGGTGTCAGGCAGGGGCGCCGGCGAAGGCTGCCGACTTCTGGTGGACCTCGGCGATCACCCGGGCGCCCCGGTCCGGCGCGGTGTCCAGCCGGACGAGGACGGCAGGGGCCGCGATCGAGGGAAGGAGGTGGCCGTACAGCGCCGACATGCGTTCGTCCAGGTCGGCCCAGCCGGCCACGGCCTGCGAGACGAACTGCACGCCTATCCAGGCGCCGAGGAAGACCTGGGCGGTCTCCTCGGGGACCACGTGCGGGAGCACCTCACCGCGTTCCTTGGCCTCCGTCAGAACACAGGAGGTCAGTCTCGCCCAGGCCGGCCAGGCGCTGCCGAGGACGTCGTGGCCCTGCAGGTCGGCCGAGAGCCGGACACCGGCGAGCAGCATGGGCTCCCGGGGCAGACGCTTGGCCAGGGTCATGCCCGCGTCCACCCATTCCTGGAGCTTCAGTTCGCGGGGCAGGTGGTACTCGGTCCTCATCTGCTCCTGGAGCACGCCCCGGGCGAGGGCGGCCTTGGAGTCGAAGTGGAAGTACAGAGCGCCCTTGGTCACGCCGGCCCGGTTGAGGATCTCGGCGATGGTGGCGGCCGCGTAACCACGCTCGGCGAAGACGGCCGCAGCGGCTTCCAGAACAGCGCGTCGGGTCCGGACAGCTCGCTCCTGCTGAGCCATGGACCCTCCCCAAGCTGAAAATTAAACCAAACATCTCGTACCATACCGCACGGCTGGTCAACGAGAGGGCGCGCTGGGGCGGTTGAACGCGACTTGGCACATGCGGCTGACACAGGCCGGCGCTGCCCCGCCCTGGCACGCAGTGCGCCGAGCGCGACGCACCCGCGGACGCATGCGGCGACCTTCCACTTCGCCATCCCGGTACGCCTCCCAGCTCGGTGGCCCGCACCCCTGAGTCCACCCAAATGCGGTTGCACCGGGGCCGGTGAGCCGGGTGAGGTACGTGTATGGGCGGTGCCGCGACCGGCCGCATGGCGCGGGCCGGCGGTGCTCGGGGCCCTGATGCCGGCACCAGGCCCGATGCCCGCCGGTTCAAGGCCGTGGTGGTGGCGGGGTTCCTCTCCGCCACCAGGGCGTTCGCGGGGTACACCTACATCGCGACGTTCCTGGGTGACGTGAGCGGGTTCCCCTCGAACACGGTCAGCGCCCTGTTCGCGGTCTTCGGTGTCGCGCGGCGGGCTCCTGACCGGCGGGGCCTGCGCGGTGCTGCTCGGTGAGCGGCTGTCCCGGGCCCCGGTCAGCGGATCTCAGGGGCCGTCCGGAACGCCGTAGCAGGGATACTCAAATGCTTTGCCCAGGCCGGAACACGCTTGCTACGGTCGCGTCGGCGCGAGAGACGCGTGATCACGGGATGGGGAGGTTGATGAATATGGCCGCCGTCGGCCCTCATCGGCATACCCTCATCCGGCCCGCGCGCTAGACGGCGCGGTCCGGTCGTTCCCACGACCAGGAGTGATACGTGTCCACCCCTTCTTCACCAGCCCATCCGCAGCTGACCACCGACCGCCTCGTCCTTCGGCCCTGGACCACCGCCGAGGCCGCCGCGGTCCTCGGCGACAGCAGGTCCGTCCACTGGGCGGACGACTTCCCCGCCGAAGGTGACCGCGTCATAGCCGGTCTCTTCGAGCAGCACCCCGCCTGGCTCGGCGAACACGGCCATCGTCTGGTCATCGAGCGTGCCAGTGACGTGGTGGTGGGTTCCGTCGGTCTGTTCTGGCCACCCAGCGAGGGGAGCGTCGAGATCGGCTACGGCATCGTGGCGTCCCGCCGCGGCCGGGGCTACGCCACCGAGGCCACCCGGGCGCTGGCGGAGTTCGCCCTGGCGGCGCCTGGCGTCCAGAGCGTGGTGGCGGGCGCGGAGCTGTCGAACCCGGCCTCCCTGCGCGTGCTGGAGAAGGCGGGCTTCCGCCTGTCGGCCACCGAGGGCGACGTGGCCCGCTATGTGATCACGAGCGCGGATCACCACCGGCAGTGATCCCTAGGGGCCGGCGGCAAACCGCCGGCCCCTCCCCCACGAGGCCACCATTTCGGGACCGGGTCGGGCTGCTGCCCGCATGCTTGAAGTTCACAGTAGGCACGTATCGCGCGGAGCCGACGGCCGGTGCACGTTCGAAGCATGCGTCGCCCGCGCCCCTCGGGAGAACGCCATGCGCGTCGCCGTCACCGGGTCCACCGAGCTCTCGGCTCCGCTCTCCCGCTCGCTGCTCGCCGAAGACCACCCCGGAGAGCTCCGGGCGTCCTTCGAAGCCCAGCTGGAGGTCCTCGCGCTTGGCGTTCCGGCGCCGTCCGCGTGTCCTGGTCCGCCGCCTGTCCGGGCACCGCACCGGCACGGCCTGACCGCTCCCTGTCTCCCTCGCGGCAAGCAGGTGTCGGACCGGGACGCGGGGGAATCGGCGGTATATGAACGCATCGTCATGGGCACTACGGGGACGCGGCCGGGCGCGCCGAGCGGCGGACAGCACGGCGATGGCCGTGGCCGCCCGGGCGGGTTTCGCGGCGCGCGGGCTCATCTACTTCCTCGTGGGTGTCATCGCGGTACAGATCGCCTTCGGCGGTAACGGCGACGGGCACCAGGCGGACCGCGGCGGCGCCCTCGGCCAGCTGGCAGGCCGGCCGTTCGGGTCGGCGATGCTGTGGATCGTGGGCGTGGCACTCGCCGGAATGGCCCTGTGGCGGCTGTCGGAGGCGGTGTTCGGCGGGTCGGGCCCGAAGGGGACGAAGATCTCCCGGCGGGCGGCGGCACTGTTCCGTTTCGTCTTCTACGGCTTCGTGTCCTACACGGTGCTCTCCTACGCAGCCGGGGACCGGGGCAGCGGCAGCGGATCCTCCGACCGGAACACCGACGACGTCACCGCCCGGGTGCTGGAGTGGCCCGCCGGCCAGTGGCTCGTCGGGATCGCGGGGACCGGCGTGGTGATCGCCGGGCTGTGGATCTCCGTACGGGCCGTGCAGAAGAAGTTCCTGGAGGACCTGCGGACCGGTGCCATGTCGGCCCGGACCCGGCAGGTCGTCGAATTCTTCGGGATGACGGGCGGGGCGGCGCGTGGTGTCGTCTTCGCCGCGGCCGGTGTGTTCGCCGTCGTCGCGGCCGTCCAGCATCAGCCGGGGAAGGCCAAGGGCATGGACGACACCCTGCGTGCGTTCCGGGATCTGCCGGCCGGCCCCTGGCTGCTCGCGCTCGTCGCGCTCGGCCTGGCCGCGTTCGGCGTCTTCTCCTGGTGCAACGCACGCTGGCGGGACGTCTGACCCGGCCCCCGCAGCCGACGGAGCCGGGCAGCGCCCGAGCCCGGTGAGGCGGTCGAGGTGTGCCGTGGGCGTGGGGATCCGCAGGGTCAGGCGTCGGAGTCGGGCTTGTTCCGTGCCGCCGCGTACGCCTGGGCCGGTGTCATGGAGACGCCGTTCAGCGTGACCGTCTTGTAGGGGCTCACCTTGGCGCAGGTCTTGGCCTCGTCGGCGGTGGAGGCGTGGGCACCTCCGACGGCGGCCTTGGTGTCGGCGGGCGCGGGCGACGCGGTGGACCTGCCCGCATAGCCGCTGCCGCTGGGCCAGTCGCTGCCGACCACCAGGGTCAGTCCGCTGCCGGTGCCCTGCTTCAGATGGGAGGAGGGCAGACCGAGCGCCTTGGCGACCGTCCGGGCCCTGGCCTTCTGGCCGGAGCCGTAGGTGAGGGTGGTGGTCGTCGCGGGGCTCGGGGCGTTCCCCGTGGTCGTGGCCGAGCTGAAGCCCTGGTCGATGAGGGCGGTCGCGACGGCGGAGGCGCGGCCGGTGACACCGGTGCCGTTCTCCACCGTCACGGCGATCTCGGACGCGGGCACCGCCGAGGCGGTGGCCGTGGCCGTGGCCTTGGCGGCCGCGGAGGCCGCCGCGGACCTCTTGCCGGACCCGGTGGTCAGGGACTGGTCGCCCGCGATGGTGGCGAACAGGGACTTCGCGCCGGCGCCCACCACCACGCGGTCGTTGTCGGCCGGGTCGGGGGCCGTCTGCATCGTCGTGAAGGTGATCCGCTTGGTGGGGACTTTGTTCACATCGGCCGCGAGCGCGCTCAGCTTCTTCACACTGCCGAGGCCGTCGTCCACGGTCAGCGCCTTGGTCGCGGCGTCGGCGAGCTTGTACACCGCGGTGGGGTCGGTGAGCGTGCCCGCGCTCTTGAACTTGCGGATCATCGCACTGAGGAAAATGTGCTGCGAGATCGTACGGCCGAGGTCGCTGCCGTCGCCGAAGCCGTGCCGGGAGCGCACGAACTCGAGCGCCGCCTCGCCCTCGAGCGTGTGGGCGCCCTTGGACAGCTTCAGATGCGAGTAGGTGTCGTACACGTCGTCACTGACGCACACGGAGACGCCGCCGACCGCGTCGGACATCTTCACCACACCGGAGAAGTCGAGCTTGACGAAGTGGTCGATGGGGATGCCGGTGAGCTGGTGGACGGTGCCCACCTGGCAGGCGGGGCCGTACTGGAGCGCGCTGTTCACCTGGCCGTAGTACCCGGCCGTGGACTGGCCGGTCTGGCTGTCCTTGCAGGCCGGGACCTTGGTCATGGTGTCGCGGGGGATGCTCATCACGGTGGCGTTGGAGCGGTCCGCGGATATGTGCAGCACCATCTGCACGTCCGCGTTGCTGCCGGTCTGCACCCCGGTCGCCGAGCAGCCGCCGCCGAGTTTGCAGTCCGTCTTGCTGGTACGGCCGTCCGAGCCCATGACCAGGATGTTGATCGGGGTGCGGCCGAAGGCGTCGGCCTTCTCCGTGCCCCCCTTGCCGTCCAGCGAGACGCTGTGGATGTTGCCGTTCAGGTGCTGGTAGAACCACCAGCCCGTGCCGGCGGTGACCACGATGAGGACGGACAGGCAGATTCCGGCGATCTTCAGCAGCCGTCTGCCGCGGGGCACCGGGCGGGACCGGCGGGGCCGCCCGCCGCCGCCCGCACGCGAGGCGGCCCGGGCCGCGGCGCGGCCGCCCGGCGGACGGGTCCTGTCCGGCTCGGCCGTGCGCTGTCCGGGCACCTGCTCGCCGCGGCTGCGCGTGGCCTGGCCGACCTGCCCCTCCCACGGGTCGCTCATCTCCCACTCCCCTGAACGGTCGGGCCTGTCAGGCCGGCCGTCGGAGCGGCCGGGCATGCGCGGCGGTGTACGGGCAGGCGAAACGCTGCGCCAGATCGGTTGCGTGGTTGCGCAATCTAACAAACGCGTCCCGCAAACAGCACAGATGCACACGCGATTCACAGGTGAGGCATCTCATGACAGTGCCGCATCGCCCGGAGCGGCAAGGCAGCCGGAGTCTACGTGCTCTCCCTGAGGATCCGGGGCCGGTGCGGGCGGGCCGGGGTGCGAGGGCCGGGCGAGGCGGCCGGGGCGGGAGCCGGGCGAGGCGAGCCCGTGAAGGGCCCGGAACACCCCGCACAGGGCGAGGGCGACGAGCACCGCGTTGTAGCCCGTCGTGCCGTCGGCGATCCGGGCCGCGGGCGCGCCGAGTGCCCAGGCGGTCAGGATGCCGGTCGCGCTGCCGGCGCAGACCACCAGCCCCGCCACCTGGCTGACCAGAAAGACACCCGCGAGGAGCCGCGCCCCGACGTACCACTCGTCCAGGAAGAAGACCTGGGACACGTTGCGGAAGAACGCCCGCCACAGCTCGCCCAGGCGCGGCGTGGTCGGCCCGGCGGCGGCGCGGGGCAGCTCGGCGAGGCTGCCGCCGTGCGGCCAGATCCGTCGGAAGGCGGGCGCGGCGATCGTGGCCGCGCTCGCCATCAGGCAGTACGGCAGGGTCAGCGGCGGGAGCCGCCATACGCGCAGCAGCCCTACGGCCGCCGCGGTGGCGACCGCCGCAACCACGCATCCCGCGGCGGCGAGCAGCACGGTGGAGAGCCGGCCCGCGTCCAGGAACACCGCGCAGCACAGGGCGAGGAGGCAGGCGTTGAACCCCTCCAGCCCCGCCTCCACCCGATCGCGGGTCACCTGGAGCAACCGTGCGGCGCCGGTGCCCAGGGCGGCGCCTCCCAGGGCGTAGGCGCCGTACCGCCAGTCGGCCGTGGCCACGGCCAGGCAGAAGACGGCGCCCGTCGACGCGTGGGGCAGGAACATCACCTGGGCCGGGCCGCGCAGCACCTGCGAACCGAAGCCCCATCGGCGCCCCCGCCACCACCACGACCGGGCAGCCTCCGACCGTCGCATGTCCCGCCCCCTCACCCACGACCCCCTTGCATTTTCCGCATTACGGCACACATCTTCCGGCATACGGTACTGGCTGGCGAGTCGGGTGCTGCTGCGCGGAGGCGCGGTGCTCGTGTGACGGTGGGCGGGAGGCCGGCGCTAAGAGAGCGAACATGCGTGGCCCGCTATCACGCACCGACTCGTTAGGCCGGATACGGCGACGCCGACCCGGTTGAACGGCTTCAGGACCTCCGGTCACGGCTTGCCCGCGGGCGGCGGCCCGCTCGGCTCGGTGGAGACGAGCGGCGTACGGTCGTCCAGGCGCACCACCACCGTGTCGCGCTTCCCGGTCAGTTCCATGCGGAGGTCGTTACCCCGCGCGGTTCGGGCCTGCCTACGAGGAGGAGCTGAACGCCTTCGTGGAGGTGGTGCGCGGCGAGTGGCCCAACCGCTGTGACGGCCGGGAGGCTTTGCAGGCACTGCGGATCGCCGAGGCATGCGAGCGCTCCCGCCGGGAGCGGCGCCTGGTGCCGCTCCCGGATGACCGACAGGCGTCGCCCGGCTGAGGGCCGTGCTCCGTCGCGGTCGCGCACGACCGACTGGCGTAGGGCGTCGCGCCGCTACCAGCGCACCGGCAGGCTTCTCACGCCGCGCATGAGCAGGCCCGGCAGCCACTCCTCCGGCTCGCCGTCCAGGGCCAGGCCGGGAGCGCGTTCCAGGAGGGTGCCGATCGCGATCCTGCCCTCCAGGCGGGCCAGGGGTGCGCCCAGGCAGTAGTGGATGCCGTGGCCGAAGGCGAGGTGACCGCGGGTGTCGCGGCGGATGTCGAATCGGTCCGGCTCGGCGTACCGGGCGGTGTCGCGGTGGGCGGCGGCGAGGCCGACGAGAAGGCCCTCGCCCTGGCCGATCCAGGTGCCCGCGATCTCCAAGGGTTCGGCGGCGTACCGGTAGGTGGCGTTGTGCACCGGGCCTTCCCAGCGCAGCGTCTCCTCCACCGCCGCGTCGAGGAGGGTGGTGTCGCAGCGCAGGGCCACCAGCTGGGCGGGGTGGGTGAGCAGGGCGAGGACGGCGTTGCCGATGAGGTTGACCGTGGTTTCGTGGCCGGCGATGAGCAGCAGGTAGGCCATGCCCCGCAGTTCCTCCACGGAGAGCCGGTCGCCGTCCTCGGCGGTGGTGCGGATCAGATCGCTCAGCAGATCACCCGTCGGCCCGGCGCGGCGCTTGTCCTCGATCAGCTCGGTGAGGTACTCGGCGAGGCGGACGATTGCCGCGCGCTCTCTGTCCTCGCCGGTAGGGGCGACCACCTCGGTGGAGATCTTGCGGAACTCGGTGCGGTCCATCTCGGGGACGCCGAGCAGCTCGCAGATGACCGTGATCGGCAGCGGGTAGGCGAGGGAGTCGATGACGTCGGCGCAGCCACGGGGCAGCATGTCATCGAGCAGCTCGTCGGTGATCCGCTGGATCCGCGGGCGCAGTTGCTCGACCCGGCGCATGGTGAACGCGCGCGCGACGAGACTGCGCAGGCGTGTGTGCTGCGGCGGGTCGGCCGTCAGCAGATACTTGCCGATCAACTGCTCGTCCAGCGGCACCTCGCCGATCTTGGCGGTGTCCTTGGCCAGCCGGGGGTCGGCGAGGGCGGCCCGCGCCTCCTCGTACCCCACGACCAGCCAGGTCTCCCAGGCCCCTGCCGGGCTGGCGAGCCGGACCCGGTGGACGGGGCCCTGCGCGCGCAGCCGTGCATAGACCGGGTGCGGGTCCCGACGCAGTGCGTCGCCGTACTCCGTCAGGTCGATCACTGATTTCATGTCCCTCCCCCTTTGCCGACCTCCCCCGAGGTAGCGGACGACGCCAGTACCCGTGCAACGTGCACGGCGCCCGGCTGGTTCCCGTCGTCGCCGTACTCACACGCATACGGCACGGAAGCGCACGTCGCGCCGGTCGGCCACGGCTTACCAGGCGTCGGTGCCGCGGGGGCGAACGCAGCACCGGGCCGGCCCCGCGTCACGAGGCGCTGTCCGGCGAAGTCAGGCGGCATCGGACGGCCCGTTTTGAGCTGCGCGCCTGCTGGGAGCCTGGCCGGGCACACAAGTCTTCTGTCCGGCTCTTGGGGCCCGGTCACCGGCTGCGGCCGCGGCGCTCGGTCTGCGAGGGCTGTTGAGGTGCTGCGTCAGTTCCGGAGCCGGGCGTCTGCTGGCCACCCTGGGCGGGGCGGGTTGGCGGCGGCCCGCGTTCACGACGGCTTCCCGACGAGCGCGGCCAGGCGCTCCATCTCGTCTAGGCCGTCGTTGCAGCACTGCCCGCACACCAGCCGCCGCGTCTTGGGTCACTCCGGCAGGCGGACGTCGAACGGCACTCGTGACTCGTCCGTGAACTCGCGCAGGTCGTAGTCGCATTCCGCGCAGACCGGTCCGGCGGCACGGTCCTGCTTCTTTGACCAGGCGGGCCACTGCGCCGACAGCGACAGCTTGGTGATGGCCAAGCTGGTCTGCTCCGTAAAATTCAAAGCCGGTGTCATCGCGGATCTCGTAGACGTAGCAGATCCGGCGTGGACCGGTTCACTTTGGTTTGCGAGGGTGGCGCACGAGAGCTTGCGAGTCCGAGTGGCAGATCGGCCGCCCGGCCGCGCCGTCCTCTCGCCGCAGGCATCTTCTACAAGCTCTCGTTCTGTCCGTGCGTAACCGGGATTCCTTCGAGCGGCAGGTGACCGCGGGCGCAGTAGTACTCGGACTCCAGCCACTTCTTCAAGGGCCCTCGACGACAACTCCGATGCCCAGGATCGGAACAGGTTGCGGAGGACCAAGAGGTTGAGCACGGGCCGGGTTCGACGAAGCTCGAACGGTTACGGCGCCATGGGGGCGCGGACCTCCTTGCGGATGGTCGCCGTCTTGGCCGCGAAGGCCTCAAGGTCGAATTCGCCAGGAGGCTTGGCGAAGTCCACGGTCTGCGTCACGTCGACAACGGCCGATCCGTCCGCCCAGGAACAGTCCGGTTGCCAGGTCGTTCCGTACTGATCGGCGCCCCGAACAATCCGGCAGGAGACGGGCTTCGAGGAGCCCTGGGGGGTGATCGTACGGGGGCCGATGATCACGGTGGAGCGCCTGTCCGGGATCCGGCTGTCGAGGATCTTCAGGAACTCGTCGCGGGCCGTGACCGGGCTGAGCACGGTTCCGTACACCCCGGTCACCGCCAGCACGGGCACCGAAGTCTCCGACTTTCGGCCGGCGGGCTGATAGGCGGCGAACGCGGAGACGCCGTTTTCGATCCGGCCGGAGAGCATCGACGCGATGTTCGGATCGGGCTCGGCATGGTCGGACTCCGTGAAGGTGCCTTTGAGTACCGACTTGGGCATCTCCAACCGGTAGGGCCCTGATGGGACGTCCTTCTGTCCCGGGCCGTTCATCGATGGGTTTCCGCTCTCTCCACTGCCGCCACAGCCGGCCAGCGCCACCGTGGCCATAGCCGCAACCATCGCCGACCCAAGAAGTCGCTTCACGCATTTCCCCCCAACCACAGGCAGTCCAACTTGATCACTTTGCCATGGGTGGCCACCGGCAGGACAGGCCCGCCGAGGCAGCGTCAGTCAGTGGGCGGCCTCCGCGACAGGACGGCTCGACGGCAGGGCCGTCCCCGCCCCGGCCGGCCGAGCGGCCGCCCCGCACCCCCGCGATCAGCACAACGACGCGGGGACCGGCAACTGCACGCCTGATCACCGTCCTGAGGCCGGTGCCCCCGCCCTGCTGGATCGAGCGTCCCTGCCCTACACCGCCGCCGCGTCCCCGGCCGGCGTCGGCCGCGCGGTCCGGGCGGCCTGCGGCACGGCCTGAAGGTGCTGGGCGGCCTCGGCGGAAGTGTAGGAGGAGCCGAAGGTGAACGCGCGCGGGGACGGCCCGTGCGCCCGCAGGTCCGCCAGCCGCTCCAGGGCCTCGCCGACGGTCGGGAGGTGACCGGCGGGAAGCCACCAGAGCACCAGGTGCGCCTCGACGTGCCGTTCGAACCATTCACGGCGCCGACGCATCACCTCCAGGTGACCGCTGCGGTAGGTGAAGTCCCACAGGGCCTCCTGGGTCTCCCACACGGTCAGGTTGACGATGACGTCCTCGCCCGCCGGGCGCAGGCCGGTGGCGTCGGCTGCCCCTTCCTCCACGAGCCGCCATACGAAGCCGGGCGCGCCGTCGGCAGCGGCGTTGACAGGGTCGAGCATCTCGACGAACGGTGCGATGCGCGGGTCGTCGAGGGGGTGGCGGAGCGTGGCGACGTTGAGCTGGGCGAGGTGGGCGGCATGCGCGGATGCGGTCATGGCCTCATCCCAGCACGGCCCGTTTTCTATGTCAATGGCCATTGTTTTTAGAAGTCTCGACCACCACGCAGCACTCCCCCGGCCGGGCGTCCATGCGAGCACGGAGGGGCCCGTCCGTCCCGAGCAGCCCCTCCAGCAGGGCGAGGTTCATGCCGCAGACGAGCGGCGGGAAGCGCTCGGCGACGGCATGAAAGGGGCAGTTGCGCATACGGACGACGTGTACCGCTGCCCTGGTCGTCCCTTCGGCGCCTTCGGCGTCCTGCAGACCCTCGACACCTTCCAGGTGCGGTTCGTAGCCGCGGGCGGCCAGCATCTCCATGGCCTCTTCCAGGCCGCCGCACGGTGCCTTCGAGCCGCGCAGGGCCTCACCCCGGCGGCGGGCGGCCGCGCAGAGCCCGGCGTCCAGCCCGGCCTGCTCGGCGGCCTCGGCCAGCAGCTCGGCGGCGGTGCGGTAGTCGCGGGCAGGCAGCGACACCGACCGCTCGGCCCGCGCCCGCGTGTACACCTTGGCGGGACGGCCCGCACCCGGCCCCGAACGACCCGTCAGGCGACGGCTACCGCTCTCCAGCAGCCCGGCCTCGGTCAGCCTGTCCAGATGATGCGCAGCGAGCGTGCGCGCCACCCCGGCCGCCTCGGCGGCCTCGTTGCGACCGACCTCACGGCCCTGCGCCGCCACGTACTCGTACAGGCGCCGCCGCACCGGATCCTGCAGCACCGCGATCGCGTCAATGTCTTCCACCCGTCCATTCTAGAAACAACACAGGTTGGGGATAGAAAGGTGAGTCGCCCGCCTAGCGTGACTGTGCGGCACCGTTGGCATCCTGAGCGGCGGCAGCCACGGGAGCCCGGCGGCGACGAGCCGATCCGGTCGCTCTGCTCGGCGGAGACGCCAACGATCTGCGACGGAAGGCTTCCGTGTCCCGCGGTGCCCGGTTACTTCGCGGTGCCCCGGCGGCGTACCACCACCAGCACCAGGCCGCCGAGGGCCGTCGCGCCCGCAGCGACCGTGGCCAGGAACGGCACGCCGTCGCTGCCGGTGCTCGCGAGGGTGCCGCCGGTCGCGGTACCCGAAGCGGACGTCGTGGCCGCCGAGGTCCCGGAGGTGCCCGTCGCGCCGGTCGTACCGGAGGTGGTCGTCGTGCCGGAGGTGCCCGTGGTCCCGGAGCCGCCGGTCGACTGGCCGTGCGGGTCGTTGCCCTGGCCCCCCGTGCCGGAGCCGCTGCTGCCCGTGTCCCCGCCGGTCGTGGTGCCGCCGGTCGTGGTGCCGCCGGAGGTGCTCGTGCCCGGGTCGTCGTCGCCGGACACGTCGACGGCGAGGTAGGCGGTGTCGTTCGCCGGGTTCTTGTCGAACGCGGGGTGGATGCCGTACACCGAGCCGGCCGTCACCTCGCCCTTGGTGTCCCGGGCCGTCTTCCCGATCTCTTGGCGACGGTTCCTGCCGGGATCCGCACCACCAGGGCCGGCTGGTCGTCGCTCTCCTGGTTCCGGATCCATCCGGGGCCGTCGTTGCGCAGGGTCGCCGTGACGGTCACCCGGCTGCCGGGCGCACCCTCCGCCAGGTCGCCCTGCGCTTCGGTACATGGGGTCGGTCCACACCGTCGGTGCGTGACGTCGGTGCATGACGTCGGTGCGTGGAAACGGCGGCGACCTGGCCCTTGCCGACCCGGACGTCATGTACTGGACATAGGAGGAGCAGAAGAGGTTGTAGGGAGTCCAGGGGTGGGTATCGCGTCGAGGCACGGCCGACCGGCATCTTTCGCGCGATCCGGGGCAACTGCCCGGTGAGGAATGCACGGGGCGTAATCGGCGAGCTGGACGAGGGACGCGTGACGGACACGGGAGACTTGAGCGAACAGGCGGAACCGGCAGGGTTGTCGGTGACCTGCTCCACCGTCGACGGGGTCACCGTCGTCTCGGTGACCGGGGAGGTCGACCATCACACGTCCGGCGCCCTGCGCCAGGCCCTGACCCCGGTGGACCCCGACACGGCGCCGCGCACCGTCGCGGATCTCAGCGGCGTGCCGTTCATGGACTCCAGCGGCATCAACGTCCTCATCGCCGCTCATCAGGCCCACGCTCAGACAGGCTGGCTACGGCTGGCCGGAGTCCGGAGGCCCGTGCTGCGGACCCTGGAGATCGTCGGCCTCACTTCCCTCCTCGTTTGCTACCCCAGCGTCCGTGACGCCCTGGAGGGTTGAGGGGCGGGGCGTTCACGTCCCCCCTCCCCCCCTCGCCGCCCGAGTCAGGACTGCGGGCGGCGTCCGTGATTGGCCGCGTGATTACGGCGCGACTTCTTCTTCCGACGTCGCTTCGAGGACATGGGAGCCTCCACACTGCCGCGAACGGAGCACAACCGGCTCCGGGGATATGGACATAAGCACGATATATCGACACTTCACTCTGCTCCACCGCAACCGAGGGGGAGTGAATGAATCCCTCTATGATGCGACATGCCGGACTCTTGCCTCCCGTCCGGCTGCCGTCCACAGCAGAGGAGCAGACATGACCGGTGATCCGGCGCCGATCAGCGCCCAGGCTCGTCGCGCGCTGGAGCAGGAGCTGGCCAACCTGGAGGCCGAGCGCGGGTTGGTCGCGGGGACGCTCAAGGACACCACCTCGGTGGGCGACCAGGCCGACCAAGCCGACGAGTTGCAGCGCGCCGAGCAGCTGAAGCGCCTGGACCGTCGGATGGGGGACATCACCGAACGGCTCCGCGAGGCGGACCTGGCCGGTCCCGCCCCCACCGACGTGGTCGGCGTGGGCAGCACGGTCACCGTCCGCTTCCCGGACGGCGCGACCGAGACCCTCCAGATCGGCGAGGTCGCCGAAGCGCTGGACCAGATGCTGGTCACCGCCGACAGCCCGCTCGGCCGCGCCCTGTTGGGGCGCCGGCCCGGCGACAGCGTTGACTACGACACTCCGGACGGACCGGCGACGGCGGTCGTGGTGTCGATCGGGACGGGTCGGTCTTCGTAACGGGTCGACGTGTGTTCCGCTACCCCGCCGGTGCCGTGGCGCCCGGCGCGGCCGGTGCTCCGGATTCGTTCCTCCGCACCGAGCAGTGCAGCGAGTCGTGTTGTACGTCGGCGACGATGGTGTCACCGGGCTCGGCCTCGCCGCTGAGCAGCAGGCCGGCGATGCGGTTGTCGAGTTCCGCCTGGATCGTGCGGCGCAGCGGGCGGGCGCCGAACTCCGGCTGGTGACCGTGGGCGATGAGCAGCTTCTTGGCCGATTCCGTGACTTCCAGGCCAATGCCCTGTGCGCGCACCTTGCGCTTGCTCTGGTCCAGCAGGTGGTCCACGATCCGGCTCAGGTCGTCCTCGGTCAGGGCGTGGAAGATGATGATGTCGTCGATCCGGTTGAGGAACTCGGGCAGGAACCTGCCGCGCAGGTCGTCCATCAGCGCGTCCTTGAGGTCGGACACATCGCCCTTGTGGTCCAGGATGCGGTGCGCGCCGATGTTGGAGGTCATGATGACGACACAGTGCCGGAAGTCGACGGTGCGGCCCTGGGCGTCCGTCAGCCGTCCGTCGTCCAGGATCTGAAGCAGCGTGTTGAAGATGTCGGGGTGGGCCTTCTCCACCTCGTCGAAGAGCACCACGCTGTAGGGCTGGCGGCGGACCTTCTCGGTGAGCTGGCCCGCCTCCTCGTAGCCGACGTATCCGGGAGGCGCGCCGACCAGCCGGGCGACGGTGTGCTTCTCCTGGAACTCGCTCATGTCGAACCGGATCATGCGGTCCTCCTCGCCGAAAAGGAGGGCGGAGAGGGTCTTGGCGAGTTCGGTCTTGCCGACACCGGTCGGGCCGAGGAAGAGGAAGGACCCGACGGGGCGGTTCGGGTCGCCCATGCCGGCGCGGTTGCGGCGCACGGCCTGCGAGACCGCGGTGACCGCCTCGTCCTGGCCGACGACCCTCGCGTGCATCTCCTCTTCGAGCCGCAGGAGCTTCTCCTTCTCGCTGGCGGTGAGTTGGGAGACCGGGATGCCGGTGCGGCGGGAGACGACGTCGGCGATGTCGGCGGCGGTGACGGAGACGATGCCCTCGCGGCGCTCCTCGATGCCGGCGAGTTCGCCCTCCACTTCGGCGATCTCCCGCTTCAGTTCCGAGGCTTTCTCGAAGTCCTCGGCGGACACGGCCTGGTCGAGTTCCCGGCGCAGCTTGGCGATACGGTCCTCGCGGCTGACGATCTCGGTGGAGCGGCTCGCGCTGCGCAGCCGTACCCGGGCGCCGGCCTGGTCCATCACGTCGATCGCCTTGTCGGGCAGGAAACGGTCGCTGACGTACCGGTCGGACAGTTCGGCGGCGGCCGCCAACGCAGCGTCGTCGAAGCGGACTTGGTGGTGGGCCTCGTAGGAGTCGCGCAGCCCCTCGAGGATCTGCACGGTCTCCTCGACGGTGGGCTCCGGGACCATCACGGGCTGGAACCGGCGCTCCAGGGCGGCGTCCTTCTCGACGTACTTGCGGTATTCGTCGATGGTCGTGGCGCCCACGACATGGAGTTCCCCGCGCGCGAGGGCGGGCTTGAGCATGTTGCCCGCGTCCATGGAGCCCTCGCCGGTCGCGCCGGCGCCGACGACCGTGTGCAGTTCGTCGATGAAGAGGACGATGTCGCCGCCGGCCGCCTGGACGTCCTCGATGACCTTCTTCAGCCGCTCCTCGAACTGCCCCCGGTACTGGGCGCCCGCCACCATCCCCGACAGGTCCAGCGCGACGACCCGCTTGTTCTTCAGGGTGTCGGGGACTTCGCCCGCCACGATGCGCTGGGCCAGTCCCTCGACGATGGCGGTCTTGCCGACGCCGGGTTCGCCGATGAGCACGGGGTTGTTCTTGGAGCGCCGGGAGAGGATCTCGACGGTCTGCTCGATCTCCCCGGCCCGCCCGACCACCGGGTCGAGCTTGCCGGCCTTAGCCTCCTCCGTGAGGTCGCGGCCGAACTCGTCGAGGGTGGTGGCCGGCTTCTTCCGCTCGGCGGGGGCTCCTTCGGTGCGGGCCGCCGCCTGTTCGGTGAGGCCCGCGAGCCGCTTGGCGTCCAGGCCCTCGGCCCGCAGCATCCGGGCGGCGCCCGTCTCACTGTCGCCGATCAGGGCGCTCAGGATGTGCTCGGGGCCGATGTAGGACACACCGGCCGCCTGGGACTCGGCGTAGGCGGCGCGGAGCGTGCGCTTGGCCGCCGGGGTGAGGCCGGGCTGGGCGGAGGGCTCGGCGGATTCCCGCGGCAGAATCTTGGCCAGCTCGACCGCGAGCGTGTCGGGGTTCATGCCCAGCTGGGAGAGCAGCCTGCGTGAGGGGTCGACCTGGGTGGCCGCCCAGAGCAGGTGTTCGGTGTCGAGGTCGGAGGTGCCGTCCTCGACGGCCCGCTGGACGGCCAGGCTCAGCAGTCCCTGCGAGGATTCGGTCAGCAGCCGTCCGATGGGCACCCGCTGTACCGCGGGGGGCGATGACGCCGGTGACATGCCGAAGAAACGATTCAGTAGCTCGCTGAACGGATCCGACGAACCGAACTGTGCACCGAACGACATCGACATGACAGCTCCTGGCGCGCGAGGGGGCGGTATCCGGTGGGGGCCGTGGGGTCAGTACTCACTGAACCCCGGTGCCGGGGGTGCCGCAAGCGGAAGGCCCAGGCCGCCGATCCGACGCCCACGACGCAGCTCAGCTCCCGTGCGGGCTCACGGAGAGCGACCGAGATCAGCAGTCCGACCCTTCTGAGTCGGCGAGTTGCGGACCTCTGGTCCTCGCCGGCCCCGTGGCGGCGACGCCGCGCCGGAGAGCTCGCCTCTCCGCTCCTGAAGCGGCTCCGGGGTTCCGGCGCTAGCGTGGTGTGATGCGGCACCTGGTGACCGATGCCGACACCGCTGTGCGGGTGGGCAGCGGTGATGTACCCGTGCTCGCGACACCGCGGCTGATCGCGTGGATGGAGGCGGCGACCGTGCGAGCCGCGGCGCCGTACCTCGGGGCGGGCGAGACCAGCGTGGGTACCGCGGTCCGCGTCGAGCATCTGCGGACCACGCGGGTGGGCGGCGAGGTCGAGGTGACCGCGGAGCCTCCGTCCTCCCCGGCGGGCCGGCGGCTCACCTTCGCGGTGCGGGCCGTCGACGGCTCGGGCCGGGTGGTCGCATCGGGCGAGATCGAGCGTGCCGTCGTGGACCGGGAGCGGTTCCTCGGTCCGCCGCCCGCCCCTGCGGCGGACCGCTGAGCCGCCGGCCGCGCGGCCCGCGACGAACCGCGGCGGCCGTCCTGGCCGGCCCACGCGAACGCCGGCGGCCCTACCGGCTGTTCGTCCGTCTCCGCACACGGCCGGCCACATGTCGGTTCAGGCGGGTGTGTGTCCCCGCAGGTAGTCCCGTACGACGCCGGGCAAGGGGGTGCCGGCGATCTCCCCGATCGGTGCCCAGCGCACTTGCTCCGGCGTGAGGCGGCCCCCGTCCGACGGTGACTCGCTGAGCAGTTGGCACACCACCGCCGTCTCCCCCGCGGTGTCCCGCGGCTCCAGCGGCTCGGTGCCGTCGACCAGGTAACCGGTGACCTCGTAGACGATCCGCGCCGCGGTGGCCTGGGCCGGCTCGGCCGCTTGCGGGGTGCCCGAGGGCAGCCCCCAGCCGTCTCCGTCCGGCACCAGCAACAGCCGCCCGTCGTACACGACCACCGCCCGCACCACGCCCTCGGCCGACTCCAGCGTCATGGTCCCACCGCCCCTTCCCCAGGCGCTGGTTGCCTACCCACGGGTGGGCGGGTGATGCGCCGGAACCGACGGGTGGCCGCTCCTTCGGGAGCCCCGGGCGGGGATTCCCGCGGTGTGCCGGAAGGTCTCCGGTCAGTACAGCACCGGCAGGTCCCCGGGCCGCACCCGCAGCGTCACCGGCAAGGTGGCCTCCACCTCGCCGTCGGCGCCGTAGGGGACGGGACGGTCGGCCTCGATGCGCAGTTCCCGGCCGCGCAGGACGCGCACTTCGGGGCGGCGGACGTGGGCACCGGTCTTCAACTCGCTCATCATGGTGAAGAACAGCCGGCGCGGGGCCTCGCGGATCAGCACGATGTCCAGCAACCCGTCGTCGACGCGCGCGTCGGGGGCGATGAGCCGGCCGGAGCCGTAGTAGGGGGAGTTGGCGGCGACGACCGTGTAGCCGCGGTGGGTGTGTTCCTCGCCGTCGACGGTGACGCGGTAGTCGGCCGCCCGCCAGGTGGTGACGGCGCGCAGGCCGCCCGCGTAGTAGGAGGCGGCGCCGCGCAGCAGCCGGACGTTGTTGGCGTGCCGGTTGGCCTCGGCGTCGACGCCGGCGTACACGCTGCCCAGCACCACGGTGCGCGGGTGGACGGCCGACTCGACCTCGATCGTGTCGACGGGCCGGGGCTCGGCGTGCAGCAGGATGTCGGCGAGTGCGGCCGGCTCGGCGGGCAGGTGGAGCGCGCGGGCGAAGTCGTTGCCGCGCCCGGCGGGTACGAGGCCGAGCACGGTCCCGGTGCCGCTGAGCGCGCCGCCGATGCCGCCGGCGATGCCGTCGCCGCCCACGGCCAGGACGATCCGGCCGCGCTCGCCTGCCGCGCGGGCGATGTCCTGGGCGTGGGCGAGGCTGCGGCTGTACTCCGTCTCCAGCTCGGCCCCGCCCTCTCGCAGGAGACGGGCCAGGTGGAGCAGGGTCGCCGCCCCGGTGGAGCCGCCCGCGGTGGGGTTGACGACGGCGGTGAACTGGCGCATCGGTGTGCCTCCGAGGCAGGCGGTCGGATCGGGTGGGTCAGTCGGTGGGCAGCAGGACGCCCGGGTTGAGCAGGCCGTCCGGGTCCAGGCGGCGCTTGACGGCGCGCAGGGCGGAGACGCCGAGCGGGCCGGCTTCGCGGACGTACCAGTCGCGGTGGTCGGTGCCGACCCCGTGGTGGTGGGAGATGGTGCCGCCGGCGGCGAGCACGGCTTCGTTGGCCGCGTGCTTGGCGGGCGTCCAGTGGGCCACCGGGTCCTCGCCCTGGGCGCTGACGACGGTGAAGTACAGCGAGGCGCCGTTCTCGTACACGTGCGAGATGTGGCACATGACCAGGGGCGGGGTGCCGGCCTGGGTGAGCGTGTCGGTCAGGGCGGTGCGGACGGCCGTGTACAGCTCGGGGATGCGCGACCAGAAGGCCGCGGTCTCCAGCGTCTCGGCGAAGGCGCCGACGTCGAGCAGGGCGTCGCGCAGGTAGGGCGCGGAGTAGCGGCCGTGGGCCCAGCGTTCGCCGGGTTCGGCGCCGACCAGGGTGCCACCGCAGTCGGTCAGGACGGCCGCCGCGCGCTCGCGGCGGTAGGCGGTGTCCTCGGCGGTGCCCTCGTACCCGGTGATCGCCAGGCAGCCGGCGCCGCCCTGCGCCAGGCCGGCGCCGATCGCGTCGGGCTGGGCAAGGCCGATGAGCGTCTCGGTCTCGTCGGACAGGCGCAGCACGGTCGGCCGGGGCCCGTCCTGGGCGAGCCGGCGCAGTGCGGCGGCGCCCTCCTCGAAGGAGCCGAACCGCCAGCCCTCGTACACGCGCACCTCGGGCAGGGGGCGGATCCGTACGGTGACGGAGGTGATGACGCCGAAGGCGCCCTCGGAGCCGAGGATCAGCTGGCGCAGGTCCGGTCCGGCCGCGGAGCGGGGGGCGCGGCCGGTCTCGATGGTGCCCTCGGGGGTGGCGAGGGCCAGGCCGAGCACCATCTCGTCGAAGCGGCCGTATCCGGCGGACGCCTGTCCGCTGGACCGGGCGGCGGCGAAGCCGCCGATGGTGGCCCATTCGAAGGACTGCGGGAAGTGGCCGAGGGTGAAGCCGTGTTCGCCGAGCAGGGCTTCGGCCTCGGGGGCGCGCAGGCCCGGCTGGAGGACGGCGGTGCGGGAGACGGGGTCCAGGTCGAGCAGGCCGTTCATGCGGCGCAGGTCGAGGGCGATGAACGCGCTGCGCTGCGGGGCGAGTCCGCCCACGACGGAGGTGCCGCCGCCGAAGGGGACGACGGCCAGGCCGTGCGCGGCGCAGGCGCGCAGCACGGCGAGGACCTCGTCGTGGGTGGCGGGCAGGACGACGGCCTGGGGGACGTCGGCGAGGTCGCCGGTGCGGATGCGCAGCAGGTCGGGGGTGGACTTGCCGCGGGTGTGCCGGATGCGGCTCTCCGCGTCCGTGCGGACGTGCTGGTCGCCGCCCACGGCGTCGGCGAGTGCCTTGAGGGCGGCGGGCTCGGCCGTGGGGGCGGGCGGGCGGATGTCCTCCAGGGCGAGCGCGGGTGTGGTGCGCGGCTTGACGCCGAACAGGTCGCGCAGCAGCCCGGTCACCGTCTCGGGCAGCGGTGCCGCCTTGGCCGGGTCGCCCCAGCCGTTCCACAGCATGTCCATTGAACGGTCGTCCTCACAGGTCGGTGTGCTGGTCGGTGCGCTGGGTTCCGCGCGGTTCGGCTGCCGCCTTCGGGCCGGCCGCTTCCGTCCGGGCCCCGGGGCGTTACACTGTGACACATGACGCCTATTCGTCACAACGGTTCGGGCAACGGTTCGGACAGCGATCCCGTCCTCGACGCGGTACGCGACTGTGTACTGGCCGTCGGAGTACGGCGCACCACCCTCGCCGACGTGGCCCGCCGCGCCGGCGTCTCCCGGATGACGCTCTACCGCCGCTGGCCGGACCTGCGGACTCTGGTGGGCGATCTGATGACCCGGGAGTGGGTCGACGTGGCCACCCGCGCCATACCGCAGCCCGCCGAGGGCACCAGCACACGTGCCCGGATCGTGGACGGACTGGTGGCCGGGGTCGAGGCGTTCCGGGCGCACCCCCTCTTCCGCAAGATCGTCGATGTCGACCCGGAACTGCTCCTGCCGTACGTGCTCGACCGGCGCGGCGCCAGCCAGGAGGCGCTTCTGGCGCTGCTGGGCGACGCGCTGCGCGAGGGCCACGCGGACGGATCCGTACGGCCCGGCCACGTCGAACGGCAGGCCCGCGCCCTCCTGCTGACCGTGCAGTCCTTCACCCTGTCCCTGCGCACGATGACCGACGAGGACGATCCGGAGCTGGACTCCGCCGCCTTCCTCGGGGAACTGCGCACCCTCCTGGAGAGGACCCTGACGCCATGAGCCACACCGAGGCCGCGCCCGGCTCGTCCCTCAGCGCACACCGGCGCGGCCGGGAACTGGCCGAGGCCGCGGACGGCCGGGTGGCCGACGTCCTGGTCGTCGGGCTCGGCGCCACGGGCGCCGGGGCCGCGCTGGACGCGGCGACCCGCGGACTGGACGTCGTCGCGGTGGACGCCCACGACCTGGCCTTCGGCACCTCCCGCTGGAGCTCGAAGCTCATCCACGGCGGGCTGCGCTATCTGGCCTCCGGGCAGTTCGACGTCGCCCACGAGAGCGCGGTCGAGCGCGGGGTGCTGATGACCCGTACGGCCCCGCACCTGGTGGCCGCGCAGCCGTTCGTACTGCCGCTGACCCCGCTGGTGTCCCGGGCGCAGGCCTCGCTGGCGTGGACCGGGTTCCGGGCCGGTGACATGCTGCGGCTGGCCGCCCGGACCCCGCGGCAGGTCCTGCCCGCGCCGCGCCGGCTGTCGGCGACGGAGGCCCGGCATCTGGCGCCCTCGGTCCGTGCGGCCGGGCTGCGCGGGGGGCTGCTGTCCTGGGACGGCAAGGTGACCGACGACGCCCGCCTGGTGACCGCCCTGGCCCGGACCGCCGCCGCGCACGGCGCCCGGGTGCTGACCCGGGTGCGGGCACTGGAGCTGACCGGGACGGGCGCCCGGATCCGGGACGAACTCACCGGCGAGGAGGGCGAGATCAAGGCCCGCGCGGTGATCAACGCCACCGGGGTGTGGGCGGGGGCCCTTGCCGACGGCATCCGGATACGGCCCTCGCGCGGCACCCACCTGGTGCTGCGCTCGGAGCGGCTCGGCTCCCTGCCGGCCGGTCTGCACGTCCCGATCCCCGGGGAGAGCAACCGCTTCGTCCTGGTCCTGCCCCAGGGCGACGGCCGGGTCTACGTCGGCCTCACCGACGAGCCGGTCGACGGCGACATACCCGATGTCCCGGACGTCCCCGAGACCGACATCGGCTTCCTGCTCGACGTGCTCGGATCCGTCCTGGACGCGCCGGTGCGCCGGGACGAGGTCGTCGGCGCCTTCGCCGGGCTGCGCCCCCTGCTGGACACCTCCGACGGCGACGGCCAGGCCCGCACCTCCGACATCTCGCGCCGGCACGCGGTACTGACCTCCCCCGACGGGGTCACCACCGTGGTCGGCGGCAAGCTCACCACCTACCGGCGGATGGCCGAGGACGCGGTGGACGCCGCGGCCGAGGCCCGCGGCCTGCGCACGGGCCCCTCCCGCACCGCCGCACTGCCACTGGTCGGCGCCGCTGCCCCCGAACGGCTGCGCGCGCTGCCCGCACCCCGCCACCTGGTCCGCCGCCACGGCACCGAAGCCGCGGCCGTGCACGCCCTCGCCGCCCAGGACCCCACCCTGGCCGAACCGGTTCTGCCCGGCCACCCCGTCACCCGCGCCGAACTCCTCTGGGCGGTCCGGCACGAGGGCGCCCTGGACGAGTCCGACCTCCTGGACCGCCGCACCCGCATCGGCCTGATCCCGACAGACCACGCCGAGGCGCTCCCCGTCGCACGGGACATCCTGGACAGGGCGGCGGCCGTACGCCCATGACTCCGGGCGCGGGCACATCATCGCCTCGCCGATTGCTCGCTTCGCTGGGGCCTCTCCCCGGCGGCCGGACGCCCGGTTGCTCGCACCGGGCCGAGCCAGGCAGCCCGGGCACCGCCGACGAGCGGGAATTGCCCTGCCGGCTGCTCGGCGGCGCACCGGCGTGATGCGCCGTGAGAGTCGGCGTCGGGTGTGGTGAGCGCGTGGTGTTCCGTCAGAGCAGCCGTCGGATGTCGCCCCGCACCCGGTAGAAGCCGCCCGCCGCCGGGTGCAGGGCGTCGACGACGTAGCGGGCGCCGGGTTCGCGTATCGCTCGGGGGAACTGGACGTTCCAGGAGGGGTCGTAGCCGTCGGAGAGGACGTGGACCCGGAGCCGGCCGCTCTCCTGGACGCACTCGACCACGATCGATCCGGTGGGTGCCTGGGTGACCGTGGCCACGGCGGCCACGGCTGTGGCCGGGGCGTACGTCGGGAGGGCGGCGGCGAGCTTGATGTCGCGCGCCACGGGCACCGTGCCCTGCTGGGCCGCGGCGATGGCCGCCTCGCTCGCGTCGACGCACACCAGCGAACCGTCGGTGGTGACCAGGTACAGTCGCCCGTCGCGATACTGCATCGACAGGGCCGAGCCGCTGCCCGTACCGAGCTTCCACAGCCGTGTGCCGTCCCGGTCGAAGCAGTAGACGGACGAGGCCGCGTCCCCGGCGAAGACGAACCGGCCGCCCGGTGAGGTGGCGCACGAGTACACCGGGCTGTCGCACGCGTACGTCGCCTCGAGCGCGCCGCTGTCCTTGGCCAGTCGCTGGACCACACGGTGCGCGGTGCCCGCGTACACGGCGTCCTGCTCCTGCCAGCCGAACAGCACGGCGCCCCGGGTGGGCGTGTGCCACAGCTCGCCGCCGCCGTCCGGGGCGTAGGCGGTGACCCCCCGGTGGTGACCGTGGTAGACGGCCCGGTCGTCGGCCCGGACCATCCAGGCGTGTTCGCCCTGGCTCCGCCGGGACCACTGGTGTTCGTCCTCGTGGTCGATGACGGTGAGCCGGCCCTCGCGGTCCGAGACGTCCAGGACGCCCTCGTGGATGTCCAGCCAGAAGATGTCGACGTCGGCGGCGATGTCGTAGGCGGCGAAGGGAAGCTTGGAGGACAGGTCGTAGACCTTGCCGTCGTCGCAGCCGGCGTAGATCCAGAAGTCGTCGGCGACCAGGCACTTCACCCCGTCCGGCAGGCTGAAGCGGGCCAGGACCGCGCCCTCGTGGTCCAGGGTGTAGACGTCACCGGCCTGATTGCCCACCCAGCAACGGTCGTCGTCGACATGGATGCCGAACGCGGCGGAGCCGGTGCGGAACCGCCACAGCACGGGCGCCACGGCCCGCGCGGTGGACGGGGCCGAGCTGACCTGGCGCCGGGTCACCGCGCGGGGCGCACGCTGCCCCTGGGCCGCCGGGGCGTATCCCTTGCGGACCTTCTCCCCCACCTTCTTCGCGGCGGCGGCCCGCGCCTTTTCCGCGGTGGGGAACGTCGTCGTCTGGGTCTGCCCGGCGGCGCCGATCCTGCCGTACCGCACCGTCACCACCTGGCCGGCGACGGTCACTTCGTAGAACTTGTGGGCGCCGCCGCCCTCCTGCGACAGCTCCAGATACGTCGTCGACACCGCGGACGCCGTGGACATGGCAGACCCCTCCCCCAGACGGACCCGCGGCCGTTCCAGCAGGTCCTCAACTGCTCCTCACGGTAAGGGGACCCACTGACAATGCCCCCGGGCACCGTCGAGGCAGAGCACCGCCGTCGTACCCTCCTCACCGGGCGGCGGCGGATCAGCCGCGTCACGGGCCGGCCCGTAGAGGCTCCCCGTTGTCACCGGTCGGACCCAACCCATCAATGCCGATGCCGCCCAGGAGTTGACGCAGACAGCGCAGTGCGAGCGCGGCCGGGGAGCTCTCGCCCGCGACACCCGCCTCCGTGCCGGCCCAGGTCTCCAGCGCGATGCGGATCGCGTCCGTGGCCGCCGCCGCGACCAGGCGTACGTGCAGTGCTTCCAGACGTCCGTCGGCAAGGCGGGCGACGACCGGTACGAGCCGTTCCTCGGACTCCTGGTTCACCCGGTACCACACCGCGCGCAGCACGGGATCGCCCGCGGCCGCCCGCAGCAGCCCCCGGGTCCGCGGCAGCGCAGCGGCCGCCTCCTCGTCCGGCGCGGCCGGCGACTGTTCCATCTCCAGCGGTATGACCGACGGCAGTGGGGTCAGCGGGCAGAGCCGCGGGCCGCGGCTGCCCGCCGACGCCGACGTGAACCTGTTCGCCAAGCTCGCCCCCGCGCTCGGCCAGGGGTTCGCCGGCCCGGAGACCGTGGCGTCCGTGGTCGCGATGTTCGGCTCCTCGGACGGCAGGTTCATCACCGGCACCGAGATCCGCGTCGACGGCGGCACGCATTTCTGACCACCGCGCCCCCTGTTGATCACGGGCTCGCGCGCGGCCCGTCCGGCCGCCCGGACCGGCCCCCGGCACGGAGGCCCGGCCCGGGCGGAACCCGGCGTCAGGCGAGGGCGACCAGAGCGCGGTAGTCCTCGTTCCACAGGTCCTCGTCCGCGTCCGGCAGGAGCAGAACCCGGTCCGGGCGCAGGGCGTCGATGGCACCCTCGTCGTGCGTGACCATCACGATCGCGCCGGGGTACGAGCCGACCGCGGCCAGCACCTCGTCGCGGGAGGCAGGATCGAGGTTGTTGGTCGGCTCGTCCAGCAGCAGCACGTTCGCCCCGGAGTGGACCAGGCCGGCCAGCGCCAGCCGGGTCTTCTCCCCACCGGACAGCACGCCGGCGGGCTTGTCGGCGTCGTCGCCGCCGAACAGGAAGGCGCCGAGGACGCGCCGAGCCTCCCCCGCGCTCAGCTGGGGTGCGGCCAGGGAGAGGTTCTCCAGCACCGTGCGCGCGAGGTCGAGCGTGTCGTGCTCCTGCGCGAAGTAGCCCAGGCGCAGCCCGTGTCCGCGCACCACCCGCCCGCTGTCGGGCCGCTCGGCGCCGGCGAGGACGCGCAGCAGCGTGGTCTTGCCGGTGCCGTTGAGGCCCAGCACGACCAGCCGGCTGCCCCGGTCCACCGCCAGGTCCACGCCGTCGAGGACCCGGTGGCCGCCGTAGGACTTGGCGAGGCTGATCGCGCCGAGCGGAGTCCGTCCGCACGGCGCCGGCTCGGGCAGCCGGATCCGCGCGGTCTTCTCGGTGCGCCGGGCCGGATCCAGCTCGGCCAGCATCCGGTCGGCGCGCCGGGCCATGCTCCGCGCCATGGTCGCGGTGGCGGAGCGGGCCTTCATCCGGTCGGCCTGGGCGTGCAGGGCGGCGGCCTTGCGTTCGGCGCTCGCCCGCTCCCGGGTGCGGCGCCGCTCGTCCGCGTCCCGCCGGCTCAGATACATCTGCCAGCCCGTGTTGTGGATGTCGATCGTCGCCCGGGTGGCATCCAGGTGGAAGACGCGGTTGACGACGTCGGCGAGCAGAGCCGTGTCGTGGCTGATCACCACCAGACCGCCCTGGTGGGCCTGGAGGAACGTGCGCAGCCAGGCGAGGGAGTCGGCGTCGAGGTGGTTGGTCGGCTCGTCCAGCAGCAGGGTGCGGTCGGTTCCGGCGAACAGGATGCGGGCGAGTTCCACGCGCCGCTTCTGCCCTCCGGACAGCGCTCCGACCGGCTCACCCATCACCCGTTCGGGCAGGCCGAGTCCGGCCGCGACCCGGGCCGCCTCGGCCTCGGCGGCGTATCCGCCACCGGCCTGGAAGGCGGCCTCGGCACGGGCATAGGCGTGCATGGCCCGCTCCAGCGCCGCCGCGCCGACGGCACCGGCCATCGCCGTCTCGGCCTTCCGCAGAGCGCGCAGCGCGCTGTCGAGCCCGCGGGCGGAAAGGATCCGGTCGGTGACGGTAAGGGACGGGTCGGCGGTGCGGGAGTCCTGGGCCAGGAAGCCGACCGGGCCGGTGTGCGTGACGACGCCGGCTGCGGGCCGCACTCGCCCCGCGAGAGCGGTCATGAGGGTGGTCTTGCCGGCGCCGTTGCGGCCGACGAGTCCGATCCGGTCGCCGGGCGAGACGGTGAAGGAGATGCCGGACAGCAGGAGACGGGCGCCGGCGCGCAGCTCGGCGTCACGAACGGTGATCACTGGAAAACGCTCCGAAAAAGCAAGAGGACACACTTCTGACGCGGAAGCGGGTCCTCAGCTAGGAGATTCGGGGCGTAGACATGCGGTCAGGGTAATGGGGGCGGCCGCCGCGGCGCATGCGGTTTTCCGGTGGCCAGGCTCCACGAACAGCCGGCGGCCCGGGTGGCCCAAGCGGCCCAGGCGGCCAAGGCGGCCCGGGCAATCCGGGGTCAGGCCGCCAGTTGCTGATACAGCGCGGCCAAGTCTCCGGAGAGCCCCGCCTTGACCTGTCGGCTGATGTCGTCGGCCAGCACCTCGAACGCCCCGGTCTCGACGCCGTCGAGCGCGAGCGCGGCGACGCCCCGCGGCGTGGACTTGGGGACGTCCACATGCGCGGCCATGTCGGTGTCGATGTAGCCGACGTGCAGTCCGGTGACCCCGATACCCCGGGGACTCAGCTCCAGCCGCAGCGAGTTGGTCTGGGACCACAGGGCGGCCTTGGTGGCGCTGTAGGAACCGGCGACACCGATCCAGGAGAGCACGGAGTGGACGTTGAGGAGGTGTCCGCCGCCGTTGCGCTCGATGACCGGCGCGAAGGCCCGGGTGACCAGCAGCGGCCCATAGAAGTTGGTCTCGAACTCCCGGCGCACGTCGTCGAGCGGCGCGGTGAGCAGGGAGTGCGCGCCGAGCGAGATGCCGGCGTTGTTGATCAGGACGGTGACGTCCTGGGCCTGCGCCGCCGCGGCATCGACGGACCGGGGGTCGGTGACCTCCAGCGCGAGCGGTACGGCGTCGGGATGCGTGACGCTGCGCGGATCGCGGGCCGTGGCGTACACCTTGGCGGCACCGCGCGTGTACAGCTCCTCCACCAGCGCTTTGCCGAGGCCACGGCTGCCGCCGGTGACCAGCGCGACGGAGTTCTTGATCGACGTCATGTCCATCTCCCAAAGAGGAAACCGATCGGTTTCCCACCACCGTAAACCGATCGGTTTCCAACGGCAAGCGTGAGGGCACGGCCGTCCGCCCGCGACCGCGGGAGAGGGAGGCGACGAGCGCCGGTGCGTTCACCCGGCCGTACCGCGCGGCCGGCCGGTGGCCGACGGGGCGGGGAACGGCCCGAGCGCATGGATTCACCGTTCCCCGTCCCTGCCGGTCGGCCCTCCGCCGCGCGTCTGCCGAGGCGGTGGGCCGGTCTAGGGGGGCACCGCCGCGACGGACGTGCCCGAACCACCGATCCTCTTCAGACCCTCCGACGCCGGGCGCGGCCGGGCCACACGGAGAGGTCCGGCCGGGTGAGACGGCAGCGGGGTCCCGCCCGCGGCCCCGCCGGCCCGGCATGCGTCCACCTGCCCGCGTGATCGTGCCGCGAGGCCGGCCGCCTGCGGGAACTCCCCACACAGGGCCGGAAGTTGATATGGGAAGCTGTGCCCGGCCGGGTACGGACCGAGGCCGTAGCGGCCATGGAGAGGAGCTCAGCGTGACAAAGGACGGCTTCGAGGCCGTGACCATCGACACCAGCAGGCCGCATCCCGCGCGGATCTACGACTACCTCCTGGGCGGCAAGGACCACTACGAGGTGGACCAGCGGGCGGGTGACGAACTCGTCGCCGCGGCACCCGAGGCGCGGATCGGCGTACGGGCGAACCGGGCCTTCCTGCAACGCGCCGTCCGGTACGTCGTAGGCAGCGGGGTCCGCCAGATCCTGGACATCGGCACCGGCCTGCCCACCTCGCCGAACGTGCACGAGATCGCCCAGGCGGTGGCGCCGGACGTGCGCGTGGCCTACGTCGACAACGACCCGATCGTCGCCGCGCACGGCAACGCCCTGCTCAGCCGGTCCGGTACGACCCGCATCATCCTCGGCGATCTGCGGGACCCGCGGTCCGTGCTGGAGCACCCCGACGTCCGCCACCTCATCGACTTCGACCAGCCGGTCGCCGTGCTCCTGGTCGCCATCCTGCACTTCCTCACCGAGGCGGACCGGCCCGCCGACATCGTCGCCACCCTGCGCGACGCGCTCCCGGCCGGCAGCTTCCTGGTGCTCTCGCACGCCACCGGCGACTTCGCCGACCGCACCGCCGCCCAGGCCGTCTACACCAACGCGACCGCTTCCCTGAACCTGCGCACTCGCGCCGAGGTGGAGCGGTTCTTCGACGGCTTCGACCTGGACGAACCGGGCCTGGCCCAGGCCCCGTTCTGGCGTCCGGACACCCCGCCCCCGCCCCGGTCCGAACAGATCGGCTTCTACGGCGGCGTGGCCCGCAAGAACGCCGACCGCACCGCCTGACCGCGCCACCCACCCGCACCGCCCCACCTCACGACGCATCCACCCCCACCTCACCACCCCATCCACCCGCACCCCCCACCGCCGCGACTCACCACCCCACCTGACCGCTGCGACTCAGCGCACCGCCTCTCTCCGCCGCGGCCGACCCCTCAACCGACCGCGCCGGACCCGCCCCGCGGTCGGCCGGCTCGGTCGTGCCACCGCCAAGGGCATCGAGGAGGCCGGCGCGATGGCCCTGGCCTCGCCGCGGCGCAGCCGCTGGGCGCACAGGTTGGGCCGGTAACCCAGTTCGGCGTTGATCTTCTTGATGCGCTCGCGGGTGCGCGGATCCACCTTGCCCATGCCGTTGAGGGCGTGGGACACCGTCGTCCGGGACACCGACGCGGCCTCGGCGACATCGGCGATGGTGGGCCGGCGGGCGCCGCGGGACATGGTCATGGGGCCCGTCTTGCCCCACGGGCCGGCGGGCGGAGCCCGAGCGCCGGCGGGCCCCCGGCGCGCGGGAGCCCGGCGCACAGGCCCCCGGTCTACGGGTCCCGGTGTAAGTCCCCGGTGTACGAGTCCCCGGCGCGCGGGCCCCCGGTGTACGGGTCCTCGGCGCGCGAGCCCCCCGGTGTACGGGCCCTCGGCGCGCGAGCCCCGGCGGGCGGGGCGGCGGCCGGCTTGGTGCGGGTCGCGCGCTGGTGCGACGCTGGAGGGAAAGGTGTCCGACGAGGGGACCCTGGAGGGCCGATGGGGCGCGATGTCCCGGCGCTCGTCTTCACCCGCGAGGACCGCCGCCGGTACCGGATCAAGATGCAGCAGTGCCTGGACACGTTCGCGCAGATGCTGCGCGAGGCGCGGTTCGAGGCGGAGCGGCCGCAGGTCGGCCTGGAGATAGAACTGAACCTGGTGGACGACACCGCCGAGCCGGCGATGCGCAACACCGATGTGCTGGAGGCGATCTCCGACCCCGCCTGGTCCACCGAACTGGGCCGGTTCAACCTGGAGATCAACGTTCCGCCCCGGCGGCTGATCGCGGGCGGTCCGGACGCCTGGGAGTCGGAGATCAGGGCGGCGCTGAACCACGCCGACGAGCGGGCCCGGTCGGTCGGCACCCGGCTGATCGTGGTCGGGATCCTGCCCACGCTGCGGCAGGAGCACATCGACGGGGGCGCCCTGTCGGAAAACCCGCGCTACCACCTTCTCAACGATCAGATCTTCGCGGCCCGCGGCGAGGATCTGCGCATCGAGATCGACGGAGCCGACCGGCTGCGGACCTACGCGGACACCATCACCCCGGAGGCCGCGTGCACCAGCACGCAGTTCCATCTCCAGGTGTCGCCGGAGGAGTTCGCCGGCTACTGGAACGCGGCGCAGGCGATCGCCGGGGTGCAGGTCGCGCTCGCGGCCAACTCCCCGTTCCTGTTCGGCAAGGAGCTGTGGCACGAGACCCGGATCCCGCTGTTCGAGCAGGCCACTGACACCCGGCCGGAGGAGATCAAGGTGCAGGGGGTGCGGCCCCGGGTGTGGTTCGGGGAACGGTGGATCACCAGCGTCTTCGACCTCTTCGAGGAGAACCTGCGCTACTTCCCGGCCCTCCTCCCGCTCTGCGACGAGCAGGACCCGGCCGAGACGCTGGACCGCGGCGACATCCCCGAGCTGTCCGAACTCACCCTGCACAACGGCACGATCTACCGCTGGAACCGGCCGGTGTACGCCGTCGCCCAGGACCGGCCGCACATCCGGGTGGAGAACCGGGTACTGCCGGCCGGCCCGACGGTCGCCGACACCCTGGCCAACGGCGCCTTCTACTACGGGCTCACCCGGGCCCTGGTGGAGGAGGACCGGCCGGTGTGGTCGCGGATGTCGTTCTCGGCCGCCGAGGACAACCTGCACGCCGCCGCCCGGCACGGCATCGATGCGCTGCTGTACTGGCCCGGGATGGGCGAGGTGCCGGTGCCGGAGCTGGTCCTGCGGCGGCTGCTGCCGCTCGCGCACCGCGGCCTGGAGCGCTCCGGCATGGACGAGGCGTGGCGGGAGCCGCTGCTCGGCATCATCGAGCAGCGCTGTGTGACGGCACGCAACGGAGCCGTGTGGCAGAAGGAGATGGTCCATCACATCGCCGCCACCACGCGCGCCGGCCGGCACGAGGCGCTGCGCCGGATGACCCAGGTGTACATCGACTACATGCACCTCAACGCGCCGGTGCACACCTGGCCGGTCGACTGACCGGGATCAGCCGCGCGGCCGCAGGAGGGTCACCGCGCGGTCGAACGCCGAGTCGCGGTTCTTCGCGAACTCCTCGTCGGTGAAGACCGGCTCGGTCACCTGCGGCGGGATGCCGGTGCCGTCGAAGGTGCGGCCGGTGCGGGTCAGGAACTCCTCGTTCGGCAGGGCGAAGAGCATGCCGTCGGGGAGGTTGCGCACCATCACGTCCGAGAAGACGCCCTGGGTGGGCTGCCCGATCCGTACGGTCCGGCCGGGCCGGTCGAGCAGGGCCTGGGTGAAGGTCTCGCCGGCGCTGACCGTCGATCCGCCGGTGAGGACGGCGACCGGGCCGGTGTACCGCGGCGCGGCGGCGGGGACGACGGGCACGGGTTCGGGCCGGGTGTGGCGGGCGGGGTCGGCCGGGTTGTTGCGCGCGCGTTTGGCGTACGCCGTGTACGGGGTGTCGGTCAGCCGTGCGGCGATCCGGATGCCGAGGGCGTCGGATCCGCCGCCGTTCACCCGCAGGTCGATGATCAGCCCCCGCAGGCTCCGGGTGCGGCCCGGGGTCAGCACGGTGTCGAGCGCCCGGTCGAGTTCCGCCTGCTCCGCGGTGTGCGGCGCGTCGTCGCCGGCGTAGCCGCCGAAGCCGGAGATCCGCAGGTAGCCGAGGTCGCCGCGCAGGTCGGCGTAGGTGATCCGCCCCGCCCCGAAGTCCTGGCGGTGGACGGCGCCCTTGAGGTCGCGGGCCACGACGAATCGCTTGACCTTGGCGTCGAGTTCCTCGCTGGGCTGCTCGGTGCCGGGCCGTACCTCGGCGAAGACACGGTCGCCGTCCCTGACCGCCACATGGGCGTCGTACAGGGGCCGCAGCATGCGGCTGAAGATGTCGAAGAGTTCGGCCCGGGTGGTGTCGCGGTGCACCTGGGGCCGGTAGCGGTCGCGGACGGCGTGCCAGTCGACGCCCTTCTGGGCGAAGAAGGGATAGTTCTCCTCGAAGGTGTGCCAGAGCACGTCGAAACCGGCGCGCGGATCGGTGGACGGCGTCCGTGTGCAGTCGGCGGGCAGGGCCGGGACGCGGGTCAGTTTCCGGTGGCCGACGGAGCTGTCGGCGGAGAGCCGGGCGTGCTTCCGGTCGTGCGCGGTCCGTACGGTGAGGAGGGTGCCGTCCGGCGTGCGGTACCGGCCGGCGCCGGTCTGGCGTGCGGAGTCGCCCTCGATGCAGCTGACGGACGTGGTCTGGTACTCGCGCAGGGTTCCGCCGCCGAGGACGAGCAGGGTGCCGTAGCCGTCGGTCCGCCACACCCCGTCGGTGGCCGGCGGACCCGGTGGCGCGGCGGATGCGGCGGGTACGGCTGTGGCGGCGATGGTCAAGGCGGCGACGGTGGCCGTGACGATGCGCACGATGGAGTCCTCCCGGTACGGGTCGCGGACCACCACCGTGTCCGACGGCCGGACCCGCCCACCATCCGGCGAGCCGGTGCACCGGCAGGGGGGACAGCCCCCGGGCGTCCGCCGCCCGTCAGGCCGGCTCGCGGGCGGGCCGCTCCAGGGAGGTCTCGGGGAACGCCGATGCCTCCGGGAGGTGGGCCTTCGCCCACTCGGCGAGTTCGCGGAGCGCGGGCTCCAGGGCCGCGCCGGCCTCGGTCAGGCGGTAGGAGACGCGCAGTGGGGGGCCTTCGTCGACCTCGCGCAGGACCAGGCCGGCCGCGCCGAGTTCGGCGAGCCGGTCGGACAGCATGCGTTCGCTGATGCCGGGGACGGCCCGCCGGAGATCGGCGAAGTACGCGGGCTGCTCCACGAGGACGGCCACGATCTGGCCGCTCCAGCGCTTGCCGAGCAGCTGGAAGACACGGGTGATGCCGTCGTCCACCCTCTTGCACGCCGCGCTGTCGTGGTTCTGCTCCGCCATGACCTCAGGGTACTACTTCCCCGTAGGGGGCTGAAAAAAAGTAAGTCCATGTGTTAAAAATAGTCCAGTACGGAACGTCAGCCTGAGCGCTGCGGCGTGCGGCTGCTCAGCCCCTTTTTCTGGAGAGAACCCATGGCCACCCTGCTGCACATCGATTCGTCCGTGTTCCCGACCGAGGCGTCGGCCTCCCGTGCCGTCACGGAGGCGTTCCGCAAGCACTGGGAGGAGCAGCACCCGCAGGGCACGGTCATCTACCGCGACCTGGCGGCGCAGCCCGTTCCGCACATCACCGCGGACGCGCACCTCGCGGGCTTCGTCCCCGCGGAGGTCCACACGCCGGAGCAGGCCGCCGTCTTCGCCGAGCGGGTCAAGCTCATCGAGGAGCTGGAGCAGGCCGACGCGATCCTGATCGGCGCCCCGATGTACAACTACACGATCCCGTCGACCCTCAAGGCCTGGCTCGACAACGTGATCCTCATGGGCCGCACCGCGGGCGAGACCCCGTCCGCCAAGGGCACCCCGGTGACCGTCATCGCCAGCCGGGGCGGCTCCTACGCGCCGGGCACCCCGCGCGAGCCCTACGAGTACGTGCAGAACTACCTCAAGGCCGTCCTCGCCGACGCCATGGGCCTGGACCTGGAGTTCATCGTCCCGGAGCTGACCATGGCGTCGAAGAACCCGGCGATGGCCGAGCTGGTCCCGCTGTACGAGGCCTCCCGCGACCGCGCCTTCGAGGCCGCGGCCGCCAGGGCCCGCCAGCTCGCGGAGCGCCTCGCGGCCTGACACCCCCGGAGGGCCGGGCATCCCGCCCCCCGTGCGACACCCGGACACCGAGCCCCGGGCCACCTCACAGGTGGCCCGGGGTCGCGCTTGTGCGCGGGGACGGCAGCCGGAAGGAGCGGGAGAGCAGGCCACGGAGTCCGCCCCACGTCGTCGGTCCCAGGCGTGGTGTCGCGGGACAGCGCGCGAGTGAGGCGCCGGATCAGCTCGGCCGCCTTGCGCAACCGCTTGTGTGGCCGGGCTGCCGGGGCAGGGCGATTCTGCGGAACGGTTCGGCATGTGGAGGTCGATGGCCGCTGCGGACTCAGGCGCCCACGGTCCCGTCGACACCTTCACGCAGAAAGTCGGCGTGCCCGTTGTGGCGGCCGTACTCCAGAAGCACGTGCAGCATCACCATCCGCAGCGACACCTCCTCGCCCCATCGTGGCTGATACCCGGCCTGGTCCAGGGACTCAGCCTCCTGCTCGATACGGCGCGAGCTCGCCACCTCGGCATCCCAGGCCGCGAACGCCTCGTCCCTGGTCGACGCGCTCGCGTCGTACGCCGCCTGGAAGTCGATCTCGTCGGACCAGACCATGGGTGCGTCGTTGTCCTCGAACACTCGACGGAACCACGCACGCTCCACCTCCGCCATGTGCCGCACCAGACCGAGCAGCGAAAGCGTGGACGGCGGCATCGACCGCTGTCGCAGCTCCTCGTCGGTGAGCCCTTCGCACTTCATGGCGAGGGTTGCGCGGTGGTAGTCGAGAAAAGCCCGCAGCATGTCGCGTTCGCTGCCAAAGCTGGGCGGCCCTATGCGATTGTCGCTGGTCACTGGTGGTGCTCCTCATCAGTATCTGCTCATCGGACCCCGCAGCCGCACCTATGCCTCGGCATCGATCATCTGGGCGGTCTTCAGTGCCTCGGCCTGCTCGCGCGTGAGGCGCCATGTCTGGCGCTCGCCGGCCTCGGCGGGGGCCAGGCGTGGGGCCGGGCCGCGGCGGTGCGGGGTGAAGCCGAGCCGGGCGGGGACGACCGCGCTGGCCCGGTTGGCGGTGTCGTGGGCGATCTCGACGTACTCGGTGCCGGGCAGCCGGAAGGCTTCCAGCGCCAGGGCGTGGGCGGTGCGGGTGGCCAGGCCGTGGCCGGTGGCGGCGGGGTGCAGCCAGTAGCCGATCTCACGGACGCCGTCGGGTGTGCCCGGGTGCCGGAACAGCCCGGACGCACCGACGATCGCGCCGTTCCACACGATCGCGTACGACAACTGGTCCCCGGACTCCCAGTGTTCGTCCCGGCCGGCCAGGAAGTCGACGGTCCTGTCCAGGCTGTGCAGCGGGACCCAGGACAGCCACGGGCGCAGATGGTCCAGCGACTCCTCGATGACCCGGAAGAACTCCGGGAGGTCGGACTCGCCGGCGAAGCGCCGCAGGGTCAGGTCGTCCAGCTCGATCACGTGGTGCGGAATGCTCATGCGAGGAGGATCAAGGCCGAAGGCACCTGCCGCAACGGGATTTCGCGGTGGTCTCAGGACAGGACGAGCACCAGGGGGACGCCCCGGCACGGCACCAGCCGCAGGCCGTCGTACGCGCCGGGCCGCCCCTCGCTGAGCAGTTCACCGAAGTCGGGGCCCTTGGTGAGGGAGCCGGCCAGGTGGGCGGGGTCGGCGGAGGCGGCGACCCGGCCGCGGGCGTTGACCAGGTGCGCGCGCCGGGACAGCCGCCGCAGCAGCGGGAGGACGGCTGCCTCGAAGTGCCGCAGGTACACATCGGCGGCGGCCACTCCGGCGAACCGCCCCTGGATGCGAACCGGTTCGGACAGGGTGAGGCTGTACTCGTCGGAGCAGAGGTAGTCCACGTACGGTCCGGCCACCGCCCGGCGGCCGGTGTCGCGGGGCAGCGTGTACCAGTCCCAGTGCGTGTAGTCGGAGTAGGCCGAGTGTCCGGGGTCGAGATCGAGGAGCAGCGGGCGGATCACGCCGTCGGCGCCCGACTGCCACCACTCCAGCCAGGCCGGCACGTCGACCAGCAGACTGGGAGCGGCGACGAAGCCGGCGCCGGAGACCAGTTCCTCGTGGGTGAGCCGCAGATGCAGTCCGGGGCGCAGGGCGGCGAGGTCCGCGCTGGCGGGCCGGCGGTCCTCGGCGGCCACCCGGTGCAGCAGGGCCGCGGTGTCGGCACGGGTGGCGGCCACCGTCTCGAAGACCGCCTCCAGCGCGCCGCCCACCTGCGCGGCCACCCACGTCTCCGGGTCCATGGTGACGGTGGCGAGCCCGGCGCTGACGCCCATGTGTCCTCCAGCGGACGGGAACCGGACGCGGTGCGGGTCAGAGGGTGAGGCGTACGGCGACGAGCCGCGCCGTCGACTCCCTGACGCACCGCTCGGCCAGCGTGCCGGCCGTTTCGTGCGCCCCATCTTGCACGGCGGAGATGACGGAGCGGTGACGGTCCGCAACTTCTTCACGATATGCGTCCTCGGCGAGGACGAGGCACAGCAGCGCGCCCACCTCACTCTGGAGGGCGACCTGTTCACGGGTGAGCCGGGCGGACTGGGCGGCGGCGGCGAGTTCGACGTGGAAGCGGCCGTACAGCCGGCTGCGCGCCGCTGCGTCCTCGGCGGACGCCAGTTCCCCGGCGGTCCGGCGGAGCGGGTGCAGGTCCTGCGGTTCGGTGCGCTGGGCGGCGAGCCGGGCGGCGGCGCCGGACAGGGCGGCCCAGTGGTCGCCGAGGTCGCGCAGCTCCTCGGTACTCCAGCCGCGCAGCCGTGCCTTGAGCCGGTCGTCGGCGGGGACCTCGGGCAGTGAGACGAAGCTGCCGCCGCCGCGGCCGCGGCGCGTGGTGACCAGCCCCTGCTGCCGCAGGGCCATGAGCGCCTCGCGCAGGGTGACGGTGGAGACGCCGAGCCGTCCGGCCAGTTCGCTCTCGCCGGGCAGTTGCTCGCCGTCGGCGAGGAGGCCCAGCTCGATGGCGTCGCCGAGGCGGCGGACGACCGCGTCGACGCGCGCCCGGTTGTCCACCGGGCTGAAGACGGCTCGGCGGGCGCCGCCGTCGATCTCGTGCTGCCTCACGGTCACCACCTCGTGCGTTGACTCAAGCTTTACCCTAAGGGGCCCTTGAGCTTTGAACTATGACTTCATATGTTTACGGTCAACGAACAGTGCGCCAGAAAGGTTCCCGTATGGAGGGAATTGCGGTCCGGCTGCACGGCCTGCGGAAGTCGTTCGGCGAGACGACCGCGGTGGCCGGAGTCGACCTGGAGATCCGGGACGGCGAGTTCTTCTCGATGCTGGGCCCGTCCGGCTCCGGCAAGACCACGGTCCTGCGGCTCGTCGCCGGTTTCGAGGCCCCCGACCAGGGCCGGATCGAACTCGCCGGACAGGAGGTCACCGGCCTCGCCCCGTTCGAGCGGGACGTGCACACCGTCTTCCAGGACTACGCCCTCTTCCCGCACATGACGGTCGAGCAGAACGTCGCCTACGGGCTGCGGATCCGCAAGGTGCCGAAGGCGGAACGCCTGGTCCGCGCCCGCAAGGCGCTCGCCGAGGTCCGCCTCGACGGCTACGGCCAGCGGCGGCCCGCCCAGCTCTCCGGCGGGCAGCGCCAGCGCGTCGCGCTCGCCCGCGCGCTCGTCGGCCGGCCCCGCGTCCTGCTGCTGGACGAACCGCTCGGCGCCCTCGACCTGAAACTCCGCGAGCAGATGCAGGTCGAACTCAAGGCGCTCCAGCGGGAGGTGGGCATCACCTTCGTCTTCGTCACGCACGACCAGGAGGAGGCCCTGACGATGAGCGACCGGATCGCCGTCTTCGACCAGGGCCGCATCGCCCAGGTCGGCACCCCCGCGGAGATCTACGAGCGCCCGGCGACCTCCTTCGTCGCGTCCTTCGTCGGTACCTCGAACCTGCTCGAAGGGGAGGCGGCCCACCGGATCACCGGCGCCCCGGGCACGTACAACATCCGCCCGGAGAAGATCCGCGTCCTGAAGGAGTCCGCCGAGGCGGACGAGCCGGAGCACGCCACCGCCACCGGCACCGTCAACGAGGTCGTCTACCTCGGCGACGCCACCCGCTTCCTGGTCGATCTCGACGGCGGCGGCCGGCTCACCGCCCTCCAGCAGAACCTGGAGACCTCCTCCGAGGACGTCGCCGCCTACCGCGGCACCCGGGTCCGCCTCCGGTGGCACCGCCGGCACGCCGTCCGGCTGCCCTCCTGACCTCTCCCCACCGCCACGTCCCCCTGGAGAACGCCGTGCGCCTCAACCGCATCCCCCGGGCCGCCGCCGCGGCCGCCGCGCTGCTGCTCGCCGCCGCCTGCGGCTCCTCCGGCTCCGGCGACTCGTCCGCCACCGGCCTCAACCCGCCCGACCTCAAGGCCCCGGCCAAGCTCGGCACGACGGAGGGCGAGGTCAATCTGATCGCCTGGGCCGGTTATGTCGAGGACGGCTCGAACGACCCGGAGGCCGACTGGGTCTCCGGCTTCGAGAAGCAGACGGGCTGTCAGGTCCACTCGAAGGTCGCCGCCAGCTCGGACGAGATGGTCAAGCTGATGAAGACGGGCGAGTACGACGCCGTGTCCGCCTCCGGCGACGCCTCCCTGCGCCTGATCGCCTCCGGTGACGCGGCCCCGGTCAACACCGCCCTGGTACCCCACTACAAGGACGTCTTCAGCGGGCTGAAGAACGGCGCCTGGAACTCGGTGAAGGGACAGATGTACGGCATCCCGCACGGCCGCGGCGCCAACCTGCTGATGTACAACACCGCGAAGGTGAAGCCCGCGCCGACCTCCTGGTCCGCCGTCTTCGACGACGCCTCGCGCTACAAGGGGCACGTCACCGCGTACGACTCGCCGATCTACATCGCCGACGCGGCCCTGTATCTCAAGGCCGTCAGACCGGAGTTGAAGATCAAGGACCCCTACGCGCTCGACCAGAAGCAGTTCGACGCGGCCGTGTCGCTGCTGAAGCGGCAGAGCGGATACGTCGGCGAGTACTGGAGCGACTACCTGAAGGAGGTCTCCGCCTTCAAGAGCGGCGACTCGGTCGTCGGGACCACCTGGCAGGTCATCGCCAACCTCGCCTCGTCCGAGGGCGCCAAGGTGAAGGCACTGGTCCCCGAGGAGGGTTCGACCGGCTGGTCCGACACCTGGATGGTCTCCGCCAGGGCCAAGCACCCCGACTGCGCCTACAAATGGCTCGACTGGATCGTCTCGCCCAAGGTCAACGCCCAGGTCGCCGAGTACTTCGGCGAAGCCCCGGCCAACTCCGAGGCGTGCGCCGAGACCAGTGACAAGAACTTCTGCACGGTCTACCACGCGGCCGACGAGAACTACTGGAAGCGGATCGCCTTCTGGAACACGCCCATCGAGCAGTGCCTGGACGGCCGCAAGGACGTGACATGCGTGCCCTACGCCACATGGGTGCAGGCCTGGACCGAGATCAAGGGCTGAACCGTGACGACCGACGTGCCGACCGCCGCCGGACGGGGCGCCGTCCGGCGGCTCGCCGGAACCCTGCACCGCAGACCCCGGCTGCGCCTGACCCTGCTGCTCACCGCTCCCCTGCTGTGGCTCGCCGTCCTCTATCTCGGCTCGCTGGCGGTCCTGTTCGTCTCCGCCTTCTGGACGACGAACTCCTTCACATCCCAGGTGGTGAAGGTCTGGTCGACGGACAACTTCCACGAGCTGTTCACGACACCCGTCTTCCGCCAGGTGATCCTGCGCAGCGTCGGGGTGGCCCTCGCGGTGACCGTGCTGTGCGCGGTGATCGCCTTTCCGGTCGCCTTCTACACCGCCCGGGTGGCCCGGCCGAGACGGCGTCCGCTGCTGGTGGTGGCGATCCTGACCCCGTTGTGGGCGAGTTACCTGGTCAAGGTGTACGCCTGGCGGCTGATCCTCTCCCAGGGCGGCCTCGCCGACTGGATACTCACGCCCCTCGGCCTGGACGGCCCCGGCTTCGGCCTGCCGGCCACCGTCCTCACCCTGACGTACCTCTGGCTGCCCTACATGATCCTGCCGATCCACACGGCACTCGAACAGCTCCCGGCGAACCTGCTCGACGCCTCGGCGGATCTCGGGGCGCGGGCCGGGCGGACCTTCCGCTGCGTGGTGCTGCCCATGGTGCTGCCCTCGGTCGCGGCCGGCTCGGTGTTCACGTTCTCGCTGAGCCTCGGCGACTACATCACCGTGCAGATCGTCGGCGGCAAGACGCAGCTCATCGGCAACCTGGTGTACTCCAACATCGAACTCAACCTGCCCATGGCCGCCGCGCTCGGCACCGTGCCCGTGGCCGTGATCGTCCTGTACCTGCTGGCGATCCGCCGCACGGGCGCCCTGAACAGCCTGTAGGAGAAGAGCGCCATGCATCTCAGCCGCGCCGCGCGGACCACCCTGCGCATCGGTGCCGGACTCGGTTTCGCGGTGATCTACGTCCCGCTCCTGCTCGTCCTCCTCAACTCCCTGAATCCCGACCGCAGTGCGAGCTGGCCGCCACCGGGGCTCACCACGCACTGGTGGTCGGTGGCCGCGCACAACTCCGGTGCGCGCGAGGCCCTGTGGGTCTCGGTGAAGGCCGGGCTGGGCGCCACGGCCATCGCGCTCGTGCTGGGCACGCCGATCGCGTTCGCCGTGGCCCGGCACCGCTTCTTCGGCCGGGCCACGGTGTCCTTCATCGTGGTGCTGCCGATCGCGCTCCCCGGCATCGTCACCGGCATCGCCCTCAACTCGGCCTTCAGCACGGTCCTGGAGCCCCTCGGCGTGGGCCTCGGGCTGTTCACCGTGATCGTGGGCCATGCCACGTTCTGCATCGTCGTGGTCTTCAACAACGTGGTGGCCCGGCTGCGCCGTACGACCGGCTCCTACGAGGAGGCGGCCATGGACCTCGGGGCCACCCCCTTCCGTGCCTTCACGGACGTCACCTTCCCGCTGGTGCGCTCCGCGCTGCTGGCGGGTGCCCTGCTCGCCTTCGCCCTGTCCTTCGACGAGACCGTGGTCACCACGTTCACCGCGGGGCCCGGCATCCAGACCCTCCCCCTCTGGATCTTCGACAACATGACCCGGCCGCAGCAGGCGCCGGTGGTGAACGTCGTGGCCGCCGTGCTCGTCCTGCTGTCGGTGATCCCGATCTACGCCGCCCAGCGGCTGTCGGCGGACACGGCGACGTCCAGCCGGGTCTGAACGGCCCCGGCGGCCGGCCCCGCCGGGGCCGCACGGCCAACGTGGGGACACGCCCGGGCGACACCTGCGCGGTGCGGGGTCGCGGGCCGGGGTTGATGGAAACCTGCGCCCATGAGGAACCCTCCCAGCATCACCAGTTACGTCGACCGGGTCACCGCCGGCCCGGGCGGCGCGCTGACCGACGAGGTCGGCATCATCACCGGCGATCTCACCGTCGCGACCATCCTCCGGTCCGACGGCCACAGCGTGCGCGTCGCCGTCCAGCACTCCGGCAGCGACACCTGGTACACGCTCGCCGGCAGCCCCGCCCCCGTGCCCACCGGGCAACTCGCGGCCTACCACCGCGACCTGCTGGGCCGGATCCGCCGCGGCGGCGGCACCCGGGCCACATGAGCCGGCCGGCCCCGGGCCGGGCGGCCGGCCCGGGTTTCGGCACCGGCCGCCTGGGGAGTCGGTGCGCGTGGTCTCGTACGGACCGGAGCAGCGCGTGTACGTGCCCGCGCTGTGTGCCGGCTGGCTGACCCAGACCTTCGTGCACTGGGCGTACTCCCCCGACCAGGTCCAGCGCCTGCTGCCGGAGGGCCTGGTCGTGGACACCTGGGACGGGGCGGCGTGGGTGAGCCTCACCCCGTTCGTCATGGCCGACGTGCGCCCGCCCGGGTCCCCCGTCGCCCTGCGCTCCTTCCCGGAGACGAACCTGCGGACCTACGTCCGGGACCGGGAGGGCCGGGACGGGCTCTGGTTCCTGTCCATCGAGGTGGCCTGCCCGGTGATGCTGGCGGCCCGCGCGGTGGGGGTGCCGTACCACCTCGGCCGGCTGGACGTGGAGCGGCACGGGGACGTGGTGCGGTACACCGGCGCCCGGCGGGGCGGCGGGCCCTCGTACCACCTGGCCGTCCGGCCGGGCGAACCGGTGCGGCCGAGCCGCCGGGACGTGTGGCTGACCTCGCGGTGGCGGGCCTTCACCCGGCAGCTGGGCGCGCTCTGGGAGACGCCCGTCGAGCACGCGCCCTGGCCGCTGCGCACGGTCCGCCTCGACCTCGTCGAGGAGACCCTCACCCGGGCCGTGGGGCTGCCGCCGGCCGCGACCGCACCGCTCGCGCACTTCTCGGACGGCCTGCCGAAGGTACGCCTGGGCCTCTCGCATCCGGTGCGGCCGGTCCGCGGCCGGGCGGCGCGCGACGGCCCGCCGGAGGCACCCCGCCCACGCACCGACGACGACCACGGACCGCACGGCGGCCACGAAGGAGGCGCGCGATGAACCGGTCCCGTACACCCCGGCCCGAGGGCAGGGTCGGCGCCGACATGAAGCTGCTCGGCATCTACCTCAACGACCACCTCGCCGGTGCCACCGCGGGCACCGAGCGGATCGGGCACCTGGTCCGGTCCGCCCGTGGTTCCGCGCTCGGCAGGGCCCTCGGGCCGGTCGCCACGGAGATCCGCGAGGACCGGGCGGCACTGCTCGGCATCATGCACGACCTGGACGTGCCGGTGCGCCGCGCCAAGGTCTGCGCGGGCTGGACGGCCGAGAAGATGGCCCGTATGAAGGCCAACGGCCGCCTGATACGGCGTTCCCCGCTCAGTACGGTCCTGGAGCTGGAGGCGCTGCGGCTGGCGGTGGAGGGCAAGACCGCCGGGTGGCTCACCCTGCGCCGGCTCGCCACGGCCGACGCGCGCCTCGATCCCGGCCGGCTCGACACCCTCCTGGAACGGGCCCGTCGGCAGCAGGACACCGTGGAGGAGTGGCGGATCCGCCAGGCGGACGCGGCCCTGCGCACGACCGGCCCGGACAGCGGTTGATCCGTGGGGCCGGCGGGCGGGCCGCCCCGGTCGGCCGTCTTCGCGGACGGCCGGCGCGGCTCCCCGGGAGATGTCGGCGTGGCCGCACCCAGGGCGGACCACGTGCTTCCGTAGGCTGAACAGGCCCGAAGCTCCTCCCGGAGACCGAACCGCAGGAGACGGTCGTGATCGAACTGGCCGCGGCGTTCGCCGTCGCGGGAGCGGCGAGCAACGCCGTGGGCACCGCCTTCCAGCGCAAGGCGGCGTCCGTCTCCCGCAGCGGCGGGATCCGGCTGGTCGCGGAGCTGGCGCGCCGGCCGGTCTGGCTGATCGGCATGGCCGGGGTGATCTGCGCCGCACTGTTCCAGAGCCTGGCCCTGGTCAACGGCCCGCTCGCACTGGTCCAGCCGCTCTTCATCCTGGAGCTGCCCTTCGCCCTGCTCGTCGCCGCCCCGCTGATGCACCGGCGGCTGCCCTCCTGGGGCTGGTGGGGCGTGGGCGGCTGCGTGGCGGGGCTCGCCGTCCTGCTCGTCGCCGCCGCCCCGCGCGGCGCCACCGACCAGGCGCCCCTCGCCCGCTGGATCCCGGCCCTGTCCCTGTGTCTGGGCGCGATGGCCGTGGCCGTCCTGCTGGCCGGCCGGGGGCGCCCGCCGGCCCGGCGCGCCGCGCTGCTGGCGGCCGCCTCCGCGATCGGCAACGCCCTGACCGCCGCCCTGCTGAAGTCGGCCACCGGCACCTTCGCCGACCACGGCTTCGCGGCCTTCCTGCGGTCGTGGCAGACGTACGGTTTCGCGCTCGCCGGGGTGGCCGCGGTGGTCCTGCTGGAGAACGCGCTCCAGGCCGGCCCGCTGGCCGCGGCGCAGCCCGCGCTGACCATCGGCGACGCGGTGGTGAGCCTGACGCTCGGCGTCACCCTGTTCGGGGAGCGGATCCGCACCGGCTGGTGGCTTCTGCCGGAGGCGTGCGGTGCCCTGCTGATCGTCGCGGGGGTGGTGGTCCTCAGCCGGGCGGTGCAGCGGATCGTCGTGCTGACGGTCGCCGCCGAGCCGGCCGCGCGGCCCGGGTAGCGGCGGCTTCCCCGTGGCCCCCGCTAGCGCGACCGCGTCAGCCGTACCTCCTCCACGCCCAGCAGCCCGAGCAGCGGGACCCTGCCGACGCGCTGGCCGGGGTCGACCACCAGCCCGGAGCCGCGGATCAGGTCCAGCAGCAGTTCGGCCAGCGGCATGACCATGTGCCGGCCCCAGCACCGTTCCGAGGAGTGGCCGAAGGGCAGGTAGCCGGGGGCGGTGTCGGGGTCGAGGCCGTCCCAGCGCTCCGGGCGGAAGGTGTCCGGGTCGTCCCAGAGGGCGGGGTCCCGGTGGGACAGCAGCGGCAGCAGCAGGACGTCGTCCCGCTCGCCGATCCGGCCGTCGATCGCCGGGTACTCGGGCGAGGCGTTGCGCAGGATGTTCCACGAGGGCGGCAGCAGCCGCAGCGACTCCAGGATGATGTTCCGGTGGGACATGCCGTCGTCGAACGGTGAGCCGAGCCAGAGGGCGTTGGCCACGAGGGTGGAGACGGTGAAGCACACGGGGGCCGCGGCTCTGCGGTACATGCCCATCGCGTAGCGCCGTTCCTGGTAGCCCCGTGCGCGTGCGGCGCGGTTCGCGAGCCCGGTGAGCCGGGCGTCGGGCCGGGGCCAGCCGGGAAGGGCGGCGCCGAGCGCAATCGCCGACCAGGTGAGTTTCGGGGTGAGTTCGAGGTTGCGGCTCATCAGCATGCGCAGCCGGTAGGGGTCCTGACCGAGGATCAGGTCGCGCAGGAAGAGGTGGCCGGTCAGCGGCCAGGGACCGGCGAGGCCGACGCCCTGGGGCAGCGGCCCGGCCAGGGCCTCGCGTACGTCGTGGCCGATGGTGCGGGTGACCGTGGAGGCCTCGGTACGGGTGATGGAGCGTCCGTGCAGCGGCTTGAAGGTGGGGCGCTCGGTCTCGGCGGCCCGGCGCGCGGCCAGGATGCGGTCGGCGACCTCGTGTCCGGCTCGACCCCGACGGTGTCGGGTTCGAGCCGGAAGACGTCCTGGCCCAGGTGGCCGCCGATGAGCGCGGCGAGCCGCGGGGCGAACACGGTGGTACGCGCACGCGCGGTGGATGACGGCGGCATGGCTCCTCGATGCGGGGACAGGGCGGGGGGCGGCCGCGGTGCGGCGGGACACCGCTGCCCGGCCGCACCGCACCGCGGGGCGCCGGACAACGATGTCACCGCATGCGCACGCGGTGGTGCGGGATCAGTACCAGAGGTACCAGGCGTTCGCCTTGAGGCTCTTGGTGGCGGCAAAGCGGTTGCGGATGGCGAAAAGAAGCTTCATCACTGCACCTCCCCTCGGGGATGGACGAGTGACACGCGTCCGTTCCGGACCGGCCGGTGAAGATCACGTGTCGGCAACGCCCGGAACCTTCCCGCGACCGTTCACCGGCTAATCACCAAGGCATTCAAAATCCGTTGCACGCGGTCGGTTTCGGACTTTCGCGGATCATCGGCGCTCCGGTTTGACGCGCCGCGCCGGCACACGCGCGCCGTGCCACCGCCAGGGCTTCCCGCGCTGATGGCGAGCCGCGCCGACTGCCCGGATGCCGGACGGCCGGTCCCCGAGAGCGGACACGCGCCGCCCTTCATCGTCCGCCCCGGCACGTGAGATTGGCCGGATGCGCGCACGCGCGACCGCGCCCACCGGGCCCCGCACCTCAGCCCGCGCCGCGGCGGCGGGCACAGACCTCGATCTCGATCTTCATCCGGGGGTCGGCGAGGCCGCACTCCAGCATGGTGGCGGCCGGCCGGACGTCACCGAAACAGCCGCGCAGCACCGGCCAGCAGGGCTCGAAGTCCGCGCGGTCCGGCAGCAGATAGCGCACGCGCACCACATCGGCGAAGGTGCAGCCCGCCTCGGCCAGCGCGGCTTGGATGTTGCGCAGACACTGCTCGGCCTGCTCCACGACATCGTCGGAGATGGTCATGGTCGTGTAGTCGAAGCCGGTCGTCCCGGAGACATGGACCCAGCCCCCGTCGACCACGGCGCGGGCGTAACCGATCTGCTCCTCGAAGGTGGACCCGCTGAGGATCGCACGTCGTTCCGTCATGTGCCGAACGCTAGGTGACCAGCAATGATACGTCTAATACACATATCGCCATGACCTGATATCCCTGGGGATATGGAGCGCCCCGAACTCCCCCTGCCCCAGTTGCACGCGTTCGTCGTTCTCGCCGAGGAACTGCACTTCGGTCGCGCGGCGGCCCGGCTGGGCATCGCCCAGCCGCCCCTGAGCCAGCAGATCCGGCGGCTGGAGGACAGGGTCGGCCATCCGTTGTTCCGCCGTACCCCGGGGCGGGTCACGCTCACCCCGGCCGGCCAGGCCCTGCTGCCGGCCGCCCGGCAGGGGCTGGCCGGGATCACGGACGGGCTGGCGGCGGCCCGGGCCGTCGGCGACGGCCGGGCCGGACGGCTGCGGATCGGCTTCGCCGCGTCCCTCGCGCTGACCGTCCTGCCGGGCCTGCTGCGCGACTTCCGGCAGCGGTGCCCCGCCGTGCACCTGGACATCCGGGAGATGACCACGGCGCCGCAGCTCGACGCCCTGCGGGACCGGACGATCGACATCGGCCTGTTGCGCGAACCCCCGCCCGGCGACCGGGAGCTGGCGTTCCGGACCGTACTGAGCGAGCCGTTCGTGGCCGTCCTGCCGTCCGCCCATCCGCTCGCGGCCCAGCGGACCGTGCGGCCGGCCGAGCTGGCCGGTGAGCCGTTCGTCCTGCTGCCGCGCGCGGCCGGCCCCGGGCTGTACGACCGGATCACCGGCCTGTGCGAGGCGGCGGGCCACACCCCGCGGGTCGCCCAGCACGCGGTGGAGTGGCAGACGGTGTGTGCCCTCGTGGAGGCCGGCCTGGGCGTGTCGGTGGCGCCGGAGAGCATCCGGCGGATCCGGCTCCAGGGCGTCGCCTTCCGTCGGATCGTCCCCGGCACCGCCCGCACCCGGGTCGCCGTCGCCTGGCGCCGGAACGACCACGACCCGCTGGTGGGGCGACTGCTGACGACGGTGGGCCCGGCGTCGGGCACGGCGGACGTGCCCGACGAGGAGGCTCACCGCTCGGGCAGCACCGGGTGACGGCTCACGATCGAGACGCGTGCGCGGTGCCGGCGTCGGAGCTATGCTCAACTTGATTGAACTTAAAACCATCATGGAGGGGAGGTGGGCTCCGGTGAGCAACACCGACACCATGCCCGCCGAAACACTCTGCGGCTCCCCCGGGGTGAGGTGCAGGGTTACGACGGGGCGCCGCTGCCTGCGCCGAAGCTGCCGGACGTAGCGCTGAAACCACGCGGACGACTCCGCTGACGCACGAGAAGCCGCACTCCCCGGCCAGGGGCTCCCGGCCATGCCCGCCCCTGCCGGTGCGGAACTGCCGCACACGCCGCAGGAATCCGGTGCAGGGCGCGCCGAGCGTCCGGCCCTGTGCGGGCCGGACGCCGGGAGAGCGGGGAACGCCGGGGACGGGTTGTCAGGTGCCGGGCCGGGCGCAGGTGACGTCCCCGGCAGGCAGCCGACCGGTCGCGAGGTAGGCGTTGACGGTGTCGTCCACGCACGGGCTGCCGAAGACGCCGTAGACCGCGTGCTGGTCCGCGCCCCGCAGAGTCACCAGGCGCGAGCTGGGCCAGTTGCGGTGCACGTTCCGGGCGCTGCGGTAGGTGGTGCGCGGATCGCCGGTGGCGTTGACGAGCAGGGCCGGCAGGTCGGCGCGGATCGTGGTGGGGCTCTCGCGCGGCGGGTCCCAGAACGCGCACGGGCTGATGTTGTTCGTGACGGGGGCGAACAGCAGGTCCCGCGTCCCGGCGCGGCGCAGATCACGCCAGTACGTCTCCGGGTCGCGGGGCGCGGGCACGTCCCCGCACAGGATGGCGGTCTGAACGCTGCCGTAGGCGGATTCGTGCCCCGTCAGCAGGAAATCCAGCGTCTCGGCAAGCGCCGGGGACGGGGTGACCGCCCGGCCCGCGGCGGCGCGCCGCAGATCCCGCATGCCCTGGGCGAAGTCGCCGTAGGCCTTGGGGTTGTCCTGCGACAGACCGTTGAAGACGATGACGGGCAGCGCGTGGTCGTCCACCCGGTGGTCGCCGAGGCGCAGCGGCGTGCGGGCGGCGGCCGCACGGACCGCGTCCACGGTTCCCAGCACGGCGCTCCGGGTGCGCCCGAGCCCGTAGGTCGCGTGGTGCGCGGCGGTCCAGTCGGCCCAGTCGGCCAGGGCGTGCCGGTTGGCCTGCTCCGTGCCGCGCAGCAGCCGGGGACCGTAGGCGGCTGGGTCCGCCACGCCGTCCAGGACGACCCGGTCGGTGCGCCGGGGGAACATCGTCGCGTACACCTGGCCGAGGTAACTTCCGTAGGAATAGCCCAGGTAGGAGATCCTGCGCTCGCCCAGCGCGGCACGGATCACGTCCATGTCGCGCGCGGTGTTCCGGGTGGTCGCGTGCGGCAGCAGGCCACCCGCGTGGGTCTGGCAGCGGCGGGCCAGGTCGGCGGAGAAGGCGACCATGCGGTCGAAGCCGGCGCGGCCGGTGCCGGCCCCGCGGACCATGCTGCCGGTGGGCCAGTGGCAGTCCAGCGGGGTGCTCCGGCCGACGAAGCGGGGGTCCACGCCCACCACGTCATAGCGTGCGGCGACGTCCTTCATGGCCGTGCGCACAAAGGGCGGATCGCCGATCGTCTGCCCGCCGGGACCGCCGCTGTTGAGCAGCAGCGCGCCGACACGGTGGGCGGTGTCGGTGCCCCGGATCCGGGAGATCGCGACCCTGGTCGTACGGCCGTCGGGGCGGGCGTAGTCCAACGGGACGGTGACGTCGGCACATCGGGCGCCGGCCTGTTCGAGTTCCTTGCCGGTGGTGTCGTCGGGGCCGAGCCGGCAGCTCTTCCAGTGCAGGTGCTGGTGGTGGTAGCGGGCGAGGGGGTCGGTGGCCGGTGCGGGGGCGGCCGGGCCGGCGCTCAGGGCCAGTGCGCCGGCCGCGCAGAGGGCGACGGCTGCCGTGGCGCGCGTGGTGAGACGGCGCGAACGGCCGGGGCGCGGGCGGCGCTCGCCGCCCGGCGTGGTGGAGCCGGTCATGCGGGTGTCCTTTCGGCGGACGTGCCCTCGCAGAGAGCCTTGTCGACGACGTCGAGGAAGTCCGACTCGGCCTGGAGGCCGGCCGGTATCTCGTTCAGGGCGACAGCGACGCTCCGGCCGCCGGGGCCGAGGGCGACCAGCGCGCGGTGGCCGCCGGGCACGGTCCCCGCGTGCCCCCGCCAGGTGCCGCCGCACGACAGCGGTGAGGAGATCAGGCCCAGTCCGTAGCGGGCGCCGGGCCAGAGCCGGTCGGGGTCGGCGGCCACCGTCCGCCGCATCTCGGCGAGTTGCGGCGCGGGCAGCAGCCGGCCGCGGAACAGCGCGGTGGCGAACCGGGTGAGATCGGCCGGCGTGGACACCAGGGCCCCGCCGACGCCGCCGAAGGTCGTGTTCCACGCGGTGCCGTCCATCCGGCGGCCGTCCTGCGCGGTGAAGTAGCTGTGGGAGTGCGGCCCCTGGATGCGGGTGTCGTCGCCCGGCCAGTAGGTGTCACGCAGCTGAAGGGGCGCGATGATGCGGCGGGTGATCTCCGCCTCGGGGCTGTGGCCGGTGACCGCGCGGACGATCAGACCGGCGACGAGGTAGTTGGTGGTCGCGTAGTGCCAGGTGTGCTCCGGGTGCGGCAACCGCAGGGCTCGGGCGATGAGTTGCCGCGGTTCGAAGTGGCGGTGGCGTACCCGTTCGGGGTGCTCCCACTCGGGTGCGTCGAGGTAGTCGGGCAGCCCGCTGGTGTGCTGGAGGAGCTGCCGCACGGTGATCCGGCGGCCGTCGTGGCCGCCGGAGCGGATCAGGCCCGGCAGGTACCGCTCGACGGGTGCGTCGAGCGAGAGCCGCCGTTCGGCGGCGAGCTGCAGGACGACCGTCGCGGTGAACGTCTTGGTGACGCTGCCGACCCGCAGCCGGTCGGTGCTGTTCATGGGGCGGCCGGTGCGCAGATCGGCCACGCCGTCCGTGACCGACCAGCGGGCGCAGGCAGAGCCCGGGACGGTGTCGGTGACCAGGACCGCGGCACCGGTGATCCGGTCGTGCGTCACCAGATGGTGCACCGACCGGCTCAGCGCCGGATGCGGGCCGCAGGCGCGGGGCGCGTCCCGTGCCGGTTGCGCGGCGGCGGCCGGCACGGCGGTGAGCAGGCCCGCCATGGCCATGGCCGCGAGGGCGGTACGCCTGCGAAGTGCGGAACTCGGTGAGGGGATTGCCATGCCACAGCACGCTAGGCACCGCGCGTGCCGCGCTCACTCCGGCAGGCAGGCGATTCGGTGCGGGGGACAGCCCCAGCACGGTAGGGGCGGTGAGCCCCCTCACTCCGGCTGCGGAACCCGGGAACCCGGACCCGGTCCGCCGCTCGGGTTTACCGCGCGATCCGGCACCTGATCACCTCATCACACAGACGTACCAAGGGTGAACAACGGGCGTTGCGCCGTCTCGGGAACCAGGAACTGACACTCTGCTGATCATGATCGGACACCGCCGGAGGGTGCCGCGTCACGTGGCCTGTGTGATGGACGGCAACGGCCGCTGGGCGGCCCAGCGTTCGCTACCGCGTACGTCGGGTCACCGTGCGGCGGAGACGACGGTGATCGACGTCATCGAGGCGGCGCGGACGGCCGGTGTGGAGTGGCTGAGCCTGTACGCGTTCTCCACCGAGAACTGGCAACGTCCGGACGCCGAGGTCGACTTCCTGATGCGTCTGGTCCGCCGGGTGGTGCGCAAGCACGCCCCGTTGCTGCACGCGCGCGGGATCCGCTGCCGGTTCCTCGGGGTGTCGGATCCGCGTATCCCCGCGCCACTGGCCCGGGACTTCGCCGACCTGATGACGCTGACCGCCGGGAACCGGGGCATGACGCTCACCGTCGCGTTCGATCACGGCGGGCGCAGGGACATCGTGGCGGCGGCGCGGTCGCTGATCCGCAGCGGCGTGCCGGCCGAGGCCGTGGACGAGCGGACTTTCGCCGCTCACCTGCCCTTTCCCGACACGCCCGACGTGGACCTCGTCATCCGGACCTCCGGGGAACAGCGCATCTCCAACTTCATGCTCTGGCAGGTCGCCTACGCGGAATGGATCTTCCCGCCGGTCCTGTGGCCCGACTTCCGCGCACCGCACTTCCTGGAGTGCCTGCACACCTATCAGCAGCGCGATCGCCGCTTCGGTGGCGTGGCGCCGAACGCGAACGGAGAACGACGACCGTGACCGACCCAGGCAGCAGCCAGCCCGGCAGCACCGGCGCCGATGCCGCTCACCACGCCCGGGAAGCCGGGCCGTCCGCACCCGAGGAGGCACTCCTGTTCGGCCCGGGCAGCCGGTTCCACGCGTTCTTCCAGGATCCGCGTTGGGCGCTGGCCGTCATCCGGGCGACCGTACTGGAGGCCGCGCACCCGCAGATCGGCGCGGCCCTGATCGAGAACTCGACGTTCGTGGCCCACCCGTGGCGCCGGCTGCGCAACACGGTCGTGAGCCTTCAGCGCATGTCCGGTCCGGACGACGACGTGCGGCGCCGGGAGGCGGCCCGGCTCAACCGGCTGCACGCCCGGGTGAAGGGCACCGGCGCGGACAACCGGCCCTATGACGCGATGGATCCCGAGGCGCGCGCCTGGGTGGTCGCGACCCTCTTCGAGAGCAGCGTCACGATGTACCGCCTCAGCGGACAGCCGCTGGACCAGGCCGCCATGGAGCAGGTGTACGCCGAATTCCGGGCGTACCTGGCCGTTTTGGACGGCGACTCCGATCATCTGCCGTGCACGCTCCAGGAGTTCTGGCCGTACTACGACCGTGTGGTCGAGGAGCAGCTGGAGAACACGGAGGCGATGCGCATCATCCTCTACCGGCTCTTCGACCATCTCCCCGCGCCGCCGCTGCTGCACGGTCTGCCCACCTTGTGGGCGGCCGGCCGCGCGATCGTCGGTCCGCTGCTGGGTGTGATCACCGTGGCGTCCCTGCCGGAGTCCTTCCGCCGGCGGGCGGGGCTGCCCGAGACGCCCGGTGCCCAGACCCTGATGCAGGGCGCCTACCTGGCGGTGGGCCTCGCGCGGTTCCTCCCGGACGGCTGGATGCAGATCGACAACATCACCGAGCTGCTCGCCCTGTCCCCCGACAGCGACGACCCCGCGGCCCGGACGATCAGCGCGCTACGGGATCGGATGCAGCGGGCCGGGGCCCTGGTCCGGCTGCTCACGCCCCTGCCGCCGGAACCGGATCCAGGCGGCGCGGCCGACACCCGGCGGAGCGCGGAGGAGTTCTTCGCGGCGGTGCTGGACCAGACCGGGGACGGCTACCTGGACTGGCCCGACCTCGCCGCCATGGCCCGGGAACTCGCCGGCCGGCTCGACCTGGACGAGCCGGAGGAGACGCGGCTCTACGACGCCTTCGCCGGCTGGTGGCGGGAGCTGCAGGCGGCGCTCGACACCGACGGCGACGGCCGCGTCAGTACCCGGGAGTACGCCGCGGCCGTGCCGTCGCTGGCCGGTCCCGCCCTGATCAGGGTCGCCGAGGTCCTCTTCGACGTCACCGACACGAACGGCGACCAGCGTGTCGACGCGCACGAGTACCGGGCGCTGTTCCGCACCGGTTTCCGGCGGGACATGACCGGCACCGACGGCATGTACTCGCGCGGCGCGTTCGTGCGGGACTTCGTGTCGTTCATGTCGGGCCGTGAGCGCTCGACGCCCTACGACCCGCTGTTCGCGGACGCGTGACCGGCGGCCTCGGCGGGGCGGCGTCCGGTCAGCCGAGGCCGAGGACGGTCATCGTGCGTTCGGCCATGCGGCGTTCCCCGAGGGCGTTGGGGTGGACCGGCACGACGTTCTGCCCGAACAGCAGGGGCTCGATCCACCGGGTGCCGACGGGCTGACAGGCGTCGTGCCCGGTGGACGCCTCGGAGAAGTCCACGTACGTCGCCCCCGTCTCCTCGGCGGCGCGCCGGACCACGGCGTTGAGATGCGCTTGCAGGTCGTGCAGGTACGGTATGTCGCCGGTGGCGACCGGCAGTCTGAGGAAGCAGGACGGGTCGGCCGTGGCGGGGGTGATCCACGGGTAGCCGAGCACCGCCACCCGGGCGTGGGGCGCCTTGGCTCGGACGGAGCCGAGCGCGGATTTCAGCGCCGGATAGGTGGTCGCGTCGATCTCGTCGTCGAAGGACGTCCCGTATCTGTCCTTGCACGGGCTGCCCTTGCCGCCGCTGAGGATGCCGGCGGTGCCGCACGCGGTCACGGCGTTGATGAAGGTGCCGTTGTCGTTGCCGCCGATCGTCAGGGTCACCAGGTCGGTGTCGGTGGTGACGGCGTCGGTCTGGGGGGCGACGCCGGGGTACTGGGCCTCGGTGAAGTCCTTGGTCTGGGCGGCGCCGCAGGTGACGTCGGTCAGGCGCGCTGCCGTGCGGGAGGCGATGACGTGGGGGTAGTTCGCCGTGGACCGCAGGCAGAGCGGACTGGTGAGGTCGACCGGGAGGACACCCGAGGCGGCGCTGTAACTGTCGCCGAGGGCTGCGTAGTTCAGGGGCGTGGAGGCCTGGGCCGGGGCCGTGGTGAGGCCGAGGGCCAGTGCGCCGACGGCCGCTGACGTCGCGGTGAGGACACGGCGCAGGGCAGGGATGGGCATGTGCTCTCCCTTCTCGGGACGGGGGCGCGGGGGCGAGCGGGCATGGCGATGCCCGGGGGTGTGCCGGAAACGCGAGAATGCGGCGGCCCGGTCAGGGGCGGCTCGACCGAGCAAAGGCGTGCAGGACGGCCACGGAATGGCGGCCGCAGGATCACCACGGGGTTACCGCGGGGTTCTACCGATAGGTAATGTGAGGCCGCCGCAACGGCGAGTCAACAATATTGACCGAACTTCTTGAAAAACGGACGGGCTGATAATGCGGCCGTTTCGGGGGAACCCGGAGAGCAGGAGCACCACTACCGGCTGGAGGCACGTCATGATCGCCCTCGGCGTCATCCTGCTCATCATCGGCTTCATCACAGGCATATCGATCCTGTGGACCATCGGCGTGATCCTGCTGGTGGTGGGAGCCATCCTGTGGATCATGGGGTCCATGGGCCACGCGGTTGCCGGCCGTCGCCACTATTGGTGAGGCCGCCCCTCGTGAGCGGCGACACATGACCCCTCCCGGCACCTCCGCCCTCGGGGCGGACCGGGAGGGGCCGTCGTCGGCATCACGGAAGAACCGGTGGCGGCCGCGGCCAGGTACGCGGGCCGCGCCCGGGCCGGGGCACCCTCGCCTCGCCCTGTTTCCCGCGTCGGGACACCGCCGCCACACCCTACTTCCCGGGTCTGTTCGGCCCGGCTGCCTGCCCGATCGTCTGCGCGTACGAATGCGGCCCGCCGGAGGAATCCGGCGGGCCGCGGGTCTGTGGCGGGGAACCGTCAGCCGCACGAGCCGCTGGGGCGGGCCCGGGTCACCACGTCGCTGACGCCGGTGGTGGCGTCAGCGGACTCACGAGTCTGACGGCCTTGCCGACGGTCCGGCCCGGGGGGCGATCCGGTAGCTGTCCTTGCGTTGGGCGAGGTACGCGTGTGCGGCGTCCGCGGCCGTCCGGGCCGCCGACGCCTGTTCCCGGATGCCGACCAATGCGGGTGTCGCCGTGTCCTCCCCCCCGGGGTCGTCCCGGGTGCCGCCGGTACGGCATCGGTGGGTGTCGCCGAGACGGCGGGTGCGGCGGCGCCCAGGAGCGCCGCCGCACTGGATGAAACCTTCCGCCGAGCTCTCGTCGCTGTCGCCGGATGCCCCGAGCGCGTTCTGGAATGACGCAGCACCTCCCCAACCCCCCACAGACGTACGGCTGTCACCGGCGGCGGGCCGCCGCCGGAAATCCCGTTGGAAGCGGCCGTGCGCCCGTGCATCAACAGGTCGGACGAGACGACCGGCGATTTCCGGACCCGGGCGGCGGCCGACTGTCCCGGAAGCGCCTCGGAATTGTCCGTGATCCGTAACAGACGGATCCCGCCCTCCCTCCCGGCCGTCCTGGCAGGTGCACGGGACCCATCGAGAAACCAGGGGGCGGGACGGACATGGCGCGGCATGGCGGACGGGGATGGTACGGCCGGGTGGTCGCGGCGGCGGTCGGAGTGACGGCGGTGGCGGCCGCCACCTCGGTGTGGACCGCGCAGGCCGGTCAGACCGGCGGGTCCGCCGCGCCCGGGGCCTCCGCCCGGGCCGCCGCGCCGAAGGCGAAGCCCGTCTCCGTCACCATCGCCCACGCCTCCGACCGGGGGGACCACGCCGTCAACATCACCATCGACGACGGCCCGGACCCGGTGTGGACCCCGCAGGTCCTCCAAGTCCTGCGCGACAACGGGGTGAAGGCGACGTTCTGCATGGTCGGCACCCAGGCCCAGGCGCACCCGGATCTGGTCAAGCAGGTGGTGGCCGCCGGACACCGGCTGTGCGACCACACGGTGTCGCACGACACCACCATGGACACCAAGTCGCAGAGCTATCAGGCGCAGCAGATCGTGGACGCCGAGCGGCAGATCACGAAGGCGTCGGGGGGCGTCCGGCCGATGTACTACCGGGCCCCGGGCGGCGCCTTCACCCCGTACAGCCGGCAGTTGGCGGCCTCGCACGGGATGCGCCCCCTGGGCTGGAACGTCGACTCGAAGGACTTCGAGCGGCCGGGCAGCGACGCGATCATCAACACCGTCAAGGGCCAGCTGGCCAACGGGCCCACGATCCTCTTCCACGACGCGGGCGGCGACCGCTCCCAGACGGTGGTGGCGCTGCGCACGCTGCTGCCCTGGCTGAAGCAGCAGGGATACGCCTTCGGCTTCCCGGTGCGCTGACCATCCGCTCGCCGTCGGCAGCGAGGCGCGTTGCACGGCGTGCGCGTCGTCGCCTTCGCTGGATTCCTTCCGGCGCGTGTTCGCACAGCAGGAATTCGGCCGGTACTTCGTCAACAGCCGCGTCGTCGCCGTGAGTGTCGTGATCGCGTCCGGGCTGATCGCCTTCTCGCCGCGACCGCCGTGGCGCGTTTCCGGTTCCGCTTCCGGACCACTTTGCTGATCATGTTCTGACGTGGTGAGGGAGCCCGGGGCGGTCGTAAGGCGGCAGACCGGGCGCGTCGAGTGTCCCGCCAGAAGGACACGCGCCCACCGTCGGTCGACGGTGGGCGCGTCGCGGGTGGTGGACGGGCGCTATTCGGCAGCCATGCCCTCCCGCATCGCCTTTGCGGTGGCGGCGGGGTCGTAGTCCTCGGGGACGCCCGGGACGAGGATGATGTCGCCGGCGATGTGCCGGGAGCGCAGCGGTGCGATCTCCTGGTACGCGGGCGAGTCCCACCAGGCCCGCGCCTCGGTGATCGTAGGGAATGAGATCACCACGACGTGCCCGGGCCAGCTGCCCTCCTTGACTTCGTGCTGCCCGGCGTGCACGAGGAAGCGGCCGCCGTACGGCTGGAAGGTGGCGCTGATGCGCTCGATGTACTCGGCGATCTCCGGGTGCGGAGCGGCCTCGTGCAAGTGCGCTATGGCGTAGGCGGGCATGGTGTCCTTCCGGTCGATCGGGCTGCGTGCGCGACGATCGTGACATGCCGGCGCGCCGGGATCGATGACCTGTCAGGTAATCGATCCCGGCGGCCGGCCGGCGCGCTCGTCGCCACGGACAGCGCCCCCGGGCCGGGGGCGCCTTCCGGGTCGGTCTCGGCTAGAACACGCCCTTGTAGCCGCCCCAGCCGGTGGCGATCTTCGCGCGGGCGCCGAAGGAGCCCTTGCCGTTGCCGTTGCTGCGCCACAGCGTGCCGGAGCTGTCACGGGCCACGAGGTCGGCCTTGCCGTCACCGGTGAGGTCGCCCGCGCCGACGACGACGTTGTAAGAGGCCCCCCAGTCGGCGGCGACCTTCGTGCGGGCGGTGAAGGTGCCCGACCCGGTGCCGTTGTAGCGCCACAGGGTGTTCGACCGGTCCTGCACGAGGAGGTCGCCGCGGCCGTCGCCGTTGAGGTCCCCGGCGCCGACGACCTTCTTGTAACTCCGCCAGTCCGCGTACAGCTTGACCCGCGCGGACAGCTTGCCAGTGCTGGTCGCCTTGTACAGGTAGACCGTGCCGGTGCCGGCGTTGCGCGCGATCAGGTCGGCACGCCCGTCGCCGGTGACATCACCCGGGGAGGTCAGGACGTCGTACTGGTCGAAGCCGCTGCCCAGCGAGGTGTACGGGGTCGACGTCGTGAGGGCCTTGCCGCAACCGGGCCGGTACGCGCGCAGGGTGCCGCTGGAGAAGCGCACCAGGACGTCGTTGCAGCGGTCACCGCTGAGGTCGCCGACCGGCACGGCCTTGACGGAGGCCGGCCAGCCGGAGGCGGAGATCTTGCCGGAGAGGCCGCCCTTGCCGTCGCCCTTGTGGATGCTCAGCGAACCGGAGGAGCTGAGGCTGAACAGGTCGCCGATGCCGTCGGAGCCGGCGTGGTCGCGCAGTACGGCCGCCGCGCCCGAGACGTGGACGGTGCCCGAGGCGGACAGGGCGGAGCCGGCGCCGTCGGCGGGGGTGCCGGTCAGCGTCCAGGTGTAGGCGCCGTTGGGCACGAGGGAGGCGGACTCGTTCCGTCCGTCCCAGGTCACCCGCACCGAGCTGCGGGCGGCTCCGCCCTGCCAGGTGCGCTGGACGGCTCCGGTGGTGGCGCTCTTGAGGGTCAGCTTCCAGGAGGCGGCGGGCTTGGACAGCCACCAGCGGCCGGTCCACCGCGCGCTGCCGCCGGCCGCCGCGAACGTGGTGGGGGCGAGGGAGTCGGGCACGGTGAGCCGGGCCGGGAGCCAGGTGGTGTCGTAGGCGCCGACGACGTGGACGGTGTCGTCCGCGTCCACGTAGGCGACCTTGTTGGAGCGGCGGTCGACGGTCCAGGTGACCCCGCGGGTGTCGGCCGCCGTCGTGGTGGCGATGCCGCGGATCGGATCGAGGGAGTCGACGGCCTGGTCGTGGAGCTGGGTCAGCCGGAGCACCTTCGCCACGGGGTCGTGGAAGGCGAAGAAACCGTCCCCGAAGAGGACGTCGCCTACCGGAACCGGATAGCTGAAGCCCGGTGTGTCGGGCCGGACGATTCCGGCCTTCTGCTGGGCGGCGCAACTCCAGTACAGGTAGGTGCCGTTGGTGCGCACGTCACCGGGGACGCAGCCGCTGTCCGTGGTGACGGTGCGCACGGTCTTTCCGGTGCGCAGGCTGGTGCCGACGATCTGGCCCGCCGTGGCGGACGGCGTCCAGAGGGTGCTGTGGTCGAGCGCGGCGGCCTGCGTCTGCTGCTCGCGGACGATCTTGCCGGCGGCGATGTCCACGACGTACTGCTTGCCGCCGCCCCGGTACAGCACGTACTGCGGGGAGACGTCCTGGATGCGGCCGTCGCCGGCGGGCAACGGGATGTTCCCGTCCGGGTCGTCGGCGGTGGTGAGGACGTCTTTGCCGGTGGCCGGGTCGGTGGCCAGCTGGGCGAGGCCCTCGTCGCCGCCGTCGGCGAAGCGGCCCGGGCCGGTGCCGGCGGAGGTGGCGGCCGGCGTCAGCGGTGCCCCGCCGGCCGGCGCGAGGGCCGTGCCGATGTCCTGGCTGTGCAACGTGCTCGTGCCGCGCACGGTGTTGAGGAGGCGGACGGTGCCGCGGTCCAGGCCGAGGGCGCCGACCGAGCCGTCGTAGTGGACGGGGGTCAGGGTGTGCCGGGGTGTGGCCGCGACGTTGCCGTTGCCGTCCACGGAGACGAAGTAGAGGGTGCGCGGGCCGTCGGTGGTGGCCCGGCCGAGCACGGTCAGCTCGTCGCCGAACTGCCATGCCCCCTCCACGTCGGCCAGCACCGGGGCGGCGTCCGGGCCGAGCGTCAGGTTGTGCAGCGGCCCGCCGGAGCCCTCGTACCAGAGCAGGTAGTCGCCGACGAGGAAGGAGGTGACCTCCGCGTCCGGGGCCGACGTCGGCACGGTCCGCACGCCGGGGGTGCCACCCGCGCTGGCGCGCGCCCTGATCCGGATTCCGGCCTCGCCCTCGCTGCTGTACCACGACACCCAGGAACGGTTGAGCCGGAAGCTGCTCGCCGGTCCGGTCACCTGGAGGGGCGTGACCGCTCCGCTGATGCCGTTGACGATGCCGTAGGCGGCGCGGCCGTCCTTCTGGTAGCGGACGATGAAGTCGGTGCCCTCACCCGCGAGGATCTTCGGTTCGGCCTCGGCCGTGGCACCCTCCGGCAGGTGCACCGGGACGTCGTAGACCGTGCCGCCGTCCCTGCCCCGGACGACCCGGTACTCGTGGGCGTCGCCGTCGAGTTGCCGGGAGACGAGCACCAGGCCGTTGCTGACCTGGGGGTGCTCGTAGCCGTCGGGCAGGGTGAGGCCCCACGAGGTGCCGTCGTCCAGCTTGAGCCGGACGACGCGGGTGCGGCCGTCGTCGGCGGCGGCGGAGTAGTAGACCCAGTTGTCGTAGTCGCTCGTGAAGAAGAAGGACTGCGCGGGCACGCCCTTCAGCGCCGGGACGGTCTTTCCGTTGCCGACCCAGACGTAGCCGTCGGTGCCCTCCTCCTGGTACACCGCGCCGAGGCGGGCGCTGGTCACGACGGTGAGCTGCCGGTCGACGTCGGCGTCGGGCGCGGCGATGGTGACCTCGCCGGTGACCGCGTACGCGGGCGCGAGCGAGGGCAGTGCGAGGCCCGCCGTGACGACGAGCGCGGTAGTGACGGCGGCGGCTCTCCCCAGGCGCGCCGGCCGATGGTGCCGTTCGGGCACGATTCCCCCCTGTATGCAACTGTGACGGTGCGGAGTGCGTCACTTCGCCGTCCCGCACATGTGTTCGTGAGCATACAGCCGCCCCGGTAAGGGAGTTGGCGTGAGGCGACGGCGATGGTGGTGAGGTTGTCGGTGAGGGTGGGCACGGTGACATCTCGGCGTGGCCCTCAGCGTCATCGCGGCGGCGAAGGGAATACCCTTCACCTGCGTGACCGACCGCGGACGCAGCGATCCGGCGGCGTCCCGCAGCGCCCCCTGCGCGCGGTGCTCCCCGACCTGGGGGACCGTCACCTCGACACGATCTTCGGTACAACGCAGAGAGGGAACACCTTCATGTTCGACTTCGACCTGGTCGCCGGACCGGTGGTCCACGAGATCCTGACCCGCGACCGGCTCGCGGTGCTGGACCTCGTGAAGCAGACCTACCTGGATCACGAGGCCGGCGAGTCCGTCAATCCCGACAGCTACTTCCTGCGTTTCCCGGAGAAACCCGACGCACGGATCATCGCCCTGCCGTCCTTCCTCGGTGCGGACGTGCAGCTGGCCGGCATCAAGTGGATCTCCAGCTTCCCGTCCAACACGACGAAGTCCATTCCGCGGGCCTCGGCCGTGCTGATCCTCAACGACTACGAGACCGGCTATCCGGTCGCCTGCCTGGAGGCCGCCCAGATCAGTGCCGCCCGCACCGCCGCGTCCGCGGCCGTCGCGGCCCGTGCGCTGCGTCCCGGCGGATACCGGGGTACGCGGGTCGCCGTGATCGGCGCGGGCATCATCGCCCGCAACGTCTGCGAGTACCTGAAGGCGGCCGGGTGTGAACCCGACGAGTTCCTGGTGCACGATCTGCACGCCGAGTCCGGCACGGCACTGGTCGGGCACCTGAACGGCGAGCTGGCGCAGAGCGCCGTCTTCACCGACGATCTCGCCGCCGCTCTCGCGGCCGACACGGTCGTGTTCACCACCACCGCCGGCACACCCTATGTGCACACCCCGTTCAAGCCCGGCCAGGTCGTGCTGAACCTGTCGCTGCGCGACCTCGCCCCCGAGGTGATCCTCGCGTCGGCGAACATCTTCGACGACGTCGAGCACTGCATGAAGGCCAACACCTCACCGCACCTGGCCGAACAGGCCACCGGCGGCCGGGACTTCGTCACCGGCACGCTGGCCGGCGTGCTCAACGGCGAGGTGTCCCTGCCGGACGACCAGCCGGTGGTCTTCTCGCCCTTCGGGCTCGGCATCCTCGACCTCGCGCTCGGCGCCTATGTGCACCAGAGGGCCCGCGCCGAGCAGAAGGCCGTCGAGATCCCCGACTTCTTCGCGGAGACACACCGCTGGTGAACGGAGCGCGGCGACCCCTTGGCCGGGGGCGGCAGAAGGCCCGGGCCGTCGGGGCGGGCCTTCTGCCGCGTGAGAACCTGCGGGAACGCCCAGGGTTGAACACCCAGGGCCGATTCGGACCGCGGTGCGCCGCGGGACGGCGGTGCGCGCCCCGTGGCCGGTCGGGACAGCGGTGTGCCGGTCAGGGCAGCGGTGTGCCGCCGGTCGCGTTCAGGATCTCCGCGGTGATGAAGCTCGCCTGGGGGGAGGCGAGATAGACGTAGGCGGGCGCCAGCTCGGCGGGCTGGGCCGGGCGGCCGAGCGGGCTCTGCTTACCGAACTCCGCCGTGTCGGGCATGGTCGAGGGGATGAGCGGTGTCCACACCGGCCCCGGCGCGACCGCGTTGACCCGGATGCCGCGCTCGGCGAGCATCTGGGCCAGCCCCTGCGTGAAGGTGACGATCGCCCCCTTGGTCATCGCGTAGTCCAGCAGATGCGGGCTGGGCTTGTACGCCTGCACCGACGTGGAGTTGATGACACAGCCGCCGGCCGGGATGTGCGGCAGGGCGAATTTCGTCAGCCAGAACATCCCGTACAGGTTCGTCCGCATCACCCGGTCGAACTGCTCGGTGCTGATCGCCTCGATGCCGTCCGGCTGGGACATCTGGTAGGCCGCGTTGTTCACCAGGACGTCGATACGGCCGAGCTCGTCGGCCGCCCGGTCGATCAGCGACCGGCAGTTGTCCTCGTCGCGGATGTCACAGGACACGGCGACCGCCTTGCGCCCCGCGTCCTCCACCAGCCGGGCCGTCTCGCGAGCGTCGTCCTCCTCCTCGTCGAGATGGGTGAAGAGCACGTCGGCGCCCTCGCGGGCGAAGGCGATCGCCACCGCCCGTCCGATGCCGGAGTCCCCTCCCGTGATCACGGTCTTGCGGCCGTCGAGACGGCCGGTGCCACGGTAGGACTCCTCGCCGTGGTCGGGCGGCGGGTCCATCGGGCCGGTCCAGCCCGGATGCGGCTGATCCTGAGAGGGGAAGTCGGGGCGGGCGTGCTGGGTGACCGGGTTCGGCCGGTCACTGCGCCGGTCCGTCACGGTGGCCTCCTGCGTCTCGGGCGAACGGGACAGCCGACCGGGTTCCCCCCTCGCGACAGACGAATCCGCGCCGGTCAGGGCGTGTGCGGCCCGCCGGCCCGCATCCGGTCCCTGCGGGCGAGGTTGTAGAGCCGCAGGAGGTGCTTCGCCACGGCGCAGGGCGCGCCGTCGGCATGGCACTGGCGGCAGGTCCGCATGTGCTGCTCGTAGTTGAACTGCGCGTTCTCCAACGCGTCGTTGACAGAAGACATCGACTTCTCCGGGCCGGGCGCGTCCGGGGACGGCGCCGAGTTGACTGACTGGTACACCCGGAACCAGCTGATCATGTTACTGCCGGTACTGGGAAACTCGTACTGCCGACGCCCGCCTCCACCGCCGCAGCCCGCAGACCATGCTCAGGCCACGGCCGCCCTGCCGGCCTCGCCGCGCCGTCCGTGCGCCCGTGACCGCGCCCGGCGGCCAACTGGCCGACTCCACCGTGGCGTTGACGGTGGCCGGCGGTGCCGGGGTGCACCGGGGCACCGCCTGGCGCCCCAGGACAGGACGGTACGATCGTCGTACGGCATCGCGTGTCGGTCACCGGCCGGGTGAGGCATGGAGGTGCCCGTGAGATTGCCTGACGGAGGCATTCCACTGATGTCAGTCGAGTTGAACCACACCATCGTCCATGCCCGGGACAACCGGGAGTCCGCCGAGTTCCTGGCCCGCATCCTGGGCCTGGAGGTCGGGTCCGAGTGGGGCCCGTTCGTCCCCGTCGACACGAGCAACGGGGTGACCCTCGACTTCGCCACGATCCCGGCGGAGTCCATCGTCATGCAGCACTACGCCTTCCTCGTCTCCGAGGAGGAGTTCGACGCGGCCTTCGCCCGGATACGGCAGGCCGGGCTCACCTACTACGCCGATCCGCACCGAAAGCAGCCGGGCGAGATCAACCATCACTTCGGCGGCCGGGGCCTGTACTTCATGGACCCGTCCGGACACGCGTTGGAGATCATCACCCGTCCCTACGGCAGCCCCGAGCAGCCGGCGGACTCCTGAGGTGAAGGGCGGGCCGGGGCCTCGACCCCGGCCCGCCCGGTCGGCCGCCCCCGGCGGGCACGCGTCACACTGTGCGGGTGAACGACTTCCGCCTGGTCGACCAGGAACCCGCCCCGGAGTGGTACGGACGCCTGCGGGCCCAGGCCGACGACCTCTCCCCCGCCGACTGGCTCACCGGCCAGGGGCCGGGACCGGCCGCCCTCGGCACGGTCGCGGGCGTCGCGGCGCCGGGCTTCGCCGCCTACGCCCGGATCCTGCACCCGGCGCGGCTCGGCGACCGGCCGGTGCGCTGGTCCACGGCGGCCGCCGCCCACGGGACGCGGGTGACACCGGTCAGCCGCTGGCACGAGGTCATCGGGACGGACCGGGAGTACGCCAACCGCTCCGACCACGGCCTGCCCGGCGTATGGGACGAGCATCCCGACGAGGGCCCGACCCCGCCGCCCGTCGCCCAGGTGCTGCTGCCCGTGCTGGCCCGGCACACCCGCACTCCGGAACGGTGCTGGTTCGGGCTGTGGCACGGGTACGGCCGCTGGGACTGGGACCGGTTCCCGACGTTCGGGACGCCGGGCCGGGACGAGGTGCTGCTGGCCGGCCGGCTGACCGACGTCGTCTCCCCGGTGACCCTGGACGAGTTCGCCGAGCTGCCCGACCTGTGGTGGCCGCAGGACCGCGCCTGGGTGGTGGGCGGAGACGTGGACCTGAGAAGCACCTACGTCGGCGGTTCACCGGAGCTGATCGCCGACCTGCTGGCCACGGCGGACCTGGAGGCGCACCCCGTGACACCGGGCGACCTCGTCGACTGAGCCATGGTTCGAAGTGTTGTCCACCCAGAGCTTCGGCGGGAGGGAGCCGTTGCGGCCCGGCCGGACCACGGTTTGATCATGTACAGGGGGACCGAGGGGCGAGTTGGGGTACGTACCGCTTCCATTGCTGACGCGTGAGCGGATCCGTGTACGCGCAAATGTGCTTGACGGCTTGGTCTTCGTTCATGCGCCACAGCCGGATGGTGAAGTCCTCGCTCCCCGTGGCGAGGGTCTGCCCGTCCGGGCTGAACGCCACGGACCAGACGTAGTCGGTGTGGCCGGTGAGCGGTTGGCCCAGCGGGGTGGGACCGGCCGGGTCCGTGACGTCCCAGAGTCCTGTCGGACCGTTCAGACCGGCGGTGGCCAGGGTGTGCCCGTCGGGGCTGAACGCCAGCGACATGACGTCGCCGGTGTGGCTGGTGAGGGGCTGACCCCGCAGCCGCAGGTGTGCCGGGTCGGTGACGTTCCACAGCCGTACGGTGCCGTCCAGGGCGCTGGTGGCGAGGGTGCGGCCGTCCGGCCTGAACGCCACGGAGACGACGGCCTCGGCGTGGCCGGTGAGTGGCGTGCCCAGCGAGGTGGGACGGGCCGGCTCCGTGACGTCCCACAGCCGCACCGTCAGGCCACCGCCGGCGGCGAGTGTGTGACCGTCCGGGCTGAAGGCCAGGGAGGAGACGACGGCGTCCTGGCCGGTCAGGGGGCGTCCCAGTGCGGCAGGGTGGGACGGGTCGGTGAGGTCCCACAGCCGCACTGTCCGGTCGATGCTCCCACTGGCGAGCGTACGACCGTCGGGGCTGAAGACGACGGAAGTGATCCGGTCCCGGTGGGCGGTGAGGGGCTCAGCGATGGTGCGGGCGCGCGCCGGGTCGGTGACGTCCCACAACCGCACCGTCCGGTCGGCGCTCGCGCTGGCCAGGGTTTTCCCGTCCCGGCTGAACGCCACCGCCTGTACGCCGCCGGTGTGGCCGGTGAGGGGCTTCCCCAGCGGGGCAGGGTGTGCCGGTTCGGTGACGTCCCACAACCGCACCGTCCGGTCGGCGCTCGCGCTGGCCAGGGTTTTCCCGTCCCGGCTGAACGCCACCGCCTGTACGCCGCCGGTGTGGCCCACTGCGACCGTGGTGGGGAGGCGCCACAGACGTACCGTCCGGTCGTTGCCCGCGCTGGCGAGGGTGCGCCCGTCGGGGCTGAACGCCACAGAAGTGACCGAGCTGGTGTGACCGGTGAGGGGTTCGCCCAGCGGTCGTGCGCGTGCCGGGTCGGCGACATTCCACAGCCGTACCGTTTGGTCCAGGCTGCCGCTGGCGAGAGTCTGTCCGTCCGCGCTGAACGCCACGGACTTGACGATGCCGGTGTGGCCGGTGAGGGAGCCCGACTGCCGCACGTGTGCCGGGTCGGCGATGTTCCAGAGCCGTGCGGTCTTGTCCGTGCCGGCGCTGGCGAGGGTGTGCCCGTCGGGGCCGAACGCCACACACCAGATCGCCTTGGTGTGGCCGGTGAGGGGTTTGCCCAGCAGGCGTGGGCGTTCCGGGTCCGTTACGTTCCACAGCCGTGCGGTCGTGTCGGCGCCGGCGCTGGCGAGGGTGTGCCCGTCGGGGCTGAACGCCACGGACCGGACACTGCCGGTGTGGCCGGTGAGGGGCTGCCCCAACGGTCGGGGGGCGGCCGGGTCCCTGATGTCCCACAGCCGCACGGTCATGTCCCGGCTGCCGCTGGCCAGGGTGTGCCCGTCCGGGCTGAAAGCCACTGATTCGATGGTGCCGGCGTGACCGGTCAAGGGCAGGCCCAGCGAGTTGGGGCGTGCCGGGTCGGTGACGTCCCACAGCCGTACCGTCCGGTCGAAGCCACTGCTGGCGAGGGCCCGGCCGTCCGGACTGAAGGTCAGGGAATAGACGCCTCCCTGGTGACCGGTGAGAGGCCGGCCCAGCGGGCGTGGTGCGGTCGGGCCCGTGACGGTCCACAGTCGTACGGTGCCGTCCATCGAGGCGGAGGCGAGGATGTGACCGTCCGGGCTGAACGTCGTGGACATGACGGGGCGCGTGTTACCGGTGAGGACGGAGGACAGCGGGCTGTTCGCGTCGGTGATCAGACGGGTGTAGAGATCGGGTGTCCGTCTCATGCGGTAGGCGGCAAGGTCGAGCTGGGCGGCGACGGACAAGTGGGTGCTGCGCAGGCTGTCGGCCTCGGCGGTGAGCTGGTTGAAGACGGCGGCGCTGCGCTGGCGTTCCGCGGCGGCTCGTTCGGTGAAAGCGAATACCGCGGCACCGGAGGTGAGAACCACCAGCACGGTGAGAAGGCTGACGACAGCGCGTCGCAGCCGCACCCAGCGCTGCTGTGCGTGGAGCGAGGCCGCGAGGAACGCCGAGGCGGCCGAGCTCAGGCTGCGGTCGCCCGCCTCGCCGGCCCAGGCGCGAGCCGCCTCCAGCCTGCCTCCGCCGTAGAGCAGACCGGGATCGGCGCGGCCGCCCGTGTCCCAGTGGGAGGCTGCCTCTTCGAGGCTTTGACGGATGAGGTTGCCCACCCGGTCGTCCTCGATCCACTGGCGTAACCGTGGCCATGCGCGCAACAGGGCCTCGTGAGTGATCTCCACGCTGTCGGCCGCTCGCGTCAGCAGCCGGGCCGCGGTGAACTGCTCCACCACCGCCGCGATCGCGGCAGGCTCCGACCCCAGTGATCCCTGGTCGAGCAGATCCGCGTACGGCATACGGCGACGCATGTCCTCGATGCCGTCACCGATCCTGACCAGGCGCAGCAGGAGGTTGCGGGCCGTCTGCCGACCGGTCGCGTCCAGCCTGTCGTAGAGGTCGTCCGCGGTCTTCGCCACGGCGCCCGCTATGCGCCCGGTGTCGTGGTAACCCTGAAGGGTCAGGGTGTGGCCGTGCCGCCGCAGCCACGTCGTGCGCAACGCGTGGGCGAGCAGCGGCAGTCGCTCGGCCGCATACCGGCCCTCGCCGGCGTCCGTCGCCGACTGCCGCCCCGTCGACGGGTGTGCCATGCCGAGGTCCGCCAGCAACGCCTCGACGAGGTCGGGCTCCACGTCCAGTCCCGCTTCCCGGGCCGGGAGCAGGATGGCATCCCGGACATCGGCCTCCGACATAGGACCGACGAGAATCTGACGGTCCTGGAGGGCACTGTGCAACTGGGGATGGCTGGCGCACGGAGTGTAGAAGTCCGACCGGAGCCCGTAGATCACCAGCCCGACGGGAGTGTCGGCGCCGGCTCCTTCCCTTGCGACGGCGTCGAGCAGTTCGAGAAACCGGCTCTTGGCTTCCGTGTCGGTACAGAGGGTGAAGAGCTCTTCGAGCTGGTCGACGACGAACACGAACCGGCCCTCCACGGGCGTGGTGTCCCGTCGTCGCTGCAGGAACGCACGCAACATCCGCACGCAGGAAGCCGGCCCGGCGGCCAGGATCTCCGCCGTCTCCCGGTGGGAGACACCGGTGACCGCCGCGAGGCCCGTGGCCAGGGCCGCCAACGGGTCGGCCGTCGGGGTGAGCAGTACGCAGGGCCACCGCGCGGAACCGGGCAGCGCCCCGACGGCCAGGGCGGGCAGCATGCCGGCCTTGAGGAGTGAGGACTTACCGGCTCCCGAAGGAGCGACCACCATCAGCGGTCCCCCGGCCCGCAGGCGCTGGTCCAGCCGCACCAGCAGATCGGCGATCAGCTCGTCACGCCCGAAAAACCAGGCTGCCTCGTCCGTCTCGAACGCGGCCAGCCCCGGATACGGGCATGTGCCGGACTCGGCGCCCGGCTGCGCGCGGCGCCGCTCGCGCACGCCGACCACGTAGTGCAGATGCAGGTCCCGCTCCGCGATGTACTGGTCGCGGCCCGCCTGATAGATCCTCGCCTGAGCCGACGCCTCCGCGCGAAGCGTGGTATCCGGTTCCCCCGATGGTTCCCGGCGTGAGGGACTCACGACTCGGTGATGTGCTGGTCGCGCCCCGCCTGGTACACGCGGCCATGCCCTGTGGCCTCCGCCTTCAACACCTGCGAGCCGGGCCGGTCCTGGTCGGGGATCGTCCGCTCCGGCGCGACCTCGTGCAGCAACCGACGCAGTTCGCCAGCCAGGTGCGGGTCCTCCCACAGGAGCGCCGCCAGGCGCCGCTGCCAGTCGGACACCAGCGCCGACTCGCCGGCCGAGTCGCGCTCCTCCCGCGCGGCCAGCACCTGGCGGCGGGTCTCACCGAGAAGCGCGTCGACTTCCCCCGCCTCGTCCGGACGTACTCGACGCCACCACGAGACGACCGCCTGCTGCGTCTGCTGCCAGGTCTGTGTCGCCATCGCACTGACCACGGCCGTCCCAGCGGCCACCACGAACGGGTCCATACGAATCCCCCATGTGATCGACGGGGTGACCACGGTACGGGAAAGGGACGTCGGCACGGACGATTTCGAAGGAGCGCTCCCCACCGGAGGCATCGACCGGTGGACCACGGCCTCGCGGGCCGCGGCCGCGGAATCCGCCCTCGATCGGCTCCACGGACGGCGCCGGATCCGCTCCCGGACCTCCGGCATGGCCCGAACGCGAGCGGTGACTGATGGCCGAGGTGAGCGTGGTCGGGGTGGACTCCGTGCCGGCCGCGCCGTCGGTGCCGGTCGGTGACACGTAGAGCACGGTGCCGGTCGCGGCCGTGGACACGTCGGCGTCCAGGTAGTCGAGGTTGGGCAGGCCGTCGGCGGTGGTGGGGGTGAGGCGGATGGTGTTGCCGCCGGCCTTGACGGGCACCGTGAGCGTCTCGGTGACCCAGGTGGTCCAGGCGCCGGTGGCCTCGAAGGACGCGGTGGCGGTCGCCGTGCCGTTGACCGCGATCGTGGCGGGCCGTGCGGTGGTCGACCCGTTGGCGAAGCGGATGCCCAGGGCCGCGGTGCCCGCACTGGCGGCGTTCACGGTGAACTCGGCATAGGCACCAGGGGCGTTGGTGCCGTTGCAGAAGCCGCTGCCGGAGTGGCCGGCCCAGTCGGAGTCGATGGTGCCGGTACAGACCGCGGGGGAACTCTCGGCCTCGTACCGGATGGTGGCGGCCTGGGCCGCGGTGCCGGACATCGCGACGAGCGCACCGGCGAGCAGAGCGGCGCACGCCATGGCTGGTCTCGGTTGCATCAGCTTGTCTCCCTGCGGGTTGGGTCGGCTGAGCGGATGCGAGTGGTCCAGGGGGTGAACCCGGCGACCGTTGGTGGCATGGTGTGGGGCTGGAGAAAGCGCTTTCCCCTGGACCTTCCCGACGGTAGGGAGGCGTCATGCACGCGTCAATATCCGCGTACATGATTTCTATCCATGTAGGTGAATACAGGGGGGCTACTCGCCGGGGGCCAGGGTGCGCGCCACGATGCGGGCCGCTTCGGCGATCAGTGCCTCGTCCACGGGAGCGTCCGCGGTGGGCTTGGTGGACAGGACGGCCAGCACCAGGGGGGTCCGCCGGGTCGTCCAGGCCACTCCGACGTCGTTGGCGGTGGCGTAGGAGCCGGTACCGGTCTTGTCCGCCAGGACCCAGTCCCGGGGCAGCCCCGCACGGAACCGCGCCGTGCTGGTGGTGTTGCCCTTCAGCCAGGCGACGAATCGCTCGCGGTCGGCGTCGGACAGGGCCCGGCCCACGGTGAGGCGTTCCAGGCTCGCGGCGACGGCCTCGGGAGTCGTGGTGTCACGCGGGTCGCCGGGAATCGCGGTGTTCAGCTCCGGCTCCCACCGGTCCAGCCGGCTCACCTCGTCGCCGAGCGACCGGTAGAAGCGGGTGAGGCCGGCCGGGCCGCCGATCTCACGGAGCAGCAGGTTGCCGGCCGTGTTGTCGCTGTACTGGATCGCCGCCGCGCACAGGTCGGCCACGGTCATCCCGGTCGTCAGATGCTCCTCGGTCCGCGGCGAGTTGGGCAGGATGTCGTGCGGCGGGTAGTGGACCACCCTGTCCAGCGGGGCACAGCCGGCCTGATCGCGCAGGACCGCCGCCGCGGCGAACGCCTTGAACGTCGAGCACATCGCGAACCGCTCCCCCGCCCGGTGGGTCACGGTCCGCCCGGTGCGGACGTTGCGCGCGTACACGCCGAGCCGGGCGCCGTAGCGCTGCTCCAGATCGGCCAGCTCGGCCTGTCCGGCGCGGGATCCGGCGTCCGCGGCCGCGGCGGGCGTGGCGAGCGCGCTCGCGGTCACGGCGGCACCGGTGAGCGCGAGGCCGGCCTTGATCAGGCCACGGCGCGGCAGCGGGGCGGGGTGGTCGATGCCGGTCATGGTGCGGTCGGTGCTGGTCATGGGCGGAGTCCTCCCAGTCGTCCGTCATCGAAGTCGATCTTCGACGGGGACAGCGAAACAGCTGGAGCCCATCCATGTCCAAGAGTGAACTTTGAAGATCCCATAGCTAATTGATATGAGTGCTGGGTGGATCTTCTTGCACACCTGGAGGCGTACGTGGCGACGGCCGACGAGGCGAGCTTCTCGCGGGCGGCCGACCGGCTCGGTATCGCCCAGCCACTGCTCAGCCGCCGCATCAAGACGCTGGAGGAGCACTTCGGCGGCCTGCTGTTCGACCGGTCCCGGCGGCAGATCGCGACCACCGAGCTGGGGGTGCTGCTGCTCCCGTACGCACGGGACGTGCTGGACCGGGCCCAGCGGCTGCGGCACGTCGCCCGCTCGGCCCACAGCTCACGGGTGCGTGCCGTCGGGGTGCCCGCGGACTGCGCCCCGGCCGCGCTGGCCCGGGCCATCCGCGCCGGCACCGAGCACGGGATCACCCTCGGCATGCGGGAGCTGCCGCCCCTGGAGCGGGCCTCCGGGCTGGCCGACGGCTCGCTCGGCTATGCGCTGGTGCGGGGCGCTCCGGAACAGGCCCCGTTCCGGGTGCCCTTGGGACTGGCGTCCACGGCGAGCGGTGCCTCGCGGCGTGCGGTTCACCTCGAAGAGCTACGGCCGCGCCGCGGCCGCGGCGCCAAAACCGCCGCCCCACCACCGCTGCTGCTTCTGACGGAGGATCAAGTGCCCTATTTCGAGGAAAGGTTGGCGCGGGCCGCCGCGCGCGCCGGGCTGCCCGAGGCGCGGATCCGGCCGGCCGGGCCTGCGGCCACCGCGCTCGCCGAGACGCTGGCCGGCCGGGCGCTGCTGCTGTGCGCCGAGCCGTTCGCCCGGCAGCACGGGGCGCACTGGGCACCCCTGGCCGACCGCGCCCTGCATCGCGGGTACGACGTGAGCGCCGCGCCGGGGCGGAACGGTACGGAGGACGTACCCGGCTGGCTGACCGCGCTGCTCGCGTCGGCCGTGGGCGCCGTACCCGACCGGAGCGGCGGCCCGGAGCCGGGCGCCAGGGGCGAGGACCTCCCGGCACGGCTGGCGGCGCGCGGATGAGCGCGACGGTGCACCACCCGGTGTACACCGGCGACGACGGGGCCCTTCTGGACGTCGCCGAGGCGATCGCCACGGAGTGGGCGGCGCTCGGCGTCCGCGGCTCCTTCCTCGCCCGCAACCTCGACACCGGTGAACAACTCGGCTTCGACATCGACGAGTCGACACCGCTGGCGTCGGTGGCGAAGGTCCCGATCGCCCTGGTGACGCTGGACCGGATCGCGGCCGGGGACCTCGACGCGGCGCATCCGGTGACAGTGGACCCGGGCACGAGCAGCGTCGGTCCCACCGGGCTCGCCGCCTTCCGGCACCCGGCCACCGTGGCCGTCGGCGACCTGCTTCTGCTGATGTTGTCGGTGAGCGACAACGCCGCCGCGGACGCGCTGCTCGACCTGGTGCCCGCGGCGGACGTCGACGCGCGGCTGGGCGCCTGGGGGTGTGACGGGATCCGGGTGCGGCACCGGATGAACCACCTGTACGAGTGCGCCGCCGGTGCCGCCGGCAACGACTTCTCGCTCGCGCTGGAGCTGGCCGTCCGGGACGAGCGGGCGGGCCGGCACACCATCGAGACCCTGGACCCGGCCCATGCCAACGCCGGCTCGGCCGCGGCGCTCGTCGGCCTGCTCCAGCGGGTGTGGCGCGACGAGATCGCCGCTCCCGGGGCGACGGCGGAGCTGCGCCGGCTGATGGGGCACCAGGTCTTCACCCACCGGCTGGCGAGCGAACTGCGGGCGGACACGCTGCGGTGGAGCGGCAAGACCGGTACGTTCCTGCATCTCCGGCACGAGATCGGGGTGGTCGAGGCGGATTCCGGGGACCGGGTGGCCATGGCCGCGTTGACCCGTGCGGGCCGCTGCGCGGGGCTGGCCGCGGATATCGATCTGGCGATCGGGGTTGCGGGGCGGGAGGCGTTCGAGGCGCTGCGGGGGTAGGGGGTTGTTCGCGTCAGCGCCGTAGGGGTGCGTGCCGTCGGGCGGCTGCGGGTTGGATGGGGCTGGTCACGCAGTTCCCCGCGCCCCTTTCGGGGCGCCGGCCGGGCCGGAATGCCGAAGATCCGTCAGGGCAGCAGGCGCTGTTCCTTCGCCACCGCCACCGCGCCCGCTCGGGTGTCGACGCCGAGCTTGTCGTAGATGCGGCGCAGGTGGGTCTTGACCGTGGCCTCGCTGATGTAGAGGGCGCGGGCGATGGCGTGGTTGGAGAGGCCCTGGGAGAGGTGGGCGAGGATGTCCCGTTCGCGGGGGGTGAGGGTGGGGCGTGGGTTGCGCAGGCGGGACATGACCCGGTCGGCGATCGGGGGTGAGAGCGCCGGGCGGCCCTGGGCGGCGGCGTGGATCGCCGTGAACAGGTCCTCGGCGCGCTCGGCTTTCAGCAGATAGCCGGTGGCGCCCGCCTCGATGGCGCGGGTGACGTCGGCGTCGGTGTCGTACGTGGTCAGGACCAGGACGTGCGGGGCGGGCGGCGCGGCGCGCAGCCTGCGGGTGGTCTCGACGCCGTCGATGCCCTCGCCCAGCTGGAGGTCCATCAGGACGACGTCCGGGGCGGTCTTGCGGGCGAGGGCGACAGCCTCCTCGCCGCTGCCGGCCTCGCCGACGACCTCGATGTCCGGTGCGCTGTGCAGGAGGGCCAGCAGTCCGGCGCGGACGACGGCGTGGTCGTCGCAGACGAGAATGCGCACCGGTGTCCGCGCGGCCGTCTCGGGGGTGTGGGTCATTTCGGCTCCAGCGGGATCGCCGCCGACAGGGCCGTGCCCTGGCCCGGCGCCGACTCGATGGTGAGGGTGCCGCCCAGCTGGCGCAGGTGGGCGCGGATGGCGGGCAGGCCGTGACCGCGCGGACCGGCCGCGGCGGTTCCGGGGGCGTCGGTGTCGGCAGCGTCGGCTTCGGGAGCCACGATGTCGGAGGCTTCGGCTTCGGGGGCATCGGTGCCGGCAGCGTCGGTTTCGGGAGCGGCCGGGGTGCGCGGGTCGAAGCCGCGGCCGTCGTCCGTGACGTCCAGGACGATCTGGTCGTCCAGGCAGGTCAGGGTGAGCGTGGCCGTCGTGGCCGCCGCGTGTTCGCGGACGTTGGCCAGGGCGCCCTGGGCGATACGCAGCAGCGCCGACTCCACGGGGCCGGGCAGCGGGGCGGGCGGGCTGCCCTCGCTGTGGACGCGGACGGTCAGCGCGGGTGTCGTCTCGCGCTCGGCGACGGCGTGCAGGGCCTGGAGCAGGCCGCCGCCCTCGGCCAGGTCGGCGGGGGCCAGGTCGTGGACGAAGCGACGGGCCTCGGCGAGGCTGCGCTCGGCGATCGCCGCCGCGGTGCGGATGTGGTCCCGGGCCGTGCCGGGCGCGGTGTCCCACAGGCGGTCGGCGGCCTGGAGCAGCATCCGCTGACTGGACAGGCCCTGGGCGAGGGTGTCGTGGATCTCCCGGGCGAGCCGTTCGCGTTCGGCGAGGGTGCCCTCGCGGCGTTCGGTGGTGGCGAGCTCGCGCCGGGTGCGGACCAGGTCGTCGATCAGCGCGTCCCGGCGGACCGCCTGGCGCTGCATGACGACGAAGACGGTCGTGGCCACGGCGGCCACGGCGGGCGGGGCCAGCAGCAGGTTCGGGTCCGGCCAGCCGGCGAGGCTGAGCTGGGCGGCCACCGCGAGCACCGTCAGCAGCGCCACCAGCGGGATCGCGGCGCGCGGCGGGAGGGTGCGCAGGCCGGTGTAGAAGAGGGGGACCGCGCACCAGGCGAAGCTCGGGGCCAGGACGACGAGCAGCGCCCAGGCCGCCACGACCAGGCCGAGCCAGGTAAGGCGGCGGGGAGTGGGCCGGGTGCCGAGGGCGGGGCCGAGGACGTAGAGCGCGGCGAGCAGCGCGGACAGGGCGATCACCCAGGGGGTGTGCGGTCCGTCGGCGTGCCGGGCCAGGTAGCGGGCGACGGACGCGGACAGCAGCACGAAGAACGCCGTGTGCATGACGACGGTGAGGGCGCGGGTGTCGTCGCGCTCGGGTACGGCCACCGCCGGCACCTCCCTCGGCTCCGCGCTGAACTGGGCAAACACCTTCATTGTGCCCAGGTCCGTCGCCCGCGGGGTCATCCGATCGGGCGACCCCCCGGACGACCGGTCCGGTGACGGGGAGCGGCCCCGTCGGGGCCGAGGATCGGTGTGGGAGCGACCGACGCCCCCAGCCCCGGCTCTACTGGAAGGTCCCTCAGCATGCCCAGCCGCAAGAAGCCGTCTCGCCGTACCCGCGTCCTCGTGGGCGGTGCCGCCCTGGCCGTCGTCGGTGCCGGTGTCGTCGGCACGGTCGCCGCCAGCGCCGCCGACTCCACCGACGCCTCCCCCGCCGCCCCCGTGGCGGCGCACGGCGGCGAGCTGACCCAGAGCACGCACCTCACCCTGGACGCCGCCACCAAGGCGGCCCGTGCCGCGGTGGAGGCCGCCGAGAAGGACGGCCGGCACGTGTCCGTGGCCGTCGTCGACCGCAACGGCAACACCCTGGTCACCCTGCGCGGGGACGGCGCCGGCCCGCAGTCGTACGAGTCGGCCGAGCGCAAGGCGTTCACCGCGGTGTCCTGGAACGCGCCGACCTCGGAGCTGGTCAAGCGGCTGGCCCAGGCGCCGACCCTGAAGGACGTCCCCGGCACGCTGTTCCTCGCGGGCGGTACGCCGGTGAGCGCCAAGGGCGCCCCGGTCGCGGGCATCGGCGTCGCGGGCGCTCCGTCGGGCGACCTGGACGAGCGGTACGCGCAGGCGGGTGCGGAGGCGCTCGGCCGCTGACGCGACCGGTCCAGCCCCCGGAAACGAAAAACGTCCGGGCCGGCCCCGCGGGGCCGGCCCGGACGTCGTGTGCCGTCCTGTCAGGCGGATCAGACGAGGTCGAACCGGTCCAGGTTCATGACCTTGTCGAACGCGGCGACGAAGTCCTTGACGAACTTCTCCTTGGCGTCGTCGCCGGCGTAGACCTCGGCGAGCGCGCGCAGCTCGGAGTTGGAGCCGAAGACGAGGTCGGCGCGGCTGCCGGCCCACTTCACCTCGCCCGTGGCGGCGTCGCGGCCCTCGAACGTGGTCTGGTCCTCGGAGGTCGCCTTCCACGTCGTGCCCAGGTCGAGCAGGTTGACGAAGTAGTCGTTGGTGAGGACGCCGGGCGTGTGGGTGAGCACGCCGAGCTGCGACTGCTGGTGGCCCACGCCGAGGACGCGCAGACCGCCGACGAGCACCGTCATCTCGGGGGCGCTCAGGTTCAGCAGGTTCGCCTTGTCGAGCAGCAGGTACTCGGCCGGCAGGCGGTTGCCCTTGCCGAGGTAGTTGCGGAAGCCGTCCGCGGTCGGCTCCAGCGCCTCGAAGGACTCGGCGTCGGTGTGCTCCTCGGTGGCGTCGACCCGGCCCGGGGTGAAGGGCACCTGGACCTGGAAGCCGCCTTCCTTGGCCGCCTTCTCCACACCGGCGACACCGCCGAGGACGATGAGGTCGGCCAGGGAGACCTTCTTGGCGCCGGAGGAGGCGTTGAACTCCTGCTGGACGCCCTCCAGGACACGCAGCACCTGGGCCAGCTCGTCGGGCTCGTTGACCTCCCAGCCACGCTGCGGGGCCAGGCGGATGCGGGCGCCGTTGGCGCCACCGCGCTTGTCGCTGCCGCGGAACGTCGACGCGGACGCCCACGCGGTGGTGACCAGCTGGGACACGGACAGGCCCGAGTCGAGCAGCTTGGTCTTCAGGGTGGCGATGTCGGCGTCGTCGATCAGCTCGCCCTCGCGCTCCGGCAGCGGGTCCTGCCACAGCAGCGTCTCCTCCGGGACCTCCGGGCCGAGGTACAGCGACTTCGGGCCCATGTCACGGTGGGTGAGCTTGTACCAGGCGCGGGCGAAGGCGTCCGCGAACTCCTCCGGGTTCTCGTAGAACCGGCGGGAGATCGGCTCGTAGATCGGGTCGAAGCGCAGCGACAGGTCGGTGGTGAGCATCCTCGGGCGGTGCTTCTTCGCCGGGTCGTGCGCGTCCGGGATGATCTCCGGGGCGTTCTTCGCCACCCACTGGTGGGCGCCGGCCGGGCTCTGCTCGAGCTCGTACTCGTACTCGAAGAGGTTCTTGAAGAACCCGTTGCTCCACTGGGTCGGCGTGGCGGTCCAGGTGACCTCCAGGCCGGAGGTGATGGCGTCCGCGCCCTTGCCGGTGCCGTAGGTGCTCTTCCAGCCCAGGCCCTGCTCCTCCATCGAGGCGGCCTCGGGGTCGGCGCCGACGTGGTCGGCCGGGCCGGCGCCGTGGGTCTTGCCGAAGGTGTGACCACCGGCGATCAGCGCGACGGTCTCCTCGTCGTTCATCGCCATGCGGCGGAACGTCTCACGGATGTCGCGGGCCGCGGCGATCGGGTCCGGGTTGCCGTTCGGGCCCTCCGGGTTGACGTAGATCAGGCCCATCTGGACGGCGCCGAGCGGGTTCTCCAGCTCGCGGTCGCCGGTGTAGCGCCGGTCGTCCAGCCAGGTGGTCTCGGGGCCCCAGTAGACGTCCTCCTCGGCCTCCCAGACGTCCTCGCGGCCGCCGCCGAAGCCGAAGGTGTCGAAGCCCATCTGCTCCAGCGCGACGTTGCCCGTGAGGATCAGGAGGTCGGCCCAGGAGATGCTCTGGCCGTACTTCTTCTTCACCGGCCACAGCAGACGGCGGGCCTTGTCGAGGTTGCCGTTGTCCGGCCAGCTGTTGAGCGGGGCGAAGCGCTGCTGGCCGGCGCCGGCACCGCCGCGGCCGTCGCTGATGCGGTAGGTGCCCGCGCTGTGCCAGGCCATACGGATCATCAGCGGGCCGTAGTTGCCGAAGTCGGCGGGCCACCAGTCCTGGGATTCGGTGAGCACCTCGGCGATGTCGCGTTTCACGGCGGCGAGGTCGAGGTTCTTGAACGCCTCGGCGTAGTCGAACTCCTCACCGAGCGGGTTGGCCACGGCAGGGTTCTTGGCAAGGATCTTCAGGTTGAGCCGCTCCGGCCACCACTGGCGGTTGCCGCCACCCTGCGTCGGGTGCAGGGCCCGGTCGTGCGCGACGGGGCAACCGCCGCTTCCCCCCTCCGACTTCGCGTCAGTGACGATCGCGTCGTGGTTCTCAGTCATGGCAATCCTTCCGAACTCTGCGGAACTCGGTGCTCAGGAACTGCGGCCGGTGGAACAGTCGGGGCACAGGCCCCAGTAGACGACCTCGGCCTCGTCGATGGCGAAGCCGCGGTCGTCGGCGGCGGTCAGGCACGGCGCGTCGCCGACGGCGCAGTCGACGTCGGCGACGGCACCGCACGACCGGCACACGATGTGGTGGTGGTTGTCGCCGACGCGCCCCTCGAACCGGGCCGGGTGGCCGGCCGGCTCGATCCGGCGCACGAGGCCCGCCGCGGTCAGCGCGTGCAGGGCCTCGTAGACGGCCTGGAGGGAGATGTGGCCTACGCGATCGCGGACTCCGGAGGCGATCGCCTCGACGCCGAGGTGGTCGCCCTCCCGGACGGTCTCCAGCAGCGCGACGCGGGCTGCCGTCACGCGCAGGCCGGCACCGCGGAGCTGCTCGGCGGTGGTCGGGGTCGGGGAGGCGGTCATGGCCCCGAACCTACCCTCATAAACACGAGTGGTTCAAGAAAACGAACCATACAATTCTGGCCTCGCTCCGTCGCCCGCCGTCCACCTCCGCGTCGCTCTTCGAGACCGCCGGAGCGCCCGCCCGGGTGTTCGCTTTCGCGCTTGCCTTCACCCGTGCCGTCGCATCTGCCCGCGTACGGCGCCACCCTGAGTGCCATGCGGGCCGTCCGCCGCTCTGTCGTGGCGTGGGCCGGAGGACGGGTCGGAAGGCATGCCCGCATCATGTGGCCCCGGACCGGCGCGGACCGCGCGGCAAGCCGGGCGGTCCTCCGGACGGGTGACCGCACGCTCGTCAGGGGGCGAGCCGGCCGCCGGTTCGCGCGGCCCGATAACGGTGGGCCAGGGCGTGGAAGGCCACCTTCGGTTCCCAGTGCCAGTCGGAGGCGGGATCGTCCGGGCGGTCCTTGACGGTCTTGGTGATGGCGTAGCTCGCCATGTCGAGGTCGTGACGCGGGTCGTCAGGCCGGTGCGGGGCGTCGGGAGTCACGAACTCGAAGGCCATGGCCGCGTACAGGTCCGTCGAGGAGAACGCGTCGAGGAGCTGCATGAGACAGGCCGCCTGGGTGCGCTCGCTGCGGACCAGGTCGCCCTTGATCTCCTCGGGCTTCTTGTCGTGGTCGACCACGTCCCAGCCCATGCCGGCGGTCCGGGGCGCCCCGACGTAGGCGCAGGTGCCGAACTCGGTGACGGCCACGGGCTTGCCCCAACGCAGATAGCGGCTCAACTCCCTGACGTGGTCGGCCGGATGGGGGAAGTGCGCGTAGTAGTCGATGCCCACGATGTCGAAGAGGCCCCAGTCGACCTGGTCGTCCTGGGCGGCCGCGTAGCTGAGCCGGCCGTGGAAGACGGACCGGCCGACCGCGGCCGCCTTCGCCGTGAAGCGGTCCAGCCGGCGCTGCATCCGGACGGCGTCCACCGTGCCGTCGAGCAGGTTCCGGATGCGTTCGAGGACGGTGTCGCCGGGGACGATCCCGGGCACGAACAGCCAGAACTCGCAGCCCACGCTGAAGTCCACGGCCGCGCCCTGCCGGCGCAGCCGCTCGGCGAACCGGCCGGTCTCGGCGAGGTGTTCCAGGATGTCCCGCTCCGGGGCGTCGCCGAGGGTCGGCTGGAGCCAGACGCGCAGCCCCCGCTCCGCCGCCTCGGCCGCGGTGGCCGTGAGGCGTTCCACGCCGTCCCCCGTCACGTCGACGGTGTCGGCGTACAGCTCGTCGCGGATGATCCGGATGTCCTCCCGCATCCGGGCCGCGCTGAAGACCGTACCCGGCGTCTCGCCCTCCCCCACGGTGTACACGACCCCGTGGTGGCGCAGTCCGCGCCGCGCGGCGCCGCCCTGTCCCGAGCCGCCCTGCGCGGCGCGGGCCCGGTCCGCCGGCAGCGCGGCTGCGGCCAGGCCCGCGAACGCCGCGCCGGCCAGGAACTGTGCACGCTTGATCCCATGTGTCCTCTGCATACGGCCACCCTGCCGGGCCCGGCGCACCGGCGCTGTCCGCCGATGGTCTGGCAAGCGGGGCCGAAAGGCGGGAAACGGATGCCGAAAGGAGGACCTCCCGCCTCCGAAAGTCACGGCGCCCACCACTCTCATGAATCACTCCATAAGCACATGACAACCCCGTCATGAGAAACTCGGATCCCGTCCCGAGGTGGCCGTCGAGAGGGGCGCTGGTGGACCTGGACGCCGTCGCCGACGAGCTGTACGGGCTGCGGCCGGAGGAGTTCGTCGCCGCCCGTGAGCGCCGTGCCCTGGACGCCCGCAAGGCCGGTGACCAGGTCCTCGCCAAGGAGATCGGCGCGTTGCGGCGGCCGAGCCTGGCCGCCTGGGTCAGCAATCTGCTGGTGCGCGGGCAGCCGGAGGAGGTCGCGCCGCTGCTCGGCCTCGGCGAGGAGCTGCGCCGGGCGCACCGCGAACTGGACGGGGCGCAGCTGCGCAAGCTGGCCCGCCGCCAGAACGAGGTGATCGGCGCCCTGGGCCGCCAGGCCCGGCAGCTGGCCGCCCGGTCCGGGCATCCGGTGGGCGAGGGCGTCCAGCGCGAGGTCGAACAGACCCTGCACGCCGCGCTGGCCGACCCGGAGGCCGCCCGCCAGTGGGCCGAGGGCCGGCTGGTGAAACCCCTCAGCGCACTGGCCGGATTTCCGGTGGCCGACGAGGCCGTACTCGACCGCCGCCCCGCGCCTCCCGCCGCCGAGCCGAAGAAGCCCACGCGGGGCAAGGGCCGCGACGAGGACACGGAGCGCGGCCGGCGCCTCGCCGAGGCACGCGCGAGGGCCCACGAGGCCGAGCGGGAACTGCACGCCCGGGAGGCCGAGGCCGACGAGGCCGGACGAGCCGCAAAGGAAGCCGGCGCCCGGCTGGCAGCGGCCGAGGAGGAGGTCCGTGAGCTGCGGGAGCGGCTGCGGCACGCCGAGGAGGAGCAGCGGCTGGCCCGGGGCACCGAGCAGGACGCCCGTGAGCGCGCGCGGCAGGCCGACCGGGCGGCCCGGGAGGCCCGGCGCCGGGCCGGAACGGCCGCCGCGCGAGCGGAACGGACAGCCGCCGGCTAGCACCGGAGCGGAACGGACGGCCGCCGGCCAGTACGTTCCCCTACTGGCGCCGCCGGACCGGCCCTACACCCTGGTCGTGGATGAGCAGGCGGATCCGGCGACCGTGGCACCGTTCCGGGCCGATGGCACGGTGCTGCTCGCGCCGGTCACTTCCGCTCCAGCGCGGCCAGCCGCAGCTCAAGCTGGTCAACCCGGTGCCGTAGCAGGGTGACCTGGGCTTCCAGGCTGACTTCCCGTTCCGCCCTGCGCTGAATGCGCGGTGACGCGGCGGCGCGCTCGATCACCGCGTCCAGCTGGACCAGGCGCTGCGGCCCGTTCGGGCCGTCCACCAGCCGGGACCGGATCTCGCCGTTGCGGTACCAGGACCGCAGGGCCGAGCGGGAAACGCCGGTCTCGGCTTCCGCCTTGGCCAGCGTGACCCAGGGTGTCTCGTCCAGCTGCTCGAACAGCTCCAGCTCGTTCTGCCAGCGCGCGAGCCGGTCCTCCCAGTCCGACGGTGTCTGCATCGCACCCTCCCTTCAGCACGGTGACCCTGTCAAAACCAGTGTATTGACAGGGTCGGGACCATAGAAGCATGTCATTTGAAAGGTTCACGGTGAAAGCCCGCAGGGTGGTCGTCACGGCTCAGGAGGAGGCAAGGCTGCTCAAGCACAACCACATCGGCACGGAGCACATCCTGTTGGGGCTGCTCGACGCGCCGGACAGCACGGCGGCGAAGGTTCTGCACCAGCTCGGGTACGACAAGGAGACGGCGCAGGCCGATATCGCCGCGGTGGTCAAGCCCGGCACGCAGGAGCTGAGCGGCCATATCCCGTTCGCGCCGAGCGCGAAGAAGGCCCTGGATCTCGCCCTGCGCGAGGCACAGCAGTTGCACCACAGCCACATCGGTACGGAACACATCCTGCTCGCCCTGGTCAGGGAAGGTGAGGGCGTCGCCGCGAAGGTGCTTGCCGAGCGGATCGAACCGATCAGCAGGATCCGTGCCGCGGTGCTGGCCTCATCGGAGGGATCGCAGGACGTCGCAGCCAGCCCCTGGCCGGCCGGCACACCTGCCACCGAGGACACCGTGTCCGCCGCCAGCGCGCTGGCCGGGGGCGCACCGGTAGGCAGCCATCACCTGCTTGAGGCGATGCTGCGGGCGGAGAACAGCATGGCGGCCAGGGTGCTGCGCGAACTCGGAGTCGACCCGGACGCGGTCGCCGCCAAGATCGACGAACTGGATCCGGAGACGACCACGGACGCGAACCCGGAGGAAGCCGCCGCACGCAAGATGGAAATCCGGCTGGCAGACGATGAAGTGCACCTGATCCTTCGGGACCCTACGACGGTCACGATCGCCAAGAAGGTCACCGAGCTGTCCGACGGCCCGATCCAGGGCGTGGGGCCGGTCGCCGGCATGTTCGTCCCGCTCTGGCGGTCGACCAACCAGCTGCTGCTGCAGATCCAGCGCGTGCTGGAACCGGAACGCGAAGAAGAGGACGGATCCGCCGCGAGCAACGTGGCCAAGGTCGTGCGCACGGTGCTCGCGCCCCGGCTCCGCCGGTGAACCGGCTGATCAGCGGGCCGGAACCGGCCGAGGCGATCGGCGTGTCCGGGATCGCGTTCGGCGCCCGGCCGGTGGTGGCCCGGGCGCACCACGGGTCGATCTCCCGTGAGCAGGCAATACGTTGAATCGGAGGCGAGCGTGACCATCACCATCGTCGGAGCCGGCTTGGGCGGCCTGGCCCTTGCCCGTGTGCTGCACGTGAACGGCATCGACGCCGTCGTGTACGAACGGGAACCGTCGCGTGACGCGCGCGGTCAGGGCGGCATGCTCGACCTGCACGCCGAGACCGGCCAACGGGCGATGCGCGAGGCCGGCCTGATCGGCGAGTTCCGCGCGATTGCCCGTCGTGAAGGCCAGGACCTGCGCCTTCTGGAGCCGGACGGCACCCTGCTGCTGCAGGAGGACACGCCCGAGGACGCCCCGCTCGATCGACCCGAGGTCGACCGTGCCGATCTGCGCAACCTGCTGCTGGATTCGCTGCCCGAGCACGCGGTGCGTTGGGGGCACGCGTTCGAGCGCGCCGACAACGGTCTGCTGCACTTCGCCGACGGCAGTACTGCGACGTACGACCTGTTGGTCGGCGCCGACGGCGCGGCCTCCCGGGTCCGCGCACTACTCACCGACGCCCGACCGGCGCACACCGGCCAAAACGTCGTTGAACTCGGTATTCCTGACATCGACCGCACCCATCCCGACCTCGCGGCGATGGTTGGGCGCGGCAACTACTGGGTGCTCGGCAACGGACAATCCCTGTCGGCGCAGCGCAACGGCGACGGCCGCGTGCGCATCTACCTCAGCTTCTGCACCGCCGAGGACTGGTTCGGGACCAGCGGAATCCCGTTCGACGACCCCGCCGCCGCCCGGGCGCGGCTGATCGACCTGTTCACCGGCTGGGACTCACGGTTCACCGCGCTGATCGCAGCCTGCGACGACACCGTCCTGCCACGGTCGATCACCACGCTCCCGGTCGGTCTGACCTGGCCCTCGAGGCCGGACATCACGCTGCTCGGCGACGCCGCGCACCTGATGCCGCCGGTGGGCCAGGGCGCCAACATGGCGCTGCTCGACGGCGCCCTGCTCGGCCTCGCGCTGGCCGCGCACCCAAACGACTTTCCCGCCGCCGTCAAGGAATACGAACGCGAGATGTTCGAACGCACCAGCGCCGCCGGTCGGCAGTCCGCGCGCATCCAGGAGATCCTGATGTCGCCGGACGCCGGCCGGAAAATGCTCGCGTTCTTCCAACCGGGCTGAAGGTAGCCGAACACGACCAGGCAGCCGGCCGCCCAGCCGGCGCGATCACCCGCGGTTCAGGTCCCTCGGTCGTCTCACGGGACGTCACGCGACACGAGTCTCAGTGCCCGGACGGAAGCCGGGCCGGCCCGCGGGGAGCCGGGATGCCTCATCTCCTTCGCGGGCGGCCGGGACAGGAGCCGACGGGGCGGAGTGGGACGGTCGTTCCTCCCTGTTTCGAGGCGCTTGCGGGAGATCACCGACAGCCCCAGGGCGGGGGCTTATCCGAAGGACGCCAGAAGTTCGCGCTCTCTGTCCGGGGCGAGTCCGGCGCGGCGCGGCCGGTGCAGTCCCTGCTCGCGTTCCCAGCGCAGTGTGTCGGCAAGGAGGTCGGTGCGGGAGCGGTGGCGCAGGCCCGCGGTGGTGGCGGCGGACCCGTTGCGCGCCGCCCAGCCCTCCCATCCCGGTTCGACCACCCACATGGGCAGTGAGTCGGGGCCCATGTACTGGGCCACTCCTTGCGCGAGGAGTTGCCGGGACGCCACCGTGACGACCGGTCCGGTGTGTCCGCCGACGCTGCGGGACAGGTCGATCCACTCGGCGAAGGGGACAGTCGGCCCAACCGCGTTGTAGATGCCTGTGGTTCGGTCTTCTGCGGCGTCGAGGAGCCAGGTCGCCAGGTCGCGTACGTCGATGGTCTGCGTCGGGGCTTTGGGGGTGTCGGGGACGAGCAGCGGCGCCTGAGGGGCACGGGCGGCGCGGGCGACCCAGTAGCCGGAGCGGTCGCTGTGGTCGCCGGGTCCGCCGATGAGTCCGGCGCGTGCGATGAGGAGGCGGTCGGTCAGGGCCGTCCGGGTGAGCCTTTCGCAGGCGGACTTGGCCTCGCCGTACCGGTCACGGTCGACCTCTTCGTGGTCTGTGGCGGGCAGCAGGGCGGCGGATTCGTCCGCGCCGGGCTCGCCGTGAGATGCGTATGCGCTGACCGAGGAGACGTAGACCCAGTGACGTGCCCGCGCGCCCAGGGCCGCAACTGCTCTCCGTACGAAGCCGGGTTGCCAGGACACCTCCAGCACAGCGTCCCATTCCCGGCCGGGCAGGGACGCGTACGCGGCGGGGTTTCGCCGATCCGCGGCTACCAGGCGCGCGCCTTCCGCCACGGGCCCGCTGTCGCCACGAGCCAGGCACGTCACGCGGTGGCCGCGTTCGAGGGCCTGCCGGGACACTTCGCGCCCCAGCCAGGCCGTACCGCCGAGGACCAGGATCTCCATGCGCTCCATGGCGGAACTCCATCAGCACGGCCTGGTCACGCCAAGGGGCTTCTGCCGCGGGCAGAGCCCGTATCTGCCCAATCGTCTTCCCTCGCCCGAGCATTCTCGCGGTCGGCCCGCAGGCTGTCGGCGTGGTCCTCGATCGCAGGCGGGTAGGACGGGTCAGGACGGTAGAACCCGCAGTGCGAGCACTGGAAACGGATCGGGCGTGCGCGTCCGCCGGCCTTGACGTCGCAGCCCAGGCGCCGGGCGGCCAGGTGGACCGCGTGATCGGCCGTCAGCCGGGTGTCCGGTACCGGCCGGCCGGCCCGTGGGGATCGCTGGGGTGCACCCCCGCCACCGCCCTGAGCGGCATCACTCGTGCGGGTGCACCCCCTCCCGCCGTCCGTGGCATACGCGGCGGTCCGTCGTTCGGCAGCAGTGTGATGTTTGCCATGAGACGTGATGGACCGGCGGCGGACGGGCATCGTTCCCCTTCATGCTCCACGCGTACCTCCTGCGGCAGGTGATGTGATGACCACGGCGACGACCCGGGCGCTCCGGACGCCGCCCGCCCGGACCGGAGCGACGACCGCCGGGTCCTCCCCACCGGCCGCCCCACCCTCCCTGCCGTCCCTCACCGGGCTGCGCTGGATGGCGGCGCTGCTGGTGTTCGGACTGCACGTGCACAACTTCGGCTACTTCGGCGGCACCGGTGGCCGTCTCATGTCCTGGGGTTTCGGCGCCGGCGCCACCGGAGTGTCGTTCTTCTTCGTGCTCTCCGGGTTCGTGCTCACCTGGTCGGCGCGGCCCCGCGACCGCGCGCTCGCCTTCTGGCGGCGGCGCATCGCCCGGATCTACCCGGTGCACCTGGTCACCCTCGCGGTGGCGCTGGTCATGGCATACACGCTCACCCGCCAGGCGCCGCCGACACCGAAGCAGGCCCTGGCGAACGCGCTGCTGCTGCACCCCTGGTGGCACCCGTGGTGGCAGACGCTCAACCCGGTGAGCTGGTCGCTGGCCTGCGAGGCGTTCTTCTACGCCGCCTTCCCGCTGCTGATCCTGCTGCTGCGCCGGCTCGGTCCGCTCGGCTCGACCGCGCTCGGCGGGCTGTCGGTGGCGGCGGTCCTGGTGCTGTCCTGGGCGGACGCCCACCACTGGTGGACCCAGTCGATCTACTCCTTCCCGGCCGCACGGCTGCCCGAGTTCGTGCTGGGCGCGGTGACCGCGCGGCTGGTGCTGCTCGGCCGCTGGCGCGGGCCCGGCCTGGAGGCGTCGCTCGCCCTGGCGATCATCGGCTACTTCCTGGTCCCCCAGGTCACGCCCGGCTACTCCGCCACCGTGTGCACCATCGCCGGGTTCGCCCTGCTCATCCCGGCGGCGGCGGTCGCGGACCTGCACGGGCTGCCGTCGGTGTGGCGGCGCCGGCGGATGGTGCGGCTCGGTGAGCTGTCGTTCGCGTTCTACATGATCCATTTGCTGGTGCTGCGCGCCGCGACGAACCTGCTGGGGACGAAGCCGCACTTCGGTGTCCTGGCGGGGCTGGCCGTCACCACGGCCGCGTTCGCCGTGTCGCTCGCCCTGTCCTGGGTGCTGTACGAGGCGGTGGAGCGGCCGGCGCGGCGGCTGCTGCTGCGCCGCCGGCGGCAGCCGGTGCGGGACGGAGGTTGACGGAGGCGGTTTCACGGTTTCACGCACGCGCGTGTCGAAGGGGCCGTGCCGGATGCGGCATGTGACGGCGCCCGGCCCGGGGTGGCCGTGCCGGGTGCCTGCGGCAGCGGCCGGCCGGTAATCCGTCCCCACCCCCGGGGGTGGTGCCGGCGCCGGCGGAGTTGCCTGGTGCGCATCGCGTCGAACTCTGGTGCGCATCGCGTCAAACGTGGATGAGCGGGACGCGGGTGGTCGCACGCGCGGGTGACATCGGCAACAGCGAGGAGAGTCCCCCGGGTTTCGGGGTATGCGGCTGACCGACACCGGCCCGGCGGCACACACCGGCGGACCGGCACCACCAGAACGCACCTAAGGAGCCGAGTCGACGTGCGCGGGAAGCACACCGGGGCGAGCCGACGACCGGCATCCGACCCACCCCCCGACCCATCCCACCGCCGGTCCGGACCGCAGCGGCTCTCGGCATGTCCCGACCGCCGTGCTCGGCCACGGGCCGCCCGGACGGCAACGGCCACCCGCAGCTGCCCGGCACCCGGCAGCTCGGCCCCGGCAGCCCCCGCCCCGGACCGGCACCTCCCACCGCATCCCCCCGCGCACGCCCCCGATCCCCCCGCTCCGCCCGCCCCGGTCGGTCACCGGCAAGCCGTCGTCGGGTCGCTCGGTGCGGCCGTGGCTGCGGCGACCGGCGTGGGTGTGAGCGGGGTTGACCTGGTCGAATTGTGGGGCGGGGGTTTGGTCGGGGCGGAGCTCGAAAGTTACGGTGGGCGGTCGGTAATGGGCGGCTTCGGGGCGCCGGGCGACCGGCGTGCCTGGCTGCGCGAGAAGAGAGGATGACAGTGCCCGAGCAGAACGCAGCCGCGTCGGCACCGCAAGTGGTGGGTTCCTTCCTGGAACAGCGCAAGGAGCAGATCGCCCAGCGCTGGGCCGACGCCCCCTTGTTCCGCTCGGTCTTCACCGTCTCCCGCGACGAGGCGGTCGAGGCGTGCAAGGCCGTGGTGGACGCGCTGTCCGAAGTGGCCGTCAGCGGACGGCTGGAGGACGTCGCCGCGCCCGGCTTCGGCACCGTACGCGAACAGCTGGGACGTATGTCCGGCATCCGGACCCGGTCCGGCTCCAGCCCGGCCCGGATCGCCGACGAGGTGGCCGGACTGCGCGCCCCCGTGGTCGAGTTGCTGCGCGAGGAGTTCGCCGACCCCACCGCCCCGCAGGCCCAGGAGAGCGTGCTGGCGCTGACCCTGTTGCTCGGCACGCTACGCCTGGTGGTGATGGAGACGGCGCTGGACGCGAACGCGGAGCTGATCGAGCGGCAGCGGCAGCAGCTGCTGGAAGTGGCCACCCCGGTCATCAAGTTGTGGGAGGGGACGGTCGCCGTCCCGCTGATCGGGACCCTGGACAGCGCGCGCAGTCAGGTCGTGATGGAGTCGCTGCTGGAGGCCATCGTCGACCAGCGCGCCCGGTACGCCATCCTGGACATCACCGGGGTGCCGACGGTCGACTCGCTCGTCGCACAGCATCTGATGAAGACGGTGGCCGCCGCGCGCCTGATGGGTGCCGAGTGCATCGTCTCCGGCATCCGCCCGGCCATCGCGCAGACCATCGTGCAGCTCGGCATCGACCTGGGCTCGGTGCTCACCCGTGCCTCGCTGTCCGACGCGCTGGCCTACGCGCTGGGCAAGCAGGGCATCGAGGTGTCCCGCTCGGACGCGGGTGCGAGCGCCCGGTGAACCAGCCCACTCCCGGTCTGCCGGCCCAGGTCCCGGTGCTCGCCCTGGGTGACGTCCTGCTGGTCTCGCTCCAGGGCGAGCTGCACGACGGCATGGCCGAACAGCTCCAGCACGACATCACCAGCCGTATCGCCACCAGCCGGGTGACCGGTGTGGTGATCGACATCTCCGGTGTGGACATGGTCGACTCGTTCCTCGGCCGAGTGCTCGCGGAGATCGCCTCCACGGCGAGCCTGCTGGCGGCCCGGACGGTCCTGGCCGGCATGCGGCCCGCGGTGGCGATCACCCTGGTCGAGCTGGGGCTCACCCTGCCCGGCCTGGTCACCGCCCTGGACGTCGACCGTGCCATGGAACTGCTGTCACAGAGGGGGAGCTGATGCAGCCGTCCGGCCAGGCGTCCGCGACGAGCCTGCCCATCGGCTCGGACGCGGATCTGGCCTGGGTCCGGCAGGAGGTGCGGCAGTGCGCGGCAGGGCTCGGTTTCGGTCTGGTACAGCAGACCAAGCTGGTGACGGCGGCGAGCGAGCTGGCCCGCAACACGCTGGTGCACGGCGGCGGCGGACGGGTGGAGATCACTCCCCTGGACAACGGCCGCTCCCGGGGTCTGCGGATGTGCTTCGTCGACGGCGGTCCAGGCATCCGCGACCTGGAGCTGGCCATGACCGACGGGTACACCAGCGGCGGCGGCCTCGGGCTCGGTCTGAGCGGCGCCAAGCGGCTGGTGCACGAGTTCCATGTCGACACCGAGCCGGGCCGGGGCACGACCGTCACGGCCGTCGCCTGGGTGGCCCAGGTGCCCTCCTCCCGTCCGGGGGCGGGATGAGCAGGGTGTGGGAGATCCCGGTGCACGACTCCACGCGGGTCCGGGACGCCCGGATCGCGGCGCGCGAGGCGTGCGGACACGCGGGCCTCGCCTCCGAGCGCACCGCGGCCGCGGAGCTGGTCGCCACCGAGCTGGCCACCAACCTGCTCAAACACGCCGGCGGGGGTCTGATAGTGGTGAACCTCGTGGTGCCGCCGGCCGGCGGGCCGGGCACATCGGTGCAGCTGTTCTCGCTCGACCACGGGCCGGGCATCGCCGATGTCGGCGCCGCGCTGCGGGACGGCTATTCCACGGCCGCCGGCTCGCTCGGCGCGGGCCTGGGCAGCTGTGCGCGCAGTGCGAACGCCTTCCATCTGTACAGCGCGCCGGGACGGGGGACGGTGGCGACGGCCCGGATCGACCCGGAGGCCGGGGGCCGCGGGACGCGCGGGCCGCAGCTGCCCGCGGGCGGGATCACGGTCGCCCTCGCACAGGCGGAGCACTGCGGTGACGCCTGGAGCTGGGTGCGCTCCGGGAGGCTGCTGACCCTGCTGCTCGCCGACGGCCTCGGGCACGGTCCGAAGGCCGCGCACGCATCCGGCGCGGCGGTGTCCGAGCTGCGCCGGGCCGCGCACCTGCCGCCCGAGGAGATCCTGCGCCGGCTGCACACCGCCCTGCGGCCCACCCGGGGCGCGGCGGTGACGGTGGCCCAGGTGGACGCGGAACGGGCGGAGCTCAGTTTCGCCGGAGTCGGCAACGTCGGTGCCCGGGTGCGCACCGGGGACTCCTGGACGTCCCTGGTGTCCCATCCCGGGATCGTCGGCGCGTACTTCCCGGCGCACGTTCCGGTGCGCCGGGTGCCGTGGCGCCGCGACAGTCTGCTCGTTGTGCACAGTGACGGACTGCCCAGCCGCTGGAGGCCGCCGGAGGATCTCGGGCTGCTCGCCCAGGACCCGTCGGTGGTGGCGGCGGCGATCCTGCGTGACGCGGGCAGCCCCGCCCGCCCCGTACGCGACGACACCAGCGTGGCCGTACTGGCCCCCGACCTCCCGACCAGCGCCCATGACAGCCGTCTCTGAGAACTGGACCATCGCATCGGCCGCCGACGCGGCCCGCGCCCGTGCCCTGCTGGCGCGGCTCACCGCGGACGCCGGAGTGCCCGCGCTCGACCGTGCCCGATTCCTGACCGCGCTCGGCGCCCGGCTGCGCGGCTGCCTCGAAGCGGGGGGCGCGGACCTGGCCGTGACCCCCGGCGCGGACGGGGAGCTGCGGGTCGAGCTGGGCGGCCCGGAGCCCTGGCAGCACACGCTCGTCTGCCCCTCTCCCGCGACCGTCCCGCTGCCCGGACCGGACGACGTCCCGCTCGCCGAGGCGCTGCTGGACGCGGACGAGGACGCCGCCGCGCTGCTGGCGAGTCTGACGGAGACGGAGGAGCTTCTCCGGTTCCACCGGGAGGAGCTGCACCAGACCAACCAGGGCGTGCTCGCCCTGCACGCGGAGCTGGAGGCGGCGGCGCTGGCACAGCGCGAACTCCTCGACGCCGAGCGGGTGGCACGCGCGGAGGCGGAGAACGCCCGCCGCCTGCTGACCTTCCTGGCCGATGCGAGCGCGGCCCTCAACGCCTCGCTGGACCACGAGGACATCCTGCGCCGGCTGCCCCGGCTGCTGGTCCCGGAGTACGCCCGGCACGTCGACGTCTGGCTCGTGGACGACGAGCGGACCCCGCCGGGCGAACGGGCGGCGGCCACGGTGACGGCGGCCCGCACCGGCCGTCCCCAGCACGCGGGCCCCCACCCGGGTGGGCTGCCGGGCGTGGACGACCTGCCGGCCTCGGCGCTGTCCCCGGACCGGCCGCTGCTGTGTCTGCCGCTCGGCGCGCGGACCGTGCAGGGTGTGCTGACGCTGGCCGCGCCCGGCGACCGCTTCGACCCGGACACCACCGTGATGCTGCTGGAACTGGCCCGGCGGGCGGGCATCGCGCTGGACAACGCCCGCCAGTACGAGCAGCACCGGGACGTCGCCGAGGCGCTTCAGCGGGCCCAGCTGACCGAGTTGCCCGCCACCCCGGGCCTCGCGCTGGCCGCGCGCTATCTGCCGGCGACGCACGGGCTGAACATCGGTGGCGACTGGTACGACGCCTTTCCGCAGCCGGACGGCAGTGTGCTGGCGGTGATAGGGGACGTCACGGGGCACGGACTGCGCGCGGCGGTGATCATGGGCCAGCTGCGCACGGCGCTGCGCGCCTACGCCGTGGAGGGCAACGGCCCCGCCCGGATCCTCACCCTGCTGCACCGAATGCTCCGCCACCAGCAGCCGGAGCTGTACGCGACCTGTGCGATCGCCCGGTTCACGCCCGGGGAGCCCGGCGTGGTCTGCGCCGCCGCCGGGCATCCGCCCGCCATCGCGCGCGGTCCCGGGGGCGAGGTGCGGGTGCTGGAGGCCAAGCCGGGGATCATGCTGGGGGTTCCGGTGCCGTACGAGTACGAGGAGCACACCGTCGAGTTGCCGGCGGGCTCCACTCTCGCGCTGTACACGGACGGTCTGGTGGAGCGGCGGTCCGCCGGGATCGACGCGGGCATCGACCGGCTCGCCCAGGCCATGGGGGAGCTCGGCGCGGCGGACCTGACGGATCTGGACGCGGCGGCCGACGCGCTGCTCAAGCCGATGCTGCACGATTCCGAACACGACGACGACATCTGTCTGTTGCTGTGCCGCACCACGCCTGAGTGAACGGCCGTGGGGCGGTCCCCGGTCACGGGGCCGGCGCACGGGGGGCGTCACCGCGAGGCGCGGGTGTTTCGCGTACGCCGTGCGGGCAGCGTCCTGCCGTGACGCACCGTCACAGGACGCCGGTCAGGCGGCGGACGGGAAGCGTTCCCAGACCCGGTGGGCGCCGAGGAACTGGCCGAGTTGCCGGAGCACGGTGGTGGCGGTGTCGCCGGCGATCACACCGGGCGCGTCGAGCGGGAGGCCGGCCGCTTCCAGTGCGGTCTCCCCGCCCTTGGCCGCGCCGATGGCCTTGCCGTGCCGGTACGCCTCCGTCAGCAGCAGGCCCACCCGGGGGTCGGGGGTGGCCTCCCGGAGGCTCGGCTGGCCCGCCTTGGCGTCACGGGCGCCGTAGGCGTCGGCGCCCACCCCGGGCGTGCCGGCCACCAGCAGCGCGTCGAACTCCACGGAGCGCGCGGTGGCATAGGTCCGCTGGACGGTCAGGGCGTCGGCGCCGTCGCCGAGGGTGCCGCCGGCCGGGGCGATGATCAGCGGGACCATGCCGCCGTCGAGCACCTCCTGACGTACGGCCCGTACGCCGTCGAGGTCGCCGTCCGGGCCGGTGACGATGCCGATGATCCGGCCGTCGGTGGGCCAGGTGTGGCCGACCTGGGAGAGGGCGGGGCTGGGTGCGACGTCGGCGAGGGGCACGGTCGGCTCGGGTGCGGGCAGGCCGAGGCCGGCGGCGACGCCCGCGCACAGTTCCGCATCGATGTTCGCCAGGACGCGCAACGCCCGTTCCCGGATGGCCTGTTCGTAGCACTTGCCGAGTTCGAAGGTGTAGGCGCCGATGATGTGCTCGCGCTCCACCGGGCTCATGCTGAGCCAGAACCGGCGCGGCTGGCTGAAGTGGTCGTCGAAGGACGCCGGTGCCTCGCGGACCTTCGTCGCCTCCGGCACCCGCACCGGGGCCTCGACGTACGCGGCCGTGTCGGCTCCGGCGGTGAACGGGCAGCCGCCGTCGAGGGAGTTGGGGCGGTAGGGGGCGACGCCCCGGTGCACGGCGGTCTGGTGCATGCCGTCGCGCAGCATGTCGTTGACGGGAGCCTGCGGCCGGTTGATGGGCAGCTGCGGGAAGTTGGGGCCGCCCAGACGGGTGATCTGGGTGTCCAGGTAGGAGAACAGGCGGCCGGCGAGCAGCGGGTCGTCGGTGATGTCGATACCGGGGACGAGGTGGCCGACGTGGAAGGCGACCTGTTCGGTCTCGGCGAAGAAGTTCGACGGGTTGCGGTTGAGGGTGAGCAGCCCGATGGGCTGCACGGGGGCGAGTTCCTCGGGGACGAGGTTGGTCGGGTCCAGCAGGTCGATGCCCTCGAAGGTCTGGTCGGGGGTGTCCGGGAAGGTCTGGATGCCGAACTCCCATTCCGGGTAGGCGCCCGCCTCGATGGCGTCGGCGAGGTCCCGGCGGTGGAAGTCCGGGTCGACGCCGTTGATGATCTGCGCCTCCTCCCACACCAGGGAGTGCACGCCCAGCTTCGGCTTCCAGTGGAACTTCACCAGCGTCGTCTCGCCGGCGGCGTTGACCAGGCGGAAGGTGTGGACGCCGAAGCCCTCCATCGTCCGGTAGGAGCGCGGGATGCCCCGGTCGGACATGTTCCAGAGGGTGTGATGGGTGGCCTCGGTGTGCAGGGTGACGAAGTCCCAGAAGGTGTCGTGGGCGCTCTGTGCCTGCGGGATCTCCCGGTCCGGGTGCGGTTTGCCGGCGTGGATGATGTCCGGGAATTTGACGGCGTCCTGGATGAAGAACACCGGTATGTTGTTGCCGACCAGGTCGAAGACGCCCTCGCTGGTGTAGAACTTCGTCGCGAAGCCGCGGGTGTCGCGGACGGTGTCCGAGGAGCCCCGGGAACCGAGCACGGTGGAGAAGCGGACGAAGACCGGTGTCTCGACGTCCTCGGCGAGGAACGCCGCCTTGGTCACGCCGGCCGCCGTGCCGTAGCTGCGGAAGATCCCGTGCGCCCCGGCGCCGCGGGCGTGGACCACGCGCTCGGGGATGCGCTCGTGGTCGAAGTGCATGACCTTTTCCCGCAGATGGTGGTCCTGGAGGAGCACCGGCCCGCGGGGACCGGCCTTGAGGGAGTGGTCGGTGTCGTACAGACGGGTGCCCTGGGCGTTGGTCAGACGGCTGCCGCTCTGCGCCATCCGCGCCTGGTCGGCACCGGTGGGCTGGCCGGTCGGCGAGACGGTGGCCGGGCCGGTCTGGTCGGGCTTGGACGGAAACGGCTCATGAGGCTCGGTCGGCTCGGCGACCGTCGGCGACTTGGGGCCGGGCTTGCCCGGAATGCCGTCCTCCGGGCCCGCGGGTCCACCCTTCAGGGCGTCCGTCACCTTGTCCGCCGCTCGCTTCAAGGGGTTCGTTTCGCTCATCTACTACCAATTCCTTCGCTGGTCACGGGGCGGGCCCGGCACGGGCGAGGTGGATGTCCGATGCGCGGCGGCCACGCCGGGGCACACGCCGACGCAGGAATATTTCGGGTTGAACCCGGATCAAACGGTACGGCGGCGGCCCCCGTACCGAGGTCCCCGGGCCGGGGCGTCCGAAACCGGGAATCGCGGGGATTTCCGGTCGGGGTGAAGTCGGGCCGTCTCGTATCGAGTTGCCGGGACGGCAGGCCCGCCGGACGCGCTGCTCCGGACCCGGGGACCGCCGGCCGGGCCAAGCGGCTTCTGTCTGAGAGGTGTTCGTCAGCAGGGCCGGCTTCTTGACCCGGTGCAGGCGGACCGCGGCCGCCCGCACTCGCCACCCTAGGCGCTCACACCGGCCCGCGCAGTTCGGGATGGGCCGGTCACGGGCGGGCCAGGACCCGCAGGGTCTCCAGCGAGGAGTCCGCCGCGTCCGAGATGAGGAAGCCGTGGGCGACACCGCTGCGCAGGTAGTCGACGACCTCCGCGGTGATCACCTCGCCCGGCGCCACCACCGGCACGCCCGGCGGATACGGGCTGATCATCTCGGCGGCGATGCGGCCCACGGCCCGCTCTGCGGGCACCTCTTCGGCGGGGCCGAAGAAGGCGTCGCGGGGCAGGACCGCCTGTTCCAGTTCCAGGGCGCGGGGCTCGGGCAGTCGTACGGCGGGCCGCCGCTCGATGCTGTCCGCCCGCTCCACCAGCGAGCGCACGGACTCCAGCAGGAGTTTCTCGGTCTCGTCGTCGTCGGAGTGGGTGATCGAGGCGCTGACCCGGCAGGTGTCCGAGCCGCCCATGTCGATGTGGCAGTTGGCGCGCAGCCACTCGGTCGCCTGCATGCCGCTGATCCCGAGATCCCGAACGTCGACGACGATCTTCAGCGGGTCGAACTCCGCGGCCAGGCCCTCCTCGATGACCTCCCCGCCCATCACCCGCAGCCCCGGCAGCTCCCGCAGCCGGGCCCGGATGCGCTCGGCGCGGTGCAGGGCCGCGTCCAGGAGGCCGTGTCCCTGTTCGAACATCTGCCGCCGCCAGCCGTCGAGCGCCGCGTAGACCAGGCAGGAGGCGCTGGTGGTGCCGAGCAGGTCCTCGCGCTGTTTGAGCACGGTGGGCGAGACGCGGTCGTGCTGGAGGTGGAACACCGAGCTCTGCTCGATGGCGCCGCCCATCTTGTGCACGCTGGTGACGACCAGGTCGGCGTCCGCGTCCATGCCCCAGGCGGGCAGGTCCGGGTGGAAGGGCAGGTGGGCGCCCCAGGCCTCGTCCACGATGAGCGGCACGTCGAAGGCGTGGCAGGCGTCGGCCACTGCGCGGACGTCGGCGCAGGTGCCCCAGTCCGTGGGCGTGATCAGCAGCATGCCCTTGGCGTCCGGATGCTCCCGCAGCCGGTCGCGTACGTCGTCGGGCTCGGGCGGATGGGCCATGTGCCGTTCGGCGTCGAACTTGGGGTGGACCCAGATGGGCTCCACGCCGTTGATGATCACCGCGGCCATGACCGACTTGTGGGCGTTGCGGGACAGCAGCAGCTTCTCCCCCGGGCCGGCGACCGAGCACATGGCGGTCTTCACGGACAGGGAGCTGCCGCAGGTGGAGAAGAACGCGTGCTCCGCGCCGACCGCGTCCGCCATCAGCTCCTGGGCCTGTTCCAGCACGCCCTGGGACTGGCGGCGGTCGTCCAGCCCGTTGAGGGCGAGCACGTCCGAGCGGAAGACGTCCAGCCCGAGGATCTCGGCCACCCGGGGGTCGGTGCCGCGGCCCTGTTTGTGCCCGGGCGGCCCGTACACCACGTCTCCTCGTCGCCGGAACTCCTGAAGAGCTTCCAGGACGGGTACGCGCGAGTGATCCATGGCTGTCCTCCAGAACTGGTCGGTACCGCACCCACCGTGTTGCACCGGCCGGGCACCCCAAACGCACCGGGCCGGTGTCGGGGGGCCGTTCGGGTGGAACCCGGCCGGGCACGGAACACGCCCGTCGCACGCAGGAGGTCTCGTGTCGCTGTACCACCGGGTCCGGGAGGAGGTCGCGCGGCGCGCCGACGCGCTATGGGCCGTGGCATCGGCGCTGCACGCGGCCCCGGAGACCGCGTTCGCCGAGCACCGGGCGGCGGCGCTGCTCACGGGTGAACTCGAGGGCGCGGGTTTCGAGGTGGAGCGGGAGGCCGCGGGACTGCCGACCGCGTTCACGGCGCGCTCGGGCCGGGGGCGGCCGGTGGTGGCGTTCCTGCTGGAGTACGACGCGCTGCCCGGCCTCGGGCACGCCTGCGGGCACAACCTGATCGCGGCGGCCGGTCTCGGGGCGGCCCTGGTCCTGGACGCCGTGCGGGACGGCGCGCGGGGCACGGTCCTCGCGGTGGGCACGCCGGCCGAGGAGGGCGGCGGAGGCAAGGCCTTGGAGGTGGAGGCCGGGGTCTTCGACGGGGTGGACGCCGCGCTGATGTTCCACCCCGGGGTCTACGACTGGGTGCGGGCGCCGCTGACCGCTCAGGAGCAGTACCGGGTCGGCTTCCGGGGCCGGGCCGCGCATCCGACGGGCAACCCGACCGAGGGCATCGACGCGCTCGCCGCGCTGATCGAACTGTTCAACGTCCTGTCGGCGCTCGGCCGGCGGCTGCCGGAGGGGTCCCATGTGCAGGGGATCATCACCGAGGGCGGCACGGCCACGAACATCGTCCCGGAGTACGCCGAGGGCCGCTTCGGACTGCGCGCGCTCACGACCGCCGCCCTGGACGAGCTGGCGGCACAGCTGCGCACCGCCGCCGAGGGGGTCGCGCGGGCGACCGGTACGACCGTGACGGTGGACCGCGCGAGCGTGCGCTACGAGCACTTCCGCGACAGCGCGGCCCTGTCCGAGCGGTTCGCCGCGCATCTGGAGCGGGCCGGGATCACCCTCACCCCGCCCGCGCCCGGGGTCTACCTGGGCTCGTCCGACATCGGCAACGTCAGCGGCCGGGTGCCCTCGATCCACCCCTTCGTCGCGATCATGGACGCCGGCGGCTCCGACCACACGCCGGAGTTCGCCGAGGCCGCGGCCTCGGACCGCGCCCGCCGGGTGCTCCTTGCGGTGGTGGAGGCGCTGGCGTGCACGGCGGCGGACGTACTGCGCGAAGAGGACCTGCGCGGCCGGGCGTGGGAGGACCTGCGCCGGGCCGGGGGCTGACCGGGTGCGGGCCGTCCGCGCCGCGGCCGCTCAGCCGGGCCGGCCGCATCGCACCTTCCGCTCGTCCCGCCGGCCGTCGGTGCCCGCGCGCGTGTCCTCGACGGCGACGGGCAACGCCCGGCGGATCACCTCGGGCAGCCGGCCCCGGGCCGGCCACTCCACCAGGCAGCGCGCCACCTCCCGCAGCTTGATGTTCGTGTGCTGGGAGATGTGCTTCAGGACGGCCCACCCCTGCTCCGGGCGCAACCCGCCCACGGTGATCACCACGCCGATCGCCTGGTCGACCAGGGCGTGCGAGATCAGGGCCTGACGCAGCTGGTCGACCTCCTCCTGGAGCTTGTTCACCTGGTCCGCCTGCTCGTCGTGTCCGATCATGCGATCACCCTGCGCAGACCGGCGGCACAGCGCCAGCCAGCCGGCGAACAACCTCGCGTCCCGCTGTACGAAAAACGAAAACTCGCTGGTGAGCGTAGGCATGGAAGGGCCACTCCGGGGCATCGGGGGGACCATGGAATCGCTCACCTTCGACAGCGACGACCTGGACGTGACGGAGGATTTCCTCAGCCGCGCCTACGCCAGGATGCGCATCGCGAGCGGCACTCCGGGCTCGAACCGGGCCCGGATCCGCCGCGCCGGCATTCCCTCGGTGAGCGTCGACGAACTGACGCTGGACTTCGAGATGTCCTACTCGGTGACACCGCTGGGCCGTCTGTGTCTGTGCGTCGTGCACGAGGGGACCGTGCGGGACCACGGCTTCCCGGGCGTCGAGGATTCCTTCGGCCCGGGTGACGTGGTGCTGTTCGCCCCGCCGGACCTGCCGTACACGGGGCGGATCTGCAACGCCCGGTACAACATCACCATGCTGGACCCGGCCCTGCTCGACCAGGTGGCCGCGGGCCCGGACGGCTCGCGGCCGGTGCGGCTGACCGGCCACCGGCCGCGCTCGGCGGCGGCGGCACGCCAGCTGGTGCGCACCATCACCCATCTGCGCGACGGGGTGCTCGCCGATCCCGAGATCGCGGACGAGCCGCTGGTCGCCGCCACGGCCGCCCAGCATCTGGCGGCGAGCGTGCTGGCCGCGTTCCCGAACACGGCACGGGACGAGCCCGCCGGCGCCGGTCCGCATGACGCGCACCCGGCGATGCTGCGCCGGGCACTCGCCTACATCGACGACCACGCGGACCAGCCCGTCACGGTCGCCGACATCGCCGCCGCGGCCCATGTGACGGTCCGCGCGCTCCAGTACGCCTTCCGCCGCCACCTGGACACCACGCCGCTCGCCCAGTTGCGCCGGGTACGGCTCGCGCACGCCCATCACGACCTGATGGCCGCCGATCCCGGCAGCGGGGTCACGGTCACGCAGATCGCGGCCCGCTGGGGCTTTCACCACCCGGGCCGCTTCGCCTCCCAGTACCGCGGCACCTACCGGCGGGCCCCGCACGAGACGCTGTCCGGTGACTGACAGGCGTCCCGTGCGGAGCGGCGTCCGGTGTCCGGACGCGGGGCGGGCTACGGGAAGGACGTCACCTTGGACGGGACCGTGTCGGTTCCCGAGGTGGGTGCGCCGGTGTTGTTGACGACGTGCGCGTACTGGCCCTTGCCGCCCAGGGAGATCACCAGCAGGTCGTGCATCTTGATCCCCGGCTTGACGGGCACCTGGAAGCCGTGGGCCTGCACGATCGTCGGATCGGCCGTGTAGTTGCAGTAGCTGCCCAGGCCCCATGCCTCATGGGTGGTGACGGTGTCGGCGACCTTGTAGGCCGCGTAGCCGACGATGCCGTCGTGGGTGACGGCGCCGGAGTTCGGGGCGTCGTACGCCTTCTCGTTCTGGAAGAAGATCGTGCGGCCGCGTTCCCCGCTCCAGTAGACGTCGTACTTGTTGAAGTGCTCGACGAACAGCCCGGTGGCGAGCACGTCGTTGCCGTGGACCCGCAGACCGTAGTCGGCGCGGTTGGTGTCCCAGCCGACGCCGCTGCCGTGGTCGGCACGCCACAGCCAGGTGTGGTCGATGACGACGTTGTTGCTGTTGACCACCACGGAGTTGGTGGCGAGGCCGGGGCCGGCGCCGCCGATGCGGACGAACACGTCCTGCATGGTGGTGGGGTTGGCGGAGTGGTCCGCGGTGGAACCGGGCATGCCGATGCGCAGCAGCGTGTCGGAGTCGACCGGGCCCGCGTCGATGAGGAATCCGGCGAGCTTCACGCCGTCGACGTCGGCGACGTGCATCGCGTCGATGCCGTTGTCCGGGATGAGGGTGGCGAGGCCCAGACCGAGGACGACGGTGCCCGCGCGGGTGACGTCGATGGTCTGGTCGAGGTGGTAGACGCCGGGGGTGAACAGGAGGTTGAGGCCCTGGGCGAGGGCCGCGTTGATGGTGGCCGCGGTCGCGCCGGGCTTGACGACGTAGAACTGGTCGAGCGGCAGGGACGTGCCCGCGTTCGCCGGCCAGGAGACCCCTCGGGCGTTCGTGCGCTTGGCCGGGACGAACACCTTGTAGGTGGAGCCGTCCAGGTAGAGGAAGGGCTTCTCGCGGGAGACGGGGGTGGTGTCCAGGGTGGTGTAGGGGCCGCTGTCGAAGTTGGTGGCCGGGGCGCCCTGGACGCCGGTGAAGGTCATGTTCCACACGCCGTTGGTCCAGCCGCCGACGGAGCTGTCCCGGGTGTACCACTGCTGCTGGGAGTAGGGGCCGACGGTCCCGTCGATCTTCGAGTCGGCGATGTAGCCGCCGGAGGCCCAACCGTAGCCGTCGGGCGCCAGGTTGAGGCCGCCCTTGACGTGGATGCGGCGGAACGGGGCGGCCTGTGCCACGGCCCAGCGGTCGGTGCCGTTGGACGGCGTGATGGCGAGGTTCTCGGCCGAGCGCCAGAAGTTCTGGGTGGCGTTGCCGTTGAACCAGCCCGCGTCGACGGTGACGTCACCGTTGATCTGGGTGTCGTCGGGGTTCAGGCCGAGGCCGGAGATCGAGGTGTAGAAGCCGATCTGGGCGTTGATGCCGTTGTAGGTGCCCGGCTTGAGTAGGAACTGGTAGCGGCCGGTGCCGAACTGGTTCGACTCCTGCTTGGCGAAGACGTCGTCGAACTTCTGCTGGAGGCCCGGGGTGGAGGGGTCGACGACGATGACGTTCGGGCCGAGGTCGCCGCCGCCCTGGACGGGCGGGACGCCGGTGCCGCCGGTGTGTACGGCGACCTCCCACAGGGAGTAGCCGTAGCCGGTGCCCCGGGCGGTGCCGTAGATGCGCACGTACCGGCCGGAGCCGCTGACGTCGTACGAGGCCGTGCCGCCGGTCGCCGCGGTGACGCTCTTCAGGGTGCTCCAGTTCTGGCCGTCGGAGGAGGCCTGGATCTGGAAGTCCTTGCCGTAGGCGGCCTCCCAGTTCAGGTCGATCCTGCACAGGTCCTGGACGGAGCCGAGGTCCACCCGGAGCCACTGCGGGTCGGCCGCCTGGCTGGACCAGCGGGTCGCGGTGTTGCCGTCGAAGGCGGCGGAGGCGGGCGTTCCGGCGTTCTCGGTGGAGGACGCGGTGGCGGACCTGCCCCGGGCGGCGTTGGCGGTGCCGCAGCCGGCCTGACCGCCGTCCACGCTGCCGAACACCTTCAACTCCCAGACGGAGTAGCCCCACTGGGTGGCGCGGTGCACGCCGAGCATGCGCACGTAGCGGCCCTTTCCGGAGACGTCGAGCGTGTCGACGCCACCGTCGGAGCCGGTGACGGACTTCAGGTCGGTCCACGTGTTCCCGTCCGTGGATATCTGGACCTTGTAGTCCTTGCCGTAGGCGGCCTCCCAGTCGAGGACCACCTGGGTGACCGAGGCGGTGGCGCCCAGGTCGACCCGGAACCACTGGTCGTCGGTGGCGGCCGAGGACCAGCGGGTCCTGGTGTCGCCGTCGACGGCCAGGGCGGCGGCGGTGCCGCTGTTCTCCTCGGACGACGCGGTGGCCGTCTTCCCCTGGGACAAGGGGGTTTCGGCCGCGGTGGCCGAGGGATGGGTGGCGGGCAGGGCGATCAGCGCTGCCGTGGCGGCCAGCGCGACACCCAGGGATCTCAGTCTCATCGGGCGGCTCCAGAAAGGGGGTGGGGCCGACGTGCGAACCCCACGGCTTAGTTCATGTTTTGATTTAAGTGATGAACCAAGCACGCCACAAGTCTTCGGACGCCACGGACTTGTGTCGCCCTGCCGCACCGGCGGCTGCGCTCAGAGCCGCAGACCGTGCCCCCGCCCCAGGACGAGATACGGATCGAGGCGCCGTTTGACGGCCGCGAGGGCCTGCCAGCCGGGGCCGTGGTGAGCACGCCGGTCGGCAGCGGAGAGGGGAAGGGCGTTGACGGGGCAGGCGACGGCGCCGGCGGCCCGGGCCAGGCCGTAGGCCGCGCGGTGCAGCCACTCCCCCGCCGCCCGGAGGATCTGCTCGCCGGTGCCGACGCCCGCGCCCGGGTAGTCGGTGAGGACCCGAGGCGTCCGGCCGTACGGCAGGGTGGCGGCCAGCACGTCCCGTCACAACGCGCCCGCCTGAACGGTGATCTGACAGCTCGTCACCGCATCGAGCGCGCCCGAAGTCCTGGGCGGCTTCCCCGCAGGGTCTCCGGGCGCATGTCCAGGGCCTGGTCGAAGCGGGCGGCGAGGTCGTCGGCCAGGGTCATGCGGGCATCACACCAGACGCCGGCGCGTTCCGTCGAGACGGCCTCCGTCCGGTTCAACCCGCCTGGCGTGCCTGGTTCTTGACCAGGTCCAGCAGGGCGGCGTGCGTCTCGGTGTCGGCCGCCGCGATCAGTCCGCCCGCGCCGGTGTGGACGGGCTCGCCGTACAGGCCGGTCACCGTGCAGCCCGCCGCCCGGCACAGCGCGATGCCCGCGGCGAAGTGCACGCTGTCGGCCAGGTGGCCGTCGGTGACATAGGCGGCCCGGCGTCCGGCGGCGACCCAGGCGACCGCGAGGGTGCTGGAGATCACCCGGGGCCGGAACCGCTCGGTGAAGCCCGGGGCGGCGAGCAGGCGGTCCGCCCGGAAGCCGGGGGCGTTCGGGAACGGCGGGTCGAGGTTGACGTCCACCAGCGCGGACTCGGCCGTGGGCGTCAGGTCCTCCGCACCGCCGTCCCGGCGGACCCGGGCCCGCTCGCCGTCGGTCCAGAACACCTCGCCGCTGAACGGGTCGGCCGTCGCCGCGGCGGTGACCCGGGAGCCCACCCGCAGGGCGACGTTCACGCCGACGAGCATGGTGTGCACGGCGTAGTTGAGGGTGCCGCACAGCGGGTCGACCAGCCAGCGGCGGTGGGCGCCGGCGGCGCCGGTGCGCCCGCTCTCCTCTGCCGTCACCGCATCCTCGGGCCGGGCGGCGCGCAGGACGTCCAGGATGGCCCGCTCGGCGGCGAGGTCAGCGGTCGTCGCGAAGTCACCGGCGGACTTCGCATGGCGCTCCAGCCGCCGTCCGTACAGGTCACGCACCACCGCCGCACCCGCCTGGGCCGCCGTCACGGCCAGCTCGGCGTCGGACTCCCCGTTGATCATCGACATGGGCGCAGGATAGACGCACGTCGGCGCAACGGCGCGGGAGTCGGCCCGGGACCCGCGCCGGTGCGGGCCCTGGGCCCGTGCGGTCAGGAGCCGGTCGGGACGAAGGACAGGGTCTGTTCGGCCGCGGTGCGCCCGCCGCCCACGGAGCTGCCGCCGGTGTCCGTCCAGGTGCGCGGCGGAGTGGTCTCGGCGAACCGGCCGGCGGTCGCGGAGAGGCCGAGCACGAGGCCGCTCCAGCGGTTGACCAGGCGGTAGGTGCCGTCGCCGGAGGAACTGGGCAGCACGAACCACTGCTGTCCGACGGCCGGTCCGCCGGCCCGGCCCGCGGTGACCGTCGGCCGCGCGCCCCAGGCGCGGCCGGACGTCTTCGCGGAGTCGACGCCCAGCAGCCGGCCGGTCGCCGCGTTGGCGACGGTGAACGCGCCGTCGCCCGTCGGTGCGAAGGACCACGCCTCGCGGCCGGAACCGGTGGGCCGTGCCACCGAGGTCACGGCGGAGCCGCCGGACACCTGGGCCAGGATCCGGCCCGTGCCGCCCGCGATGCGGTAGCGGCGGCCGGTGTCCATGGGCGGGGCGGCCGGCGCGGACGAGTCGATGGTGACGTCGACGTACTCGCCGGAAGCGCCGCCGGAGCAGCCGAAGGAGCAGTAGGCGCGGAAGGTCTTGCCGACGACGGCGGAGCTGGTGCGGTTGGCGCGGTCCAGGAACCAGCGGTACCAGGAGGCGGTGGTGTAGCCGCCGGTGTCCCCGATGAGCTGCCACTTCTGGGTGGCCAGGTCGTCGGTGGCGTACAGGTACTGCGGTGCGTCGCCGCTCTGGTCGACGGCCTGCGGTGTGCCGATGTAGCGGCCGAGGTGAGCGTCGTAGGCGATGTTCATCACGAACAGCGGCGAGGTCGGGGGCATGGTGCCGGCCGAGATCTGCTCGGCGGCGGTGCCGGTGTTGGCCGGGTCGTACTCGGCCGCGGCGGGGGTGTAGCCGGTGGGGTGGTCGGCGTCGACGGGGACGACGTTGCTCTCCTTGCCGCCGGTGCCGGGCTCGGACCAGGTGCCGTCGTACCACTTGCGCCAGGATCCGGGGGCCATCTTCGCAGCGATCGGGGCCCGGGCCACATGCTCGTGGAACGCTTTCCAGCCGCCGTTCTTGTCGACGATCCGCGAGCCGTAATAGACGTAGAAGTAGCCGGAGGCGGTGTCGGCGAACAGGCGCTGGTCGCCGTCGCCGTAGGAGTAGGTCTGGTTCGGGAAGGCCGCCGTGTCGCCGCGCTTCGTGCTGTACGGCGAGGTGATCACGTGGTCCCTGATCGTCCAGGTGCGGCCCTGGTCGGTGGAGACGGCGTAGTCGATGGCGTCGTAGTGGAGCCCGTCGCCGAAGGGCCGCGGGGTGAACTCGTTGTGCACCAGGCCGTACCAGTCACCGGTGTCGGGATCGACCCACACGCCGGACAGGTCGCAGTAGTTCTTCTGCGCGTAGCCCGAGCCGCTCGGCGCGTACGTCGCCTCCCGGCCGGTGGGGCTGTTGTTGCACCGCCAGGTGGTGTCGTCGTTGCGGTCGGCGGGGTTGGCGGGGTCGGCCGCCTCGCTCAGGGTCCTGTCGTAGGCGGCGGTGTCGAAGTCCTTGCCGGTGTAGAAGTCCCAGACGCGCGGGTCGTCGGCGCCGTAGAGCGCGGCGGACTGCTGGTAGTGGAACGTGCCGTCCTTGTCGACGTACGGGGTGGCGGGGGTGTCCGTGGGGTGGGTGAACGGCACCGGGGTCCCCACGGTCACGGTGTAGCCGGCAGCGCCGGGGGACGCGGCCGGCGCGGGGGACGCGGCGGTGCCGCCCAGGACCAGGGCGACGGCCGCGGCCACGGCGCCGCCTGTTCTGCTCAACAGTCGCACGGGTGCTCCTTGTTGCCGAAGGGCCGGTTGCACGGAACGATCCGGCCCCGGCGCCGCCCCGGCAATGGACTCCCGTGCTCCGCCTCTTGCACTTTCGCGCGCGAACAGCGGCCTGCGCGGGCACGTTCGCGCAGCCGCGACCGCTGCGGTCCGCCGGCCGCGGGTCGACGCGGGTCAACGCAGGTCGGCGCGGGTCAGCGCGGTTCGGGCCGAACGGCCGGCAACGGGGTGTCCCAGGCCAGTTGGCGGATCAGCCGCTCGTCCGGCTCGGCGGGCCGGGCCATGACCGGTGCCGGGCGGGGCGGTGCGGGGGTGCCGCGGGAGAGGCCGCCGCTGACGGTGATGTTGTGCTCGACCCGCGGACGGCGGTGCCGCTCGTACGCGGTGAACGCGGCCTGCCGGCCTGGCAGGTCGCGCAGCGCCTTGGCCAGGACGACGGCGTCCTCCAGGGCCATCGAGGCGCCCTGGCCGGTCGCCGGCGAGGCCGCGTGGGCCGCGTCGCCGATCAGCAGGACACGGCCGGCGTGCCAGGCGGTGCCGAGCGGCAGCTCCGTGGCGTTGGCGACCATGATCGCGCCGTCCGGGGCCTCGACCAGGCCGGCGGCGGGGGTGGTGTCCTTGCGCAGCAGCGGCAGCAGCTCCTCGCGCAGCACACCGGCCGTTGCGGCGGGTGCGCCGACGGGCAGCGGGTCGCCGCCGGCGCGGGCGAACCAGTACGTCTCCCCCGCCGGCGACACCGCGTAGCCGAAGGCGGTGGCGCTGCCGCGCACCATGGTGATGGCGCCGGGCGGGTCGGCCGCCGGTGCGGTGCCGGTGTAGCCGTAGTAGACCCGCTGGCCGGCATAGCCGGGCCGTGCCTCGGGTGTGACGAGTCCGCGAACGGTCGAGTTGAGGCCGTCGGCCCCGACGAGCAGGTCCGCGGTGGCGGTGGTGCCGTCGGCGAAATGGGCGGTGACGGCGTCCGGGCCGTCCGTCACGGACACCAGCCGGACGCCGTGGCACACCTCGATGCCGCGCCCGGCCGCCTCGCCCTGGAGGGCCGCGTTCAGCTCGCCGCGGCGCAGACAGCGATAGCGCAGGGCGGGGTCGTCCGCCTCGCCGAGCGGTACGTGCATCACCTCGGCGCCCTCACCGTCGAGCAGCCGCAGTGAAGTCAGCGGAAAACCGACGGCCGTGACGGCGTCCGTGGCGTCCAGCGCGGCGAGTGCGCGCATGCCGTTGCTCGCCAGGGTCAGGAAGGCGCCGATGTCCTCGGCCGTGTCCGGGTGGGCCTCGAACACCGTGACGTCGAAACCGGCCTTGTGCAGCCCCAGGGCGGTCGCGGTTCCCGCGATGCCGCCGCCGATCACCAGTACCCTCATCGCATCCGCTCCGGTCACCCGCCGTGTGCCGCGCCGACAGTGGTCGTGACCATCCAAGGGCAGCGGTGGACCGACCGGAGCGTGCGGGGTCCGGATCCGGACAGGGTCGGCGCGATGGGGGGGAACGCCGGGTGGAGGAACCGGACTTCGGGGTGGTGCTCGCGGGTGCGGGGGAGCGCGGGCGGGACGCCGTGCAGGCCCTGCGGGCCGTCACGGGGCTGAGTGCCTGGCGGAGCGCACAGTTGCTGGCCGCCGCCCCGGTACCGGTCGTCGAGGGCACCTGGTTCGAGGCGGCTGTGCAGGCCGCGGCGCGGCTGCGCGGGGCCGGAGCCGAGGCGGACGTGGTGTGCGGGTGGTGTGCGCGCACGCTGCCGCGGGACGGCCGTCCGCTGGATCCCGGCCCGTGCGCCGCGCGCTTCCGGTCCCCGTCGGACTGCCGCGCGAGCCGGTCCTGAGACGCGTCCCGGCGGCAGTGTGCTCCGGCACGCCCCCCGTGTGACGCGTTGTCGCGGGTGAAGTGGGTACGTCCCGGCCATGCGGGTGAGCGTGGTGGATGCGGGGTCGAACACGGTCCGACTGGTGATCGCAGACGTGGAGGGAGGCGTTCCGCTGCCGGTGCACACGGTCAAGTGGAAGCTGCGCCTGTCCGAACAGGTCGGCCCGGACGGCACCATCGCCGACGAGGCGGTGGAGCGGCTGGTCAAGGCGGTGGCCGCGGCGGGCGCCACGGCCCGGAGGTGGCATGCGGCGGGTCCGCTGGCCTTCGCGACCACGGTGGTCCGCAATGCCCCCAACCGCCGGGAGGTGCTGCGCCGGGTGGCGTCCGAGACCGGGATCCGCATGTGCACGCTGCCCGGTGAGACCGAGGCGGAGCTGACCTTTCTGGCGGCCCGCCGCTGGCTGGGCTGGAAGGCGGGCCCGCTGGCGCTGCTCGACATCGGCGGCGGCTCGCTGGAGGTTGCCTTCGGCCGGGGCCGGCTGCCCGACTTCGCCGCCTCCCTGCCGCTCGGTGCGAACCGGCTGACCCGGGACTACCTGGGCGTGCAGGATCCGCCCGGGCCCGGCGAGCTGAAGGAGCTGCGCCGCCGCATCCGGCATGAACTGCGGGACGTGGCCTCGCGGATCCGCTGGGAGCGTCCGCGCACCGCGGCCGTCAGCTCCCGTACGTTCCAGCAGCTGGCCCGGTTGTGCGGGGCCGCGCCGGGGCGGTTCGGGCCGTTCGTGGAGCGGGAGCTGGTCTGCCGGGACCTGCGCGAGGCGGTGCGCACCCTGGCCGCGCTGCCCGCCGCCGAACGCGCGCAGCTGCCCGGGATCTCCGCACCGCGCGCCGGCCAGAGCCTGGCCGGCGCGGTCGTCGGGCACACCGCCCTGAAGCTCATGGGGCTGCCGCGGGCCGTGGTCTGCCCCTGGGCGATCCGCGAGGGGGTGCTGCTGCGCTACGTCGAGGACGGCGCCGACTGGTGGACGGACGCCACCGCCGAGCCCGTCACCCCGACACCCGCGGCACCCCTGCGCATCGCCGGCCCCACGGCATGAGTTCGCCGTGCGGGTACCGGCATCGGTGACGATCCGGGGCGGACACGGTGGTGCCGTGCGCACTCAGCCGGGCCGGTGTCCCAGCCGGTCCGGCCCCGGCGCCAGATCCTGGGTGCCGATCACCGAGAGCAGTTCCAGCTGCGCGGCTCCCTCGGTCCCGGGCGGGGCGCTGAACCACAGCAGGCGCTGCCGGCCGTCCTCGCTGAACAGGTTGTGGCAGTCCAGTTCGATGACGCCGAGCGAGGAATGGACGATCCGCTTGTGGTCGCTGCGGCGCAGGGCCACGTCCCGCCGCTCCCAGAGTGCGGCGAACTCCTCGCTGCGCCGGCGCAGCGCGGTCACGAGCCGGGTGACGTCGGGGTCCTCGGCGCGCCGGGCGGCGACTGCCTGAGGACGAGGAGACCGTCGCCCGGCTGGCGGCCCAGCCCCCGCTGGAGCGTCTCGGCACGCCCGCCGACATCGCCGAGGTGGTGGCGTTCCTCGCCTCCCCGGCCGGCCACTGGGTCAACGGCCAGGTGGTCCGCGCCAACGGCGGCATCGTCTGACGCCCTCACCCCCCGCGACCGGCGACCGGCGACCGGCGACCGGCGACGAAAGCTACGGCGCCCTGCCGGCCGGCCTCGACCAGCGGCTCGCGGCGCTCGTCCCGCCGGACGCGGACGTGGCCGAGGTCGCCGCGGCCGTCGTACGCCTGGTGGACCTGCCCGCGGGCGGCCGGCCGTCGCGCACCCACGTCGATCCCAGCCGCGACGGCAGCGAGGTGGTCTCCGCTGTCGCCGACCGCATCCGTGCGGACTTCTTCCGCCGGGCCGGGCTGGACGACCTGCTCACGGCGGGCAGTTCACTCTGAGCCGCGGCCGGCACCGGCGGGTGTATTGACATGAACCTGCGTCAACCCCGAGGCTTCGTGCGTGAAGTTGCTCGATTAGCGCTCGTTTCAAGCGTTTCCGAGCAGCAGATCCGTAAGAACAGTCAGTCCGCAAAGGTGCGAGGGGAGCTGTTCCGCCGTGCGAAGACTCCGACACCGTGTGCCGTGGCCGGCCTGGATACCGCTGGGGCTGGCGAGCGTCCTGGCCGGGACCACGCTCGCCGCCCCGGCCCCGGCCCAGGCCGCCGCACCGGCGGCCGGCGCCGTCCTGGATTCCGCCCACAGCAGCGTCGACTGGCAGAGCCCGGTCTACGCCAAGGGCACCGGCGGCGGCCCGGAGAGCTGCCCCGCCGCCGGCGCCGACCCCGACGACAAGGTCTGCCACCGCTTCGACCTCACCGTCTCGGTGCCGGACGGCTACTGGGACGACAACCCCGAGGGCGGCGTCCCCCTGTCCATCAGGTGGGAGCGCCCCTCGGACGACTTCGACCTGTACGTCTACGACGACCACGGCAAGCAGGTGGCGTCCAGCGCGGGCACCGCCGACCCGGAGGCCACGGTGATCCCGCGGGCGTCCGGGACGTACCACGTGCTCGTGGTGCCGTACGACGTGCACGACAGCTCCTTCACCGGCACCGCCTATCTGCCCGCGACCACGGACGCCGGCGACCTCACGTCCTTCTCGGGCGGCGACGGCAGCTACACCGTCCGGGCCGGGCGGCTCACGGCGCGTGCCGACTTCCTGGCAGGCGGTCAGCTGCGGCTCCAGGCCGATCCGTCGGGCTCGCTGAGCGACCCGGCCGGCACCGCCATCGTGCGCGCACAGCCCGCCCTCCAGCGGCACACCTCGTCCTTCGACGCGGGCGACTACTACGGCATCCGCTCACCGGAGGCCGTGCTGCGCGTCTACAAGAAGCCGCTGCGGTTCGGGCTGTACAAGGCCGACAACCGCACCCGCATCTGGCAGGAGGACAAGCCGCTGCGCTGGTCGACCGGCGGGATGCGGCAGAGCCTGACGCGAGGCGCCGACGAGCAGTTCTTCGGCGGCGGCGAGCAGAACGGCAGCTTCTCGCACCGCGGCCGGACGATGTACGTGGCCAACAGCTTCGACTGGAACGAGGGCGGCTACAACAACTCCCAGCCGTTCTACCTCTCCAGCGCGGGCTACGGCGTCTTCCGCAACACCTTCGCGCCGGGCGTGTACACCTTCGGCTCACCGGTGACGACCGGCCAGCAGGAACGGCGCCTGGACGCCTACTACTTCCTCGGTGACGCCAAACACGTCATCGGGAAGTACACGGCACTGGTGGGCAAGCCCTTCATGCCGCCGGTCTACGGCCTCGAACCGGGTGACTCCGACTGCTATCTGCACAACGCCAACCGGGGCGAGCGGCACACGCTGGACGCGCTGAAGATCGCCGACGGTTACACCGAGCACCACATGCCGCTCGGCTGGATGCTGGTCAACGACGGCTACGGCTGCGGGTACGAGAACCTGGAGCAGACCGCCGAGGGCCTGCAGGACCACCACGCCCAGCTCGGCCTGTGGACCCAGGACGGCATCGACAAGCTCGCCGACCAGGTGAAGGCGGGCCAGCGGGTGGCCAAGCTGGACGTGGCCTGGGTCGGCAATGGCTACAAGTTCGCGCTGGACGCCTGTGACGCGGCGAAGAAGGGGATCGAGGACAACAGCGACGCGCGCGGCTTCGTGTGGCTGCCGGTGTCCTGGGCGGGCGCCCAGCGCTGCGGGGTGCTGTGGAGCGGCGACCAGAAGCTGTCCTGGGACTACATCCGCTGGCAGATCCCCACGTACGCCGGCGCGACCATGTCCGGCATCGCCTACAACACCGGCGACGTGGGCAGCATCTACCGCCACGACGCCGAGATGTACACCCGCGACCTCCAGTGGAAGGCGTTCCTGCCCGCCATCATGACGATGGACGGCTGGGCCAGCGACCTCACCACCGGCAAGCCCGCCGACCAGCAGCCGTGGCGGGACGGCGAGCCGTACACCTCGATCAACCGCAGGTACCTCCAGTTGAAGGAGCGGCTGCTGCCCTACATGTACACGCTGTCGGCGCAGGCGGCGAAGACCGGTGTGGGGGCGGTGCGTCCGCTGTGGCTGGAGTACCCGGACGACCCGAACACGCTGGGCGCGCAGGCGAAGTACGAGTTCCTGTCCGGCCCGGACTTCCTCGTCGCGCCGGTGTACCAGGACTCCGACACCCGGGACGGCATCTATCTGCCGAAGGGCACCTGGACGGACTACTGGACGGGCCGCACCTACGAGGGCCCGACCACGGTCGACGGCTACCACGCCCCGCTGGACACCCTCCCGCTGTTCGTGCGCGAGGGCGCGATCGTACCCATGTGGCCCAAGGGGACGACGAGTTGGCAGACCCGTGACCGGCACGAGCTGGACTGGGACCTGTACCCGGCCGCCCACGGCGCCAGCCACTACACGGTGTACGAGGACGACGGCGTGACCCGTGGCTTCGCCAAGGGCGCGGCGGCCACGCAACGGGTGTCGACGCGCACCGACGCCGGGGGCACGACCGTGACGGTCGGCGCGAGCAGGGGCGACTACGCGGGCAAGGTGGACGCCCGGTCGTACCGGTTCACCGTGCACGGCGCAGCCGCACCCGTGCGGGTCCTGCTCGGCGGGCGTCAACTGCCGGACAGCGCCTGGTCGTACGACGCCGACGCGCACGTGACGACCGTCACGACGCCGAGCCTGTCGCTCGACCGCGGATTCACCGTGCGCCTGGTCGACGGCAGGTAAAGGAACCGTATGGTCTAGTCCAAAGAGCATGTTGGTCTAGTCCAACTTATTGACGTGACCGCAACAGCTCCCGGAGGGTGGGGCTCCCCGCTCTGGGGTCCCCACCCTCTGGAGGCACGCATGAGACGTCTTCGGGCATGTCTGGGCGCGGCGGCGGCCGTCACCCTGGCCGCGGCCGGCACCACCGCACTGGTCGCGAGCAGCGCCTCGGGCGCGACCACCGCACTCGACAACCGCTGGTACGCCGCCGCCCCCTATCTGATGCCACTGGACAACGACCCGCCGGACCCGGCCGCCATCATGGACGCGACCGGCCTGAAGGCGTTCCAGCTGGCCTTCGTCCTCGCCCCCGACGGCGGCGGCTGCACGCCCACCTGGGGCGGCACGGCGCCGGTCGCCTCGGACACCGCCGTCCAGTCGGTGATCAACACCATCCGCGCCAAGGGCGGCGACGTCTCCGTCTCCATCGGCGGCTACGGCGGCACCAAGCTCGGCCAGACCTGCGCGGACCCGGCCGCCACGGCGGCGGCCTACCAGCAGGTCATCACCAAGTACGGGCTGCACGCCATCGACTTCGACCTGGAGGAGCCGGAGTACGAGAACAGCGCGGCCATCAGGAACGAGATCGGGGCGGCGAAGATCCTCCAGCAGAACAACCCGGGGCTGTACGTCTCCGTGACCACGGCCGGCACGGCGGACGGCACCGGCTGGTTCGGCAAGCAGATGCTTCTGGAGGCCAAGTCGCAGGGGTTCACGCCGAACAACTTCTCCATCATGCCGTTCGACGGCGGCTTCGACGGAGCGGCGAGCCAGACCAGCGCACTCACCAACTTCAATTCCATCCTCCGGTCCACCTTCGGCTGGGACCAGGCGACCGCCTACGCCCACGAGGGCTTCTCGGGCATGAACGGCCGCAGCGACACGGGCGAGTACTTCACCCGGGCCGACTTCCAGACCGTGCTGGACTACGCCACGAGCCACCACATGGACCGGTTCACGTTCTGGTCGCTGAACCGCGACCGGCAGTGCACCCCGGCCGACAACGGGGGTCGCACCTCGGGCACCTGCTCCAGCGTGACCCAGAACTCCTGGGACTTCGCGACGTACTCGGTGAGGTTCGCCGGCGTCACCCCGCCGAGCACCACACCCACGCCCTCCCCGACCCCGACGCCCACACCGACGTCCTGCAAGCCCGCGTGGAGTTCGTCGGCCGTGTACACGGCAGGGAACGAGGTCTCGTACGACAAGCACAACTGGAAGGCCAAGTGGTGGACCCGGAACGAGGCGCCCGGCGCCTCGGAGTGGGGGCCGTGGCAGGACGAGGGCGCCTGCTGAACCCCTTGACGTGTCCGGTCCAGACCTTTGCTTCTCGGGTCACCGGCGACCATGGATGCGTTCAGCGTTCACCATGCTGAACGCATCCCGGTCCGACGAAGGGACCCCCACATGACCCGATCACGGCTTCTCGCGGCGACGTCCACCGCGGGTCTCACCCTTGCGCTCACCGCCCTCGGCAGCGGCGGCGCGGACGCGGCCGACCCGCATGTCGCGCCCGGCGGCAACTTCGACCTGGCGGTCTGCCAGCTCCAGGAGCCCGTCGGCTCCTCCGGCAAGCCCACCACCATCGGCTGAGCGCGACCCTGCGCGTGGTGTCCGTGACCGAGAACGTGTGCGTCGGCCAGATCCACCTCGGCTCCGGCGGCTCCTCCACCAAGCCCCTGGTGGAGCTGTACTACCACGCGAACGGGGACATCGTCCTCGGCACCGAGGACTCGCCGGCCGGCGGCCAGACCCTGCATCCCGTAGGCCATGTGTCCGTCGGCAAGACCTGGAGCCACACCATCGGCGTCTCCGGCGGGAACACCATCGACCTGACCGTGAACGGCACCACCACCCACTACGGCATCCCGTCCTCCTTCAAGCCCTACAAGCAGTACTTCAAGGCCGGCTCCTGCAACCAGTCCTCCTCGGAGAGCACCACCCGCGGCGCCCGCGTGGCCTTCTACGGGCTCACCGTCTCCCACGGCTGACAACACGGCCCCACCTGCGCGACTGGTGCAAACGGCGGGACGGTCGTAGCGTCGGGTGCACGCGGTCGGACACAGCACGAACGGGTGGGAGCGGCCATGCGCGGATCAGTGGTGGGAACGGCGATCACCCTCGCGGCGGGAGTCCTGCTGACAGCGGCCATGACCACGGCCACGGCCAGTCCGCCGGCCACCACCGCGGCGCCTCCCCGGACCACCGCGGCGCAGCCCGTCCTCGTCGACTGCCTGTGGCACCGCACCGTCCGTCCCGACGACTTCATCCTGGCCTGCGGCGACGGCAACAGCCGGCTGACCGGACTCCACTGGTCCGAGTGGAGTCCGGAAGGGGCGACCGCCGTGGGCGTGAACATGCTCAACGACTGCAAGCCCTACTGCGCCGCCGGCACCTTCCACGCCTACCCGGTGACCGTCCGGCTCGACGGCCCGAAGCCCTGGAAGAAGCACCCTGCCGTCCAGCACTACACACGGATGAGCCTCACCTACACCGATGCCCGTCCGGAGGGTTTCCAGCAGGTCGTGACGTACCCGCTCTGGGACTGACGGGCCCGGCCCGGATGTCACCCGGGCGCGCCTCGTACGGCGTGTGACGGTGGTCCGCGCGGGCGATCCCGCGGCCCCGGCTCCCGTCACCGGTGACCCGTCCCCCGTCATGTTGGTGTGGCCCCGCACGCCGGCGCCCCGCGCGCCGACCGAAAAGAGGTCACATGTCCCGTCACCCACGCCTGTCCGCTGCCGCCACGGCCGCGCTCGCGCTCGGCCTCGTCGCCGCCGCGCCCGGCACCGGCGAGGACCCGCTCGTCACCGACGCCCGTGTCATCGCCCACTTCGACCCGGCCGCCGGGCAGACACCCGAGAACATCGCGGTCGACCACGACGGCTCCGCCGACCTGACCTTCGCCTCCGCCCGGCAGATCGCCCATGTCACCGAGGACGGGCACACCTGGATCCGCGCGACCCTGCCTGCCGTGACCAACCCGGCCACGCCGCTCGTGGGCAGCGCCGTCGTCACCGGCATCGCCCGCGCCCACGACGGCACGCTGTACGTCGACTACGCCACCGGCACCCACGAGACCGGCATCTGGCGCCTCTCCCCCGACGGTGGCGCACCGGAGCAGATCGCCGCACTGCCGGCCGACGGGCTGCCCAACGGACTCGCCCTCGACGAGCACCGGGGCGTGCTCTACGCGGCCGACTCGGTGCGCGGTACCGTGTGGCGCGTCCCGCAGGCGGGCGGCACGGCCACGGCATGGGCGACCGGCACGGCACTCGCTCCGCTCCCCGCGCCCGCCTCCGGCTTCGGCGCCAACGGCATCAAGGCCGACCGGAACGCCGTGTGGGTGTCCAACACCGGCCGGGGCACGCTGCTGCGCATCCCCGTCGCCCAGGACGGCTCCGCCGGTCCCGTCGAGACTCGCGCCACCGGGCTCGACGGCATCGACGACTTCACCCTCCCCGGGCACGGCAAGACCGTACTGGCCGCGCTGAACGCCGCGAACAAGGTGGTCCTGGTCCGCCCGGACGGCGCCACCACGACCGTACTGACCGCACAGGACGGGCTGTCGAACCCGACCTCCGTGGCCGTCCGGGGCCGGACCGTGTACGTCCCGAGTACCGCCTACACCACCCGGCGGGACCCGAACCTGCTCCTGGGCCGCCTGCGTCACCTCCTCGGCCGGGGGTAGCCCGCGGGTGACGGGGACCGGAGGGACGGCCCGGCACCGGCCGCCCGTACGCCACTCGCCGCCGGCCGGAGCGGTCCGGCCGGCGGCGAGTGACGGGCGTCGGTCAAGCGCGTGGGCCGGCCGGGCGCGAGCGTCGGGCAAGCGCCGGCGCCGGGCTCGCGGCCGGCGTCAGGACAGCTCCACCAGCAGGTCTCCGCCCTCCACCTGCTGGATGCGGTTGATGGCCAGCCGGGACACCCGGCCCGCCTTCGGGGCGGTGATCGTGGCCTCCATCTTCATCGCCTCGATGGTGGCGATCGTGGCGCCGGCCGCCACCTCGTCGCCCTCGCCGACGGCGAGGGTCACCACTCCGGCGAACGGGGCCGCGACGTGGCCGGGGTTGGAGCGGTCGGCCTTCTCCGTCACGGGCACGTCGGAGGCCGCCGCGCGGTCCCGGACCTGGATCGGCCGGAGCTGGCCGTTGAGGGTCGACATCACAGTGCGCATACCGCGCTCGTCGGCCTCGCCGATCGCCTGGAGCTCGATCAGCAGCCGGACCCCGGGCTCCAGGTCGACGGCGTACTCCTTGCCCGGGCGCAGCCCGTAGAAGAACGCCTTGCTGTCCAGCACGCTGGTGTCGCCGAAGGACTGCCGGTGCGTCTCGAACTCGCGGGTCGGGGCGGGGAACAGCAGCCGGTTGAGAGTGGCGCGGCGGTCCTTCGCCAGCCCCTCCCGGTCCTCGGCGGACAGCTCGGGGGCGGGCTTGGCCGCGGTCCGGCCCTGGAGCGCCTTGGTGCGGAACGGCTCCGGCCAGCCGCCGGGCGGGGTGCCCAGCTCGCCGCGCAGGAAGCCGATCACCGAGTCGGGGATGTCGAACCTGTCCGGGGTCGCCTCGAAGTCCTTCGGGGAGACTCCGGCGCCGACCAGGTGCAGGGCCAGGTCACCGACCACCTTGGAGGACGGGGTCACCTTGACCAGGCGGCCGAGGATGCGGTCGGCGGCGGCGTACATCGCCTCGATGTCCTCGAAGCGGTCGCCGAGGCCGAGGGCGACGGCCTGGGTGCGCAGATTGGACAGCTGGCCGCCGGGGATCTCGTGGTGGTAGACCCGGCCGGTCGGCGAGGCGAGGCCCGCCTCGAAGGGGGCGTAGATCTTGCGGACGCCCTCCCAGTACGGCTCCAGGTCGCCGACCGCCTGGAGGTCGAGGCCGGTGGGGCGGTCGGAGTGGTCGGTGGCGGCGACGATCGCGGACAGCGACGGCTGCGAGGTCGTACCGGCCATGGAGGCGACCGCGCCGTCCACCGCGTCCGCGCCGGCCTGGATCGCGGCGAGGTAGGTGGCGAGCTGACCGCCCGCGGTGTCGTGCGTGTGCAGATGCACGGGCAGGTCGAACTCGCGGCGCAGCGCCGAGACGAGCTTGGCCGCGGCCGGGGCGCGCAGCAGTCCGGCCATGTCCTTGACGGCCAGGATGTGGGCGCCGGCCTCGACGATCTGCTCGGCGAGACGCAGGTAGTAGTCGAGGGTGTACAGCCGCTCCGCCGGGTCGTTGAGGTCGGCGGTGTAGCAGAGGGCGACCTCGGCGATCGCGGTGCCGGTCTCCCGTACCGCCTCGATGGCGGGCCGCATCTGGCCGACGTCGTTGAGGGCGTCGAAGATGCGGAAGATGTCGATGCCGGTGGCGGCGGCCTCCTGCACGAAGGCGTCGGTGACCTCGGTCGGGTACGGGGTGTAGCCGACGGTGTTCCGGCCGCGCAGCAGCATCTGGAGGCAGATGTTGGGGACGGCCTCGCGCAGGGCGGCCAGCCGCTCCCAGGGGTCCTCGGCGAGGAAGCGCAGGGCGACGTCGTAGGTGGCGCCGCCCCAGCACTCCAGGGACAGCAGCTGCGGGAGGGTGCGGGCGACGACCGGGGCGACGGCGAGCAGGTCCTTGGTGCGCACCCGGGTGGCGAGCAGGGACTGGTGGGCGTCGCGGAACGTGGTGTCGGTGACGCCGATGGTCGGCGACTCGCGCAGCTGCCGGGCGAAGCCCTCGGGGCCGAGGTCCACGAGGAGCTGACGGGAGCCGGCGGGCGGCTCGCCGGCGGGCAGCGGCGGCAGCTTGGTCAGCGGGTCGAGCAGGTCGGGCCGCCGGCCGTGCGGCTTGTTGACGGTGACGTCGGCGAGGTAGGTGAGCAGCTTGGTGCCGCGGTCGGCGGAGGAGCGGGCGGTGAGCAGGTGCGGGCGCTGCTCGATGAAGGAGGTGGTGACCCGTCCCGCCTGGAAGTCGGGGTCGTCCAGCACGGCCTGCAGGAACGGGATGTTGGTGGCCACACCGCGGATGCGGAACTCGGCGACGGCGCGCCGAGCCCGGCCGATCGCGGCCTGGAAGTCGCGGCCCCGGCAGGTGAGCTTGACCAGCATCGAGTCGAAGTGCGCGCTGATCTCCGTGCCGGCGTGGGTGGTGCCGCCGTCGAGCCGGATGCCGGAGCCGCCCGGCGAGCGGTAGGCGCTGATCCGGCCGGTGTCCGGGCGGAATCCGTTGGCGGGGTCCTCGGTGGTGATACGGCACTGGAGGGCGGCGCCGCGCAGGGTGACCGTGTCCTGGGCGAGGCCGAGGTCGGCGAGGGTCTCGCCGGAGGCGATGCGGAGCTGGGACTGGACCAGGTCGACGTCGGTGACCTCCTCGGTCACCGTGTGCTCGACCTGGATGCGCGGGTTCATCTCGATGAACACGTGGTTGCCGTCGCGGTCGAGCAGGAACTCCACCGTGCCGGCGTTGCGGTAGCCGATCTCGCGGGCGAAGCGGACGGCGTCCTCGCAGATCCGGTCGCGCAGTGCCGGGTCGAGGTTGGGGGCGGGCGCCAGCTCGATGACCTTCTGGTGCCGGCGCTGCAGCGAGCAGTCGCGCTCGAAGAGGTGGATGACGTTGCCCTCGCCGTCGGCGAGGATCTGCACCTCGATGTGGCGGGGCTCGACGACGGCCTTCTCCAGGAAGACGGTCGGGTCGCCGAACGCGGACGCGGCCTCGCGGGAGGCGGCCTCGATGGACTCGCGCAGCTGGGCCGGGTCCTCCACCCGGCGCATGCCGCGCCCGCCGCCGCCCGCCACCGCCTTGACGAAGACGGGGAAGCCGATCTCCTCGGCGGCGCGGATCAGTTCGTCGACGTCGGTGGAGGGGGCGGAGGAGCCCAGCACAGGTACGCCCGCCGCGCGGGCGGCGGCGACCGCGCGGGCCTTGTTGCCGGTCAGCTCCAGGATGGCCGCGCTGGGGCCGACGAAGGTGATGCCCGCCTCCTCGCAGGCGCGGGCCAGTTCGGGGTTCTCCGACAGGAAGCCGTACCCCGGGTAGACGGCGTCGGCGCCCGCCCGGCGGGCGGCGCCCACGATCTCCTCGACGGAGAGGTAGGCCCGGACCGGATGCCCCGGTTCTCCGATCTCGTACGCCTCGTCGGCCTTCAGCCGGTGCAGCGAGTTGCGGTCCTCGTGCGGGAACACGGCGACCGTGCGGGCGCCTAGTTCGTAACCCGCCCGGAACGCGCGGATCGCGATCTCTCCACGGTTGGCGACCAGCACCTTGCGGAACATCCTGGATTCCCTTCAGCTGCCTGCCGGCGACGAACACCCTGGTGTCAGCCATGCCCTGCCGTACTCGCGGCCACCCTAGGGGGTGCCCGCACAGGTCGATGTGCGAAAACCATCACATTGACGGGGTGGGCGACGCCACAGGGGCGCGCCGTCGCCGCCGGCCGGGTCCGGTCGGAAGCGGCACCGCGGCGGGGCGGTGAGGACCGGCGGGGCCGCGACAAGCCGCTGAGCTGCCGGGCGATGCGGCGGATCCTCCAACGGTCGAACGACGAGCTCGGCACCGACTGGACGTTGCACGACCCGCGGCACTCCGTAGTCGCGAGCGATCGACGTCGTGAGATGACTCGGCGGGGGTGGCTGCCGATCCCTCTCTCCCTTTGATCCCCACAGCCGCGTCTGGCCAGGTTTGCCGCCGACAACCGCCGATCAAGCAAGTGGGGCGTACGGCGGGTCTGGATGACCTGGTGCAACTGTTCGGCCCGCCACCGGTCCGAGACCCATCGCCCGACGACTGGGTCGAGGTCGAGGACTATGTCGGCTCGGCGCTGCCGCGCGACTTCAAGGCGTTCCTTGACGCCTACGGCACTGGCGCTCTTCCGGCCATGCGACCCGGATCTGGACCGCTGGAAGATCGCCACGAACATCGACGGTGGTCGCGGCACAGGGGGGCGCGGGGGGCGTCGCCGGGTCCGCGCGGGTGTGGCCGGTCCCTCCCGTGGGCAGCGCGGACCGCACGGCCGCGCGGATCCGGTCCCGTCGGCCGTGCAGAAGCCCCAGGACGATCGCCGCGGCCACCGCGACCAGGTGTTCACGGCCGGCCAGGTTGGGCACGGCGACGGACTCCCACACCATCGAGCCGCCGGTCAGCGTGAACACCACAGGCGCGCGCCGGATCACCGCGAGATAGGTGAACAGGCCCACGACGGCCGCGGAGGGCCCGGTGTCGAGCACCTTCCCGGCCTCGGGCGGCAGCCCGAACCCGCACCAACCGGGGCCGAGCGCGATCATGAGCCGGGCGGTGAGGGTGCCGGCCAGCGTGGTGACGTAGGCGATCACCAGGGTCCGGGCCCGGCCCAGGGTCAGTTCGGCCAGGGCGAAGGCGAGGAACAGCTGAGTGATGCCCGCCCACACCGGCAGGTCGAGCGCCGGGACGTACAGGGACACGGGGGTGCGCAACAGGGAGAGCCACAGCGGCAGGTCGGCCTGGACGCCGCCGAGCCGCCGTACCCACAGCGCTCCGGTGGGGTGCTGGGCGATGTCGTGGAAGAGGACGACGCCGAACGCGGCGACGAAGGCCAGCAGCAGCCCGGACAGTCCGCGCCGCACGAGCCGTCGTAACGGGTCGACGACGACGGCGTACCACTCGGCCCGCAGTGTGCGTCCGGCGCAGCGGGCCGGACGCGCGACCAGCGCGCGGAACCGTCTGGTGCGCCCCTCAGCGCTCATGAGGCACGGCGGCCCGTCGCCTTCGGCTCCCCCGTCATCCCCATCGCCCCCTCCGCCTCGCTTCCGGCGGTCCGACCGTGCGAGACGTTTGTCCGTCATCCGTCCGTTTCCGGCGCCATCGTATAGATGTGCGGATCTCTCCCGGCCTTGCCGCGGTGTGGGAAGACCCACAGGTGTACAGCGCGGAAAACGAGGGCCGGAAGGCAACCCGCGCCCCCGCGGATCCGTCCCCCGGTGCCGGTCTCCTCTATTCGGGAGTCGAAGCGCCGGCACATGCCTGACTTGCGCTGGAGTGCGCTCCAGCTCATAGCGTCGCGGACACCGGGTCGCACGAGGGCACGTCGGCCGGTGTTCCCCACGGGATGCCGGTCGACCGAATCCGTCGCTAGATGGACTGGATGGAACGAGGGCCTTCGTGTCGTCCGCAACGACGAACGAGTGTGCAGGAAAGGCTGGGACACGGCATGCAGAAGCGCAGTCTTCGGGACCTCCAGGTATCGGCCATCGGCCTCGGATGCATGGGTATGTCCGCCTTCTACGGCTCCGCCGACGAGGAGGAGGGCATCGCGACCATCCGGCGCGCCCTGGAACTCGGCATCACCTTCCTCGACACCGCGCAGGTCTACGGCCCGCTCAGCAACGAGTCGCTGGTCGGTAAGGCGATACGGGGGCATCGCGACGAGTATGTGATCGCTACGAAGTTCAACTACCGAATGGACAACGCCGTACCGGGCGACATGAGCACGGTCGGCCGGCAGGACGGTTCCGCGGAGCATGTGCGCAGCTCCGTCCACGGCTCCCTGGAGCGGCTCGGCACCGACCACATCGACCTCTACTACCAGCACCGGGTGGATCCGGACGTGCCGATCGAGGAGACGGTCGGTGCGCTGGGCGAGCTGGTCGCCGAAGGCAAGGTGCGGGGCATCGGGCTGAGCGAGGCGAGCGCCGAGACCATCCGGCGCGCCCACGCCGTGCACCCGATCACCGCCGTGCAGAGCGAGTACTCGCTGTGGTCGCGGGAGGTGGAGGCCGAGGTGCTGCCCGCCTGCCGGGAGCTGGGTATCGGCTTCGTGCCGTACTCGCCGCTCGGCCGCGGCTTCCTGGCGGGCCGCTTCTCCTCGCCCGACGAGCTGGACAAGGACGACTGGCGCCGCAGCAACCCGCGCTTCACCGACGCCAACATCGACGCGAACCTGCGGCTCGCGGAGAAGGTGAAGGAGATCGCGGCCGAGAAGGACGTGACCCCGGCCCAGCTGGCCATCGCCTGGGTGCTGGCCCAGGGCGAGGACCTGGTACCGATCCCGGGTACCAAGCGCCGCGCCTACCTGGAGCAGAACGCCGGCGCGGTCGGCATCGAGCTGACCGAGGACGACCTGGCCCGCATCGACGCCGAGCTGCCCGAGGCTGCGGGCGAGCGGTACGACGAGGCGGGGATGCGGACGGTCAACCGCTAGTCCGTCGCCGCCCAGGTGCCGGACGGCCTGCCGCCCGCTGCCGATGCTGGAGGTGCCATGTGACCGGCGCGGTGGATCCGGCCGGCCCCACCGGGGGGGACGCGGTCTTCACGGAGACGGCGCGCCGCACCGGCGCGCTGTATCTGCTCACGCCGGACGAACAGTTGCTGCGGCTGGAGGCGGTGTGCGGTGAGCCGGCCTCGCTCGCCGCACCGTGGGCGCGGGTCCCGGTGACCGCGTCCGCGCCGGTCGCGGACGCGGTCCGCGAGGAGCGGGTGGCCTGGCTGGGCAGCCAGGAGCAGGTGACCCGCTCCTCTCCGCGCACGGCGATGGTCCTTCCGTACCCCTTGGCGATGGTCGCCGCGCCCGTCACCGGGGCCCGGTGGTGGGGGGCGCTGCTGCTGTGTGGCCGGCCGCCCCACATGACGCGGCAGGGTGCAGGGCCATGTCGTGGCGCGGTGCCGGCAGCCGGCCCGGGTCCTGGAGGGGGTGCGCAGTGCGGCCGGGTCACCGCCCGGCCCCGTGGTCCCGCCGTCGTCGTGCCGTCAGCACCGCGAGGTCCAGCGCCGCCGCCAGGGCGAGGAGCCCGCACACCCCCGTGAGGGCGGTGAGCGGGCCGGTGCCCGGGCTGCCGCCCGGGCCCTCGTGCGCGGCCCACACCGCGAATCCGGCGGTCGCCGCGGCGAACACGGGCAGGAAGACGGCGGAGAGCAGCAGCCGGAGTCGCACGGCGCTGCGCGCGGTGGCCGGTTCGGTACCGGTGCGGGGAAGTTCGGTACCGGTGCGGGGAAGACGGTGACCGGTCGCGCCGGAGCGTGACCGGGGAGCCGACGTCGCGGCTCGATGGTGCTCACGCATGACACGCCTCCGTTTCGGCGGACCGGCGCTTCTGCCGCCGTCCGCGTAGCCCCGCCCCGGCACGGCTGGAACAGGGCCTGTGAGGAACCCCACGCGAGGCCCCAACCGGCGTACGGCAAGCGGTGTTTCGCGGCGGTCGGTCTGCGCCCGCGAAGGCGGTGGCGTCGACTCGCCCGTCCTGTCTGCCAGCATGGTCGGCGCCCTGACCAGGCGGCCCGGCCGTGCAACGCAGCCGGCCCGACGGGCCCCGCCGGTCTCTCCCGCTTTCCCGGTTGTCGAGTACCCCGCCGTGCCCTCTGCCTCTGCCCTGTCCACGTCCACGTCCATGTCCAGCTCCGCCCCGGCCTCCCGTTCGCCGTGGCGGTCCCTGCGGTACCGGAGCATGCGCTGGTGGTCGGCGGCGAACTTCGTCTCCAACGCCGGTACCTGGATGCAGCTCACCGTGCAGAACCTGCTCGTGCTGCACATCACCGGCTCGGCCGCGGCGACCGGTCTGTCGATGTCGGTGCAGGCTGCGCCCGCGCTGTTCGTGAGCCTCCTCGGCGGGGCGGCCGTGGACCGCTGGCCCCGGAAGCTGACGGTCGCCGTCAGCCAGGCCCTGCTCGGCGCGGTCGCCTTCACCACGGCGCTGCTCGTGGCACTGGACCGGATCGACATGACGGCCCTGCTGGTGCTGGCCGCCGTGACCGGCGTCATCGCCACCGTCGACGGGCCGGCCTGCGCACTGCTCGGCAACGATCTCGTGCCGGTGGCGGACGTGCCGTCCGCGATCGGTGTCGGCGCGCTCGTGCACAGTGCGGGCCGGCTGGCCGGCACGGCGCTGGCCGGGGTGGCGGTCGGCTTCCTCGGCACGGGCGCCGCGTACGCCGCCAACGGGCTGTCGTTCCTCTTCGTGGCCTCGGTGGTGCCGTTCCTACGTCCGGTGCCCGGGGTCGCCGAGGTCCGGGCGGCCGGGCCGCGGGCCGTACCGGCGCGGGCCGGGATGACCGTGCGGGAGGGCCTGTCCTTCTTCGCGCGCCGGCCCCGCCTGGTCGCTCTCGCGGGCATCACCGGGATCAGTTCCGTCTTCGGCCGCAACTACGGCCTGACCCTCGCCGTCCTCGTCACCGGACCGCTGGCGGGTGGCGCCGGGGCGTTCGGCACGGTCTCCACCGTGCTGGCCGTCGGCGGCATCCTCGGCGCGGTCCTCGGCGCCCGGTTGCGCAAGCCGTCCGTGCGGACCGTGGGTCTGCTCGCGGCGGCGGGCGCGCTGCTCCAGGTGGTGGCGGGTCTGTCGCCGTCGCTGGCGGTGCTGCTGGTGCTGGTGCTGCCGATGGCGATCGTGGAGTCCGTTTCCGACACCGCCGGTACGGCCGTGCTCCAGACCGATCCGCCGCCGCATCTGCGCGGCCGGGTGCTCGGGGTGTGGAGCAGCATCGGCACGGTGTGGGGCCTCGGCGGGCCGCCGCTGCTGGGCCTGCTGATGGAGTGGGCCGGAGCGCGCGGCGCCCTGGTCGCCGGCGGGCTGCTCATCGCCGGGTCGATCGGCGCGGGTCTGCTGGTGCGCCGCCGCGGCGGCCCGGTGACGCTGACGCTGCCCGCGAAGGACGGCGATGTGACCGGCCGGGAGGCTCTGAGCACGGCGGCCTGACCGGCCGCGCCGGCGCTACCCGCGCCGGCCGGGCAGGTGGTACACGTGGAACGCCTGCCCGATCACCGGCTGGGCGACGTTCCGCACGCGGACGCCCCCGCTGGTCATGCCGTGCTCGGTGCCGGCGTGGGCGTGCCCGTGCACCGCGAGGTCGGCGCCGCCGGTGTCGATCGCCTCCGCCAGCAGATAGCTGCCGAGAAACGGATAGATCTCCAGCGGCTCGCCGGCCAGGGTGTCCGGGACGGGCGAGAAGTGGGTGAGGGCGATCCGTACGTCGCAGTCCCGCTCGTCCAGGTGCTTCAGGGCGCCGTGCAGACTGTCGGCGCACCGGCGGCTGTAGCGGACGAACTCCTTCATGAGCGGTTCGCCGAACTCCCCCGCGCAGCGGCCGACGAAGCCGCCGCAGAAGCCTTTGGTCCCGGCGACGCCGATACGGGCGCCGTCGGCGGTGACGACGGCCGCCTGCCCCTCGAGGACGTGCGCGCCCGCGTCCCGGAGGATCGCGGTGACCTCCTCGGGCTTGTCGTCGTGGTGGTCGTGGTTGCCGAGTACGGCGACGACGGGCACCCCGAGGTCCTTGATCTCCCGGGCGACGACCGCCGCCTCCTCGGGGGTGCCGTGCCGGGTGAGGTCGCCGGCGAGCAGCAGGACGTCGGCGCATCCGGGCAGTGTCTCGAAGGAGGGGCGCAGAGTCCCCTGGCTCTCGGGGCCCATGTGGATGTCCCCGACGGCCGCGACGCGGATCATGTCAGGTCCTCTCCGTGGTCGGGCGAGGAGGTCCCGGCGACGAGCAGGTCGCTGTGGACGGGGTGCCCCGCCAGCTCCTCACGGGCCATGCGCAGGATGTCGTCCCGGCACTGGGTGGACGGCACCGTGCCGGTGAGCATGACGGCGTCGCCGCGCATCTCGAGTCGTACGCCCAGTTCTCCCAGCTCTCCGGCGGCCAGGTGCTCGGCGAGGTGGGCGATGCGGTAGTCCAGGTTCCCCGCCGTCGGCGGGGGCGGCGGGCTCGTGTCGGTCATGGCTGCCCCTCCTGGGCGTCGATCACGTGCAGCCGTTCGAGGAGGAAGAGGAAGGCGGCGGGCATGGGCTGGTCGCCGCAGGCGGCGCGGACCACGTCCCAGTCGACCTTCTCGCGGACGGCGCGGGCCACCGGCAGGACCGACCCGAAGTCGCAGTAGTGCTCCGAGAAGGCACTGATCAGGCTGTGGATCAGATCGGTCGGGCAGAGGACGGGCATGAGCACCGAGTCGACCGGCAGGACATGGGCCCGGTCGAGCATGTCCCGGGTGACGGGCTGGTGTGCCAGCGCGAAGATGATGTCGACGTTCTGCCCGTGGCAGGTGGTCTTCAGCAGCCAGTCCTCCGGCGGGATCCGTACGGCGAGACCGGCCTCGCGCAGCGTGACGGCCACCGCTTCGGCGTCGTCGGGCAGGATGGCGAAGTCGGCGTCGTGCTGGAGGTAGCGACTGCCTCCGTGGGCGTAGACGGCCACGCTTCCGGCCAGCGCGAAGGGGTGGCCGGCGCGTTTGAGGAGCGCGCCGATCTGCTTGGCGGCCTCCAGGATCGCCTGGCTGCGGTCCTGCGGCAGCTGCGACGGGTCCGGCGGCTCCGACGGGTCCGGCGCGGGCTGCGCGTTCGCTTCGTCCGTGGCGAGGCGGAGTTCGGTGACCTCCGGTCGCCGGAGGGGCGCGGTTTCCTCCCCGTTCTGCGTCATGACCTCTCCATTCGGCACCCTGCACCCCTGGGACGGCCGGATCCGCCCCGGGGGAGCTACGGGTACCCGGCGTGCCGTCACCGACACGGCGCCCGGGGAAAGGTTCAGTCCGCCGGGCGAGCGCCGTGGTTCCGGCGGTGAGGCCCTGACGGGGGAGGAGGGCGGGGCTGCGGCGCCGCGGCACCAGCACCAGCACGATCGCCATGCCGGACACCGAGGACTGCGGAGCCGCTGCCGTGGACAGGGGCCCCGATGTCGTGGAGCGTCTTGCCGAAGACGCCGAGCGGGAGGCCGCCGGGGACCAGGGAGGAGATCCGCCGGCCGCCCCGGTGGCGAGTGGCCGCCCGACCGGCCCGGGAGCACGCTGGTAGGCATGGCACCCCGGCTCTGGCGCGCGGGTCCGCGGCAGCCGTGGCAGTCGGTCCACGCACTGCTGTTGCTCCCGGTCGCGCTCATCGTGGTGATCACGGTGGTGGACCTGCGGACCCCGAACGACATCCACCTCGGGCCGGCCCTGGTGATCGCGCCCGCGCTCACCCCCTCCTTCGCCGGGCCGCGGACCACGGCGGGCATCGGCGTGCTCGCGGTCGCCGCTCAGGTCTTCATCGGCATCCACCACGGGGGGATCGGCACCACGAACCACATCGTGCAGATCATCACCCTCTCGGTCCTCGTGGTGCTCACCGTCCTCTACAGCGCCCTGCGTGAGCGCCGGCAGGCCCAGCTGGCCCAGGTCCGCACGGTCGCCGAGGCCGCGCAGCACGTCCTGATGTGGCCGCTGCCCGAGCAGATCGGCACGCTGCGGATCGCCTCGCTCTACCTGGCGGCGGAGGACGAGGCACAGATCGGCGGCGACCTCTACGCGACGACCCCGTGCGACGGCTCGGTCCGCGTCCTGATCGGCGACGTCCGGGGCAAGGGCCTGCCCGCCATCGGCGAGGCGGCGCTGCTGCTCGGCGCCTTCCGGGAGAGCGCCCACCGGCACATCCCGCTGGCGGACCTGGCCACCAGCCTGGACCAGAGCATCACCCGCTACGCGGCCGACCTGGATCCGCCGGACGAGGTGGGCGAGCGGTTCGCCACCGCGCTGCTCGTGGAGATCCCGGACCGCGACCCGGTCACCCGGATGACGAGCTGCGGTCATCCGCCGCCGCTGCTGCTGAGCCCCGGTCACGTCGTCACGGTCCCGAGCCTGCATCCGTCGCCGCCGCTCGGGGTGCACGCCGGTGCCGAGCACACGCTGGACGTGTTCTCGTTCGAGCCGGGCGACACGCTGCTGCTGTACACCGACGGGGTCGTGGAGGCCCGGGACGAGCGTGGCCGGTTCTATCCGCTCGCCGACCGGGCCGCGCGGTGGACGGAGGACAGCCCCGAGGCGCTGATGCACCACCTGCGGCGCGATCTGCTGGCCCACGCCGGCGGCCGGCTCGGCGACGACGCCGCACTGATCGCGTTGCACCGCACACCCACCGAGCGCCGCCGCCACCACGGCCGCGCCGAGCAGCCCCGGCACGGCTGAGCAGCCCGCTTTCCGGACGGGGAGCCCCTCCGTGGGGTGGCACTCCGTGGCGTCGTCCCGTGCGCCGGATCGCGGGGCAAGACGTCTGCGTGTCGACTGCCTGTGCGGCAATGTTCAGTTCGGAGGGTGGCCCGCCCCGTCGGGGCGTTGCGAGAATCTGCGGCGCTTCGGCCTTCGGTTCCGACGCCTGACGGCGTACCCACGCCCTCTTCGACCCCGAGTGAGGTTCCGGATGTCCGTACGACACCTGCCCGTACGCGCACGACACCTGCTCGCCGGCCTCGCCCTGCTGCCGGCGCTGTGGTCCCCGGCGGCCGCGCAGGCGGCGCCGGGCGGCCCCGCGAAGGCCCGCTTCGACCTCCAGGCACACCGCGGCGGCCTCGGGATGACGACCGAGGAGTCCCTGGAGGGCTTCGGCAAGGCGATGCGGCTCGGGGTGTCCACGCTGGAGCTGGACACCCACGTCACCAAGGACCTGAAGGTGGTGGTCAACCACGACCGCCGGATCAGCGGCGTCAAGTGCCGGGACACCGGCCCGGTCACGCCCGGCGACCCGATGTACCCGTATGCCGGCAGGTTCATCAAGGATCTGACGCTGACTCAGATCAAGACGCTGGACTGCGGCTATCAGCAGCTGCCCGGCTTCCCCGAGCAAGAGGTCGTCAAGGGCTTCCGGATGGTGGAGCTGAAGGACGTCCTCGGCCTGGTCAGGAGCTACCACGCCTGGGGTGTGAAGCTGAACATCGAGACCAAGGTGGAGGCGGGCGCGCCCGAGGAGACCGCTCCGCGCGAGGTGTTCGTCCGCCGGGTGTACGAGGAGATCCACCGCTCGGGCATCGAGCGGCAGGTCACCATCCAGTCCTTCGACTGGGGCGCGCTGAAGGTGATGCACCGGCTGGCGCCGAAGCGGCCGCTGGTGGCGCTGACCAACTACGACTTCCTTCAGGTCGGCAAGCCCGGCGCGTCCCCGTGGCTGGGCGGGATCGACGCGGACGACTACGGCGGGGACTTCGTCAGGGCCGCGGCGACGCTTCCCGGGGTCACGACCCTCTCCCCCAACTACGGTTTCCCGCAGACCGGCAAGGTCGGCGACCCCGGGTTCCGGTTCTACTCGGACGCGGCGATGGTCGCGGAGGCGCACGCCCGGGGGCTGAAGGTGGTGCCGTGGACCTGTGACGACCCGGCGACCGTCGAGGCGCTGATGGACCTGGGCGTCGACGGGATCATCACCGACTATCCCGACCGCGTACGCCGGATCATGGCCGACCGCGGCATGCCGCTGCCGCGGCAGTACCGCCCGCACGGCCGCGGCTGACGTACTCGCGCGGCCGACGGTACGGCGGGGCGGGCGGCCCCGCTCCGAATGGGGCGGGGCGGGACCGCGCGCCCGGTACCACCGGTGCCGCCGATCGAGCCAGGCCGATCGGCCCGTCCGCCGGTCAGCCGGCCGGCTTCAGGTCGGTGATCTTCTGGGTCTTCAGGTCGGACTGGACGTCGATCCGGCTGACCTGCGCGTGCGGCCCGTCGCCCCAGGTGAGCGTGACCCGGCTGGTGGCGTGGCCCGCACCGGACCCGGTGTACGCCACCTTCCACTTCACCGGCACGTTCTGCGCGAACAGGATGCCGTCCGCGTGCTGCTTCTTCTCGTAGGCGGCGACCTTCTTCTGGGCGGCGGCGGAGAGGTAGAAGCCACGCAGGGCCTTGGCGCTGGCCGCGGCGCTCGGGTCGTCGGTGGCCCAGACCGAGTCGATGTAGGCGCCGTAGAAGTCGGCGACGTGCTGGGTGACGTTGCGCGGGTCGCCCTGGGCGGAGGACACGGCGGCGGCACGGGTGGTGTGGCTCGCGGTGACCCCCGCGAGGGCGGGCGTGACGGCGGCCAGGGTGAGGCCGGCGGTGAGGGCCACGGCGGTGAAGAGGGTCTTGCGGTTACGGACGGACATACGTTTCATTCCCCCGGATACTTCGCGACCGGACTGATCCCGGCCGTCGACGGACCTTAAGACCGCAATTCCCGCGCCACGGTTCCGCTTCTTTTGACTTTCTTTCCCGACGATTCCCGGCAGCCGAGCCACGGAAAGGTTGTGCCGAATTCAAGACCCGATTCCCGCGCCTTTCGGCCATCCCGGTTCAGCCGGTGGGCGACTCGCCCCCTCGACCACCCGGGCGAGCTGGTCGAGGGCCGTGCGCGTGCCCAGCTCGTTGTCGTCGCGGGGAATGGGGTCGGGGACGCCCTCGTGCCGGATCTCCACGTCGGTGCCGCCGCCGGCCGCGGTGAGCGTCGTCGTCATGGTCATGGTCGCGCGCAGGGCGTCGTCGCCGGTCTCGAAGGCGAAGACCTCGACGACCAGCTCTCCGGGCACCAGCCGGGCGAAGTGGCCTTTGTAGGTGTCCGTGCACCCGCCGGACTTGCCGGCGCCGGCCGGGTCGTCGTAGATGAGGGAGATCCGGAAGGAACCGCCCTCGCGGACGTCGAAGGTGTGCACGCGGGCGGTCATGCCGGCCGGGACCCGCCGGACCACGAGCGCCTCCGGGTCGGTGAGGACCCGGTAGACGGCGTCCGGGGGTGCCTGCACATGCCGGGTGACGCAGGTGGTGTACACGAGCTCACACTAGCGGCCGGGACACCGCCCCGGCCCGTCGTACGACGGGGCGGGGCCGGGGTCCGGGAGGTGGGTCGGACCCCGGCCCCGGGTCTGTCACGGCTTGCGGGCGACCGCGCCGTACATGGCGATGTCCTCGTCGCGGACACCCTGCTCGCCGCTGCCGTCGGGGTGCCACTTGTGCACCTGGACGATGCCCGGCTCGACCAGGTCCAGGCCCGCGAAGAATTCGTGGGCCTCGTCCAGGGTGCGCAGCCGCATCGGCATGTTGCGGGCCGCGTACTCGCGGGCGACGCGGCCCACCTCCTCGGGCGCGAACTCGGCGGTGCCGATCGACATCGCGAGATGGCTGCCCGACGGGAGCGGCTCCAGCAGCCTCCGTACGACACCCACGGCGTCGTCCGCGTCCAGCATGAAGTGGACGATCGCGATGACGGTGAGAGCGACGGGCCGGCTCAGGTCCAGGGTCGCGCGCAGCTCGGGCGCGTCCAGGATGGCCGCCGGATCACGGAAGTCGGCCTCGATGTACGCCGTCCGGCCCTCGGGGGCACTGGCCAGCAGGCCCTGCGAGAGGGTGAGCACGATCGGGTCGTTGTCGACGTAGACGACCCGGGAATCGGGGGCCACGGCCTGGGCGATCTCGTGCAGGTTGGGCGAGGTCGGGATGCCGGTGCCGATGTCCAGGAACTGGCGCATGCCCGCCTCCTCGGCGAGCCAGCGCACGGCACGGTTCATGAAGTCCCGGTTGGCGCGCATGTGCACCGGGAGCGCGGGCCACTCCCGGGACATCGCGTCGCCCGCCTCCTTGTCGGCGGGATAGTAGTCCTTGCCGCCGAGTATGTAGTCGTAGATGCGGGCGGAGTGGGCGTTCTCGGTGTCGATCCGGTCGGCCGGCCATCCGTTGTCGGGCAACGCCGTGTCTCCCATTCGGGTCGGGGGTCGGGGGGCTTCGCGTCGGCGGGTGCGTGTGCCGGTCACCACTCCTCGCGCAGCGTGCTGAGCAGGGTCTCGGTCCTCCTGGCGGGCGCGGCCTGGGCGCTCAGCCGGTCGAGGGCTTCCCGGTAGACCACGACGTCGTCGGCCTTGTCCAGGTAGGCGGCCCCGACGAGCCCGTTGAGGCAGGCGATGTCGGGCAGTTCGCGGGCCCGGAACCGGAAGAGGTGGAAGGCGCCGGCCCGCAGGGCGGGATGCGGCCCGTTGGCGAACGGCATGAGCTGCACGGTGACGTGCGGCAGCCGGTTGACCTCGATGAGGTGGCCGATCTGCGCGCGCATCACCTCGGGTCCGCCGACCGGCCAGCGCAGCACGGTCTCGTCCATCACCACCCACAGCCGCGGCGGTGCCGCTCTGGCCAGCAGCTCCTGGCGGCGCGTGCGCAGCGCGACCCGCCGTTCGGTGGCCTCGGCGGACGCGTGCGGATGGGCCGCGGTGAGCAGGGCGCGGGCGTAGTCCTCGGTCTGGAGCAGGCCGTGCACGAACTGGTTCTCGTACGCGCGGATCTGGAGGGCCGCCTGCTCCAGGCTGAGGTAGGCGGCGAACCAGTCGGGCATGACGTCGCGGTAGGTGTGCCACCAGCCCCGCTTGTTGGCCTCGCGCACGGACTGGAGGAAGGTGTCGATCTCCTGCTGGTCGGTGACGCCGTAGACCTGGAGGAGTTTCTCGGCGTCCGCGAGCCGCAGCCGGGCCACCTTGGCGGCCTCCATGCGGCGGATCGTGGAGTGGCTGACCCCGATGGCCGCGCCCGCCTCGTCATAGCTGAGGCCGGCCCGGGCGCGCAGTTCCTCCAGCTGTCTGCCGAGGATCATGCGCAGCACGGAAGGGGCGCCGCCCCAGTCGGTCTCCGTGGTCACGCCCACCCCCTCGTGTGGTCCCGGTTCACTCTCGCGCGCGATCGCTTCGCCACCCATTCGATCACGTTCTGGCGGATGCAGCATGCACTTGGCCACTTGCAATTTTCAACTTGCCGGTTGCGGGTCGTGGTTGCCGGGTGCCAGAGTGGACTCACTGCTCCGGCTGACTCAAGGAGCAGGCGGCGCGGCCGGCTTGCGGGAGACAAGCCGCCGGCACGGCCTCCCCGCAGGTGGTGCGACGTCTGCTGCCCGAACGGCCGGCCCGACGCCCGCACTCCTCACCCGCGAGGCCGGACGAAAGGCGCACGGCGATGGCTCCGCCCTCCCTCCCCCGACCGCGTGACGATGACCGACCGCGGAAACTTCACTCGGGGCAGGGCGAATCGCTGCCGACCGCGGTGCCGCTTCTGCACCGCGCGGCGGACGAGGGCACCTTTCACGACCGGGTGAACCAGCACGACCGGGTGACCGAGCACGACCGGGTATGCGATGGCAGGCACGCTCCACGCCGTACGGCGAACGCCGTGACTCCCGGCCGGAGAGCGGACCGTGGACGGCCTCCGCACCGTGCGGCGCACACCGTGGCCCATCCCGGCCGAATACCGGCCGGCGGGCAGCCACCGCACCGGCTGCCGGCCCGGGCCGGCGCTCGCCGAACCGCCTGACGGACACCGGCGAGGTAGGACCGCTTCCGCTCGGTCCTGCGCGGCATCGATGCGCCGACCCGCGGCGGAGGTGACACGCCGGTACCAGGCTGCTCCGCTCGCTCCGCCGGGCGGCACCGTCATCCACCCCAGCCGGCGTCACCCCCGCAGACATCACCACCACGGACCGTCCCTCACCCGTCCGAAGGACCGCCATGCACCACTCCCCCCACGCCTCCGCCCCCGCCCCGGCCGCCGACCCGTCCTGGACCGGCACCCGCCCCAAGCCCGGCTCTCGGGACCGGGCCGCCTGAGCGGTACTTCTCAGCAGCCCTGCCGCGCCGGCCGGTGCGGCACCGCCAGGTAGGGTGCCCGATGGCACTAGAGGGGGCGGAGTCCATGAAGCGAGCGGGCGTTGCGCCGAGGGGCGGCGGAGCTATGGCAGTGGCCTCGCATGCCCTTCGCGAGCGCGTGACCGCCGCGGTTCGCAATGAGCCGGGACCGAGCCACCGGTCCCCTCCGAGCCGGTGGATCCGCTCGTCGCCTCTGTCGGCGCGCCGGGAATTCGAGCACCGAACTCACTCAGCAAAACCGACTCGTTCAATCAGCATCTAGCAAATCGGCCGAACAATTGATACCCAGATCAACGCGGGCCTTTCCGCGGACAAACGGCAGAACCGGGTTCGCCGCATGGCGTCAGCCGCGGGCGATACTGTGGGCCACCGCTTCTGTGGTGACCCTCGGATTCCTCATCGCGCTGGAGATCGCCGCGCGGCGCTACGGCCTGCCGGGGCCGATCACCAACCAGGTGCGTGAGGCGGCATTCCCTCCCAAATCGGGTTTCCTTCTGTACGCCAGCATGGCGTTGATGATGGTGGTGCTCACCTGGCGGCAGCGGCTCATCGCGGCTGGTGTCGCGATCGGCTTCGACATCGTCTTCTTCCTGGTGCGATGGGCCGCCGGCATCGAAATGACCCCCGGCCACCCCTTCGGCAGCGGCGCGTTGTGGGTCATGCTGGGTTGTGCGGTCATCGCTGTCACGCGCCGCACGGGCCGGGAACGTGCCCTGCTGCTGAAGGGCGTCGGGCTGGGCCTGCTGCTGGTGGCCGGCCGCAAGACGGGCGACACCTGGCTCCTCATCACGTCGAGAACTCGCCCGTCGGTGCTCGACCAGTACGTGGCGACCGCCGATCACGCGCTGGGCGACCCGTCGTGGGTGGCAGGCCGGATCGTCAGGGCCACCGGTCCGATCGGCGCCCATGTCCTCGACTACGTCTACGTTCAGCTTGCGGTGTTCGCGGTCGTCGTCGCGCTGTACCAGCTACGGCACGTGGCGGTCGAGCGCCGCTTCCCGGCCCACCATCTGGTGCGCACCTTCCTGGTGATCGGTCTCCTCGGGCCCGGCATCTACATGATCTTCCCGGTGGTCGGACCGGTCTTCGCCTACGGCCCGGGCGCCTCCGGCACCGGCGGCCTGCACTGGGCGGTGGCCAATCTGTGGCCGCACACACCGCCGCCGCTCACCATGCCGCACCCGATGACATACGACGCGATCACCCCCCGCAACTGCATGCCCAGCCTGCACACAGCGTGGGCTACCGCCATTTTCATCCATTCCCGCAAAGGCCCCCGCGTGCTGCGATTCGCGGGCACCTTCTGGCTGATCGCCACGCTCGGCGCAACGCTGGGATTCGGCTACCACTACGGCGCGGACATCATTGCCGGCGTGGTGTTCACGCTCACGATCGAGGCAGCACTGCGCTCGCTCGCACGCGGCTGGGACCGGTCGGGAATCCACCTGGTCGGCCACGGCGCGACGGTCTTCGCCGCGCTCTTGCTCTCCTACCGCTTCCTGCCGACGGAGATGGCCGCATACCCGTGGATCTTCGGTCCGCTTCTCATTCTGGCGGTGGCCTCGGTGATCCACCGCTACGTACGGACCACCAGGGTGTGGGAACCACAGGCTCCCCCGGTGCGGCAGCCGGAACCGCAACCCGAACCGGCGTAGGTGCCGGCGGGGTGGGCTCGGCATGCGTGGCGGCCGGCGGGTGATCCGAGTGCCGGACGGCCTCCCGACGATGTCCCGGACAGGCCGCTGAGCAGGCCGGACAACGGTTCCCCTGTCCGGGACGAAGCGATGCCGTAGCGGTGCCCCCGAGGGACTGCCAGCGTCTTGTGACACCGGAAGTCCACCTACCGAGGGAGACACTCATGGGCACGTTGCGCGCCGCGCTCACCGCCGCCTCGCTGGCCACCGTTCTCGGCGCCGCGGGCATCTCCGCCGCTTCGGCGGGCCCCGCGGCCACGGGGTACGACCGCTGCCAGGAAGGGAAGTTCTGCTTCTTCAGCAATTGGGACGGCATGGGCAGCATCTGCCAGGCCGTGCCCCCCGTGGACGAGACCGTCGCCAAGTGCGGCGCATGGGTCGCCAGCCACAACGCCAAGTCGGCTTTCAATCGCACGACCGGCGGCCCCGTGAACGTCTACGCGGGCACCAACTTCACCCAGCGCAAGGGCTCGGTGGCGTACCGGGGCAATCTCATGGGCAGCTACAAGATCCGCTCCTTCGACTGACAAGACACACCCCCGCTGCGCCCCGCACCCTCGCCGGTGCGGGGCGCAGCGGCCTGCGCGGACCGTGTCAGCCGGCCATGGCATCGACAAGCCGCGCCTCTCCCGCGTTCCCGCGCACCCACTCCCGCATCCCGCCCGTACGCACTCCCCCACCCCCTCCCGCAGCCCGCCCCGCCACCCGCTAGATTCTCCGCCGGTGCGGGCCGTCCGCATCCGAGGGCGGTGTGTTCGGCACCGCTCTGGTGTTGGCCGCACGTGCCGTTCCGCCGGGGGTTCCATGGTCTGGTCGCTGATCCGCCGTCGCCGGGCCGCGTCCGGACTGCCGAGGCCGGGGCGGTGCACGCCCGGGCGACACGTGCTGGCCACCGAACGGCTGCTGCTGTTCACACCGCGGACCCGGCTGGACGTGGCGGCGGCGCTCGCCGCGAGCGCGGACGCCGAGGCGCAGCGGTGGCTCGGCACCCTGGCGGACGAGGTGCTGCCCGACCCCGGTGTGCGCCGGGCCCTGCTGGCCTGGCGGCCCGCCGGTGAGGACGGCCGGCGCATCCCCCCCGATCTGGCCGAGCCGTACGCGCCCGATCCGGACGACCCGCTTCTTCTGGTGTGCGTGCGCCGGTCCGACCTCAGTTACGCCGGGGCCCTCGAACTTCAGCACCTCACGGGCGAGATGGGCGGTTGGCTGGCGCCGGACCACCGCGGCCGGGGCCTGGGCTCGGAGCTGTTCCGCGCGGGCGTGGAGCTGGCCCACACCCATGTCGGCCTGGTCACGGTGCGGGCCGGGGCCGAGCCCGGGAACACCGCGAGCCGACGGTCCCTGGCCGGCGCGGGCTTCGTCCCCGACAAGGGACCGCCCCGGCACACACTGCCCGACGGCCGGGTGATCGACGCCATGTGGCACCGGCACGACACCACGACGGCGGCCCGCTGCTGCTGAGCGGGCAGGCCCTGACCGCGGGCGCTCCGGCAGGCCGCGCCGGGCCGGGGGCGGCGCGCCCCGCAGTCCGCTCCGGCCGGGCCTAGTCGACGGTGGTGAAGGCGAGCACGGCGTTCTGGCCGCCGAAACCGAAGGAGTTGCTGACGGCGGCTCGTATCCGGTGCGGGCGGGGCGCCTTGACGACGACGTCCAGGTCCATGGCGGGGTCGAGGGTGTCGAGATTGGCGGTGGGCGGGATCAGCTGGTGGCGCAGGGTGAGCACGGTGCAGGCGGCCTCGATGGCCCCGGCGCCGCCGATGGCGTGCCCGAGGGTGCCCTTGACCGCGGTGACGGGCGGGGGCCGGTGGAAGACCCGGTGCAGCGCGTGGTGCTCGGCGGCGTCGCCCTGCGGGGTGGCGGTGCCGTGCGCGTTGACGTGATCGATGTCCTCGGGGGCGAGGCCGGCGTCGGCGAGGGCGGCGCCGAGGGCGCGGGCGGCGCCGTCGCCGTCGGGGTGCGGGGCGGTGAAGTGGTGGGCGTCGCAGGATGCGCCGAACCCGGCGAGCAGGGCCTCGAGCCGTGCGCCCCGGGCGCGGGCGTCCTCGGTGCGTTCCAGGACGAGGACGGCGGCGCCCTCGCCGAGGACGAAGCCGTCGCGGTCGCGGTCGAACGGGCGGGAGGCGGCGTCGGGGGTGTGGGCGCGGCGCGACAGGGCGCGCATCTGGGCGAAGCAGGCGGCGGTCATCCGCAGCCGGGCCGACTCGCTGCCGCCGGCCAGGACCAGGTCGCAGTGGCCGGACAACAACCAGTCCCGGGCCAGGCCGATCGCGCTGGTGCCGGAGGCACAGGCGGTGCTGACCACCATGTTGGGGCCGCGCGCGCCGAGGTCCAGGGCGATCTCGGCGGCGGCCATGTTGGGCACGCTGCGCGGCAGCGCCAGCGGGGAGACGCGTTCGGGGGTGTGGTCGGCGAGCCGGTCGAACTCGGCCTGCCAGCCCTGCATGGACCCGGTGCCGACGCCCATGACCACGCCGACCCGGGCCCCGTCCCAGGAGCCGGCTGCGAGCCCGGCGTCGGCGACGGCCTCGCGGGCCGCGAGCAGCGCGAAGGCCGTGAACCGGTCCAGCCGGCGGGCCAGCCGGTGGCCGAGCCGGCCGGCCGCGTCCAGGCCGGGCACCTGACAGGAGAAGGCGACGGGCAGGCCGGCCAGCGCGGAGTCGGCGGTGGCGGTGGACCGACCGGCGCACAGGCCCGCCCAGGCCGCGTCCCGGCCGACGCCCGCCGGGGTGACCAGTCCCAGTCCGGTGACCGCGACCGGGGCTCGCCGTGCGCCTGCTTTCACCTGCTGCATGAGGCGTGATTATCCGTGCCGGGCAGCGCGGCTTCGGGCCGCCACAACCCGTGCGGCCCAGGTCGGCGGGTGCTACCACCCGGATGCGCGAATCGGACCGGAGGAGGTCAGCGCTGCCCGGCGGGCAGGCGGCTGCCCCCGTCGCTGCCCTCCAAGGCGCGGACCGCGCTCGACCAGGCCTGGGCGAGCGCGTTCTCCAGGTCGTCCAGCGGGCGCTCGGACGTGTCGAGGCGGAGCGCGGGACCGAAGTGCACATGGACACGGGGGCGGCGCAGGGGCGCGGTGGCCCAGCCCGCGAGCTGCTTGGCGCGGCTGCCGGAGGAGACCCTGCGGGCGCCCGCGTGCCCGACCGGGATCACCGGGACGCCGGTGGACAGCGCGAGCCGGACGACCCCGGACTTCAGGCGTCCGGGCGGGCGGTCGTGGGAGGCGCGGTAGCGGGGCAGGCCGCCCTCCGGGTAGATGAGCACCCCGCGTCCGGCGGCGAGGGCGTCTGCGGCGTGCCGGAGGGCGTCCGGGGCTCGGCGGCTGCCCCGGTGCACCGGCACATGGCCCTCCCGGGCGAGGACCCGGCCCAGCAGGGGCACCCGCCACAGCCCGGCGGTGGCGAGCACGGCGGGCCGCTGGCCGAGCCGGTGCAGGGTGCCGATGAGCAGCACCGGGTCGAAGAACGAGGTGTGGTTGGCGGCGAGGACGTACCCGGTGCCGGACGGCTGCGCCAGCTGCCCGGCACCGCTCACGCTCGTGTCGCTGAAGACGGGCACCAGGGCCCCGGCCCATGCGGACAGCATCGGGCACTCCTCTCCGCCTAGTCTCCTGGGGCCGGTCCTCGCCGGCACCGCGCTCGCGCGTACGACCGTACTGCCCCGAATGCCCGTTTGACGTGCAATGCTCCCGAGCCGGTGGCTGAATGGCCGTCATGGACTTTCTCGCCGCGTACGACGCGATCCCGGAGGACGACGTCCCGCAGCGGGTGGCCTTGCTGCGGCAGACCATGGCGAGCGGCAAGGCGTCCCTGTTCGCCGAGCTGCGCGCCCACCGGCCGGTGTTCAGCACGCCGGTCGGGGTGTTCGTCACCCGGCACCCCGACGTCCTGGAGGTGCTGTCGACGCCCGGGACGTTCACCGTGGGCGTGTTCGGACCGGCGCTGGAGGATGTGCTCGGCGCGCCCTTCATCCTCGCCCGGGACGGCGCCGACGTGCACTGGCGCGAGCGCGGGTACGGGCAGCTGGTGCTCGCCGCGGAGGACGCGCCGCGGGTGCGGAAGCTGACCGCGCGGATCGCCGACGAGGTGCTGGACGAGGTGATCGCCAGGGGCACGGACACCTTCGATCTCATCCAGGACTACGCCCGGCTGGCCGCCGCCCGGGTCGCGGTCGCCTACCTCGGGTTCACCGGCGTCGAGGAGGAGACACTGCACTCCTGCACGCGCCGGATGCAGTGGGCGTTCGCCATCAACCCCGAGCGCGATCCGGAGATCCACGCGGCGGGCGTCACCGCGGGCCGGGAACTGCACGACCGGGTGGCCGATTTGATCGCCCGCCGGCGGGCCGCACACCCCGCGGACGGCCCCGACGACGTCCTCGGCCGGATGCTGGGCACCCGGCTGCCCGCCGAGTACGGCTTCGACGACGAGCGGGTCAACGCGAACCTGGTCGGTTACTTGACGGGTTATCAGCAGAACGCCACCCAGTGCACGGCCACCGCGCTCAAGGAACTCGCCGTGCGCCCCGAGGCGCTGGTCGAGGCGGAGCGCGCGGCGGGTGAGGGCGACCCCGCCCGCTTCGACGCCTTTGTGTGGGAGGCGCTGCGGTTCCATCCGTTCGTGCCGGTCACGCCCCGGCTGTGCGTGCGCGACCACATGCTGGCCGCGGGTACCCCGCGACAGACCCTGATCCCCGCCAAGAGCGTGGTGCTGGCCTGCTTCGCGTCCGCGATGTTCGACGAGGAGGTGCTCGACTCCCCGGCCGAGTTCCGGCCCGGACGCCCGCCCGCGCACAACCTCGTTCTCGGCTACGGCGCCCACGACTGCGTCGGCCGGTACGCGGCCCAGGTGATCGTGCCGGAACTGGTGCGGCGCGTGCTGCTGCGCCCCGGTGTGCGCCCGCTGCCCGGCGGTGAACGCGACCTGGACTACGCGGGCACCCCGTTCCCGCAGCACTACCTCGTGCGCTCCGGCCGCACGGCCGTGACCACGACCTGACCGGGGATCCGACCCGCGACCCGACCGGAGGACCCATGACCGTCACGTCTCGCTCGCTCCAGGCCCGGACCCTGCGGTGGACGGGGCCCCGGGACCGGTCCCGGGACGGCCTGCGCAACCGCTTCGAGACGCACGCGCTGACCCACTACGGCCCGGCCTGGCAGGCGGTGCAGCGCAGCCGGTGGCTGCACCGGCGGCTCAACTCCAAGCTGACCGACCTGGCGGTGCTGAAGGCGCCGCCGCGCCCCAACCCGCTGAGCACCAAGGCCCCGTACACCTCCTGGGACTCCCTGACCGACCGCTCCTGGGTGGGCCGGCACCTGCCGCCGGTGGCCGAGGTGCCGACGGGTCTGCCCGCGCCCGAGCAGGTCGCCGAGCTGTTCCGCCGCGAGGGCGAGGGCCGCTGCTGCGCCCGGTCCTCGGCGCTGCTGCCGGCGTTCGCCCAGTGGTTCACCGACGGCTTTCTCCGCGGTCACGCGGCCACCGGCGACCCGCGCCGCACCGACTCGCCGCACACCCTGGACATGTCGCAGCTGTACGGCGACCGCGAGGAGGTCACCGCGTGCCTGCGCACCTTCGCGGGCGGCCGGCTGAAGAGCCGGATCATCGGCGGGGCGGAATTCCCGCCCGCCCTGTGCGCGGACGGGAAGATCACGGACGAGTTCCGGGCGATCAGACCGGTCCGGTTCGACGAGGTGCCCGAGCAGTTCGTGGACACCCTGTTCGCGTGCGGCGGGGAACGCGTGCACGCGCACATCGGGCCGATGGCGATGAACGTCCTGTTCCTGCGCGAACACAACCGGGTCGCCGGCGTCCTCGCCGACGCGCACCCGGACTGGGACGACGAACGCCTCTTCCAGACCACCCGCAACACGCTGATCGTGATGATGATCCGGGTGATGCTGGAGGAGTACATCAACCACATCACCCCGTACCACTTCGACTTCGTCCTCGATCCGGTCCGCACCGACCGCGGGGTGTGGCACCGGGAGAACTGGGCGACGATCGAGTTCAGCCTCGTCTACCGCTGGCACAGCCTCATCCCGTCGACGTACACCATCGACGGCCGGGAGGTGCCGCTCGCGCAGACCATCGCCAACGGGCAGCTCGTCCTGGACCGGGGCCTGGGCCCGCTGTTCGAGGACCTGTCCCGGCAGCCGGCGGGTCTGGTGGGCCTGTTCAACACCGACGAGCTGCTGCTGCCGCTGGAGGCGCACAGCGTCGCCGTCGGCCGCGATCTGCGGCTGGCCTCCTACAACGACTACCGCGCCTACTACGGCTTCCCGCGGATCACCGACCCGCGGCAGATCTCCGGCGACCCGCGGATCCAGGAGGCGCTCCTCGACCTGTACGGCGACGTGGACGCGATCGACCTGTACGTCGGAATGTTCGCGGAGGAGCCCGAGCCCGGTGCGATCTTCGGGCGGCTGCTCGAACGCGTCATCTCCGTCGACGCGTTCTCCGAGGCGCTGAACAACCCGCTGCTCGCACCCCGGCTGTTCACACCGGCCACCTTCTCCCCCGAGGGCCTGCGGATCGTCCGGGAGACGCGCTGCTTCTCCGACCTGGTGCACCGCAATCTGCCGGAGGACAAGGCGCGTTACTTCGTGTCCCTCGGCCGGAGTGCGGCGGACAGCCGGAGCGCGGCGGACACCCGGGCCGCGACCCGCTGAGCGGACCGCGCGCCATTCCCCGCCGAGCCGTCAGTCCCCGCCGAGCGGTCCGCCCCGCGGACGCCGTCCCCGCCCCGCGCGTGGGCGAGCAACGCCTCGGCGGCGGTGCGCAGTTGCTCCGCCGCCGTGGTGCAGGCGACGGCCTGCTGCTCCAGGGTGGGGCGGCTCCACTCCGGCGCCGCCGGGCAGCCGTCCAGCGTGGCCGCGGTGGCGCGCAGCCGCCGGGCGTACTCCTCCATCAGGTCGGCGTCCGACCGCAAGGTGCCGACGCGGTCGAGGAGCGCGGTGTCGGACGACGTGAGGTCGGGGGACTGGGTCACCATGGCGTGCTCCCACGGGGGCTGGGTGGTGCGGGGTCTTCAGCGCGGCAGGACGGCTCCGGCGCTGCGGTGGAGCATGAACTGGGGGCAGGTCAGGACGAACAGGGGCCGGGCGGTGTCGATGCCGAGCCGGCGCAGCTGTCCGGCGAAGGGTTCGGCCGCCGCGGTGTCCAGCCGCAGCCGGACGCGACCGCCGGCGTGCAGCCGTAGCCTGCCGTGGGCCCGGACCAGGGTGCGGACCGTGCTCTCGCCCCGGCGGCCGTAGAGGATCCAGTCGGCCTCGGGGCAGCGCACGCCGGGGCCGAGGCGGCCGTCGACGGCGACCCCGAGGTCCGGGGAGCGCAGGCCGAGCTCCCGGCCCATCAGATCGGCGTCGGCGGACATCCGCAGCGCCGGCTGGCCCCAGATCTCCTCGGCGACGACCCGGGCCTCCTCGCTGCTGACGGCGAGGGAGAGGACGTGACGGCCGGTGCGCCGCAGGTCGACGCGGCGCAGCAGGTCCAGGGCGACGTCGTAGGGGCGGGGCCGCCACAGGTCGTCCACCAGCACGGACAGGGTGATCTCGGTGTACGGGCCGATCGTGGTGCAGCGGTGCTCGTACAACGACAGCACCGCAATGGCCCGCCCGCCGAGCCGGCTCGGTGTCATCCAGGTGACGTCGGGCAGCAGGCCGCGGGCCGTGTCCGCGTCGACGGGGAAACACAGGTGAGCGGCGGAGGAGTCGTAGTAGCGCACCGGCACGTCGACCGGGCCCGCCGTGGTGGGCACCGAGGTGGTGGGCAGGGTGAGGAAGGGGTAACCCTCGGGCGGGTTGGCGCGGTCCTTGAGCTGGTAGGCCTGGGTGCGCACGACGGGGCCCCGGTAGGGGGTGAGCGCCTCGTCGACGCGCTCGCGGGCCTCGGGGATGACGGTCCTGAGGTGCTCGATGTACTCGTGCAGCATGTGGCACAGCGGGAACTCGTGGCTGGGCCCGGTGTAGTCGACCTCGTACCAGCCGGGATGCGGGTCGAAGGCGGAGCCCGCGCCCCGGCCGTCCAGGACGGGCACGACGTCGTGCTGGTTGGTGATGCCGGCGACCCAGGTGCGCGGGTCGGCGGGCTTCTTGCTGTCGACCGGGGAACCGACGGTGACGACGTGGGTGACCCGGTAGCTGCGGCAGAACTCCTCGTCCTGGGCGAGGTTCATCACCGCGATCCCGCCCTCGCTGTGCCCGATCAGCGCCACCTCGGCGCCGCGCGGGATGCCGTAGTCGTCCAGGGCGAGCAGGATCGAGCGGGTGTACGGCGAGTCCGTCATGAACAGGTTGCGCCAGGCGCCGATGAAGTCCTGCGGGGAGTCGTTGCGGGGGCGGCCGGGTGCCATGCCGGGAGCCTGGACGACGTAGCGGACCACGCCGTCCGGGCCGCGCACGTTCTGCACCAGGATCCGGCCGTCGGTGGAGAGCATCTCGATGTTCCGCAGAAAGCCGAGGAAGGAGCCTTCCGTGGCGATGACCTGTCGCTCCTGGTCGGTCAGGTCGATGGCCTCGGCGGCGCCCTCGCCCTTGTCCATGCCCGCGAGATGGGCGGCGCTGATGCCGTGCAGCGGGTCGGCGGACAGTTCCCGGCCGGCGGCCAGCGCCCAGCCGGTCTCGTCGTTCTTCGGGTCCTCGTCCAGCAGGGCGCGGATCGCGAGGAGTTCGGCCAGCAGCGGGGCCAGCCCGGACAGCGCGCGCTGAGCCCCCTGGTCGCGGAACAGGGCCCGCAGGGACCGTACGGCCTCCAGGTCCCGGTCGGCGGTGACGGCCTCCATCAGCCGGCGCATGCCGGGATCGCGCACGAACTCCGGGTGGTCGACCAGCACGGCGGCGATCCTCAGCCGCAGCGAGGTGACCGCCACCAGCGCGGCCAGGCTCTCCCGGCCCAGCACCTCACCGGCCGCGCCGAGCACATGGCCCATGCCCTTGGGAGCCACGATGGCCGAGCCGCCCAGGCCCTGCTTGGTGGTCAGGGCCCGCAGCAGCGCCCACCGGGCGGCGAGGCCGGTGCGGGGCCGGCGGCGCGCGGAGGCGGACAGGGCCGGGTCGAACAGCGCGGCGCTGGTGCGCGTGGACACCGCGCGGATGCCCTCCGCGACGTCCACCACGTCCCGCGCGCACCGGCGCAGCAGTTCCCTGGCGTCCTGACCGTCCGGCGCGAGCCGTCCCCGTGCGGTGCCGTCCGCTCCCATCCGGCGCTCCCTCGGCTCGACGACATGGGTCGGGGCCGCGTCGACGGGCGCGGCCTCGCTCTCATGGTCGGCCAGGGCGACCGGGCCCGCACCTTCATCCATCCAGGTAGAGGATGCCCACCAGATGCCGTGCCGCCCGCCGAGCCTGGGCTTTCCGGGCAGCCGGCTGCCACATAATCGCCGCACATGACCCCCTGCACTCCCCCGCTCCCCTTCGCGGGAGGCACGCCGTGACCGCGTCCGCCGAAGGCCCGGAGGGCCTGCGGGCCCCGCTTCCCGACACCGTCCCGGTCGGCGTGCCACTGCGCACCGGCTATCTGCTCACCCTCGTGATCGGTCCGCTGACCGTCCTGGCGCTGGCCCTGCCCGCCGCCCTGGCCGGAGGCTGGGGGCCACGCTGGTACGACGGGGTCCTCGGCGCCGGGATGTACGCGCTGTCCATCATGGGCATCACGGCCGGCTACCACCGGCACTTCACCCATCTGTCGTTCAAGGCGAAGCGACCGCTGAGGATCGCCCTGGGTGTCGCGGGCGGCCTGGCCATGGAGGGCCCGGTGACCATGTGGGTGGCCGAGCACCGGCGCCACCATCAGCACGCGGACCGGGAGGGCGACCCGCATTCGCCGTGGAAGTACGGCACCACCCGGCGCGCGCTGCTCAAGGGGCTGTGGCACGCCCAGGTCGGCTGGTTCTCCTCCTCGCCGGTGCGCTCCAACTACCCGCGATACGTCCCCGATCTGCTCGCCGACCCGGACGTGTGCCGCCTGGACCGCTGCTATCCGCTGGCCATCGCCGTCTCCCTGGGCCTGCCGCCCGCGCTGGTCCTCGCGGTCGCCCAGGACTGGCACTCCGCCCTCGTCACCTTCTTCTGGGCGAGCCTGGTCCGGTACGCCGTCGTCCATCACGTCACCTGGTCGGTCAACTCCGTTGCCCACGCGTTCGGTGCGCGCCACTACGCCACCCGCGACCAGTCCCGGGACGTGCCCTGGGTGGCCCTGCTGACCTTCGGCGAGGGCTGGCACAACCTCCACCACGCCGACCCCAACAGCGCCCGGCACGGCGGGCTGCGCGGCCAGCCGGACCTCACCGCATGGCTGATCGCCCGGTTCGAGCGGTGGGGCTGGGCGTACGACGTGCGCTGGCCGGACGAGCGGCGGACCGCCGCCCGGCTGCGCGCGGAGGCGGACGCCCGGCGCGTGCCGCACGGTCAGCTTCCCGTGAAGTAACGGGTGAACGGGGTGAAGTCGACGGCGAACATGCCGTTGAAGGGCTGGTTCAGCTCGTAGACCAGCAGCACGGTGAAGGTGATGAGCGCGGTCAGGCCCATCACCATCACCACATGGGGAAAGCTCCGGCGCACCCCGAACATGAACATGAACGCCACGGTGAGCACACCGCCGACGACCAGTCCGAACCACAGCACGGGTGACAGGGTGTCGGCCACGTCCGCCTCCCGGCCGCGCCGGGCGTCGTCCAGGGTGCTGAGCTGGGCCAACGTCTCCTGGAGCGTGGCCTGCTGGACCGGGGAGGCGTCCGCGGGGACCTGGCCCGCCGCCCGGAGGTCGTTCAGCAGCTCCCAGCCGCGCCGGCCCGGCGGCTGCCCCTCGGCCATGGCGGGCCACTCGGCGGACACGACGTGGTGCACATACGCGTCGACGGCGTCCCGGGTCCGTACGCCCTCCAGCGCCGGCAGCCCGGCGGACAGCAGCCGGATCTGGTGGGCGGCGCTCGCCTCCACCTGCACATGTCCCACCGCGCCGGACCGGGTCTCCCACACGGACACCATCGACAGACCGAGAACGAGGGCGTAGAGCACCCCTACCATCATCGAGATGTATTCGGCGACGTCCTCGCGGGGTTCCTCGTCCGGGGCGGGGGGCCACCAGCGGTGCCGGATCACCACGATACCCGCGGCGACCAAGGCGATCCCCAGCACGACGGCGAAGGTCTCGATCATCGGCTCGCTCTCCTGTCGTCTCGATGTACTCGGTGCATGAGCGGGGCCTACTTGCCGATGCGCCGCGAGCCGAGGAGGACGGCGGCGAGGACGGCGGGGATCAGCATCAGGAACAGCACGACGAGCAGGCCGAGCCCGGTCGGACCGCCACCGGGCCGGATGAACCGGGCCATGATGGAGGTGTTGGGCGACCTGCGGGGCGGGGTGCGGGGACGCCGGGCCGGGGGACGACTCGGCACGGTGGACCGGCCGCCGGTTGACTGCCCGCCGGTTGACTGCCCGGTTGGGGACTGGCCGCCGGTGGACTGCCCGTTTGTGGACTGCCCGCCGGTCACCTGACCGCCCGTCGTCTGACCGCCCGTCGCCTCGCCTCCGGTGGCACCGCCCTGGCCGGCCGAGGCGCCTGCGGCAGCGTCGGCGGTGCCTCCGGCAGCCGCCGCACCACCACCGGCGACCGCCGCCCCTCCGGATGCCGCCGCTCCCCCGGCCGCCGCTCCCTCAGCCGCTGCTCCCCCGGCCGCGGCCGCTCCCCCAGCCGCCGCTCCTCCGGCCGCCGCCCCGTCACCCGCCGTGGCACCCGCGGCTGCGCCCGCTGCGGCACCGGCTCCGGCCGCGGCGCCCGCTCCCGCCGCCCCACCGGCACCCACTCCCGCCGCCGCGCCGGCGGCTGCTCCGGCACCCGCGGTCGCGGTCCCGGCTGCCGCACCCGTGCCCGCGGCCGTACCCGCCGCGGCCCCGGTGCCGGCTGCCGCGCCCACCACTCCGGTGGTCGTACCCGAAGCCGTGCCGGGCGCGGCCCCGCCGGGCGCGGGTGCGGTCGTCACAACAGGTGGCAGGGGCGGGGGCGGCGGGAACGTGACTCCGGGCGGCAGGGGCAGCACCGGCGGGGCGGGGGGCGCGGCAGGCGGGGGAATGGGAGGGAGAGGCGGCTGGACCGGAGGCGGTGTGAGGGGCGGGGGCACGGACGCCGGTGGCGGGGGCGGCGGGGGTGCGGGCGCGCGCAGCGAGAACGTGCCGGTCGCCCGGGCCGTGAGCAGGGGCGGCGGCTCCAGGCAGCCGTCCGGCCGGAGGGTGCTGATCCGGTCGCTTCCCGTCACGTTTCCCTCGCTGAGGTACCCGCCCGGGGGCCGCTGCACGGTCGCCACGCACCGCGCCGAACCGCCCGGTTCCAGGCTCGGGACGGTGTCGCCACCCGCCGCGCAGACGATGGCGGGCGGCTGGAGCACCGGGTCGGTGAGATGGAGGTCGAACACCGTGCGATCGCCGGTGTTGGTCACGTCGTAGAAGACGGTGGCCCGGCCGAAGGCGATGGCCCGGCCCAGGATTCCGGTGCCGGTGACGACCGTTTCGGAGAGTGCCGGCTGTCCGCCGACGCCGGCGTATCCGGACCGGGCGACGGCCCGGGACTCCGTACCGAGGGAGGGAACGCGGCCGACGGCGGTGACGTCGGTGATCCAAGTGCCCGGGCGTGCGGTGGACCAGGCGGTACAGGTCGCCGACTCGAGGCCGCGGAGCATGGGAATGTGATCGCCGCCGGGGCAGCGGATCGCGGTGTCCGGCAGGCCCGGGTCGCTCACCCGCACGTCGTACAGGTCGGCCCCGGTGCGGTTGATCAGCCGGTACGCCTTCACCAGCGGGCGGCCGACGCGGATGCCGGGGTGGGTCGCCTCCGTGCCCGGCCTGGTGTCGACAGTGACCTCCAGGGCGAGCCCGTGGCTTCCCGCGCCGTCGGCGACGGCTCGGCCCACCGGTGCGCCGGACACGGCCATGAGCAGCGGCAACACCGCGGGGAGACGTGAACCGAGGGCCCGCCAGCACCTCCCTAACTGTCCTATGAGCACACAAAAAGGACTAACAGAGGGGCCACCGGGCACGCTTCGGTCCACGCCGGTCACCGGGTGTGGCCGTACGAAGATCACTCCGGTGGCCGCGCGAGGATGCCGGGCTCCTCGGGCGCCGGCCGCCGGGCCGCTCAGGCGTCGGGCATCAGGCCCGCCGCGACCGTGGCGCCGAGCTCCCAGCATGCCTGGATGTCGGCTTTGTCCGGCTCGCCGAGGACGGTCACCGGCTCGGCCGCCCGACGCCAGCCGAGTCCGGTGGTGACGGTCTCGACGGCGCGGACGGCACCGGTGACGTCGTTGCCGCCGTGGACGTAGAAGCCGAAGGGGCGGCCCCGGGTCTCGTCCAGGCAGGGATAGTAGATCTGGTCGAAGAAATGTTTGAGGGCGCCGGACATGTAGCCGAGGTTGGCGGGCGTGCCGAGCAGGTACCCGTCGGCTTCGAGCACGTCGGAGGCGGTGGTCGACAGGGCCGCCCGCCGTACGACGCGGACGCCCTCGATCTCCGGTGTCGTGGCGCCCGACACGACGGCTTCGAACAGCGCCTGGCAGTGGGGCGAGGGGGTGTGATGGACGATCAGCAGGGTAGGCACATGCGGCACCCTGCCGTGCGTCCGCCGCCCCTGGCAAACGGGCGTCGTGCACACCGGGGCCGGGACGCGCCGCAGTGGAGGACGGGAGGAGTCGCCGTGACCGACGAGGACCGCCGGGCGCCGGCCGCCGCGGTGTTCGACGCGCTGGGCCTGGACTACGAGCAGGCGTTCGCCGGCTCCGCACCGCACCGGGCCTCGCTCGGCCGGCTGCTGGAGCTGCTCGCGCCGGGCAGCCGGGTGCTGGACGTCGGCAGCGGTACCGGACGGCCGACCGCCCAGACGCTGGCCGGGGCCGGCCACCGCGTACTGGGCGTCGACGTCTCCCCGGTCATGGTCGAGCTGGCCGCCCGGCAGGTGCCCGGGGCCGAGTTCCGGCTCGCCGACATCCGTGAAATGCCGTTGGCGGAGGCTTCGTTCGACGCCGTGTGCGGGTATTTCTCGCTGCTCCAGATGTCCCGCGCCGAACAGGCGGCGGTCGTGGCGGAACTGGCCCGGGCGGTACGGCCCGGCGGCCTGCTCGCCCTGGCGACCGTTCCGCTCGACGTGGAGGACGCCGAGGGCGTCTTCATGGGGCAGCCGGTGCGGGTGACGAGCTTCACCGCCGAGGCGTTCACCCGGCTGGTGACCGAAGCGGGCCTGACGGTGCTGACCGAGGAGCAGGCGGTGTTCACCCCGGCCCACCGCGATGCGGTACCCGAGCCCCAGCTGTTCCTGCTGGCCCGGCGTGAGGCGGGGTGACCCACGGGCCGGTGCACGGGACGCGCGGTCGGCGTTGTCGGTGCCCTCGGTTACAGTGACGGCTCTGAACCGAAGGGGAGACAGCAGTGCAGGTCAGGGTGGGGGCCGTACGCGGCCGAGCGGTCGTGGCGGTGGCACTGGTGGCGGTGCTCGGCGGATGTGCGCAGTCGACGGACGGCGACGGGAAGAAGCCCGCGAGCAGTGAGAGCGCGGGGAGCAAGGGCTCAGCGGGCAAGGACGCGGCCGCGGCCGCCGGCGGCACGACCGGCGCCGCCGGGTCCGCGTGCGAACTGCCCGTCAGCTTCAGCCTGGCCAAGCACTGGAAGGCCAAGGCGATCCACGCCGAGAAGGAGCTGGGCAAGGCGTCGAAGGGCGAGGACGGCGACCTGAGCGGGGCGCTGGCCGACGCCTTGCTCCGGCAGGGACCGGTCACCACGGCCTGCGAGATCGACGCCAAGCCGGCCGGCAACATCGGCTTCCTGCGCGTGTGGACCGGCAAGCCCGGCGATGCGGACGCGGGCAGCGTGCTGCGCGCGTTCGTCGCCGCCGAGGACAACGTCAGCAAGGAGAAGTACCACTCCTTCAAGACCGGCGGCGGCCTCTCCGCGGTGGAGGTGGAGTACCTCTACACCAGCAAGCTCCTGGAGGAGACGAAGAAGGAGAGCGCCTTCGCCGTCAGCACGCCCGACGGCCCGGTCGTCCTGCACCTCGGCGGCATGGACACCGAGGAGCACGAGGAGATGCGGCCCGCGTACGACCTCGCCAAGCGGACCCTGAAGCTCACCTGACGGACGCGGCCTCGCTCAGTCCCGGGCCGTGGTCCGGCCCAGGTAGGTCAGCGGGCCGGCGTCCGCGACCGGGATCTGGTGGAAGCCGACCCGGTCGTAGAACGCGCGAGCCGCGGTGTTGGCGGTGACCATGCCCAGATGGACCGCCTGGACGCCCTGTCCGCGCAGGGCGTCCAGGAAGGTGTGCAGCAGGCGACGGCCGTGTCCCCGCCCCTGCCGGCCCGGCAGGAGGTCGATGTGCAGGTGGGCGGGGTAGGCGGCGAGTTCGGGCAGGAGCATCCGCTCCGGGTGATGCAGCAGGCGGATCATCTCCTCGGAGGGCGTGCGGGGCGGCGCGGCGGGCGCGGGGTAGCGGCCGTTCAGCCGGGGGATCCAGCTGCGCCGGAAGTCCTCGACGAAGCGCGCGGTGTCCGCGGTACCGACGATGTATCCCACGGCCCGGCCCGTGCCGTCGTCCAGCACGAAGGCGAGGCCGGGCTCGAAGTGGCAGTACGGCTCGGCGAATATCGACGGCATGAGGCGCGGGTCGGGGTAGATCGCCCGGGAGTCGCCTCCCACGTGCGCGGTACGGACGCAGACGTCGGCCACGGCGGCGCGGTCGCCAGGACGGTAGGGCCGGATCACAGGAGCCTGATCGAGGGACGGCATGCATCGCATCCTCGCCCGGTTGGGAGCGCTCCCACAAGGGGGTGGGCCGACAGACGTAAGGCGGCCACCCCTTGGGAGGGTGGCCGCCGTGAGCGAGCGGTCCGGGGACGGTCCGGTCCCCGGCGTCGCAGGCCGTCGTGGGGACCCGGTCAGTAGCGCAGGCGCCTGGCCCGGAGCAGCATGAACAGGCCCGACAGGGCGAGCAGGGTGCCGAGGGCCGCGGGCCACAGCTGGGCCCCTGTCTCCGCCAGGCCGCCCTGGGCCGCCTGGGGTTCGGTCTTCGCGGCCGCCGTCGGGGCGTGTCCGGCGGCGGCTGCCTGGCCGGACGCGGAGGAGGCGGACGCGGACGGGGCCGGCGTCGAAGCGGCGGGTGCCGAACGGGCCGACGTGGTGGACCGGGGTGCGGCGGACGTGGCCGACGGAACCTTGGCGTGCGTGCCGTTCGTGCCGTGTGTGCCGTGCGTGCCGTGCCTGTCGTTCGTGCCACGCGTGTCGTTCGTGCCGCGCGTGTCCTGCGTATCTTGCGTGTCGTGCTCGGCGGTACGGGCCGGTGCGGTCGTCGCGTCGAGCCGCGGTGCCTCGCCGCCGTAGGAAGCCGAGGGCGTCGGCGCGGAGGTGACGCTCCCGTCGGATCGCCCGGCTCCGCCGTCACCGGGCTCGGTGGCGGTGCCTCCGCCGGTTTCCTCGTGGCCACCGTCACCGGGCTCCGTGGGGGCACCGCCCCCGGGCTCCTCGTCGGCGCTGTCACCGGGCGCGGGCGTCGCACCGGATCCCGAACTCGCCGTGGGGGTGGGCGTCGTACCGGAGTCGTCTGCGGTGGAGCCGCAGGTGCGGCCGGAGTTGATGCAGTCGACCATCTCGCGCATCAGGTCCTCGTCGAAGACGTTGATGAAGTCGCCGTGGTCGGTGACGGGCTTGTGCAGCTGCTCGGGGAAGGAGTCCACCGCGAACAGCGGGACGGTGCGGCCGCCGTCCTCGAGGCTCGGCGCGGCCACGTCGTAGACGATGCGCTGCACCAGCTGCGGTATGGGCCGGAAGCCCGCCGGGCAGGAGCCGTCGGCGGCCGCGAAGGCCACATGGGTGCGGTGGTTGGCGCTGTCGATGTTGCGGCCGTCCCAGCAGCTCTGGAACCGGAAGGTACGCACCACGTCGCTGTCCGGCGGGCACAGCGGGTACTTGTCCTTCAGCTGCCGGTCCTCGTAACCGGTGCAGCTCCAGGACGCGTTGGCGTTGCCCGGCCCGTTGACGAACGCCTTGGCGTCGCCGGTGATGATGCGCAGCAGGCGCGGCATGGCGGTGACCTCACCGCGCGGGTTGCCCGCGAAAGTCAGCGTCACCTCCTTGGGCGTCACGATCTGCCCCGCGTTGCCCTCCGTACCGCCACCCGGCGCCCCGGCGTCCCGCTCCTGGGTACCGTTCTGGAGGCGCAGCACCGGCCAGTAGTACGAGGACTTGTCACCCTGGTCCGCGCAGCTCGTGCCGGCCTTCGCCAGGTCGTCGTCGCTCGCGAAGGCGTTGTTGGCCTGGTTGCCGACGTAGTCGTGGAAGTGGTGGGCGCCGTTGGAGACGCCGGGAGCCACGATGACGTTGTCGGAGTTGAACAGGCCGCCCGCGTTGACCCCGCAGTCCGAGGTGAAGGTGCCACGTGAGGCGCCGGCCTGCTGCGGCGGGGCCGGCGCGTCGGGCTGTACGGCGGTGATGTCCGCGTAGTCGGAGACGACGGGCCCGTTGCCGCCCTGGCCCGCGCCGTTCTGCGCCTGGCCGGTACCGGCCTGCCCCTGGCCGGTACCGCTCTGGCGGCCGCCGTCGCCCGGGGTGCCGGTGGGCTGACCCGTGTCACCGGGGCGCAGGCTGCACGCGGCCAGGGCGTCCAGGCCCTGGGGGCGCTCCCCCGCCCGGTCGATGGCATCGGTGATCCGCCCGATGGACGCCGACCGCTTCTCCTTCAGCGGGTCCATGATCGTGGCGGCGGAACCGGTGTCCTGGCCGCTCCGTCCTGCCTGCTGCAACTGCCGGTACGCCGCCGCGGTCTGCTGGTCCAGCTGGGCGAGTTCACGGTCCACGTCCGCACGGGCCGCGTCCGGCACGGCCGTCAGCCGGCTGCCGACGTCGGGGCAGTCGACGGTCGCCATGCCCGTGGTCAGGACGTGTCCGGTGGAGTCGGTGCCGGATCCGTCGCCCCAGCCCTCGCTGGCCGAGGCGTAGACGTTCGCCGCGACGAGCCCGGTCCCGCCCAACATCAGGGCGACCGCTGCGAGGGTCGCGCGTCGTGCGCCGGTCGGGCGTCTGCGCCTGTTGCGTACCAAGGTCGTCCCCTGTGTGTGATCGCCGGTCGGGCATGGAGTTCCCCGGGCTCATACGGAGGGCGGAGCCGTCGTGTTCAACAGCTTCGCGAATTCACCGGGATCTCACAGGAAACTATGGCCTCCCCGCCTTCCCCGTCGAACGCGATGCCGAACATCACGAATACGTATCGGACATTTCACCTGTCAACCTTCACACGGAGTACACACGTTGGCTAGGTTGACGCGAGGCCGCCCCGGCTCAGCCCCGGCGAGCCGCCCAACTGCCCTGCGGGGCAAGGAAGGAGCACGTCTTCCATGGCGCCGGAGAGCCGCGACGAGGTGCGACAGCGGATCGACTCCCTCTACGACCAGGCCGAGAACGCCACCGGGAACTTCAACGCGACCCGGGCCATGGCCGTCCGGACGCGCTCCCGGGGCGTCCCGTTGGCCAAGCGGGCGGGCCGGCGCGGGGATCCGGCGCTCGACGAGGTCGCCCGGCAGTGGTTCGAGGGGGCGCGCGCCAAGCTCGGCCCGACCGTCCCCGCCGTCCTGCCCGCCGGCCGGATGCCCGAACGTCCGGCCACTCCGGCACGCTCCGGGGACCTGAGTCGGAGCGGGAGCGACGGCCTCGCGGGCGGCACACGGGAGGCCCTGGAACCGGGCCCGTCCGCGCGGGAGCCGCTGGCTTTGGAGCGGAGCGCCGACCGCGCGGTGGCGGAGCTGCCGGCCGGGGGTGCGGTGGCCGCGCTGCCGACCGGTGGCGCGGTGGCGGAATGGGCGACCGGGGGTGCGGTGGCCGGGTTGGCGGCGGGCCGCGCGACGGGAGAGGCTCCGGCCGGCCATGCCGTGGCCGAGCTGCCGGTGGGGCGACCGGCGCCGGATCCGGCGGACCGGCCGCAATCGACGGGCCGGCCACAACCGATGGCACTGGACGGCGGGCCCATGGCGCTGCCCGGTGCCGGAGCGCCGCAACATGCTGTCCGCGCCTTGGAGTTGCCGGCGGGTCGGGCGGCGGCGGATTCGGTGGACTGGCCACAACCGATGGCTCTGGACAGCGGACCTCTGACGCTACCCGGTGCCGTAGCACCGCAATCCGCCCTCCCGTCCCTGGAGTGGGCCGACCGGAGCGCGCCGGAGCCGATGACGCCCGGCGGGATGACGGATCCGTGGGCCTTCGGGGGCGGGGGGCCGGCCGGTGGCGGTGCCGCCGAGACGGCCCTCCTGCCGGTCGCCGCACCGCCCCACGCCCACGACAATCCGGTCTCGGCACCGAGGACGCTGCCCGGTGCCGGAGCGTCCGGCCGCCTCTCCCCCGCCACCGCCAAGGCGCGCAGTCGGCGCAAGCTCACCGCCGCCGACGGCATGCTCACCCGGTACACCGCGCAACTCACCGGCGCCACTCCGGCCGTTCGACAGGCGGCGGGTGACGCCCCGTCCGCCATGGCCGTTCGGCAGGCGCCGACCACCGACGTCCTGCCCGCCACCCTGACCTCGGCGACCGACACGGGCGCACTCCCGTACGCGGCACCTCCCGCACCCGTCACCGACACGGGCGCCTTCCCCCTCCCGGTCAGCCTCGACGGGATCCTGGCCCCGCCCGCGACGACCACCTTCACCGGTGCCCCGGCACCCGCGACGACCACCTTCGCCGGTGCCCCGGCGCCCGAGTCGCCCCGTGCCCTGCGCGCCGCCAAGGCGATCGCGTTCGCTCGGGCGCAGCTCGGGAAACCGTGCGTGTGGGGTGCGACCGGGCCGGACTCGTACGACTGCTCCAGCCTCACCCAGGCCGCCTGGAAGGCCGCCGGGGTCGAGCTGCCGCGCGCCGCGCACGAGCAGGCACTCTTCGGCACCCCGGTCACGGCGGCCGGGATCGAGCCCGGTGATCTCGTCCTCTTCTTCGACGACGACCGGCATGTGGGTCTCCACGTCGGCGACGGCATGATGGTGCACGCCCCGGGACCCGGCTCGTCCATCCGCGAGGAGTCGATCTACGGCGCCGGGGAGTCGGCCATCCACCGGATCATCCGTCCGGCCTGACCGCGACCGACACCCCCGGGACGACCGCCTCCGGCGGCTTGGCGTGTCCGCCTACCCCGCCCACCCCCCGCCGGCCCGCACCCGGCCCCGGCCCACCGGGGGCGGTATAAGCAAGTCACAGGAAGGTCATAAGAGCAGCTTATGAGGTCATAGAGCAGACCCCCGTACCAACTTAGGTGTGCCTTAGCTTAGGCTTCCTGATCAAGTCGCCCATTCGCGTTCGAAGGGAACCTGATCATGCCGCGCCCCCTGCGGGTAGCCATCGTCGGAGCCGGTCCCGCCGGGATCTACGCCGCCGACGCCCTGCTCAAGTCCGAGGTGGCCGCCGACCCCGGCGTGTCCATCGACCTCTTCGAGCGGATGCCCGCCCCGTTCGGCCTGATCCGGTACGGCGTCGCGCCCGACCACCCGCGCATCAAGGGCATCATCACCGCGCTGCACCAGGTGCTCGACAAGCCGCAGATCCGTCTGTTCGGCAACGTCGACTACCCGACCGACCTCAACCTGGACGACCTCCGCGCCTTCTACGACGCGGTGATCTTCTCCACCGGCGCGATGGCCGACCGCGCACTGTCCATACCCGGCATCGACCTGGACGGCTCCTACGGCGCCGCCGACTTCGTGTCCTGGTACGACGGCCACCCGGACGTGCCGCGCACCTGGCCGCTGGAGGCCGAGAAGGTCGCGGTGCTCGGCGTCGGCAACGTGGCCCTCGACGTGGCCCGCATCCTCGCCAAGACCGCCGACGAACTGCTGCCGACCGAGATCCCGCCGAACGTCTACGACGGTCTGAAGGCCAACAAGGCCGTGGAGATCCACGTCTTCGGCCGCCGTGGCCCGGCGCAGGCGAAGTTCAGCCCGATGGAACTGCGCGAGCTGGACCACTCCCCCAGCATCGAGGTCATCGTCGATCCCGAGGACATCGACTACGACGAGGGCTCGATCGAGACCCGGCGCGGCAACAAGCAGGCCGACATGGTCGCCAAGACCCTGGAGAACTGGGCGATCCGGGACGTCGGCAACCGCCCGCACAAGCTCTTCCTGCACTTCTTCGAGTCGCCGACCGAGATCCTCGGCGAGGACGGCAAGGTCGTCGGCCTGCGCACCGAGCGGACCGCCCTGGACGGCACCGGCAACGTCAAGGGCACCGGCGCCTTCAAGGACTGGGACGTCACGGCGGTCTACCGCGCGGTCGGCTACCTCTCCGAGAAGCTGCCCAAGCTGCCCTGGGACATCGAGTCCGGCACCGTCCCGGACGAGGGCGGCCGGGTGATCGAGGAGGGCGGCACCCACCTTCGGTCCACCTACGTCACCGGCTGGATCCGGCGCGGCCCGGTCGGCCTCATCGGCCACACCAAGGGTGATGCCAACGAGACCGTGGCCAACCTGCTGGACGACTTCGCCAACGGGCGGCTGCACACCCCGGACGCGCCCGAGCCGGAGGCCGTGGACGCCTTCCTCGCCGAGCGGAACATCCGCTTCACCACCTGGGAGGGCTGGTACAAGCTGGACGCCGCCGAGCGCGCCCTGGGTGAGCCGCAGGACCGCGAGCGCGTGAAGATCGTCGAGCGTGAGGACATGCTGCGGGAGAGCGGGGCGTAAGTCCCGGACCCGACAGGGCCCCAGGGGGCCGGCGCCGATGCGCCGGCCCCTTCTCCGTTCAGCCCTGCGCCGCCTGGACCGGGGGCCGGTCGGAGCCTGGACCGGGGGCACACCCGGTGGGTGGTCGGTTCAGCGCCGGTTTCAGCGCCGGCTTCAACGCTGGCTTCAGCGCCGGACGAGGTCGCGGCCGGCGACCACCGCCAGGGCCGCTGTCAGCAGGACGAGGGCCGCCGTCTGACCGAGGCCGCCGCCCAGGACCACACCGGCTCCGGGCACGTGCAGCCAGGGGTAGAGGGCCGCGATCCGCACCGCCAGGACGAGCAGGCCGAGCACCGCCAGGGCCAGGGCGGCCCCGGGAGGCGTGCGGTCCGTGCGCCGGGCGTGCCACAGCAGCCAGCCGAGGGCGACCACGACAAAGCAGGTGCCGGGCGCCCAGACCGTGTCCGCGACGGCGGGCAGCAGCACCACGGAACCACCGGTCACCACGCAGCCGGCCAGGAAGACCAGTCCCGGGGTGCCCGCGGGCAGGCGGGCCGGAGGCGCGTCCCGGTGCTGGGCGGCGCACAGCGCGAGCGCCGGCAGCCAGGCCAGCAGCGCGGCGGAGGTGTCGTACCACGGTATCCACGGCGCGGTTGCGTCTCCGGTGAGCGCGCCGGTCAGGGGCCACAGCGTGGGCAGGGCCGCGCCGAGCGCGCCGTACCGGGCGAGCCGGCGGTGGTCGTGGAGCAGGGCGAAGTAGGCGACCGTCCACAGCAGGGGCAGCGCCCAGGTGAGCACGGCGACGACCGTGTCGGTCGTGGTCCGTCCGGTGAACCCGCTGAGGAACATCTGCCGCCCCCGCGCACCGTGGGTGAATCCCCAGGTCAGCTCAAGGGCACGGTCCACGACCGCGGTGACGGCGTGCAGCAGCACCGCGAAAACGGCGAAGAGGCGGACGACGGAGCCGAGGAACGCGTACCCGCGGGGTGCCCCGGGCGCACCGAGCCGGCAGCGCAGGGCGAGCGCCGCGATGCTGGCCACCTCGCCGACTGTGGGCCGGCTCTGGTCCTGGGCGTCGCGGTCGAGGCCCCACAGGTACGTCTCGACCATCTCCTCCTCCCGCTCACGCCGGTAGTAGGCGGGGAGCAGGCGCAGGACGGCGCGGTAGCGGGCTTCCAGCAGCGTGGTCATGCGTAGCCTCCCGCGAGTCCGGGTGTGGTGGGGGGTTCGAGGCCGGCCGGGCCCTCGGCGGCGGGGCGGGCCGGGGCGCCGGCCCGGCGGCCGGCGGCGATGCGCCGCTTGGCGGCCCCGGCGCCGGCGGCCATGCGCTCGGCCTCCGCGTCGAGCGCCGCCACGCCCTCGTCGGTGAGCCGGTAGTAGCGCCGCAGCCGGCCCTGCTGCACCTCTTCCCGGTCCAGCACGATCAGGCCGTCCGCGGTGAGCCGGTCCAGCACGCCGTACAGCGTGCCGACCCGCAACTGGACCTCCCCGTCGGACAGTTCCTCCACCTCGCGCAGGATGCCGTAGCCGTGCCGCGGCTGGTCGGCGAGCGCGGTGAGGACGAAGAACGCCGCCCGGGTCATGCTCTTCGGTGTCATGGAGCCATGATATATCGGCTGCCGATATATATCGCGGGAGTGGTACGGGTGGGACGGGTCGGCGTGTCATGGGGTGCGCCGGCTGTCCCGGGCGGGGCGGGTTCGTTCGGGGCGCGCATGGGGAGCGAAGAGCGTTCGGGACGTATGGAGGGTGAAGCGGATCCGCAGGCGCGGGGGGAAAGCGGATCCCGCAGGCGCGGGGAGGGGAAGCGGATCCGGCAGGCGCGGGGGGTGAAGCGGATTCGTGAGGACACGGGGAGGGGGCGAAGCGATCCGGGGGGTGAACGGGGTCCGCCCCTAGCGGATGGACGGGCGGGCCCCGTTCGCCGGACCATTGTGGGTCCGCGTGCGGCGGGCGGGCACGGGTGAACCGCGGTCACCTGATGCGCAGCGCGCACGCCCCGGGCGTGCGGCGCGCACCCCGTGCGCTGGACGCACACCCGGACGACGCGCGGGGCCGGGCCCCGGCCGACGGATCGGCCCGCCGAACGGTGATACTGGGAGACGCACCCGCCCCCATCAGCAGATTGGCTCATGTCGAACTCCGCCACCGACCACGCCACCATCCCGCAGACCCTCTGGGCGGCCCGGGGCCGCCACACGGGTCCCGCTCCCGAGGACGTCGTCCGCCGCACCCTGCGCCGGCGCAAGGAGAACGGGGACATCGACGACTTCGCCGAGCCGCCCGCGGCCGGGGACCCGGCCCCGCAGATCTTCGAGGCACGCTGGCGGGCCGGCGGCACGGTGACCGTGCGGGCCCGGCTCACCCTCGTACCGCGTCGGGACCGGCCGCAGGGGCACGAGTGGCGGCTGGTCGCGGAGGCGGAACAGCCGTGGGACGACGCGTGGCCCTCTCCTGCAACCCTGTTCTGGCCCGAGGGCGGCTCGGGCGAAGGCGACTCGGGCGAGGGCGGCGACGGCTTCTGGGACCATCACGCCACGGTCGCCGGTCTGCGCTTCCGGCAGGTCAACGCGCTGCCCCAGGACGACAAGGAGATGCGGCGCCGGCTGCGGGACGCGGCCCGCGAGGCCTGGTGCGTGAACGTCGTCGTGCACGAGGCGATGACGCCGGACGAGCGGGGCCGGCTGCCGCTGACGGGTCTGCTGCCGGCCGGCCTGAGGCACCGGGTGATCGAGCACCGGGCCGCCCCGCAGCAGCTGCGCGCCGTCAACTGGGCGCTGAAGGACCTCGGCGTGGAGGTGCCGCGCGGCGGCGCGGTGCTGCTGCCACCGGATCCGGCGCCGGAGGACTACGACGGCCGGGACCACAGCGTGCGCAACGTCTTTCTGGACGGCACCGAGCCTGCCGAACTCGTCGCGGCCCTGCGCAACTTCGTCGCCCTGTCCCGACCCCTGCCGCGGGACGCCGAGGAGGCACTGACCGACCTGCGCGAGAACTGGACCCTGTTGACCCTTCAGGAGCAACTGGAGCGCGAGCGGCGGCTGGTCGCCATGTACGCCGAGGCGCTGGAGGCGATGACGAAGTCGCGGGACCTGTACAAGCAGGCCGCCGAGCAGGCGCTGGAGGCGCTGGCCGCCTACCGGGACGTCCCCGCGCCCGCCGTGCCGCAGCAGCGGCCCGGCTCCCGGACACCGGGCGCGCTCCAGCAGCTGACGCGGACGTTCGAACGGCTCAAGCTCACGGCCAAGAGCCGGCAGCAGCCGGCGTCCCCGTCGGACGCCTCGCCGCACGCCACACCGGCCGGCGACGCGCGGGAGAACGACGTGCGGAAGGACGACGCGCGCGAGGACGACGTGCGGAAGGACGACATGCGGGAAGACGACGTGCGGGAGGACGACGGCACGGGCGCCGCCGGCGGCGAAGCGGAGGACCGTTCGGCGTAGCGCTCCGGCACGGAGAGGGAGCCAGGATGGACACGACCACGACTCTGCTGGTGATCGGGGCCGTCGTCGCGGCGGTGCTGCTCGCCGTCGCCGTCGGTCTGCTGGTACGGCTGGTGCGGGCCCGGCGGACGCTGCGGCAGGCCGGGCTGCCGACGGGGCCGCGGTGGGTGTTCTGGGGTGCGGTCGCGTATCTGCTGCTCCCCGTCGACCTGCTGCCCGACCCGGTCTACCTGGACGACATCGGCGTCCTGCTCCTCGCTCTGCGCAGCCTGCGCGCCGCCCGGCCGCTGCCGCGGGAGACGACCGCGCCCTGACCGGCCGCCGCCGCATCCTGGTGCGCTGCGGTGGGTGTTCACCGGCATCCCCGGTTCCCCGACGACCCGGGACGCGACGCGGTCGTCGACGTGATGCGCCGGCCCCGCCCCTCCCGGCCGGGCCGGGCCGAGCCGAGCCGAGCCGCAGTGACGGTCTCAGCGGCCGTCGCCCGCACGGGTGCCACGCCTCGTCAGCCCGGTGCACAGGACCGTCAGGGCCGCGAGCGCCGCTGCCGCGGCCACCGTGCCGGCGAGCCAGGGCGGAGCCAGGGCCGCCGCCTCCAGCCGGGCCGTGGCCGGCAGGCCGAACCGTCCGCCGAGCATCTGCCCGGCGGCCAGCACCGCGGTGACCCCGACGGCGGCCGTCGCCGCGACGAGCCGGGCCGACGCCGCCCGCGAGGTGAGGGCGAGGGCCAGCAGACCGCAGAGCGCCGAGGCGAGCAGGGTGGCCCCGAAGGCACCGCGGGACAGCCCGGCCCAGTAGCGCGGGGCGTGGGCCACCCCGCACAGGACCATCAGCAGCGCGGCACCCCGGCCGTCCCACACGCACACCGCCGGAGCCAGGCCGTCCGCGGCCCGCCTCCGATCCGCCGGCCGCTCCTTGCGGTTCCGCTTCCTGGTGGACCGGACATCGGCGAACCGGACATGGGAGGGCCGGACATCGGCGGGCTTGTCCTTCGCGGGCCGGACCTGTGGGCTCGGCGCCGCCGCTGCCGCTGCTGCCGTCGCTCCGGCCTGGGGCGCGGACCACCCGTCGGCGGGCTCCGGGCTCGCCGGCTCGGGCGGCGGGCGCTCGCTGCTCGCCCGGTCCGCGGCCAGCCGGGTGATCAGCTCGGCGAGTTCCTCGACGGGCCGGTGGACGGCCACCGCCCGCACCGCCGCCTCCCCGCAGTGCGGTTGCACCGGGTTGCGGTGCAGCAACTGCATCAGCCGGGAGACGTCCTCCAAGGGGCGGCGCTCGGCGGCGGCCCGGATGGCCTCGTCGGCGCTGCCGGTGTCCCGCGGCGGCCTGGTCAGCAGGGTCACCAGGCGGGTGACGTCCTCCACGGACCGGTCGACCCCGACCGCGCGCAGCGCGTCGGCCGTGGTCCGTGCGTGCTCGGGTGAGCGCTCCAGCAGGGTGATGAGCCGGATGACGTCCTCCAGCGGCCGGTCGGCTACGGCCGCGCGGACCAGGCCGTGCAGAGGATCGCCGTGCAGGGGACCGCCGTGCAGGGGACCGCCGTGCAGGGGACCGCCGTATGAACTCTCCTCCGCGGGCTTCTCCGCGGGGGAGGTGTCGGGAGGTTCCCCGGCAGGCCGCAGCGGCAGGGTGAGGAGCTGGGGGGACGGGGTGGGGACGCCGGTGGCGGCGGGTGCCGGAGGTATCAGCGAGTCGTCGGGACGGGAGGACGAAGAGCGGGTGGTCATCTCGGCTCCAGGAGAAGGGTGCGGCCGCACCTGCGCCCCCGTATGCGGCCGCGGCATTACGCAGTCCATTACTAGGAGCGGGGCCGGGGCCTCGCCACTCGGGCGCGGCACTGGTGTGAGGCGATCCGGTGGCGATCCGGCGGCCCCTCCCCCGCCTCCCACCACCGGCACCCGTTGCGCACCCTCGGGCCCGCGCCCCTGCGGCCCGTGCCCTCGTCGCCGCCCCTCCCAGGTGCGTTCCGCGCGTCCGGAGGCGCATTCTTGCTGTGTCATCCACCCTGAGGCGCACGGGACGAGGTAGGGCCGATGGCGGGGAGCGGCGAGCAGGGGGGTCGCGCGCAGGCCCAGCTGGCCGCGCTGCTGACCGACGCCTGCACCGGTGCCCTCGGCGCGGCCGGCGGCCGGGTGGCGGGGGTGTATCTGCGGTCCGGCACCCCGGGACTGCTGCGTCTGGCGGTGATCGTGGGGCTGCCCGGCCCGCTGTTCAGGCCCTGGTGGCGGCTGCACGTCGACCGTCCGTTCCCCGTCGCCGACGCCTACCGGCTCGGCGTCCAAGTCGTGCTCCCGAACGCCACCGAGACCATGCGCCGGTATCCGCAGTTCGCGGCCGGTCTGCCGTTCCCGTTCGGGTCCGTGCACGTGCCGGTGCCGGGCGGTACCGAGCCGCTGGGGGTGCTCACCGTGCTGTGCCCGGCGGGGACGGACAGCGCCGACGAGTTCCCCGACCGGGAACGGCTCGCCCGGCTCGCCGAGGGGCTGGGCGCGGAACTGCTCGGCCTGGTCGACGGCGACGAGAGCGCGGTCTTCTGGGAGGGGGAGCCGCAGTGCGTGCGGCCGCCCGCGAGCCGGCCCGCGCGGGCCGCCCTGGGACGGTTCAGCTGGGACCCGGCGACCTCCGCGGTGCGCGCCGACGACCGGCTGCACGCACTCCTCGGTCTGCGCCCGGGCGAGTTCGCGGGGACGGCTCGGGCGCTCGCGGACGCCGTGGCCCCGGACGACGCGCACCGCGTCCTGGCCGCGCTGCGCGACGCGGCCGCCGGGGTGCCGCCCGGCGCGCCGCTGAGCCTGCGGGCCCAGGACGGCACCCCGCGGCTGCTGGACCTGTGGCCGGCCGGTGCCGACGCCGTCGGTCCGGCGGTGGGCGGGGTGGTGTTCGACCCCGGTCCGGCCGTCTCCGCGGACGGTGCGGCCGACCTGCTGCCCCAGGGCGTGTTCTGCCTGGACCGGATGGGGCTGATCGTGTACGTCAACCCGGCCGCGGCCCGGCTCGCGGGCCGGGAGCGGGAGTGGCTGCTCGGACGCCCGCTGTGGGAGGCGATGCCCTGGCTGACCGGGCCGCCGTACGACGATCACCTGCGCGGCGCCCTGCTCTCGCCCGAGGCGGTGCACTTCCACGCACAACGGCCGGCCGAAGGCCGGGACGCACCCGGTGAGGGCGACTGGCTGGCCGTGTCGGTGCATCCCGGCACGGACCTGCTGACCTGCACACTCGTCCCGGCCACCCGCATGGATCCCACGGCGCAGCCGGTCACCGACGCGCACGTCCCGGAGGAGGGCGGCCGTGCGATCGCGCCGCTGTACCGGCCGATCGCGCTGGCCATCGCGCTGACGGACGCGGTGACCGCCCGGCAGGTGTCGGCGGTGGTCATGCAGGAGCTGCTGCCCGCGTTCGGGGGCCGGCGGCTGGCCATCTACCTGCTCCAGGACCGGCATCTGTACCTGGCCTGGGAGACCGGGTTCCCGCAGGGCTTCCTCGCGCCGTTCGACGGCGTCGGCCTGGACGCGCGCATCCCGGGCGTGGAGACCCTGACCACCGGCCGGCCGCTGTTCTTCGAGTCCATGCAGCAGATCGCGGCGTCCTATCCGGGCCTCGCGCTCGACGCCCACGAGGGGGCCCGTGCCTTCCTGCCGCTGATCGCCTCGGGCCGGCCGGTGGGCTCCTGCATCCTCGGCTTCGACCGCCCGCGCAGCTTCAGCACGGAGGAGCGTACGGTCCTCACCGCGCTCGCCGGGCTGATCGCGCACGCGATGGAGCGGGCGCGCCGCTACGACAGCGAGGCGGCCCTGGCTCGGGGGCTCCAGCAGGCTCTGCTGCCGCGCCGGCTGTCGACGCACCCGGGGGTGGAGACCGCGGGCCGGTATCTGCCGGGCACCCAGGGCATGGACGTGGGCGGCGACTGGTACGACGTGGTCGGGGCCGGGGACGGGCTCGCGCTGGTCATCGGTGATGTGCAGGGGCACGGGGTGCAGGCGGCGGCCACCATGGGCCAGCTGCGCAGCGCCGTCCGGGCGTTCGCGCTGGGCGACCGGCCGCCGGACGAGGTGCTGAGCGGCACGAACCTGCTGCTCATCGACCTCGACCCCGGCCAGTTCGCCAGCTGCTGCTATCTGCGCCTGGACCCCGCGACCGGCCTGGCGCGGATCGCCCGGGCGGGTCATCCGCCGCCGGTGCTGCGCTGCCCCGACGGCCGGACCCGGCTGCTGGACATCCCGGGCGGTGTCGTCCTCGGCGTGGACCCGCAGGCCCGGTACCCGGTGACCGAGCTGCTGCTGGAGCCGGACGCGATCCTCGCCCTCTACACCGACGGCCTGGTGGAACGGCCCGGCGCGGACATCGACGAGGGCATCACGGCGCTGCGGCTGGCGCTGTCCGGGGCCGGTGCCGCCGCCGGCCGGCCCGGCGGACGGTCCCTGGCCGACGTCGCCGACCGGCTCACGGCGACCGCCCGGCAGGCCGCCGACCGCCCCGACGACGTGGCCCTCCTCCTCGCCGCCCGCCGCACGGCACCCGCGTGACAGCCGGTGACCGCGCCTGACCGCACCCGGCCGTGCCCGGCCGCCCCGCAGCGGCGGACGGCAGGGGGCAGGCCGCCGCAGCGGCGCGGCCGGCCCCCTGCCGTCCGATCGGCCGTCGCCCGCCTCGGGCGACGGTCTCGCCGGATGGAGCCGGGCAGTGTAGACATGGGCTCATGGTGCGACTGCCCGGCCGGCCCGCGACTAGGCCGCTCCGTTCCCTCGGGCACCCGCGCGCACCGCACGTCCCACCGCGGCTGGAACGCGGTCCGGGCGCCAGCCGGCCGGGGGTGCTGCGGTCGGCGGTGACCGGGCGCAGCGTGGCCGGGCAGGTGTTCCTGCTCCAGGTGGTCATCGTGCTGCTGCTGGTCGTGTCGGCCGCGGTGGCCCAGGTGCTCCAGGTGCGGCACGACAGCGATGTCGAGGCCACCAACCGCTCCCTCGCCGTGGCCGAGACGTTCGCCAACGCGCCCGGCACGGTCGCGGCGCTGCGCTCCGCGCATCCGACGGCCCTGCTCCAGCCGAAGGCGGAGGCCGCCCGCAAGGCGACCGGCGTGGACTTCATCGTCGTGATGAACACCGACGGCATCCGCTACACGCACCCCAAGACCGACCGCATCGGCAAGAAGTTCGTCGGCACCATCGCCCCGGCCCTGGCCGGCGGCACGGTCACCGAGCACATCACCGGCACGATCGGCCCGCTGGTGCAGGTCGTGGTGCCGGTGAAGGACGCGGCCGGCAAGGTGGTGGGCCTGGTCTCGGCCGGGATCACCACCGCCCACGTGGGCGGCGCCGCCGACCAGCAGCTGCCGCTGCTCCTCGCCGCGGCGGCCGCCGCGCTCGCCCTGGCCACCGCGGGCACGGCCCTGGTCAGCAGACGGCTGCTGCGCCAGACGCGCGGGCTCGGGCCGTACGAGATGACCCGGATGTACGAGCACCACGACGCGGTGCTGCACGCGGTCCGGGAGGGTGTGCTGATCGTCGGCGGTGACGGCCGGCTGCTGCTGGCCAACGACGAGGCGCACCGGCTGCTGGACCTGCCCGCGGACGCCGAGCGGCGCAACGTGCTGGAGCTGGGTCTGGACGACGAGACGGCGGGGCTGCTTGCCTCGGGGCGGGTCGCCACGGACGAGGTGCACCTGGTCAAGGACCGCCTGCTGGCGATCAACCAGCGGCCCACGGACCTGCGCGGCGGCCCGCCCGGCAGCGTCACCACGCTGCGCGACTCCACGGAGCTGCGCGCCCTGTCCGGCCGCGCGGAGGTGGCCCGGGAGCGATTGAACATGCTGTACGACGCCGGGGTGGGCATCGGCACCAGCCTGGACGTGACCCGTACCGCGGAGGAGCTGGCACGGGTGGCGGTGCCCCGGTTCGCGGACTTCGCGACCGTGGACCTGTTCGACGCGGTGCTGAGCGGTGAGGAGCCGCGGCCGGGGACGGCGCTGCGCCGCTCGGCCTGTGTGGGCGTCCGCAAGGACGCCCCGCTGTACCCGGTCGGCGAGCGGATCCGGTTCGTGGCCACCTCGCCGCAGGCCAGGGCGCTGACGACCGGGCAGTCGGTCGTGGTGCCGCGGCTGCGGGAGGAGCCCGGCTGGCGGGCGCAGGATCTGGAGCGGACCGACCAGGTGCTGGCGTACGGCATCCACTCGCTGGTCACCGTGCCGCTGCGGGCGGGCAGTCTGGTGCTGGGCGTGGCGAACTTCTGGCGGGGGGAGAAGCCGCAGCCGTTCGACGCCGAGGAGCTGGCCCTCGCGGAGGAGCTGGTGGCGCGGGCGGCGGTGTCCATCGACAACGCCCGCCGGTACACCCGCGAGCACAGCATGGCGGTCACCCTCCAGCGCAGTCTGCTGCCGCGTTCCCTGCCCGAGCAGGGCGCCCTGGAGATCGCCTACCGCTATCTGCCGGCCCAGGCCGGGGTGGGCGGCGACTGGTTCGACGTGCTGCCGCTGTCCGGTGCCCGGGTGGCCCTCGTCGTCGGCGATGTGGTGGGCCACGGGCTGCACGCGGCGGCGACGATGGGCCGGCTGCGCACGGCCGTGCACAACTTCTCGTCGCTGGACCTGCCGCCGGACGAACTGCTCGGCCTGCTGGACGAGCTGGTCGGCCGGATCGACCAGGACGACACCCCGGCCGAGGAGGCGGCGGTGGTGACGGGCGCGACCTGCCTGTACGCGATCTACGACCCGGTGTCCCGGCTGTGCACCATGGCCCGGGCCGGGCATCCGCCGCCCGCGCTGGTGGGTCCGGACGGCGGTGTGGACTTCCCGGACGTGCCCGCGGGTCCGCCGCTGGGCCTGGGCGGGCTGCCGTTCGAGACGGCGGAGCTGGAGCTGGCGGAGGGCAGCCGGCTGGTGCTGTACACCGACGGGCTGGTGGAGGACCGGGAGCGGGACATCGACGAGGGGCTCGGCCTGCTGTGCGACGCCCTGCGCCGGACGCCGGGCGCCTCCCCGGAGGACACCTGCCGTACCGTGCTGGACCGGCTTCCGGCACGGCCGAGCGACGACGTGGCGCTGATCGTCGCCCGTACCCGGGTGCTGGGCGACGACCGGGTCGCGCAGTGGCAGGTGCCGTCCGATCCGGCGGCCGTGTCGGAGGTGCGGGCCTCGGTGACCCGGCGGCTGGCCGACTGGGATCTGGACGAGCTGGCGTTCACGACGGAGCTGATCCTGAGCGAGTTGGTCACCAACGCCATCCGGTACGGGCGCGGCCCGATCGGGGTACGGCTGCTGCGCGACCGCACCCTGATCTGCGAGGTCTCCGACCGCAGCACGACCTCGCCGCATCTGCGGTACGCGGCCGGCACCGACGAGGGCGGCCGGGGACTGTTCCTGGTGGCCCAGCTCGCCGGGCGCTGGGGCACCCGGTACACCCCGCACGGCAAGGTGATCTGGGCGGAGCAGTCGCTGCCCTGAGCGGTGCGGGACCGGCCGGCGCCGGGAGGCTCAGGGCATGACGCGGGGCCCGGCGGGCGCGGACGCGCGGTCCGCCGTGCCGGCCCGCTGCCCCTCAGGGTGCGTGGTCGGACGGCGGCCGGACACGCCCGGTCCGCCGGGCCCTTCCCGGAGTTCCCGGTTCGCCTGAGCGAGGCGGAATCAGCCGCCGTTCAGCCGCGAGCGCAGCAGCTGCTTGCCCAGTTCGGCGCCCTTGCGGCTGTCGGCCTGGGCCTTGCGGAACAGGTCCGCGACTTCGCTGTCCTTGTCTCGCTCGGCGTCCTGGATGTACTGCTCCAGTCGCAGGGCGTTGCTCAGGCACGCCTCGACGTACCAGATGAGGTTGTAGTCCTTGTCGCGGGTGCCGGTGACGTCGCCGGTCTCGCTGGTGCTGGTCATCCGGGGTCTCCTCCTTCTGTCGACCCTGTGCCGATTCGCTTGGGCCCCCCGGGTACCCGTGCGACCTGCGGACACACCGACCGATCGGGGGACAGTCGGCCACTCGTCGGGCACCGCGCCGAAGCGGGCGCCGGGGGCGGGGCGGGACGGGTGGGAGGATTCAGCCGAGGGCGCGGTCGAGGTTGAACGCGGCGCTGATGAGGGACAGGTGGGTGAACGCCTGCGGGAAGTTGCCCTGTTGTTCGCCGGTGCGGCCGATCTCCTCGGCGTACAGGCCGAGATGGTTGGCGTAGGTGAGCATCTTCTCGAAGGCGAGCCGGGCTTCGTCGAGCCGGCCGGCGCGGACGAGTGCCTCGACGTACCAGAAGGAACAGATGGAGAAGGTGCCTTCGTCGCCGCGGAGTCCGTCGGGGCTGGCCTGCGGGTCGTAGCGGTAGACGAGGGAGTCGGAGACGAGGTCCTCGGTGAGGGCGTCCAGGGTGGACAGCCACTTGGGGTCGGTGGGGGCGATGAACTTGGCGAGCGGCATCATCAGCACGGAGGCGTCGAGGACGTCGCTGTCCTCGTACTGAACGAAGGCGCCCCGGCGCTCGGACCAGCCGCGGTCCATGATCCGCCGGTAGATCGCGTCCCGGGCCTGGCGCCAGCGCCGGTGATCGGCGGGCAGCCCGCGGTGGTTGGCGAGGCGGATGGCGCGCTCGATCGCGACCCAGCACATCAGGCGCGAGTACAGGAAGTTCTTGCGGCCGCCGCGGGTCTCCCACACGCCCTCGTCGGGCTGGTCCCAGTGGTCGCAGACCCACTCGACCAGGCGGCACACGTCGTCCCACTGTCCGCTGGAGATGGGCTGCGCCCACTTGTCGTAGAGGTAGATGGAGTCGATCAGGGCGCCGTAGATGTCGAGTTGGAGCTGGTCCACGGCGGCGTTGCCGACCCGGACGGGTGCGGAGCCCTGGTGCCCTTCCAGATGCGGCAGATCGCGTTCCGGCAGGTCGGTGCGGCCGTCGATGCCGTACATGATCTGAAGCGGGGCGGGGGCGGAGCCGTCGCAGGGGGTGATGTGCGTGGTCACGAACCTCATGAACCCCTCGGCCTCGCCGCTGAAGCCGAGCCTGAGCAGTGCGTAGACGGCGAAGGCGGCGTCGCGCACCCACACATAGCGGTAGTCCCAGTTCCGCTCACCGCCGAGCTGCTCGGGCAGGCTGGTGGTGGGCGCGGCGACGATGGCGCCGGTGGGGGCGTAGGTGAGGAGCTTCAGGGTGAGGGCGGAGCGGTGCACCATCTCGCGCCAGCGGCCCCGGTAGCGGGACTGGTGCAGCCATCTGCGCCAGTAGACGACGGTGGCGTTGAACTCCTGCTCCGCCTCGGTGTGGGCGCAGCCGCGGGGCCTCACCTCGTCGTCGAGCTGGTCGACGGCGAAGACGGCCGTCTCGCCCTCGCTCAGCTTGAAGTCGGCCCGCGCGTCGCGGTCGTCATTCTCCATCGCGATGGTGGAGGTGAGCGCGAGGGACCGCTCCGGGGACTCGAACAGGATCACGCCGTCCAGGGAGCGCAGGGTGTGCGGGTCGGCGCCGTAGTTGAAGCGCGGGGCGATCAGGGCCCGGAACGGCACGGTTCCGCGGACGCACACCACACGCCGGATCAGCCGGTGGCGGCGCACCTCGCCCGGGCTTTCGCAGCAGACGGGCATGAAGTCCTGCACCTCGCCGACGCCGTCCTCCGTGAAGAAGCGGGTGATCAGCACGTTCGTGTCGGGGAAGTAGAACTGCTTGGTGCGCGCCGGTACGGAGGCGGCCAGCTCGAAGCGGCCGCCGCGCTCGGCGTCGAGGATCGCCGCGAAGACGCTGGGGGAGTCGAAGGAGGGGCAGCAGTACCAGTCGATCGTGCCGTTGGTCCCGACGAGGGCGACACTGCGCAGGTCGCCGATGAGTCCGTGCTCGGCGATGGGCAGGTAGCGGGCGCTGGGGGCGTCCTGGGCGAACGGCGTCGCAGCCATCGGCGACCTCCCGGTGGTTTTCCCTGCTTGCGGCGGGTTTATCCGCTTGCGAGGCGTTTTCCAGTGTGCGGGGTGTTTTCCAGCTTAGAAGCGAGTGGTTTCCTGTGGCGTGGGAAGGCGCTCGTCACCCGCCCCCGAGGCGCTTCCGGATGCAGGGTGCGCCGCGGGGGGCAATGGTGAGAGTGTGCCCCGTTCGGCGGCACCGGCACGGATGCGGTCATCCGGACCGAGGAGGAGGCATCATGTCGACATCCACACCTGGAGAGTCCCGTATGGCGGACGACGTCTGCACCCCGGACGCCCTGCTCCACTCCGCACCCTCGAGGGATGTCACCCCCGAGGACCTGGTGATGGCGGCGGGCAGGGACGTCACACCGAAGACCCTCGACTGGGCGCGGCGCAAGCTGGAGTCGGAGGGCCCGGCGGCCATCGAGAAGCTGCTGCCCTAGGGCGATCCGGGGAACGACAGACGTAAGCGAACGGGGAGACCGGCCGGGCACGAGCGTGCCCGGCCGGTGTCGTACCCGCTCGCCGTCGCTTCGTCCGCGGGCCCGGCCCTGCGGGCTCGGTCTACTCGGGCAGGGCCGTCTCGTCCGGTACGACATGGACCGCCGCTTCCTCCGCCCCGGCCGCTCCCCCGTCGATGCCCACGTCCTGGGCGATCTCTTCCTTGACGGTGTCCGTGTGGGCGCCCTCGTCCGGGGCGACCAGGCGGCCGGCGCGGGACTCGCCCGCCTCGGGGTCGACCGGTTCGCCCTCGCCGCCGGGCAGGTCACCGACCTCGTCGCCGGCCGGTGGGGTCACGTCCGGGATCTCCTGGCCGAGCCGTTCGTCCAGGGTCTCCCCCGCGTGCTGCTCGGCTGCGGTGGTGCCGTACTTGGTGACGCCCAGGGGGCGTTCGGGCGGGGAGTAGCCCTCGTCCAGCATGTCGTCGTAGGTGCGTTCGTCGAGCGCGTCCTGGAGATCCAGGGGGCCGGCGTCCTCCTGCTCCTCGTTGGTTCCGGTGGGCTGGTAGGCGTCGTCCGCCATCGGCGTCTGCTCCGGCTGCTGGTCGCTCATCGTCGCCTCCTTCTCGGCTCGCGGGCGGTCCCGATCCGCGTTTCCCGTGGCCGGATCGTTAACCCCGCCCAGCCGCGAACGGATCAGTCGGCGGACTGCTCGGCCAGGTACGCCGTCCACTTCTCCTCGGCACGGCCCGTCTTGCGCACCGGCAGGGCGACGGCCGCGGACCGGGAAAGCCCGGCCCGGTCCGGGTCAGACGGTGGCGTGCGGTCCGTCCGGGCGGTCGGCGCGCCGGCGGACCGTCTCGCGGCTGAGTTGTAGAGCCGCACCATGTCGAGGGCGAGCCCGACGGTGCCGGCGAAGGCGACCGGTGTGCTCGTCGGCGGGGTGCACCTTCTCCAGATCGCGCTGGGCGATCAAATTGCCCCTCGTGGCCCGGCTCGGCAGGCCGGCGCTGTCGTGTCCCGAAATGGCTCCCCCTCCTGTCTCCCCTGTCCGTATCCGACTCCTACCTGAACCGGGCGGCCGGGAAGTTCTCCGGCCCTCACAGGGCCTTGCGCCGCACCAGCACCCAGAGCACCAGCAGACCGGGAAGCAGCGGCAGCCACACGGTCAGCAGCCGATAGCCGAGCACCGCTGAGGCGGCAGCGGCGCCGGAGGTGCCGGCGGCGGTGAGGGCGAGGGCGAGCGCGGCGTCCAGGGAGCCGAGGCCGCCCGGGGTGGGCAGCAGGGCGGCGGCGCTGCTGGCGGCGAGGTACAGCAGGGCCACCTGGAGCGGGGCGAGCGGCAGCCCGACGGCCCGGGTGACGGCGATGAGGACCAGCGCGTGCAGCGCGGCGAAGGCCAGCGAACCGCCCCACAGGGCCGCCGCGCGGGCCGGACAGGCGTGCAGCGCGCGGATGTCGGCCAGTACGGCACCCAGCCCGCGCCGGCAGCGCGGCCACCAGGGCGTGACGAGCAGGACCGCCACGAGTGCGGTGGCGCCCAGGGCCGCGGCGAGTGCCGTCGGCGGGACGTGCGGGACGCGGAGCAGTCCCGGGCAGACCGGGGCGAGCAGCGCGATCAGCGTCAGCCGGACGGCGGCGCCCGCGGTCGCCTTGACGGCGAGGGCTGTGGCCGCGCGCCCGGCCGACAGCCCGCAGCGCATCAGGAACCGCAGGTTCACCGCGCCCGCGCCGATTCCCGCGGGCAGCAGGTGGTTGGCGGCGGAGGCGGCGAACTGGGCGGCCGCCAGCCGGGGGCCGGGCAGTCTCGCCACGACGGCGCCCTGCTGGGCGAGCGCGGAGGCCGCCCAGGTGCCGACGGCCGCCGTCGCGCCGACCAGCAGCCAGCCGTGGTCGGCGACCGCCAGCCGCCCGGCCCCGCTCTCCACGGCGGGCCAGTGCCGGCGGGCCAGGTACAGCACGCCGAGCAGCACGGCGAGGCAGACACCGGCGTGCCAGTAGGCGCGCCGCCGGCCGAGGGCCGCGGTGAGTTCCGCCGGGGAGGTCATGAGCCGGTGTCCGGTACGACGTAGTAGAGCCGCACCCGGCCGACGGGTACGGAGGCCCAGTCGCGGGCGTATCCGGGTGGCCCGGCGCCCGTCGGCACCAGCGTGGCGACCGGCATCCGCCGGGCGGCCCGGGTGATGCCCTCGTCGGTGGTGTTGGCGTTGGGCCCGGCCGTCGCGGCCGAGGAGCAGCCGGCGGCGAAGGCGACCGGGATGGCCTCGTGACCGGTGAGCAGGCAGGGCGGCCGGACGCCGTGGCGGTGCAGCTCGGCCACGGTACGGGACCAGGACCGGTGGGCGATGTCGGCGTTGCGGACAGTCCGCAGGACGACGGCGAGCTGCACGGCGAGGTGGGCGACGAGCCCGGCGCAGACCAGCGCGACGACGATCGGGCGGGGGACGGCACGCCGGGCCGGGCGGGGAAGCGTGCGCCGGCCCTGGTGCGCGACCGGGTGCCGAATACGGTGCCGGGCCGGACGACCGGCCGAAGGCTGTCCCGGACTCCCGGCCGGACGCCGGGCCGTCAGCAGGTGGAGCAGCGCGTCGGCGGCCGGGATGGCGAGGAGGGCGTAGGCGGGGAGCAGGAAGCGGGGGGCCGCGTAGCCGATCAGGAACAGGTAGGGGAAGGCGGCGGTCGCCGCGCAGGCGAGCGCCGTCGCCGTGGCCGCCGTACGCCGGGCGCGGACGGCGACGGCCAGCGCGAGGCCGGCGAGCAGCGGCAGCGCGAACCACCAGACGCTGAGCACCGGGTGCGGCAGGGCGCCGGTGCAGGGTCGGCACAGGGTCCGCCCGCCCAGGCTGCGCAGCTGGTCCACGACGGCGAGGTGCCAGCCGAGGCCGCCCTGGATCGCGGAGCCGTCGGACAGCCGGCGCGCCAGGCCGCCGTAGCGCGCGAACGCCTCGACGACCCACTCGGCGACACCGCCGGCGAGCCCGGCGAGCAGGACGGGAGTTGCGGGCCGGTGGCGGCGCGCCAGACCGAGGGCGAGCAGGGGCAGGGCCGCCCAGACCGCGTCCACCGGCCGCATCCACGCCATCAGGGCCGCGCTCGCCGCCAGGCCCCACAGCGCGGCGCGGTCGGTACGAGCGCGCAGGAAGCAGGCGACGGCGGCCAGGGCGCCGACGGCGACCCAGTAGTTGGGCATGGCCTGGGGGCCGTAGAACAGGGTCACCCACAGCGAGGCGAACAGGGCACCGGCAAGGGCGAGGACGCGGACGGGGAACAGACCGCGCCAGGCACGCAGCGCCAGGAAGAGGGCGAGGCCGGACAGGAGGGCGAGGTAGATCCGCAGCAGCGCCGTGGACGACGACCAGGACGCGACGGGTGCGACGAGCAGCGTGATGCCCCGTGCGCGGGGCGCGCTGAAGAAGGCCGCGGGAGCGTGTCCGCTGACCTGGCTGACGTACACGGTCTCGTCCCAGCCGAGGCCCAGGCCGGGCGGTACGAGGAGGAGTTGGGCGAGGGTGAAGATCCCGGCGACGGCCGCGAGCGGCCAAGTGGCGCGCGCGGTACCGGCGGACGTGTGGCGCGAGCGCTCACGGCTCGCCGCACCGAGTGTCGCGTGGGCACTGCCGGCCATGTCCGCCCCTCCGTCCCTACGACCCGTAGGGCCCGCTGTCCACACTGAGCCTCCAGGGCTGAGGACGGGAGCAGCGGAGAACACGGCCAAACTAACGCGAATCCCCCACCCGGGCCCGGCCGGTAGGGCCATCCGGCCGACGGCCCTACGCGCTGTAAGGTTGAGCCATGGCTGGCACAGGGGCCCGCGGCAGGGCAGAGCGGCGCAGTGCCGGGGAGCTGGAGAGCGAGGTGCTGGCCGCACTCTGGGCCACCGAGCGGCCGCTGACCCCGGCGGAGATCCAGCACGAGATCGGCGGCGGTCTCGCCTACAACACGGTCCACACGATCCTCAAACGCCTGTACGACAAAGGGCTGGTGCTGCGGGACGCCGACGGGCGGCGCGGCGCCTACCGGCCGGCCAAGAACGCGGCCGAGCTGACCGCCGAGGCGATGCACGAGGCCCTGGACCGGGGGCCGGACCCGATCGCCGCGCTCCAGCAGTTCGTCACCGGGCTGAGCGCCGAGGAGGAGCGGGCGCTGCGCGAGCTGCTGGCCGGTGGCGGCGCGTGAAGGAGCGGGCGCTGCGCGAGCTGCTGGCCGGTGGCGGCCCGTGAAGGCGCCGGGGGCCGCCGCGCCCCGCCCGGGCCTGCCCGCGGATGCGGCCCGGTCTGCCCGCGGCGGCCCGGCCGCCCGTCGAACGAGGCCCGGTGCCGACGGGCGTGTGTTCACCGGCCCGGTGCCCGGGCGTCGCTCACCCGCCCTGCGGCGCCGGGCCCGCGTTCGGCGCGCGGTGGAGCGGCTGTTCCGGGGCGGGGCTGTGGGCCAGGGGCGGTACGGCCCGCACGGCCGGCTCGTCGGTGCTGATCGTCAGCGGCTCGCCATGGTGGCGGAGCGTCAGCGGCGGGCCGTCCAGCAGCTGGTAGGTCGCCTTGTCCGCACCGATGTCCACGCGCAGCCGGCGTCCGCGGAACTGGAGGTGGAAGGCGAGGCGGCGCAGCCGCTCGGGCAGCCGGGGCGCGAACCGCAGCCGCTCGCCGTCGCGCCGCATGCCGCCGTAGCCGGCGACCAGCGCCATCCAGGTGCCGGCCAGCGAGGCGATGTGCAGCCCGTCCCGGGTGTTGTGCTCCAGGTCCTGGAGATCCATCAGCGCGGCCTCGGCCGTGTAGGCGTAGGCGAGGTCCAGATGGCCGGTCCGCGCGGCTATGACGGCCTGGCAGCAGGCGGACAGGGAGGAGTCGCGCACGGTCAGCGGCTCGTAGTAGGCGAAGTTCCGGGCGATCTGCTCCTCGTCGTACTCCTGCTCGAAGTAGTCGCCGCACGTGTACATCGCCAGGACCAGGTCGGCCTGCTTGACGACCTGTTTGCGGTAGAGGTCGAAGTAGGGGAAGTGAAGCAGCAGCGGGTACTGGTCGGGGCGGGTGCCGGCGAAGTCCCAGCGCTGGTAACGGGTGAACCCGGCATGCTGTTCGTGGACGCCGAGTTCGTCGTTGTAGGGCAGGTGCATGGCGTCGGCGGCGTCCCGCCAGGCCGCGCTCTCCTCCTCGTCCACACCGAGCCGCCGCGCCTCGCGCGGGTGGCGTTCGGCCGCGTCGGCCGCGGCCCGCAGGTTCTGGCGGGCCATCAGGTTGGTGTAGGTGTTGTCGTCGGCGACCGCGCTGTACTCGTCGGGACCGGTGACGCCGTCCAGGTGGAAGACGCCGTGCCGGTCGTGGTGGCCCAGCGAGCGCCACAGCCGGGCCGTCTCCACCAGCAGCTCCACACCGGTCTCCCGCTCGAAGTCGGTGTCGCCGGTGGCCTCGACGTACCGGAGGACGGCGTCGGCTATGCCGGCGTTCACATGGAAGGCGGCGGTGCCGGCCGGCCAGTAGGCCGAGCCCTCCGGGCCGGCGATGGTCCGCCAGGGGAACGCGGCTCCGGCGAGCCCCAGTTGAGCCGCGCGTTCCCGGGCCTCGTCCAGGGTGTTGTACCGCCAGCGCAGCGCCTCGGCGACGGCCTGGGGCGCGGTGTGGGCGAGCACGGGCAGCACGAACATCTCGGTGTCCCAGAAGGCGTGCCCGTCATAGCCGGAGCCGGTCAGTCCCTTCGCCGGGATCGCGCGTTGCTCGGCGCGGGCCCCGGCTTGAAGGACGTGGAACAGCGCGAACCGGACGGCCTGCTGGATCTCCTCGTCGCCCTCCACCTCGACGTCGGCGCGGGCCCAGAAGTCGTCCAGGCACGCCCGCTGGTCGGCGAGCAGGCCCTGCCAGCCGTCGTGCGCGGCGGCGGCGAGCGCGGCGTCGACCTGGTCGGCCATCGCGGGCAGCGACCGGGCGCCGGACCAGCCGTGGGCGACCAGCTTCTCCACCCGCAGGGTCTGGCCGGGCTCCAGCACCGAGGTGACGGTCAGCCGGGCCACGTCGATGCCGCTCTCGCTGCGGCGGGTGGTGCGCTCGGGGCCGGTGACCACGTGGTCGGCGGCCACGGCGACCCTCAGGCCGCTGCGCCGGGTGCGGTGCACCAGCCGCAACCGGTCGCCGGAGGCGAAGCCGTCCTCCTGTTCCAGCGGCGACTTCAGCGCCTTCGCCGCGCGCGGGTCGCCGTCCGGCTCCGGCAGGCTCTCGTTGGCGACCAGCTCGGACTGGATCACCACCCGGCTGCGGCTGCCGACGGCCTCCACCTCGTACGCCACCGCGGCCACCGCGCGCTGGGTCAGCGACACCAGCCGGGTGGAGCGGACCCGGACCGTGGAGCCGGCCGGGGAGGTCCACTCGCAGGTCCGCTCCAGCACCCCGCGGCGCAGGTCCAGGACGCGTTCGTGGGCGACGAGCCGGCCGTAGCGCAGATCGAACGGCTCGTCGTCCACCAGCAGCCGGATGACCTTGCCGTTGGTGACGTTGATGACCGTCTGCCCGGACTCCGGGTAGCCGTAGCCGGCCTCCGCGTACGGCAGCGGGTGCACCTCGTGGACGCCGTTGAGGTAGCTGCCGGGCAGCCCGTGCGGTTCACCCTCGTCCAGGTTGCCGCGCCAGCCGACGTGCCCGTTGGACAGGGCGAACACCGACTCGCTCTGGGCGAGGACATCGAGATCGAGGGCGGTCTCCCGGACGGTCCACGGTTCGACGGCGTACGAGCGGTCGGTGATCACTGCTTGCCTCCCAGTTCGGCGAGATCCCGGACGACGATGTCGGCGCCGTGCGCGTACAGGGCGTCACGCTGGCCCACCCGGTCCACCCCGACGACGTATCCGAAGCGGCCCGCACGGCCCGCGTCCATGCCGGCCAGCGCGTCCTCGAAGACGGCCGCGCGGGCCGCGTCGACGCCCAGGTCGCGGGCGGCGGCGAGGAAGGTGTCGGGGTGCGGCTTGCCCGGCAGCTTGCGCTCGGCGGCGACCAGACCGTCGATGCGTACGTCGAAGAAGTGCTCGGCGCCCACGGAGCGCAGCACGTCCCGGCAGTTGGCGCTGGAGGAGACGATCGCGGTGCGCAGCCCCGCGGCGCGGACCGCCTCCAGATAGCGCAGCGTGCCCTCGTACGCCTCCACACCGCCGGTGCGGATCTTCGCGAGCAGCAGGTCGTTCTTGCGGTTGCCGAGGCCGTGCACGGTCCGGGCGTCGGGCGGGTCGCCGGGGCCGCCCTCGGGCAGGTGGATGCCGCGCGAGGCGAGGAAGGCGCGGACGCCGTCGGCGCGGGGGCGGCCGTCGACGTACTCGTCGTAGTCGGCGCCTGCGTCGAACGGCCGTCCCTGCTCGCCCTCGTAGTCGCGCAGGAACGCGTCGAACGTCTCCTTCCAGGCCGCCGCGTGCACGACGGCGGTCTTGGTGACGACCCCGTCGAGGTCGAAGAGACAGGCCTGGATGGTGTCGGGCAGACCGAGCTGAGTCATACCCAGGACTGTTCCCCGTCGGCGGCACTCCAGTGGGTGGCGCACGCCACACACGCGGCGCGCGGGCGGTGCCACACTCTCTCGTGTGCCGCTGACCTTCGAGGACCTTCTCACCCGCGCCCGCGCGCTGCCCCGCGACGGCCGCCGTGCCCTGCTCGGCATCGCGGGCGGGCCCGGCGCGGGCAAGACCACGCTGGCCGAGCGCCTGGTGTCCGCCCTGAACGGCGACGGCCCGGCCTGGGCCGCGCACGTGCCCATGGACGGCTTCCATCTCGCCGACGCCGAACTGGACCGGCTGGGCCGCCGGGACCGCAAGGGCGCGCCGGACACCTTCGACGCGGCCGGGTACGCGGCGCTGCTGCGGCGGCTGCGCGAGGAGACCGACGAGGTGGTGTACGCGCCGGGGTTCGAGCGGGTGCTGGAGCAGCCCCTGGCCGGCGCGATCCCGGTGCCGCCCGAGGCGCGGCTGGTGGTGACCGAAGGCAATTACCTGCTGCTGACGCGGGGCGCGTGGGCACGGGTGCGGCCGTACCTGGACGAGGTGTGGTTCTGCGAGACCGCCGAGGAGGAGCGGATCCGCCGGCTGGTCGCCCGGCACGAGGAGTTCGGCAAGGAGCACGCGGCGGCCGTGGCCTGGGTGCGGGGCACGGACCAGCGCAACGCCGACCTGGTCGCGGCGACGCGGAAGCGGGCGGACCTCGTGGTGCAGGACACCGCGCTGCCCGCGCCGCCGGTGCCGGAGCTCTGACGCTCAGGCGCTCAGGCGCTCAGGCGCTCAGGCGCTCAGGCGCTCAGCGTCCGTGCGGGTTCGCCGTGCGCGCCGCCCACCGGGTCGACCAGGTGGCGTCGGCCCTCGTCCGGGTCGCCGTAGCCACGCAGGTCGCCGTAGCCACGCGGGTCGGCGGCGAGGGCGGAGGCGGCCTGTTCCCTTCACCCGTCGCACACGCGCCGGACGCCGGATTCTCCCCGGCGGGACACGAACCGGCCCTGGATACGCACCCGTTCCCCCCTCCTCGTCACATGCCTCTCCCGGGACCGCGCAACTTCGCACCGGGGCAGGGGCGTTCCCGAAGAACCCTTTCCGAGAGGCACAGGCATGCCGTCATCTGCCGGGCACCGCTCCCCCGTACTGAACCGGCGCGGGCTCCTCACCAGGTCGCTGACCGCGTCGGCGGGGGTGCTCGCCGTGCCGGCCGTCGCCGCCTGGCTGCCGGCGGCCGACGCGAAGGCCGCGGCCGCACCGGCCGCGTTCGTGGACACCTACCGGACCGACGTCCTCGCCGACCTCACGCGTCGCCGGGCGACTGCGGGTGCGCGGCGCGTACGCCCCGCACGCGGGCACGGTGGAGGTCACCCTGCGGCCCGGCCGCAGGGCGCCGCTGGCGGTCGGGCACCGGGCCGTGCTCGGCGACGCGGCCGTGCCGGCGCTGCGGCTGGACACCGAACGGCCGCCGGCCGCGGGCAGCACCCTGCCGGTCCTGGCCGCGCCCCGGCCGGCCGGGCGGTTCGAGCGGCTCGAGGTGAACCCCGGCGGGCTGCGGTCCGTACCCGTGTACACGGCAGAAGGTCTGTCGGTACGACTCGTGCGGCGGTGACGCCCGCGGGGGCGGGAGCGGTGCGACAGTAGGGCCGTGATCCGGCCCCCGAGCCCTCCCGCCACCGCGCGGCCGGTGCCACCGAGGGACGGATGATGGCGCGCGAACAGCACCCGGTCCTCACACCCGAGGCGCCCGCCGCGGGGCCGGTGGGGCAGCTCCCCGCCGGCCTGGCCGCCGGGCTGCGCCGGCACCGGCGGTGGCTGCTGCCGCTCCTCGTCGCCGTGCTGCTGGCGCAGCTGGCCGCGGCCATGGTCACCACGGCCGTCCAGCAGACCCCCACCATCGACGAGCCGGTGTACGTCGCGACGGCCACCGACTACCTGCACGAACACCGGCTGCGCTACAACCCCGAGCATCCCCCGCTCGGGAAGCTGCTGATCGCCGCCGGGGTGGCGGTGGCGGACCCGCACTACGACCCGTCGTACACCGGCACCCAGGGCGACGTGGGGCGGCATCTGCTGTACGAGTCGGGCAACGACCCCTGGCGGCTGATGCTGTGGGCGCGGCTGCCGGTCATCACGCTGACGCTGCTGGGCGGGCTGGTCGCGTTCGCGTTCGCCCGGGACCTGACGGGCACGGCGGGCGGACTGCTCGCGCTCGCCCTGTACGCCTTCTCGCCCGATGTCGTCGCACACGGCTCGCTGGCCACGCTGGACATGGCGGCGACCGCCTTCGTCCTGACCTCGGCCTGGCTGGCCTGGCGGGCCCGGCGCCGTCCCGCCCGGTACCTGCCACTGGCGGGGGCGGCGCTGGGCGCGGCCCTGGCGACCAAGATGAGCACGCTGCCGGCGGTGCCGGTCCTGATGGCACTGGCAGCGGTGTCGACCGTGCACGCCGTGCGCCCCGGCACGGCGTCGCGGCGAACTGATCCGTTCGCACCGTCCTCCGGCGGGTGCTCGCGACGGGCCGGCCCGATCGCCCGGTTCCGGGGGGCCCGGGGATCGCGCGCGGTCCCGCGGCCGGGCCGGCCGGCGTTCCCGCAGCTCGCCGGCCGGCGGCGGACCGTGCTGGCGGCGGGCGCCGGCGCGGTGGTCGTCGCGCTGGTGGCGGTCGTCGTCGTATGGGCCGCGTACACGGCCGTCGACCCCCGGCTGCGGTTCGTGCCCGCCGAGCCGGTGCCGGACGTGGCCGGACTGCGCGGGCGGCTGGTGGAACTGCTGCCGCTGCCGCCGGCGTACCGGGCCGGGATGCGGGTGCAGTTCGGGCTGGAGGACCACCCCTGGCAGGGCTATCTGTTCGGGCACCTGTACACCGGTTCGCTCTGGTACTACCTGCCGGCCGCCCTGCTGGTGAAGACGCCGCTCGGGCTGCTGGCACTGGGCGGGGCCGGTGCCGTGGCGGTCGTGGCGCGGCGGCGCACCCGGCCCGCGGCGCCGTATCTGCTGCTGCCGCCGGCGGTGCTGCTGGCGGCGGCGATGACGGGATCGCGGGACTTCGGCACCCGGTACGCGCTGTTCGTGCCGGTGTTCCTCGCGGTGGCGGCGGCCTGCGCGCTCGCGCCGCGGCCGCGGTGGAACAGGCTCCTCACCGGCGCGCTGGTGCTGTGGGTGACGGTGAGCTCGCTGCGCACGTTCCCGTACTACCTGCCGTACGCGAACGAGGCGTTCGGCGGGCCGGCGCACACCCACCGGCTGCTGCACGACTCCAACGTGGACTGGGGACAGGACCTGGGGCGGCTCGCCGACCGGCTGAGGGAGCGGTATCCGGGCGAGCGGGTGTGGCTGGTGTACAAGGGCAGCGGAGTGCCGTCGTCCTACGGCATCCGCGCCGCCGATCCGCGGACGGTGCCGCCGGACCGGGTGCACGGGCTGCTGGTGGTGTCGGACTCGGCCGCCGCCAAGGCGCGCGGGAGGCTCGCCGAGCTGATCGCGAGCAGCCGGCCCGTCGGTGAGGTGGGCCATTCGATCGGTCTCTGGCGGCGGTGAGCCCGGCGCCTCAACCCCCTGGTCACGGCGGTCGGTGAGCTATGTTGAGTGCTCGGGCAGAAGAAGGAGGCCGACCCGTGTCCTCGCCGCAACAGGCACGCGCACAGGCATCAGCGATCACATCGGGCAAGGCGGTGCCCGAGGCCGAGGCCGCCCCGACCTCCCGGCTCCGGGAACTCTTCGACGGCCCCCGTCTGTCACCGGGACAGCGGCGCATCGCCCAGTACCTGATCGAGCACATCACCGAGGCCGCGTTCCTGTCGATCACCGAGCTGGCCGACCGGGTCGGGGTCAGTCAGCCCTCCGTCACCCGCTTCGCCGCCGCCGTCGGCTTCAGCGGCTATCCCGCGCTGCGCGAGAGGCTCCAGTCGATCGCGCTGAGCAGCCTCGCCGGCGGCCCCGGCGAGGAGAACCGGGCCAACGAGCTTCAAGCGGCCGTCGACGGGGAGATCCAGAACCTGGAGAACCTGCGGCGCGACTTCGCCGACCCCGACCGGGTCATCCACGTCGGCCGCGAGCTGTCCCGCTCCACCCCGCTGACCGTGCTGGGCCTGCGCATCTCGGTGTCGCTCGCCGAGTACTTCGGCTACGCGGCCCGCCGAATCCACCCGGACGTGCGGCTGGTGACCCGTGGCGGCAGCGTGGCCTACGACGCGCTGCTCCAGTCCCGCGAGGCCGGCGGCAGTTGGGTGCTGGCCTTCGCCATGCCCCGGCACTCCCAGGAGACGCTCAACGCCGTCCGGGTGGCGCGCGGCGCCGGTCTGAAGGTCGCGCTCGTGACCGACCTGGCGCTAGGGCCGCTGGCCGACGAGGCCGACATCGTCTTCGCGACCGGTACCGGTTCGCGGCTGGTGTTCGACTCCTACGCCGCGCCCGGCGTGCTGGCCGCGGCGCTGCTGCAGGCCATGACGGACGCCGATCCGGAGCGCACCCAGGGCCGGCTCGAGAAGTACGAGCAGCTGTCGGAACAGCACCAGTTCTTCCTGCGGGACTGAACGGCCGATCCTTCCGCCCGCCTCGGGCATTCGTGAAGATCTTGCGGTCCCCAACCGCCTGGACGGGGATCATTCACCCCATACTGCGCATGAATGTTTTCATACGTCTTGCAAACCGGTCGGCATATATAAATACTGCTCGGCGGACTCACCGCTCGCAACACCGCCCCGAGAAAGCCGACGGACCGCCCATGCGCACGCATCACCGCACGCAGCGCCGGTTCCCGGCCCCAGGGGCTCCCGCACGGACATCCCCAGCCGCCGTCCCCTACCCACGTCGGCGCCGGGGGTGTACCGGGGCGCGCCGTCTGCGCGACGCGCCTGTGGCGGTCCCGGCCATCCCCTAGGCCGGGGCCGCCCCGAATCCGTCGACACCCTCACGACGCCGCACACCGGAAGCGATGATCATGACCCTGACCAGCACGCGCATCAGCCCCGACTGGCCCTGCCAGGTCAAGACGCCGGGCTCGTACGACTGGGAGCGCTCGGCCGCCAAGTGGCTGCGCGAACTGATCCCCGCGCGCTACGCCAGCTATCCGGCGCTCATCCGGCACCCGGTTCTGCTCGCCCGGCACGCGCAGATCCAGGTGCAGCAGGAGATCCGGGTCGCGCGGACCGCCCTCCAGACCGCGCGGGCCGAACTGCCGGTGCTCGGACTGCCCGAGTCGGTGATCGAGCACACGATCAAGATGTACGCGGCCGAGGTCCTTCAGCTCCAGCACATCGCACGCAGCGTCCGGGCGGTCAGCGAGGCCCTGGCCGGCCGCGGCACGGGCCGCTGACCCTGCGGGGACCCACCCCCGGGGCCCGTCATCGCGTCGGGCCGGTTTCACGCTTCCGTACCCACTTCTTCCCCGTTCCGGGCCTGGTCGGCCCCGGTGGGCCCCTCCACCCCCGCCCCGGCGCGCCGTTCGCCCCTCTCTCGGCACCAGCCGTTCTTCACAGCCGGGGATCTTGTATGAAGGTCGTATGAAGCCTCACCCGGCAGACGAGTGATCGAACGGGGTCAGGTGTGCAATGCTCGTCGCGTGACGAGCGAGCCTCTGCCTCCGGTGGACCCCGACACCGGCGCCGATCTTGCGGCGCTGGCCAAGGTCGTGGCCCGCCAGCGCGCGGAGATGGAACGCCTGCGGGACCTGGCCGCGACCTCGGCGGTCGTGGAGCGGGCCAAGGGCGTGCTGATGGCCGTCACCGGCTGCGCCCCGGACGCCGCCCACGAGGAGCTCCTCGAGCGCGCCAGGAGCGGCAACCGCACTCTGCTCGAACAGTGCTGGCTCACCCTGGGCGCCCTGCCGCCCGGAAGGCACCCCGCCGCCGCGCCCGCGGCTCCGCTTGTGCAGGCGCCTGCCGCCGTGGGCCCGGAGAGCCCGCCCGCCGGCACCCGGGAGCCGGCCGAGGCGCTGGGACGCGTCGGCCGGGACCTGGTCCGGGTCGACTCCCCGCAGGAACTGGCCGGATGCCTGCTGGAGCACCTGCGGCCCGAGGTGGACGCCGACGCGGTGATGCTCTACGAGCGGTTGCCCGAGGGCGGGCTCCTGCTGATCGGCTCCTCCGGAGTCGACCCCACCCTCGCCGCCCAGTGGCGTCAGGTACCCCCGGTGACGGGAGTGGCGGCACTGGACGCCCTCCAGTCCGGGGAGCCGCGCTGGCTGGAGGACATCGCCGTGGACCGCACGCGGTACCTGCTCATCGGCGATCCTCCCGAGCGGTGGCTCACCCAGGCCTGGCTGCCCGTGCCCGCCGGGGAGACCGCGAGCGTCGCCTTCGGGGTGCTGCGCCGGCGGGGCGAGCCGTTCGAGCCGGGTGAGCGGGAGCTGCTGCGGGCCGTGGCCCGGCTGTGCGCGGGCCGGCTGCGGGCCTTCGACAGCCCGCAGGAGGACCCGTCCGGGGCCGTTTCCCAGACCGTGCAGGCCGTGTTCGACGCGCTGCCGGGCGCGGTGATCCTGCTGACTCCGCTGCGCTCCGCCTCCGGCGAGGTGGAGGACTACCGTATCGACGCGGCCAGCCCGGAAGCGGTCGACGTGTTCGGCCGGGCCGGACGGGGCATGGTCGGCAAGCACATCCTGGAGAGCTACCCGTCGGTCGCCGGCGAACCGCTGTGGCACGGCTATCTGCACGCGCTGGAGACCGGGGTGCCGTTCGAGGGCGAGCCGTTCGCCTACCAGGACGTGGTCGGCGAGGTGCCCGTGACCGCCACCTACACCGTGCGCGCGGCCCCGCTGGGCGAGGGCCTGGTGGTCACCTGGCTGCGGCACGACTCGACGGACCGCCAGGAGCAGCGTCTGGCCGACGTGCAGCGGCTCGGCAACCTCGGCTGGGCGAACTGGAACCTGATCACCGAGGAGATCTCCTGGGCCGCGCAGACGTACGCCGTGCTCGGCCGGCACCCCGGACAGAGACCGGTGCGGCTGGAGCGGCTGCCGGATCTGGCCCTGTCGGAGGACTCGGGGCCGCTGGCCCACGCGATCGCCGAGCTCATGTCCGAGGGCCGTCCGTTCGACGTGCCGTTCCGGATCGAGGCACCCGCCGGGGTGCGCCACCTGCGGATGGTCGCGGAGGCCGTCATGGCGCCCGACGGCAGCCCGGTCGAGGTGCACGGCTTCGTCCAGGACGTCACCGCGCAGCGCAGCGCGGAACTCGCGCTGGTGGAGAGCGAACGCGCGATGCTCCTCCAGCGCGGCATCCTCCAGGCCGAGCGGGCCCTGGCGGCCCGGCTTCAGCACGCCCTGCTGCCACTGCCCAGCAAGCCGGTGCAGCTGGCCGGGCTGCGCATCGAGGTCGCCTACCTGCCCTCGCAGGCCGGCATCCACGTCGGCGGCGACTGGTTCAGCGCCATCGAACTGCCCGGCTCCGACGCCCTGTTCGTGGTCGGCGACGTGGCCGGCCACGGCATCGACGCCGTGGCCACCATGGCCCAGCTCAGGTTCACCGCGAAGGGCATGGTCAGCACCGGTTCCTCGCTCACCGGGGCGCTGGCGCGGCTCAACCAGCTGCTGCTGCACTCCCGGGACGGCCAGATCACCGCCACCATGGTCCTGGCCCGCTACGACCCCGGCCGGCAGGTCCTGGCCTGGACGCAGGCCGGGCACCCGCCGCCGCTGCTGGTGCGCCGCGGCGAAGTGCACTACCTGGACCGGCCCGGCGGCATGCTGCTCGGCGCGACGGCAGCCCCCGAGTACGAGTCGCTGGAACTCCGCCTGGAGCCCGGGGACCGGCTGCTGCTCTACACCGACGGCCTGGTCGAACGCCCCGGCGAGGGCCTCGACGCGGGCTTCGCCCGGCTGGCCGAGGCGGTACGCACCCACGGCTGCGGCGAGTCCGGCTCCCTGGACGCGCTCCTCGCGGAGATGCTGCCGGACGAGCGGCGGGACGACGTGTGCGTGCTGGACATCCGGATGCCACTGGAGGATGTGCAGGACGCGACGGGGGCTGCGGACCAGGCGGAGTCCTAGGGCGCGCGACGTGGCTGCGGGCGGTCGACGGGCCGGCAAGGCGCGTTCGCGGTCGGCCGGCGGGGCGGTACGGCCAGTTCGCAGCCGGTCGGCGGGGCGGTACGACCCGTTCGCGGTCGGTCGGCGGGGCGGTACGACCGGTTCGCGGTCTGCCGTCAGGGTGGCGTGCATGGTCAGTCGACGGGGTGGCCGGCGTCGATGGTGACGGCGTCGGAGAGCCGTAGCAGCGGTCCGTCCCGCCCCGGGCCCCACTGGACCGGGTCGAGCACAAAGCCGACGTGGTCGCCGCCGTCGGTGCGGTGGAGGATGGTGCCGACGAACCAGGCCGCCGTGTCCGCCAGGACGGCGGCGCCGCCATGGCCTTCCCGCCAGTCGAGTCCGGCGAACTTGTCGACCTCGTCGCCCGTCTCGCCGCCGAAGTGTTCCGCCAGGTCCCGCTGGTCGCGGGTGAGCAGATGGACGGCGAGGCACTGCGCGGCCCGGGCGACCCGGTAGGTGCGGTTGACCTTGGACAGCCATACGGCGAACCGGGGCGGCCGGATGGAACACTGCGAGGCGAAGCCGACCAGGCAGCCGGCGCGCTCGCCGTCCGCCACGGCGGTGACCACGCACATGTCGGGGTCCAGCCGGTCGAAGAAGCCGTCCGGGCCGGCCTCCGTGCCGCCCGCGCCCCCCGCGTCCTGCGTGCCGCTCACATCCGTCATGCCGTTCCGCTCCCGTCCGCCGCCGCTCGGTCCCGGCCCGCGCCGGCCGTGGCAGGCGCGGGTGCGGCCGTCGCCCCGAGCCCGGTCGACCCGGTGTCTCGCTTGTCCGGCCTGTTCCCGGGGTGCCCGGCGGGCCGCTCATGAATCGTCGCCGAAGCCGGTGCGGGACTCCAGCGCGCGGCGCGTGTCGCGTCCGGGCGGCGGCTGTTCGGGGTCGGGCGGTGTCGGCACCTGCTCTCCTTGTGTCCCGCGGGGATCCGGGGGGCGCGGCCCCGTGCGGAGATACGGCGCCCGTCGGCGTCGCGTTCAAGGCAGCACCGCCCTCGCGAACGATCGAAACGCTCAACTCGATGAGAATTTTTGAGCGTTTGAGCAAGTGCGGGCTAGAAACCGGGCGTAATGCAGCCGGGCACCGGCCTGACCGGCGACCCGGGCCTGGCGTTCGGCGATCTGACCGGGACGGCGGGGGCCACGCAGCGGATCACGGTCAGGCTGGGTTGAGTGCCCCCTGCACGAACCGGTTCAGAGACGCCGTGAACGCGGCGACGAAGGCGTCCCTGTCCTCCTCCGGCAGCGCGTCCAGGGACAGATAGGGGTTGAGGTCCTCCAGTTCGACAAGCAGCAGGCCGCCGTCAAGGGCGCGGCAGGCGTCGACGCGCTGGATGCCGTGCCCGAGGTCGTTCCAGTCGATGAACCGGCGGGCGAACTCCAGGTCGGCGGCGGTGGCCGGGTAGGGCTTGAGCTCCCAGCGGCGCTGCGGGTCGGGGGCGTACAGGGCGTACTGGAAGTCGTCGTCCATGAAGTAGAAGGACACCTCGTGGAGGAAGTCGATGCGGGGCTGGATCAGAACGTCGCCGGCGGCGTGCTCGGCGAGCCGGCTCTCGGGGACGATGCGCAGGCCGAAGGAGTCCGCGCCGAGCTTCGGCTTGACGACGTACCGCGTGGCGGACGGCAGCCGGTCCAGGTCCTCGACGCGGTCGACGGTCGGGATGACGGGGAAACCGGCGGCGGTCAGGTCGACCAGGTACTGCTTGCCGACCATGTCCGCCTTCCCGGTGAGCGGGTTGTACACCCGGGTCCCGGCGGCGAGCGCCCGGGCGCGGAAGGAGTCGTACGCGTGCTGGTGGTCGAGGACGGGACCGCTGTTGCGGACGACGACGGCGTCGAAGCCGTCCATCAGGGCCGCCGCGTCCAGCAGATGGCACAGGGCCAGGTCGAAATGGGCGCGCAGTCGGGAGGTGAGGTGGATGTCCTCGTCGCAGTAGCGGCGCCCGCGAGCCTGGTACGCCAGGTCGGTGACGTAGAGCAGGCGGGGGCGGGCGGTGGACATGGGGACTCCTCGGGGCGGTACGGGGCTGGTCGCCGGGGCCGGCGCCCGGCGACGGTGGAGAAAGGTTACGTCGCAGGGTACGGGCACCTTCGGCCACCCCCAGACGGCGTCGGTGGCGTGGTGCTTGACGGAGCCGGCCGTGTGGACGACGGGCTCGCAGCCGGGGCATGCGGTTGAGCGCGTCCTCGGTGAGCGGGGGTGCGCCCCAGTGGGTGAAGAGCACGTCGGCGTGGGTGAGGCGGGCGGTGTGCGCCGGGTCGGTGTCGGTGAGCGTGGTGATCGTCGTGGTCGTGTCGACGCGGGCGATCGTGCGGAGCCGGTCGAGATGGCCGTCGGCGAGCAGGGTGCGGTGGATGTCGGTGCCCATCGCGAAGAGGATGCGCGGGCGGGGGATCGGACGGCGCTCATTCGGTGAGCGCTTCGCGCGGGGTGCGTCAGGAGGCCCCGGCCGCCGGTCGGCCGCCGCAGGAGTTGCGGATCCTCAACTCCGGAAGGAGGTCCAGGTGTTGGCGGGGGCCGGCCGGTCGGTCGCCGGCCCGTTCGGCGATGCGGCGCAGCAGGAGCCGGGCGGCGAGGTCGCCCACCGCGTGCGTCGGCGGGGCGACGGCGGTGAGGGGGACGTCGGCGAGCCCGGCGACCTGGTCGTCGTAGGCGATGAGGGCGAGGTCGTCGGGGACGCGGACGCCGCGTGCCTGGAGCCGGGGCACGAGCACGATGGCGTCCTCGTCGCTGTGCACGAGGGCGGCCGTCACGCCGCGCTCGCGGACCGCGTCGACCAGGTAGTCGACGGAAGCCTCGTAGTCGCCGTGCTCGCGCGCGCTGGGAGCGCCGCGGTCGGCGTCGATGCCGCGGGCGCGGACGGCGGCCTCGAATCCGGCGCTGATCCGGGCGGCGTGCGGGCCTTCCTGGAGCGCGGCGGTGATGCGGCGGTGGCCGAGGGCGGCGAAGTGGCCGACGGCGGCCGCGGCGCCGTGGGCGCGGTCGGTGCGGACCCGGTCGAGCTCGGCGGCGGGGTTGCCGGGCGGGGCGGAGCGCTCCACGAGGACGGTGGGCACCCCGCACTCCACGAGCCACTTCTCCTGCCCGCCCTCGGGGACGCCGCCGAACCAGCTGGGCGCCGCCAGCAGGCCCTGCGCGCCACCGGCGACGAGGCGTTCGGCCTGTACGGAGTCCTCGGTGTCGACGGAGACGCCGAGGACGAGGCGGCCGCCGTGCGTGCCGACGGCCTCGCGGGCGCCGCGCACGATGTCCGCGAAGATGGAGAGCGTGCTCGGCACGATCATGCCGATCACGGCACCTTCGGCGGTCTCGGTGCGCCTGCCGCCGGCCCCGGCCGGGGCGGTGGCCCGGGTGCGGTCGCCCGGCCAGACCACCGCTCCGTGCAGCCGCTGGACCCGGCCCTGGGCCGCGAGGGTCTCCACGTCGCGGCGCAGGGTGACGGCGGAGACACCGAGTTCGGCCGCCAGTTCGGCCACGCGGAGGCTGCCGCGCTCCCGGACGAGTTCGAGCACCCGCTCGTGGCGCTGGTCGACGTGCAGTCGCATGGGGCTCCCCCTGGCGCAGTGGTTCCGGGCACGGTGATCCGGAGTCGCTTACTCTACGCGCACCATCGTATCGATCGATTCCAATCAATTCGATCGCTCCGGTGTTCGGACGGCCACCTCGACAGCACTCAGTTCCCTCAAAAAGGGGCTCGGGCTGCACTGAGTGTCACTCGTCCCTTCCGGGTGCTACGTTCCCGTCCATGAGCTCCAGCAGCGCGGTGCCGACCGAGAAGCCGCCGATCCGGGACGCCCTGGTGGCGGCGGCCTTCCGGCTCTTCCTGGAACGCGGGTACGAGCAGACCACCGTGGACGACATCGTGGCCCTGGCCGGGGTCGGCCGGCGTTCGTTCTTCCGGTACTTCCCCTCCAAGGAGGACGTGGTCTTCCCGGACCACGAGCGCTGCCTGGCCGACATGACCGCCTTCCTGGCGGCGGGCGGCCCGGAGCACGAGCCGGTGCGGCGGGTGTGCGACGCGGCGCGGCTGGTGCTGCGGATGTACGCGGAGAACCCGACCTTTTCCGTGCAGCGTTACCGCCTCACCAGGCAGGTACCGGGCCTGCGGGCCTACGAGCTGTCGGTGGTGTGGCGCTACGAGCGCGCGCTCGCCGCGTACCTGCGCGCGCGGTTCGCGGGGCGGCCCGACGGGACGCTGCGCGCCGACGTGATCGCGGCCGCGGTCGTCGCCGCGCACAACAACGCCCTGCGGTCCTGGCTGCGGTCGGAGGGCGAGGGCGACGCGGGTACGGCGGTGGACCACGCGCTGGGATACGTGCAGCGGACGTTCGGCCGGCCGGCGGACGCCCCGGCGGCGCCCGTCTGGGCCGGCCCGGCCGGCGCCGACGCCGACGCCGAGGTGAGGTCTCCCGAGGACGTGGTGGTGCTGGTGTCCCGCCGGGACACCCCGCTGTGGCGGATGGTGCAGGAACTGGAGACGGCGCTCGACCGCGGCTGACCCGCGAGGGTGGTCGACGGCGGGAATCTGGGGTACCGAGTGCCTTTACGAGTGACACTCAGTGCCATATCCTGTCGGCGTGCACGGTGGCACGGCAACCGTGCGCATGCGTGCGCGGTTCGCGCCGGGCACGCGGGATTTCCGGCCGAGCGCAGGGAGTTGACAGCGTGTACCACCACTCAGCAGGCATCTCGCATTCGGCGGCCGGTTCCGCGGCGGGTGTTCTCGAGCCCGCCGCCGCGGACTCCAAGGACGCCATCCTCTTCCAGCGCTGCACCTGGTGCGGCACCGCGATGTACCACCGGCTGCTGTGTCCGGTGTGCCAGGGCAGCGAGCTGCGCACGGAGCGCAGCGAGGGCGTCGGCACGGTCCGCCACTCCACGGTGGTGCACCGCAACACTCCGGCTGCGCGCAACGTGTCCCTGATAGAGATGGCCGAGGGGTTCGTCGTCCGGGGCCGGGTCATGGGCCCACCGGTCGGGATCCACAGCGGCGACCGGGTCCGGTTGTCCACCGCCAAGGACCCGGTGCGCGGTGAGCCGGTCTTCCAGCTGATCGACGAGCCGTACCGCGCCTGGACCTGACGGCGGTACACCTCCGCTCACCCGGCCGGCCCCCCGCGTCACCGCCGCGCCACGGCCGGAATCGACGCGGCACGTGAGGCGGGGCCGTCGCGACGCCGGCCGGCCCCGCACCGACCCGGCCGCCAGGAGAGCCGAGCGGAACGCCACCCTGCCCGGATGAGGCGGCCACCCTGCCCGGACGGCCCCCTCCACGACACGCCGTAGCCACCCAGAGCTCGCCACCGCACAGGAGCTGCCGTAACCGAGCGGCTCCCAGCCCCCGTTGGGCTGGAAGCGCCCTCGGAGCACCCCTCTTCCCCCTCACCCCCGGGTGTGATCCGACACCTGCCCTGCACAGGCAACCCACAGCCCCCGCTTTCCATCCTCCGGTAGCGAGGGGCGCCCGGATGGGCCGGGACGCCCGATGTCGGGGTTCGAGGAGGAACTGTGGTCCGTGCCCGGCGCATATGGGTGACCGCCACCGCGTTGCTCGCGGTGGCGGGAGCGTCCCCGGGGGTGGCGGTCGCCCACTCTCAACCGCTCAGCGGGGAAGGAGTGTGGGCGGCCGGTGACGACACGCCGCTGCCGCCGGGGTGGCGGCTGGCCGGCGGAGGCCCGGCGCCGCAGCTGGTGTGGCGGTCGGACCGGGCGGTGCCGATGGGTGACGCCCGGGTCGAATTCCACGCCGGGGGACAGCTGTTGGGCGTGCCGCGGCCAGGTGCGGACGGGCACACTTTCCGGTTGCCGCTCGACGGGCGGCGGGCAGCGGACCTGCGCGGGCTGGAAGTCTGGTCCGGCGGGCGCCGGCTGGACGCGCGGGAGGCCGGCGGTGCCGTGGCGGCGGCCCGGTTGCCGGCCCCGCTGCCGGCGAACGGCGTGGACCCGGGCAAGCCGGGTGCGTACCGCACCAAGACGGGCGAGTACGGACTGAAGTCGGTGCGGCTGCCCGGCTTTTCGAAGCCGGTCGAGATGCGCGCGGTGGTCGTCGCGCCGGTCGGCGCCGCCGGCAAGCGTCCCGTCGCGCTGTTCCTGCACGGCCGTCACTACACCTGTTACAAGGGGCGCGAGGACATCTCCGGTGACTGGCCCTGTCCGGCCGGCACCAAGCCGGTGCCGAGTCACCGCGGATACCTGCGGGACCAGAAGCTGCTCGCCTCCCAGGGCTATGTGACCGTGTCCGTCTCGGCCAACGGCATCAACGGGCAGGACTTCGCGGCGGAGGACGGCGGCGCGCAGGCGCGGTCCTCGCTGGTGCGGCTGCACCTGGCCCGGTGGGCCGACTGGGCCGACCACCCCGAGACGGCCCCGAAGGTGGTCCGCGAGGCGCCCCGGGCCGATCTGTCGCGGGTGCTGCTCGTCGGGCACTCGCGGGGCGGCGAGGGCGTCAACCGGGCCGCGCTGGACAGCATCACCCCGCCGCCCGCCGACCAGGACGGCTATCACGGGCCGGTGCGCTGGCACGTCCGGGGCACGGTCCTGATCGGCCCGACCGTCTTCGGTCAGAACCCGGTGCCGGACGTGCCGTCGGTGAGCATCCTGCCGGGCTGTGACGGTGACGTCTCCGACCTCCAGGGCGAGGTGTACGTCGACGGGACCCGCGCGGTCGGCAACGGCAGCGCGCTGCACAGCGCGGTGTACGTGATCGGCGCCAACCACAACTTCTTCAACTCCGAGTGGACACCGGGCCAGGCGGCGGCGCCCGCCGAGGACGACTTCTCCGACGAGCCGCAGCACCACGACCCGGTGTGCGCCAAGCGGGCCGCGACCCGGCTGACCGCCGACCGGCAGCACCGGGCCGGTTCGACCTACATCGCGGCGGCGGCACGGCTGTTCCTCGCCGGTGACGACCGGGTGCGGCCGCTGCTGGACGGATCCGGCAAGCGGGCACCGTCGGCGGACCCGGCGCGCGTGCTCAGCCACGCGGTGGGTGCCCGCCGGGGCGGCGGTTTCCTGCCGGACGGCGGGGTGTCGGTGACCGGCGGCAAGCTGTGCGCCGCGGTGGACCCGCGCCCGGCCACGGCATGCCTGGGTACGGGTGCGAAGGGCGCGTCGCCGCACTTCGCGCAGTGGGAGACCGACCGGGAGGCCGGCCGGCGCGCGATCGCGCTGCGCTGGACGCGGGCCGGCACCCCGGCGCGGGTGAGTGCCCGGCAGCCGGTGTCGCTGTCCGGGTCCACGGCGCTGGCGCTGCGGCTGTTCGTGCCGCCGAACTCGCGGGGTGCGCAGCTGGACGTGTCCCTCACGGACGCCTCCGGCCGGAAGGCGAAGCTCGGCCGGGTCCGGATGGACGGGCTGCCCGGCAGTGCGCGGACGGCCTCGTACTGGGCGCAGGAGGTCCGGGTGCCGCTGGCGGCGGCCACCCGCGCCGGGCTGGATCTCGGTTCGGTCAAGTCGCTTGAGCTGACACCGCGTTCGGCGTCGGGACGGGCCTGGCTGATGGACGCGTGGGGCTGGCGGTCCGGGACGCCGACGGTGCGGACGGACGCGCTGCCGCGGGTGGACCTCGGCCGGACGACCGTGGACGAGGGTGACTCCGGCGTGCGCACCTACCGGGTGCCGGTGCGGGTGACGGGCCGCGGCGGCAGCGGTCAGGTCCGGGTGTACGTCCTCGACCCGGTCACCGGCAAGGCGAAGGACCGGCTGGTGACGGTGCGTCCGGGCGCCCAGGACATCGACGTACCGGTCGAGGTGAAGGGCAACACGCGGTACGGCACCGATGTGTCGTACGACGTCCTGGTCAAGGCGGTCCGCGGTGCGGTCGTCGGCTCCTACCGGGGCGGGATCACCGTCCACGACGACGACCCGGCGCCGAAGATGACCGTCACCCCCGTCGCCGGCAAGGTGACCGAGGGGAAGTCGCTGAAGTGGCGGGTGTCGCTGTCCGAGGCGGTGGACGTGGACATGAGCGCGCTGTTCGGGGTCGCGCGGGCCACCGCGCCGGAGCTGTCGACCAAGGACGTCCCGGCGCGCTGGCTGCGGGACATGACCGGGGAGAAGCCCGATCCCGAGCGTGCGCTGTCGAAGGTGGGCGGACTCTACCTGTGGGCGGACATCCCGGCGGGCCGCACCAGCGCCGACCTGACCCTGCCCACGGTCAAGGACCGGGTCCGGGAGGGCACGGAGAAGGTGCGGTTCCAGCAGGCCGACCTGAGCACCGGGGAGCCGCGGGCCGGCGGCCTGGAGCTGTCGGGGTCGGTGCTGAACGCGTCGTAGGACGCCGGTTCCGGGTGGCCCTCACGCGCCGAGGGTCACCCGGATGCCGACCGTGCCGTCCAGGCCGCGCCGGAGCCGGCTGCCCAGGAGGGTGAGGCGGCCGAGGATGCCGTACTTGCGGGCGATGAGGCTCCGGTAGCGGGCGGTGGTGGCCGGGTCGACGATCTCGGCGGTGGCCGGCAGCTGGTCCCCGGTGGGGTTGCCGCGCAGGTCGCAGGGGCCGACGAGGACGTCGGGGCGGCGCCGGATCCGCTTGACCTTCCAGCTGTCGGCGGCCGTCCACACGCCGAGGGTGCCGCCGTCGCGGACCACCCAGACCGGGGTGGCGACGGGGGTGCCGTTCTTGCGGTAGCTGGTCACCAGCAGGTACTTGCCGGAGCCGAGCCGGTCCAGCCGCGTGTCGTCCATGTGCGCAGTCTAGGATCCGGGCCGGTGCCAGGAGGCGTCGAAATCGGGCCCGGAAACCAGGCACGCGCACCGACGCCCGACGCCTGATCGCCCGACGTCCGCGCGGTCAGCCGACGGCCGCCGCCATCCGCCGTACCGCCTCGGTGAGGATCTCGGGCGAGGTCGCCAGGTTCAGGCGTACGTGCCCCGCGCCGCCGGTGCCGAAGAGCAGCCCGGAGCTGAGGGCGACCCGGCCGCGGTCGAGGAAGACGCGGGCGGGGTCGTCGCCGAGGCCGAGGGCACGGCAGTCGAGCCAGGCGAGGTAGGTGGCCTCGGCGGGGTGCGGGCGGATGCCGGGCAGTTGCTCGGCGAGCAGGCCGGCGAGCAGGCGCCGGTTGGTCTCCAGCCCGGCCAGCAGGGCGTCGAGCCAGCCGGTGGCGTCACGCAGGGCGGCGGTGTGCGCGATGACGCCGAGGTGGCTGGGGCCGTGGCTCACCTCCTCGGGCAGCCGGGCGAGGTCAGCGGCGGCTGCGGATCCGGCGAGGGCCAGCGCGGCCTTGAGGCCGGCCAGGTTCCAGCCCTTGGAGGCCGACATCAGGGACAGGCCGCGCTCGGCGCCGGGCACGCTCAGGTAGGGCACGAAGGGCACGCCGGGGGTGACGAGCGGGGCGTGGATCTCGTCGGCGACGACCCGGACGCCGTACCGTTCGGCGAGGCGGGCGACGGTGGCGAGTTCGGCGGCGGTGTGCACGGTGCCGGTGGGGTTGTGCGGGCTGCACAGCAGGTAGGCGGCCCGGCCGCCGCGCGCGGTCGCCGCCCGGAACGCCTCCTCCAGGGTGCCGGGGTCGAGGCGCAGTCCGGCACCGAGCGGGACCTCGATCACCCGGCGGTCCATGTGCGCGATGAACTGGAAGAACGGCGGATACACCGGCGGGTTGACGATCACCGGGTCGCCGGGCTCGGTGACCAGTTTGAGCATTTCGACCACACCGAGCATCACGTCCGGGACGATCGCGGTCCGCTCCGGGACGATCCCGTGCCAGTTCCAGCGTGTGACGGCGAAGGCGACGAGTGCCTCGGCGTAGGCGGTGCCGGCGGGGTACCCGGTGTCGCCGAGGGCGAGTGCGTCCGTGACGGCGTGGACGACGGGTTCGGCGAGGGGGACGTCCATCTCGGCCACCCACAGGGGCAGCACGTCCTCGGGGTAGGTGCGCCATTTCATGCTCGTACGACGTCGCAGCCGCGTCAGGTCGAGCGCGCGCAGCGGATCCGGTTCGCCGGGTGTGTCGTGCGGGATGCTGGTCATGGGGCTCAAGATAGGGGGCCTCGGGGTGAGCCGGAACGGTGTTTGTGGGCCGGGCGGGTGTGCGGAGGCGGCGGAGGGCCGCTTGCGGGAGGTGGCCTGCGACGAGTCGGGGCGGCTGGTCGACTCCCGGGACGACGCCCGGGCGCAGATCGCCGACTTCCCGGCCGGGATCGCGGGCCAGCTCGGCTCCGACGAGCTGGCCGGCACCGGTGACCCGGAGCCGGCCGCGTGCCCGCGGCCGTACGTGGGGGCGGAGTCGGTGCGGGGCGATGCCCGCAGCTGGGCCCGGCTCGCTCCGGCCGGGGATGGCCGGGGCCGTGCGGCGCCGATCAACTCGGGCGTCTAGATTGCGTCTTGCACGGTGTATCCCTGTTCCGTCTCGCACGGTGTATCTCTGTTCGTCTTGCACGGTGAATCTCTCGTCCGGCATCTCATCAGGTACTCAGGAGCTGACCCACGTGACCGACAACCCGGCAGCCACCAACGACGTGGCCGTGTCGCTGCGCGCTCGTATCAACACCGGCCAGCCGCACACCGCCCGGATCTGGAACTACTGGCTCGGCGGCAAGGACAACTACGAGGTCGACCGCGCGGCCGGTGACCAGATCCGGCAGCTGCACCCGGGTATCGGGGAGTACGCGCGCGCCGACCGGCTCTTCCTCGGGCGTGCCGTGCGTCACCTGGTGGGCGAGGTCGGCATCCGGCAGTTCCTGGACATCGGAACCGGGCTGCCCACCGCCGACAACACGCACGAGGTGGCGCAGCGGACCGCGCCGGAGTCCCGGATCGTGTACGTCGACAACGACCCGCTCGTCCTCGCCCACGCGCGTGCCCTGCTGACCAGCACGCCGGAGGGCCGTACCGACTATCTGGACGAGGACCTGCGCAATGTCGACGCCATCCTCGAACATGCCGCGAAGACGCTGGACTTCAGCGAACCGGTGGCGCTGATGCTGCTCGGCGTGGTCATCTTCATCGGCGACGACGAGGACCCGTACGGTCTGGTGCGGCGGTTGACGGACCGGCTGCCGGCGGGCAGCCATCTGGTGCTGTCGCACACCGTCACCAGCCCGTCGATGCCGGATGTGGACGAGGCGGTGAAGTTCTGGAACGAGCACGGCACTCCGAAGCTCACGCAGCGCACGCCCGAGGACGTGGCCCGGTTCTTCGACGGCCTGGAGCTGCTGGAGCCGGGTGTGGTGTCGTGCTCGCGCTGGCGGCCGGAGCACGGCCACGGGGCCGAGCCGGAGGAGGTCGCCATGTTCGGCGGGGTGGCCCGCAAGAGCTGACCGCCGCCGGCGGTGAACGCCGCCGCCCCGGGCGCCGTATGGAGGAGCGGGCCCTCGGCGATTCCAGGGCCCCGCGGTGCCGGTTGGGGCAGCGCGCGTTTCGGGTTCGGCTTCGGGAGCCATGCATGCGGCACGCACGACGACGGGTCGTCCGGCGAGTGACACGGCTGGCGGCGGTCGGCGGACTCCTCCTGGGCGGCGCGATGGTCGCCCAGGCGGCCATGGCGAGCGAGACTCCGCCGGCCTCCGCCAGACCGCTCGCCTCCGCCGGTGGCGCCGGGGACACGGGTGCCGCGATGGTGGCACGGCTCGGCACCGCCCGTACGGCGGGCAGCTGGATCGGCGCCGACGGGCGGCCGGTCGTGGCGGTGACGGACGAGGCGGCGGCGCGGGTGGTCCGGCGGGCCGGCGCCACGGCGAAGGTCGTGCGGCACAGCATGAACGAGCTCAAGTCGGCCACCGCCACGCTGGGTTCGGCGCCGCGGGTGCCGGGCACGGCGTGGGCGGTGGACTACCGGACCAACCGGGTCGTGGTGCGGGCGGACCGCACGGTGTCGGCGGGCGACTGGTCCCGGCTGACCGGGGTCGCCGCGGAGATCGGCGGTTTCGTGCACATGGAGCGCACGAAGGGCACCTTCACCACGCGGCTGAACGGCGCCCAGCCGATGCTGTCGACGGGCGGCCGATGCTCGGCGGGGTTCAACGTCACCAACGGGCAGTCCGACTTCATCCTGACCGCGGGTCACTGCGGGCCCGCCGGGTCAACCTGGTTCGCCGACAACCAGGGCGACCGGCAGCTGGGCTCCACCGTGAACAGCGCCTTTCCCGGCAGTGACTTCTCGCTCGTGCAGTACGCCGGCGGGACGGCCGGTGCGGGCGCCGACGTGGTCGCGATCGGCGGCGGCAAGGGGGTGCGGATCACCGGGGCCGCCGATCCGGCGGTCGGGCAGCGGGTGTTCCGCAGCGGCAGCACCAGTGGTCTGCACGACGGCCAGGTCACCGCGCTGAACGCGACCGTCAACTACCCGGAGGGCACGGTCACCGGGCTCGTCGAGACGAACGTGTGCGCCGAACCGGGCGACAGCGGCGGCCCGCTGTTCTCCGAGGGCATCGCACTCGGCGTCACCTCGGGCGGCAACGGGGACTGCACGACGGGCGGGACGACGTTCTTCCAGCCGGTGACCAAGGCGCTGTCGGCGCTCGGGGTCCGGCTGATCGTGTCGGCGCAGAACGCGGGCGGCGCGCAGGGCGCCGGGGCCTCCCCGGCGCCGTCGGCCACGGCGTCCCAGGGCGGGATGGCGCCGAGCGCTGCCTCGCCGGGCTCGGCGGCGCCGGTCACGGGCGGCGAGGAGGGCAGCACCCTGCTGGCGCGGCTGACGGACACCCGGAACGTCGGGCCGGGGCTGCTGGTCATCGCGGGCAGTCTGATCGCGCTGGTGGCGACCCGGTTCATCCGCGCCGAGCAGGACCGCAAGGCGTATCAGCGGTACTACTCGGCGACCTGGGGCTGAGCGGGCCGGGGGTACGACGAGAAGGGCACCCGTGCGGTCACGGGTGCCCTGGGTGGTTCTGGTGCGGTGTCCGCGGGTCGGTCAGGCCGCCCGGTGCGGCTGCGGGGTCGCGGCGGCCCACTCCATCACGAGGCGCTGGTACTCCGCGCGCTGCTCGGTGGTCAGTGTCCCGCCCGACCGGCGCCACAGGGCCCGGATCTCCTCGTTGACCTCCGCGGCCGATCGCTCGGAGACGGCTTCAACAGTGGTGGACATGCTGTGAAGCATATGCCGGGAGAGGTGAAGGCTCCGTGAGTAAGTACGAATGATTCGGACATTTCAGACCGTGTTGCTCATCACGTCAATGCGTCAACCGGAACCGGGAGTTCACTGCTCGGCAGTGCCCTCCCGGCAGCTCCCTCCCCGGTCCGGCCGGTCCACGGGACCGCCCGGGGCTCAGGTGCCCGGCTTGCGGCCGTAGACGAAGACGTCGTCGCCCGTCCTCAGCAGCGACCAGTACTTCTTGGCGTCCGTGGTGGTCATGTTCACGCAGCCGTGCGAGCCCGGCGGGTTCCACATGCTCAGGCCCACCGAGTGGAAGGCCTGGCCGCCGTCGAAGAACTGGGAGTAAGGCATCGGCACGTCGTAGACGGTCGAGACGTGGTCGATGTCCCGCCAGTAGACCTTCTTCAGGCCGGTGCGGGTCTCGTAGCCGTCACGGCCGGTGCGCACCGGCACCGGGCCGTAGACCAGCTTGTCGCCGTCCTGGATCCAGCTGAGCTGGAGCGTGAGGTTCACACAGGCGATCCGGCCCTTGTTCACCGGGCACTTGCCGTCCTTGTTCGGCTTGTTCCCGACGGCCTTCTGCTTGTTCATGAGATCCATCACGCCCCAGGTGACCGGCCCGGCGTAGCCGATGGCGGGCGTGATGCCGTGCTTGTTCTGGAACGCCTGGACGGCCTTGCAGTCGGCGCCTGACTGCTTGCCGTCGACCGGCCGGCCCAGGAACTTCTCCACCTGCTTCTGGTACGGCCCGGCCTGCGTGGTGCAACTCGCGGCCTGAGCCGGCGCCGCGGTGAAGGCGAGCGCGAGCGGCGCCACCAGTCCCGTGACGCCCAGCGCGATGACACCTCGTCGGCGTATGTCCCCCATAGCGGATTCCTCCCCTTCTCCCCTTTTTCCCCGGAGACTCCCCCGGGTGCTCTTCTGCGCGATTCCCGCGGCTTCCGACTGCTAGACCCGTCCGGGCGGGCCATGGTTGCAGTTCCGGCCAGACTGTGACGAAATGACGAACTTCGTCACCGCGCAGCCGGTCGTCGCCGAAACCCGCGGGCGGCATGTCCTCGGCCCGCTCCGCAAGGGCATGCACGGCCCGGGCTAGACGGCCGTGCTCCGGGCGCACTCCCGCAGTAGCCCGACGGCGCGGGTCAGCGTCTGCGGTGTCGCCGTGAACGGCAGGCGGAGATGGTGGGTCAGGGTAGCGCGGTCCGCGGCGAAGTGCGGGCCGGGAGTGATCGCGAGGCCCCGGGCGGCGGCCCGGGCCGCAAGATCGGTGGCGTTCGGGCCGTCGTCGCCGAGGCGCAGCCAGAGGGTCAGTCCGCCGGGCGGGACGGTGTACGTCCACCCGGTGCCGGCGAGCAGCTCGGCGAGGTGATCGCGCTGGGCGCGGAGCCGGGCGCGGCGGTCGGCGAGCAGGGCGGGGAGCGGTTCGCCGAGGAGTTCGGCGGCGATGAGCTGCTCCAGGGGCGGCGGCGCGAGCTGGGCCTGCAGCGGGCCCCGGCGCAGCTGTCGGACGAGGTCCGCGGTGGCCCGGATCCAGCCGACCCGGAGGCCGCTCCACAGGGTCTTGCTGGCGGAGCCGATCTGGATCACCCGCGCCCCGGCGAGGTGAGGTTCGCCACGGGGCGGGGTGCGCAGGTCCAGCTCGCGCATGGTCTCGTCGGCGATCAGGGTCAGTTCATGGCGGTCGGCGAGGGCGGCGAGGGCCCGGCGGGCCGGTGCGTCCATCTGCGCGCCGGTCGGGTTGTGGAAGTCGGGGACCAGGTAGGCGAGCCGGGGGCGGTGCCGGCGTACGGCGGCGGTGAGGTGGTCGGTGTCCCAGCCGTCCCTCGGTGACACGGCGACCGGCAGCAGACGGGCCCGGCGGGCGCGCAGGACGGCGAGGGCGCCGGGGTAGGCGGGGTTCTCCACGACCACGGGTGCCCTGCGGTCGGTGTGCAGATGGTCCAGGAGCAGGGTGAGGGCGGCCTGGGCGCCCGCGGTGACCAGGATCTGCTCGGGGCGGGTGGCGAGGCCGGCCCGGGTGTAGCGGTCCGCCAGCAGCTCGCGCAGCCGGGGCAGGCCGGCCGTGGCGACACCGGAGTCCACGAGCAGGGGCGCGCTGCGCTCGGCGGCCCGGGCGACGGCGGCGCGGTAGGCCTCGTGGGGCGCGGCGGTCACCGCGAGGGTGAGGTCCAGGTCGGCGTCCGGGGCGCCGCCCCGGTCCAGGGACCAGGGGGTGGTGCGCTCGGTGAGGCGGGCGGGCAGGCGTACGGCGCTGCCGCTGCCGTGCCGGGTGTGCAGCCAGCCGTCGGCGCGCAGCACGTCGAGCGCGGCGACCACCGTGCCCCGGCTGAGGTGCAGGGTGCGGGCCAGTTCCCGTTCCGAGGGCAGTCGGGTGCCGGCCGGGATCCGGCCGTCGACCACGGCGTCGCGTACCGCCGCCGCCAGGGTGCGGGCGAGGGGGCCGGGCCGGGTGCGCCAGTCGCCGAGCGCGGCGACGAATCCAGTGTCCACCGGTCCAGTGTCCCTGGTCCAGTTCCCGCGAAGTGGACCAGGCGCGGGGTGGCCGCTCCTGTCTAGGCTGCGGCGCATGCACCGTAGCCTCGCCGACGATCTCTCCCGGCTTCCCGAACTGCTCCAGTCCGCCCGTGACGTCGCCGCCCGGGAGGTGGCGGGGCTGGCCGAGCGGCCGGTCGCCGCGCCCGGCCCGATGCCCCGGCGTGCCCCGCTCCCGGCCGACGGCGTCGGCGGCGACGGCGCCCTCGCGCGGTTCACCGAGCGGTGGGCGCCCGGCTTCTCCGGCTCCGCCGGCCCGCGCTACCTCGGCTTCGTCACCGGTGGCGCGACGCCCGCGTCCGTCGCCGGTGACTGGCTGACGTCCGCGTTCGACCAGAACCTGTCCGGGGCGGGCGGCTCCTGGGCGCAGGAGCTGGAGCGGGAGACGGTGGCCTGGCTGCGCGAGCTGTTCGGGCTGAGCGAGGCGCACAGCGGGGCGTTCGTGACGGGCGCCACGATGTCCAACACGGTCGGGCTGGCGATCGGCCGGGAGTGGGTCGGCGAGCGGCTGGGCGTGGACGTCTCCCGGGCGGGCGCCGCCGCGCTGGGCTCGGTCGACGTGCTCTCCGGCAGCCCGCACTCCAGCATCACGAAGGCGATGTCGGTGCTGGGCATCGGCCGGGACCGGCTGCGCCGTGTGCCGCTGCTGCCCGGGAACCGGGAGGCCGTGGACGTCGCCGCGCTGGAGACGGCGCTCGCCGAGGCGGACGGCCGGCCGGTGATCGTCGTGGCGAACGCGGGCACCGTGAACACCGTCGACTTCGACGATCTGCGGGCGATCGCCGCGCTGAAGGAGCGGTACGACTTCTGGCTGCACGTGGACGCCGCGTTCGGCGGCTTCGCCGCCCTGTCCCCCGGGTACGCCGCGCTGGTCGACGGTCTCGACGCGGCCGACTCGGTCTGCGTGGACCTGCACAAGTGGCTCAACGTCCCTTATGACGCGGCCATCCAGTTCACCCGGCGCCGCGATCTCCAGGTGGCGGTGTTCCACAACGCCTCGCCGTATCTCGGCCTGCCCGTCGGGGAACCCGACTTCCTGCATCTCACCCCGGAGAACTCACGACGGCTGCGCGCCCTGCCGGCCTGGTTCTCGCTGGCGGCGTACGGGCAGGCCGGGCACCGGGAGATCGTGGAGCGGAACGTGGCCCTGGCCCGCGGGCTCGGCGAGGGCGTCGACGCGCTGCCGTGGCTGCGGCTGCTGGCCCCGGTGCGGTTCAACGTCGTCTGCTTCACGCTCGCCACGGACCCCTCCCAGGAGCGGGTGGCCGCGCTGGCCGAGGCGGTCGCCGCGTCCGGGGAGGCGTATGTGACCCCGACGGTGTACGGCGGGGTGCCCGGGCTGCGGGCGGCGTTCAGCAACTGGCGCACCACCGAGGCCGACACCGACCGGGTGCTGAAGGCGCTGGCGGCGGCCTCGGCCTGAGGGGTCAGCAGGGGCGCCGTACGGCCGCGTGGAAGCCGGTGTCTACGGCGGTGAGGCCGCCGTCGGCCACCAGGGCGGTCGCGGTGATCCAGGCGGCGTCGCGGGAGGCGGGGAAGGCGACCGCGGCGGCGATGTCCTCGGGCTCGCCGACCCGGCCGAGCGGGTACAGGACGCGGACGGCGTCGAGTTCGCCGTCGCGTCCTGCCCACGCCGAGGTGCGGACCGTGCCCGGCGCCACCGGGTTGACCCGGACGCCCCGGGCCGCCGCGTCCCCGGCGAGGGCCCGGGTGAGGGAGCCGAGACCGGCCTTGGCGGCGCTGTACCCGTGGTCGCCGAAGTCCTGGAGGCCGTTGACGGAGCCGATGCTCACGATGGCCCCGGCCCGGATGCGGCGAGGTGCGGCAGGGCGGCGCGGCAGCAGCGGTAGGCGCCGGTGAGGGTGACGTCGATGTCGCGCGCCCAGGCGTCGTCGCGGTCGTCCTCGAAGAACGGGACGTGGCCCCTTCACCGGTCAGGCGCCCTGCCACCGGTCAGGCGCCCTGCCACCGGCCGGGAACCCCTCGACGGCGATGCCCCGGCCGGCGCCCCGGGCCGCCCCGGCGACCAGCGCGACCTTGCCTTCCAGCGGTCCTGACATGTCCTGACTCCCGTGTGGTGCAAGTGCTGTCGTGCTCCACTGTGACCGGGAAGCCGGACATCTTCTGTCTGCTTTTACGCTCAGTGGCCGCGGGCGATCCACTCCTCCAGGTGGGGTGCCTCGGCGCCGATGGTGGTGGAGTCCCCGTGGCCGGTGAGGACCTTGGTCTCCGGCGGGAGGGCCAGAAGGCGGTTGCGGATGGAGTCGATGATGGTCGGGAAGTGGGAGTAGGAGCGTCCGGTGGCGCCGGGTCCGCCCCGGAAGAGGGTGTCGCCCGTGAAGACGGTGGCGAGACCGGGGTCGTACAGGCAGACGGCGCCCGGGGCGTGCCCGGGGGTGTGCAGGACGGTCAGGTCGGCGCCGGCGGCCTCGATGACCTGGCCGTCGAGGAGATGCCGGTCGGGGTCGCGGTGCGGGTGGGTCTGCTTCCACAGCGACAGGTCGTCGGGGTGCAGCCAGATGGTGGCGCCGGTGCGGTCGGCGAGTTCCGGTGCCACGTTGACGTGGTCGTTGTGGGCGTGGGTGCACACGATGGCGATGAGGCGCCGGTCGTCGACGGCACGGGCGATGGCCTCGGCGTCATGGGCGGCGTCGATGACGATCACCTCCCGCTCGTCGCCGACGATCCACACGTTGTTCTCGACGTCCCAGGTGCCGCCGTCGAGGCTGAACTGTCCGGAGGTGACGAGGCGTTCGATGCGCACGGTCATCAGAGCACCACCACCGAACGCAGCACGTCCCCGTGGTGCATCCGCTCGAACGCCTGCTCCACCTGGTCCAGTCGGACGGTCTCGGTGACGAACGCGTCCAGCGGCAGCCGGCCCTGGAGGTGGAGGTCGATCAGCATGGGGAAGTCGCGGGTGGGCAGGCAGTCGCCGTACCAGGAGGACTTCAGGGCGCCGCCGCGGCCGAAGACGTCCAGCAGGGGCAGTTCGAGCTTCATCTCGGGGGTGGGGACGCCGACGAGGACGACGGTGCCGGCGAGGTCGCGGGCGTAGAAGGCCTGCTGGTACGTCTCCGGGCGGCCGACGGCCTCGATGACGACATCGGCGCCGAACCCGCCGGTCAGCTCGCGGATCGCGGTGACCGGGTCGGCCTCCTTGGAGTTGACGGTGTGGGTGGCGCCGAGCGTGCGGGCCGTCTCCAGTTTGCGGTCGTCGATGTCCACGGCGATGATCCGGGCCGCGCCGGCCAGCCGGGACCCGGCGATCGCCGCGCCGCCGACGCCACCGCAGCCGATGACGGCGACCGAGTCACCGCGGCCGACACTCCCGGTGTTGATCGCGGCGCCGATTCCGGCCATCACCCCGCAGCCCAGCAACCCGGCGACCGCCGGGGAGACTGCCGGGTCGACCTTGGTGCACTGACCGGCCGCCACCAGCGTCTTCTCCGCGAAGGAGCCGATACCGAGGGCCGGGGAGAGTTCCTGCCCGGTGGCGGCGAGTGTCATCTTCTGCCGCGCGTTGTGGGTGTTGAAGCAGTACCAGGGCCGGCCGCGCAGGCAGGCACGGCACTGCCCGCACACCGCCCGCCAGTTGAGGATGACGAAGTCGCCGGGAGCGACGTCGGTGACGCCGTCGCCGACCGACTCCACGACGCCGGCGGCCTCGTGGCCGAGCAGGAAGGGGAAGTCGTCCGAGATGCCGCCCTGCTTGTAGTGGAGATCGGTATGGCAGACCCCGCAGGCCTGGACGCGTACGACGGCCTCGCCGGGCCCCGGGTCCGGCACCACGATCGTCTCGACCCGTACGGGCTCGTCCTTCCCCGGTGCGATCACGCCGCGTACTTCCTGCGCCATGGTCTGTCCCTTCCTTCGGTTGCCTTCGCCGCCGACCCTACGCGCGACCGATCGACAGCGGGATTGACCACGAGGGTGATCGTGGATCTTTCCGCCACACGGAGACGTGACCGGATGACGCCATTCCATGATGGCAATCTTTTTGCTGGCCGCGGGGGTTTGTCCGGTGTCTCCGCCCGGCCCGGGCGTGCCTCAATGGAGGCATGCCCCCTGACGGCAGCAAGGGACCTACCGCGTTCCTGTTCTCGGCCGGTGTCCCGCCGCGCCCCGGGACGGCGCGGGAACTCCGGGCGGCCTTCCCGGTGTTCGCGGAGGCTCTGGACGACCTGTGCGCGCGTCTCGATCCGTATCTGGAACTCCCGCTCGGCAGCGTGCTCTTCGCGGCCGACGGCACGCGTGTGTCGGCGCTGCTGGGCCGGGCCTCGTTCGCCGGTCCGGCGGTCTTCGCCCTCCAGATGGCGCAGTACCGGCTGCTGCGCAGCTGGGGTGTGCGGCCGGACGTGCTGTTCGGCCAGGAGGCCGGGCGGATGGCCGCCGCGTACGCCGCCGGGGTGTTCTCCCTGGCCGGCGCCTGCCACGCGGTCGGCACCCTGGCCCGGCTGCTGGGCGGCCGCCCGGGCCCGGCACGGCGCTCGCCCGACCCGGCCGGGATCGCCGCCGCGTACGGCCGTACGCTCGCCACGCTGCACCCTCGTGTCCCGCGCCTGCCGCTCGTCTCCGACGTCACCGCCCGGCCGGTGACCGGCGAGACGGCCGAGCCGGAGTTCTGGGTGACGCCGGGCCGGCCGCGGTTCGCGGACGCGGTCGGCCGGATGCACCGGGAGGGGGTCCGCAGATGGCTGGAACTGGGCCCCGGAGACGGGCTCACCAGCCTGCTCCCCGGCTGCCTCCCGGGCGACGGCACGGCTTCGGCGTACGCCCTGGCCCGGGACTGGCCGGCCCTGCGGGCGGCGGGCCGCGCTCACCCGTGAGGCGGAGGCGCCGGCTGCGCTTGCCGAGGCCGCCGGGGCGGAGGAGTCTCTGAGGTGGGGCCCGTGCGGCCCGCTTCCGGACGGGCCGCGGGCGCCTGAAGGAGGTCACCATGGGTACCGCGACGGGGTCCGCTTTCGACACCGAGACACTGCGCCGGGGCATCGAGGGGAACACCGGCAACAACCTGCTGTCGCTCTACGCGGACGACGCGGAGATCCGTATCGTCGACCGCAACAACCAGCCCAGTCACCCCACGGTCCTGCACGGCCGGGGCCAGATCGCCGAGTTGCTGGACGACATCTACAGCCGCGACATGACGCACAAGCTGGAGCAGTGCGTCGTCCAGGGCGACCACGCCGCCTACAGCGAGTCCTGCGAGTACGAGGACGGCACCCGGGTGCTCGCCGAGTCGATGGTCACCCTGCGGGACGGCAAGATCGCCGATCAGCTCATCGTCCAGGTCTGGGACGAGTAGGACCCGGCCGGGTGTGCCGGACGCCGGAAGGAGGGTCGCGCAGGTCCAGGTCACCTTGCGGCCGGCCTGGACCTCTCGGTTACGCTGTGCGCGGGCCGTGACTGGCGCTGAGGTGGAGTACCACCGGGGAGCGGTCCGTGGTCGTGCCGCGCGCCTGGGCGAGGAGAGTCGATCCAGCTCAGGAGTGTGCAGCATGACCCAGGCCCGTCTCATGGACGGCACCGCGCTCGCCCGCCGCACGGTCGAGGAGACCGCGCGGAAGGCCGCCGACCTCACCGAGCGCACCGGTACCGCGCCCTGCCTCGCGACCGTGCTGGTCGGCGAGGACCCGGCCTCCGTGACCTACGTCCGCATGAAGCAGAACCGCTGCCGCAAGGCCGGTATCGAGTCCCGGCACGTGGCGCTGCCCGCGGCCACCACGACCGCCGAACTCGTCGGGGTGCTGCGGGAGTTGTCGGCCGACCCCGGCGTGCACGGGATTCTGCTCCAGCACCCGGTGGGCGACCACATCGACGAGCGGGCCGCGTTCGAGGCGATCGCGCCCGAGAAGGACGTGGACGGCGTCACCTTCGCCTCGTTCGCCACGATGAGCTTCGGGCTGCCCGGCTTCGTCTCCTGCACGCCCGGCGGCATCCTGCGGCTGCTGGACGAGTACGACGTGGACCCGGCCGGAAAGCGGGCCGTGGTGGTCGGCCGCAGCGCGATCCTCGGCAAGCCGGTCGGCATGCTGCTGCTGGCCCGGGACGCGACCGTGACGTACTGCCACTCTCGGACCCGGGACCTGTCGGCGGCGGTCCGGGAGGCCGACATCGTCGTCGCCGCGGTCGGCCGCCCGCGGCTGATCCGCGGGCAGGACGTCAAGCCGGGCGCGGTCGTGATCGACGCCGGTTACAACCCGGGGAACGTCGGTGACGTCGACTTCGACTCGGCCGTGGAGCGGGCCGCGCTGATCACGCCGGTGCCGGGCGGGGTCGGTCCCATGACCATCGCCACGCTGCTGGAACAGACCGTGGCGGCCGCCGCCCGGCAGTTCGGGGCGTAGGGATCAGCGCAGCCAGGCGCTGTACTCCATGACGTCCCCCGCCCCGACCCCGTACTCGGGCTGGTTGCGCGTGAAGGTGGTCTCCAGGCCGAGGACCGCACCGGTGCGCGGATCGAGGATCAGCATCCGGCGGGCGCCGCCGGGGACGTCGTACACGTACGCCTGCCCCGGTCGCCCGAGCCGGTCCGTGACCTGCCCGGCGGGCCGCAGGTCCCGGGCGTCCGCGAGGACCCGGACCAGGGCCGCGGACTCGCGGGCGCCGAGCGTCCAGTGGTCCAGCAACTCCTGGAGGCCGTCGAGAAGTTCGCCGGTGTCCGGGGTGCCGGCGCGGACCGTTTCGGCCAGGTAGGCGCGCAGGGCGGAGGGGGTGTGCGGGGGGCGGGCCTCGGGCGGGGCGTCGCTCCAGCTCGGCGGGTAGGTGCGCCGGCTCAGCACCTGCCCGTCGGCCACCAGGCGCGGGGCACCGCCCGCGTCGGTGAGGACCGGGCGGCCGGGGTGGCGGGGGTCGGTCGCCACGACCACTTCGGTGTGGCTGTCGTCCGCCCGCCAGCGCACCACGCGCTCCTCGGGCAGGGTCACGGGCGGCTTGTCGTCACTCATGCCGAGGCTCCACGACTGCACGTGCGTGCCCCTGCGCAGCGGTGGCGAGCCGTCGGCGGCGGCCGCCTCGGCGAGGTCGGCCAGCTGCGTCAGCGGTACGGGCACGGAGTGGGCGCGCACGGTCAGTGGCCGGGGCGCGGCGAGGGCGGGTCCGCCGGCGGGGCCGGCGAGGAGCGCGGTGAGGACGGTCGCGAGGACGACACCGGTGGCGGCCAGGGCCCACAGCGGCCGGGGGCGGGGCGCGCGGCGGAGCCAGGGGCGGCGCGCCGGGGGCTGGTGCAGCAGGCGTTCCAGCTGCCGCTCGGCACGGTGGTCCAGCGGGCCGTCGCCGAACCGGGGGCCGTCGTCGGGGACCGGGTTGGCGTGGCGAAGGAGGTCGAGTTCGTCAGGCATGGCGGGGGTCCTTGAGGGGGGTGGCGTCGGCCGGGTGCGCGGGCTGCGGGGCCGGGGGCCGCAGCCGGTCGACCTCGGCGCGCAGCCGGCGGCGGGCGCGGTGCAGGCGCATCGCCGCCGCGCGCCGTCCGCAGCCGAGGGCGACCGCGATCTCCTCGGCACCGAGCTCCTCCCAGGCGGCGAGGCGCAGCACCTCCTGGTCGGCCGGGGTGAGCCGGTCCAGGGCCTCGTGCACCCAGGCGCCCGGTTCCTCGGCGTCCGGCCCGGCGGCGATGTGCCGGCCGTGCGCGGCCTCGTCGTTGCCGAGCCGGTCCACCAGCCGGCGCCGGCGCCCGTAGCCGCGTACCGCGTTCGCCAGGCAGTTGCGGGCCACCCCGTACAGCCACGGCAGCGGCACGGCCGGCAGGTCGGCCCGGCGCCGCCAGGCGACCGTGAACACCTCCGCCACCACTTCCTCCACCTCGTCGGCCCGCCCCTGAAGTCGCCTCGCGACATAGCGGCTGACCGCCCAGTAGTGCGCGCGATAGGCAGCGGCGAAGATCTCGTCGTTGCTCATGCTCGGTTCGTGTCCGGCATTCCCCGGATCGTCACACCCTTCTTCCGTGATGCTCCTCGCGTCGTCCGAGTGTGACGGGCGGGCCGGGCGCGGACACAGGCGGGGCGTGAAGAGGATCAGAGACACCAGGGCCGTGCAGTGGCTCACCAGCACCGACCACAAGACGATCGGCACGCTGTATCTGGCGACGTCGTTCGCGTTCTTCCTGATCGGTGGCGTGATGGCGCTGCTCATGCGCGCCGAGCTGGCCCGTCCGGGCCTGCAGATCATGTCGAACGAGCAGTTCAACCAGGCGTTCACGATGCACGGCACCGTGATGCTGCTGATGTTCGCCACGCCGCTGTTCGCCGGTTTCGCGAACTGGATCATGCCGCTTCAGATCGGTGCGCCGGATGTGGCGTTCCCGCGGCTGAACATGTTCGCCTACTGGCTGTACCTGTTCGGCTCGCTCATCGCGGTCGGTGGCTTCCTCACCCCGGACGGCGCGGCGGACTTCGGCTGGTTCGCCTACTCCCCGCTGTCGGACGCGGTCCGCTCGCCGGGCATCGGCGCCGATATGTGGATCATGGGTCTGGCCTTCTCCGGCTTCGGCACGATCCTCGGCTCGGTCAACTTCATCACCACGATCATCTGCATGCGTGCCCCGGGCATGACCATGTTCCGCATGCCGATCTTCGTGTGGAACGTGCTGCTGACCGGTGTCCTGGTCCTGCTCGCCTTCCCGGTCCTGGCGGCCGCGCTGTTCGCTCTGGAGGCGGACCGCAAGTTCGGCGCGCACATCTTCGACGCGGCCAACGGCGGAGCCCTGCTGTGGCAACACCTCTTCTGGTTCTTCGGCCATCCAGAGGTGTACATCATCGCGCTGCCGTTCTTCGGCATCATCTCCGAGGTCATCCCGGTGTTCTCCCGTAAGCCGATGTTCGGCTACATGGGTCTGATCGCGGCGACCATCGCGATCGCCGGTCTGTCCGTGACCGTGTGGGCCCACCACATGTACGTCACCGGTGGTGTGCTGCTGCCGTTCTTCTCCTTCATGACCTTCCTGATCGCGGTACCGACCGGTGTGAAGTTCTTCAACTGGATCGGCACGATGTGGAAGGGCTCGCTCTCCTTCGAGACGCCGATGCTCTGGGCGACCGGCTTCCTGATCACCTTCGTGTTCGGCGGGCTGACCGGCGTCATGCTCGCCTCACCGCCACTGGACTTCCACGTCTCCGACAGCTACTTCGTGGTGGCGCACTTCCACTACGTGGTCTTCGGTACGGTCGTCTTCGCGATGTTCTCCGGCTTCCACTTCTGGTGGCCGAAGTGGACCGGCAAGATGCTGGACGAGCGCCTCGGCAAGATCACCTTCTGGACGCTGTT
>NZ_JBVJRL010000016.1:0-206876 GCF_055607665.1 Streptomyces sp. NPDC036984
GCCCGCTCCTCCAACGGCAACGCCTCCGCATGACGCCCCAGAGCGCTGTACGTGACGGCGAGGTTGCTCAGGCGGATGGCCGTGCTGGGGTGATCGGGACCGAGCGCCGACTCGGTGATCCGCAACGCCCGCTCCTCCAACGGCAACGCCTCCGCATGACGCCCCAGATCGTTGTAGGTGGCGGCGAGGTTGCCCAGACGGACGCCACTGCTGGGATGGTCGGGACCGAGCGCCGACTCGATGATTCGCAACGCCCGCTCCTCCAACGGCAACGCCTCCGCATGACGGCCCAGAGCGCTGTACGTGAGGGCGAGGTTCCCCAAGCGGACGGCGGTGTCCCGGTGGTCAGGGCCGAGCGTTGTCTCGCTGATGCGCAACGCCCGCTCCTTCAGTGGCAGCGCCTCGGCATGACGGCCCAGCGCCTGGTAAGTGGCGGCAAGGTTGCTCAGGCGGATGGCAGTGTCCGGGTCGTCGGTGCCAACTGCCGTCTCGGTGATCCGCAACGCCCGCTCCTCCAGCAGCAACGCCTCGGCATGACGGCCCAGGTCACCGTATGTACTGGCGAGGTTGCCCAGACGGGCGGCAGTGCTGGGATGGTCGGGACCGAGCGCCGACTCGGTGATCCGCAACGCCCGCTCCTCCAACGGCAACGCCTCCGCATGACGCCCCAGAGCGCTGTACGTGATGGCGAGGTTGCCCAGGCGGATGGCCATCATGGGATGGTCGGGACCGGCCCCGGCCTGAGTGATCTGCAAGGTCCGCTCCATCAGTGGCAGGGCTTCGTTCGCCTGCCCCCGGGCCCACAGGTAGTACGCGGCTTGTCCGAGCAAATCAGCCAGGAGCGGCGACGACTCCACACCGTGGCGGCGTGCGCTGACGGATTCGACGTGGGGCCACAGCTCCTGCCACTCCGGCCAGGTCCCCACGTCTTCCGGACTCCCCTGCGGCATCGCCACATGGAGCAGGCCCACCGTGAAGTCGCTCGGATGCGGCGGGCCGACCGGCCGCCGGCGCAGCAGCCGGCGGAGGAGTCCGGGCCGGGCCGGTGCGGCCGGCGCCGGTGTGGCGATGCGTACCACCGTCTGGACGAGCCGGTGGACGGTGACCGTGCTGTCGGTGAGCGTGATCATGCTGTAGGCGGCGAGGACGCCCAGCGCGTGGTCGACGGAGTGAGGCGTCGGCAGGGCGGGGGCCAGGACGCGGCGGGGCAGGGGATCGGGTGCGCAGTACGCCAGGATCCGGAGCAGGTCCACCGCGTGGGGCTCGCCGGCGTTCAGCGTGTTGAGGGTGACACTCCACAGTTGCGCGATCGTACGTTGCTGCGGATCGCCGGGGACAGTGGCCGCCAGCACACCGGCGGGATCGGCACGCAGCTGTGCGAGGTAACTCGCTGCGCTGATGCGGGTCTGGGCCAGATAGGCCCCGGCCTGCTGGAGGGCCAGGGGCAGATGGCCGAGTTCACCGGCCAGTTCGGCGAACCCCGCGGCGTCGTCTTCGGCGTGGCGTCCGGTGATCTCCTGAAGCACCAGCACGGAGACCTCAGGGGTCAGGATGTCCAGGCGCAGGGGGGTGCCGAGGTCGCGCCAGGGGAGGTCGCGGCGGGTGGTGACGAGGGTCTGGCCGGTGGTCAGCCGGCCGAGGTAGGGCTGGAGGTCGGCGGGGTCTTCCGCGTTGTCGAAGACCAGCAGCCATCCGGTGCGGCCCTGGAGCCACGCCACGGCCCAGGCCGCGGCTTCGTCCAGCGGGAGTGCGGCGTGCACCGGGTCGAGGTTCGTGGCCAGCGCGGCCAGCCCGGCCGTGACGGTGGCGGATGTCGCGGCCTCTATCCACCAGACCGGCCCGCACCCGGCCGCCAGTTGCGCGTGCGCGTGGTGCAGCACCAGCGTGCTCTTGCCGACTCCGCCCATGCCGCGCACGGTCTGCGTGACGATGCCCGTGCCGGTCGTCGGAAGGTTCCGCAGGCTGGCGAGTGCGCTGTCCCGGCCTTCGAAGACGCGGCTGTCCGGCGCCGGCAGATTGTTCAGCTTGGCTATCGCCTCGTCCGGAACCGCGGCGGCCAGGGCGCCGGGAGGAAGGACGAGGTTGCGCTGTTCGATCCGTGCCTGGTCTCCGGTGGAGATCACCCCGGAGCTGTGGCCCGCCGCGGCGGAGCGACCGCCCGAGGCGTGTGGTGTGGGTGACTCGGTCATCGCTGGACGTTGCCGTTGTCCCCCGTGATGATGATCCCGGAATTGTCCTGGGTGGCCACTGCCCGGTCACCCGAAGCCGTCGGCCCGCCCGCGGGCGGCGTGGGCGAGGGCGGTGTGGGCGAGGGCGGTGTGGGCGGGGCCGAGGAGCCCACGGCCGACGATGCCCAGGCAGCCAGCACACCCGCGATCACCGCGCCGGCGCCCGCGCCCGTCCCGATCCTCGTCGCCTGGTCCCACGGCAACAGCAGATCACCCAGCAGCACACACAGCCCGAACACGGCCGCACACCCGGCGATGACGAGCAACCAACGTGTCGTCCGGCTCACCTGACGCCCCCTCATGCTGAACGAGACCACCATCTTGCCACCAGGCGACGCCGGGCGCCCTCCGTCGTGACGGACGCGGGCCGGCCGAGGGGCTCATCGGGCGAGGACCTCAGTCCGGCAGCACCAGCCGGGCCTCCTCCCCCGGCCCCACCGGGACCACGCGGCCCCCCAGGCGGATGTCGATGGGCGAGCCGTGGGAGGCCGGTACGGCGATCTCCAGCAGTCCGCTGCGCAGGCGCAGCCGGACGCCCCAGTGGCCGCGGTAGCGCAGGGTGAAGCCGTAGGAGGACAGTTCGGGCAGCGGGACCGGGTCCAGGCACAGGCCGCCGCCGCGGGTCTCCAGGCCGGTCAGTCCGCGCTGGACGAGGTCGAGTGTGCCGGCCATGGCGCCGAGGTGGACGCCCTCGCCGGTGGTGCCGCCCTGGAGGTCGGCGATGTCGCCGCGCAGCGCCTCCTGGACGAAGCTCCAGGCGTCGGCCCGGCGGGCGCGCGCCAGTATCCAGCCGTGGACCAGGCCGCTGAGGGTGGAGCCGTGACTCGTGCGGTGCAGATAGTGGTCCACGGTCGCGGCCCAGGTGTGCTCGTCCAGCGGGTGCCCCAATTGCTGGAACAGCGAGCGGAGTTCGGCCGGCGAGAAGAGGTAGCCGAGCATCAGCACGTCGGCCTGCTTGGACGCCTTGTAGCGGTTGACGGTGTCGCCCTCCGCCTCCAGGATCCGGTCCAGGCGGCGGATGTCGTCGTACCGCTTGCGGTAGCCGGCCCAGTCCAGCTCGGCGAGGTCTCCATAGCCGTCGAACTGGCTGATCACCCCGTCGTGGCAGGGGATGTGCAGCCCGCGGGAGACCTCCTCCCAGCGGGCGGGCTCGTCCTCGGTCAGGCCGATGTGCTCGGCGAGTTCGCGGCGGCGCGGCTCGGGCAGGCCGTTCAGCAGTTCCCGGGCGCGGGTGAGCACCCAGGCGGCGGTGACGTTGGTGTACGCGTTGTCGTCCAGGCCCGGCAGGACCGCGCCGGGGTAGGCGTCGTGGTACTCGTCGGGGCCGACCACGCCCCGGATCCGGTACCGGCCGAGGTGGTCGTCCCAACTCGCCGAATCCGCCCAGAAGCGGGCGACCTGGAGCAGCATCTCGGCGCCCTCGCCGTCCCGGAAGTCGGTGTCGCCGGTGGCCTCGCAGTACTGCCAGACGTTGTAGGCGACGGCCGAGCCGACGTGGTGCTGGAGCCGGGAGTGGTCCGGCAGCCAGCGGCCCGACCGCGGGTTGAGGTGCAGTTGCTGGGTCTCCTCGCGGCCGTCACTGCCGCTCTGCCACGGGTAGAGCGCGCCGCGCCGGCCGAGTTCCCCGGCCGCGCGGCAGGCGGCGTCGATCCGGCGGTGGCGGTAGCGCAGGAGGGCGCGGGAGACCTCGGGGAGGTGGAGATTGAGGTAGGGCAGGACGAAGAGCTCGTCCCAGAAGACATGGCCCCGGTACGACTCTCCGTGCAGCCCGCGCGCGGGCACGCCGACGTCCAGGTCGGCGGTGTGCGGCGAGAGGGTCTGGAGGACGTGGAAGAGGTGCAGGCGCAGGATGCTGCCGGCCTCGCCGGGCACGTCGAGCGCGGTGCGCCGCCACAGCTGGTCCCAGGCCGCGCTGTGGGTCTCCCGCAGCGCGTCGAAGCCGGGCGCGGCGGCGACCCTGTCGATGGCGGCGCGCAGCGGGTCGCTGATGGCCGGGTCGCGGGAGGTGTGCAGGGCGACGGTCTTGTCGACGGTGACGGTGCGGCCGGGCGGCAGCCGCAGGTGCAGCCGTTGAACGGCGCGGTGGGTCTCGTTCGCGTGCGTGATCTGCGCCTCGGCGGTCAGCCGGCCGGCCAGCCCGAAGCTGATGTCGGAGGTGCGGGTACGGCAGCGCAGCCAGACCGTGCCGGGGGCGGAGGTGCCGACGCTGACGTGGGTGAGGTGCCGGCTGTCCAGGTCCCGGTAGCGGGTGACGCCGGCGTTGGTGACGCTTCCGTCGAGCGCGGCCTCGATCTCCAGGTCGAGGGTGGGTCCGTCGGCGGTGAACTCGGTGCGCAGCGCGGCGAGATGGGGGTCGTCCAGGTGGACCAGGCGGAGCTGCCGGACGAGCAGCGTGCCGGCGCCGAGCCGGTAGCGGGTGCGGCGCTCCAGCAGGCCGGGGTCGAGGTGCACGATCTGGTGGTGCTCGGTGAGGGACGCGGTGTCCGGGGCGAGCCACTTGCCGCCCGCGGGCCTGAAGCGCAGCGGCAGCCAGTTGGGCAGGTTGACCATGTCCTCGTTCTCGACCCGGCGCCCGGCGATCTCGGAGGTGAGCCGGTTGTAGCAGCCGGCCGCGTAGGTGCCGGGGTAGTGGACGTCGTCCGCGGTGCACTCGGGCAGTGCCCCGCGAGTGGCGAAGTAGCCGTTGCCGAGGGTGCACAGGGACTCCCGCAGGCGTTCCTCCGCGGGCCGGTAGCCCTCGTACTCCCAGGTGGGCCCGTCCACCGTCAGCCTTCGGACAACAGGCGGGTGAGGATCCGGTCGGGGGTGAGGGGGAGTGCGCGGAAGCGGATGCCGGTGGCGTGGTGGACGGCGTTGCCGAGGGCGGCGGCGGTGCCGACGATGCCGATCTCGCCGATGCCCTTGCTGCCCATGGGGTTGAGGTGCGGGTCGTGCTCGTCGATCCAGTCGGCCTCGATGTCCGGGATGTCGGCGTGGACGGGCACGTGGTAGGAGGCGAGGTCGGTCTCGGTGAAGTCGCCGAACGCCGGGTCCAGGGTGCTGTGCTCGGTGAGGGCCATGCCGAGGCCCATGACCATGGCGCCGGTGAACTGGGAGCGTGCGGTACGGGCGTTGAGGATGCGGCCGGCGGCGAAGATCCCGAGCAGTCGGCGGACCCGGATCTCGCCGGTGACGGTGTCGACGGCGACCTCGGCGAAGTGGGCGCCGAACGCGTGCCGTGCGTAGGGGCTGTCCGCGTCGGCCTTCCCTGTGGTGTCGGCGCGGACCGTCGGGCCCTGGTCGGGGTGGGCGGCGAGCCGGGTGCACGCCTCGTGCACGGCCCATCCCCAGGAGGCGGTGCCGGAGGAGCCGCCGGCCAGCGGGGCCGGCGGCAGATCGCTGTGGCCGACCTCGACGCGCACCCGCTCCAGGGGGACGCCGAGGGCGTCGGCGGCGATCTGGGCGAGGACGGTACGGGCCCCGGTGCCGATGTCGGCCGCGTTGACCCGGACGACGAAGGTGCCGTCGGGCCGGGCCTCGGCGGTGGCGGTGGACGGGGCGGTCTGCACGGGGTAGGTGGCGGCGGCCACGCCGGTACCGATGAGCAGCGGGCCCTCGCGGCGGGTGCCGGGGCGCGGGTCGCGCTCCGCCCAGCCGAAGCGGCGGGCGCCCTCGCGCAGGCACTGGACCACGTTCCGGCTGCTGAACGGCTTGCCGCCGGCAGGCTCCCGCTCCGGTTCGTTGCGGACGCGCAGTTCCACGGGGTCCATGCCGAGGGCGTCGGCGAGTTCGTCCACGGCGGATTCCAGGGCGTACATGCCGGGTGCCTCGCCGGGGGCCCGCATCCAGGACGGGCTGGGCACGTCCAGCGGCACCACGTGGTGGGAGCTGCGCAGGCTGGGGGTGGCGTACATGACGCGGGAGACCAGGGCGGCCTGTTCCACGAACTCCCGCACGTGGGACGTGTACGTGGTCGCCTCGTGCAGCAGGGCGGTGAGGCGGCCGTCCGGGTGTGCGCCGAGCCGCAGCCGCTGCATGGTGGGGGCGCGGTGGCCGACCACGGTGGGCAGCTGGCGGCGGGGGTAGGCGAGGGTGACGGGCCGGCCGGTGTGCCGGGCGGCCAGCGCGGCGAGGATCACGTCGGGGCGCGGGGTGCCCTTCGAGCCGAAGCCGCCGCCGACGTGTTCGGCGACGACGGTGATCCGGTCCTCGGGCATCGCGAACACCTGGGCGAGCACGGACCGTACGGTCGTACCGCCCTGGGTCGAGGTGTACACCGTGAGCCGTCCCCCGTCCCAGTGGGCCGTGCTCGTGTGCGGCTCCATGGGGTGGTTGTGCAGCGGCGGCACCCGGTACGTGACGTCGACGCGGACGTCGGCGGCGGCGAAGGCGGCTTCCGGGTCGCCGTACTCGACCCGGCCGGGCTGCCCGGTGACCTCCGCCGGCTCGTAGGCGTCCGGCCGGCCCTCGGTGAGGCCGACGTCGTGGGGTGCGGTGGCGTATGTGATCCGGACGGCCCGGGCGGCGGCGCGGGCGGTCTCCGGGGTCTCGGCGACGGCGAGCGCGACGCACCAGCCCCGGTGCGGCACCTCAGAGCCCTGGAGGACGGCGAGCGTGCCGTCCTCGGGCTCGGCCGGCAGGGGTGCGTCGCCGGGGGTGAGCACGGCGAGGACGCCGGGCAGGGCGAGGGCGGCCGAGGTGTCGACGGCGGTGACCCGGCCGCGGGCGACCGCGGCGGGCACGGGCCAGGCGTGGGCGCGGCCGGGCAGGGCGTACTCGGCGGCGTACCGGGCGGCGCCGGTGACCTTCTGGCGCCCTTCCCGGCGTTCGGCGGGGGCTCCCAGAGCAGTGCCGGTCATGGGTCCTCCTGTGGCGGCTCAGGCCGGTGCGGGTGCCGGGGCGAGACGGTGCAGGACATCGAGGGCGAGGTTGCGGGCGAGGGGCACCTTGTAGGCGTTGTCCCGCAGTGGCTCGGCGTGGGCGAGTTCGAGCGCCACGGCCCCTTCGAAGGCGGCCGGGGTGGCGGGGGCGCCCAGCAGGGCCAGCTCGGTGTGCCGGGCCCGCCAGGGGCGGTGGGCGAGCCCGCCGAAGGCGACGCCCACCTGGTCGACGATCCCGTCCGTGACCCGCAGGACGACGGCCACGGAGGCGAGGGCGAAGGCGTACGACGCCCGGTCGCGGGCCTTGCGGTAGGCGGACGGCACGCCGGCCGTGGTGGGCGGGAGCAGCACGCCGGTGATCAGTTCGCCGGGGCGGATCCAGGTGTCCCACTCGGGGTGCTCGCCGGGCAGCCGGTGGAAGTCGGCCACCGGCAGGCGCCGGCTGCCGTCGGTGCCGTACAGCTCCACCTGGGCGTCCAGGGCGGCCAGGGCCACGGCCATGTCGGACGGGTGGGTGGCGATGCAGTGCGGGGAGTGGCCGAGGACGGCGTGGTCGCGGTGGACGCCGTGCAGGGCGCCGCAGCCGCTGCCCGGCTCTCGTTTGTTGCAGGGTTTGTCCAGGTCCTGGAAGTAGGGGCAGCGGGTGCGCTGGAGCAGGTTGCCGCCGGTGGTGGCGGCGTTGCGCAGCTGTGCGGAGGCGCCCGCGAGGAGGGCCTGGGACAGGGCCGGGTAGCGGTCCCGGACGCGCGGGTCGGCGGCCAGGTCGCTGTTGCGCACCGTGGCGCCGACCCGCAGGAAGCCGTCGGGCAGCTCCTCGATGGTGTCCAGCGGCAGCCGGCCGACGTCGATGAGGACGGTGGGCCGCTCCACGCCGAGCTTCAGCAGGTCGACCAGGTTGGTGCCGCCGGCGAGGTAGCGGGCGCCGGGGTGGGCGGCGTACGCCTCGACGGCCTCCTGGACGCTGCCGGGCCTGAGGTATCCGAATCCGTTCACGGGAGCACGTCCTCCACCGCCTCGACGATGCGCGGATAGGCGCCGCAGCGGCACAGGTTGCCGCTCATGCGCTCGCGGATCTCGGACCGGTCCAGCGGTACCGGCCGGTCGGAGGGGGTCGCCGGGTCGGTGACGTGGGAGGGGTGGCCGGCGGCGGCCTCGGCGAGCATGCCCACGGCGGAGCAGAGCTGGCCGGGGGTGCAGTAGCCGCACTGGAAGGCGTCGCGGTCGAGGAAGGCCCGCTGGAGCGGGTGCGGCTCCTCGCCGTCGCCGCCCAGGCCCTCGACGGTGGTGACCTCGCTGCCGTCGAGGGTCACGGCGAGCAGCAGGCAGCTGTTCTGGCGGCGCCCGTCGACCAGCACGGTGCAGGCACCGCACTGGCCGTGGTCGCAGCCCTTCTTGGATCCGGTGAGATCCAGGTCCTCACGGAGCAGGTCCAGCAGGACGCGCCGGTGGTCGACGCGCAGGGTGTGGGGTTTTCCGTTGACCCGGAGGGTGACCTCGGAGTGGTGGCCGGGCGGGGATGCGCTGGTCATGGCGGATATGACCTTCCGGACGGTCGGTGCTGCCGTGCAGACCGCGTATCCAGCTCGCGCCGGGCTCACACGTCCGGAAGGTCATCCCTCGCGAGATCCACACGAACGCCCCCCTGACCGCTTGGGCGCCCGTCCACCGCACCCGGCGTCGACTTTTCGCCCGGGCCCCGCCACGGCGGGTTCACGCCCGGGCCTCCCCCACCGCGAGGACGTCCGTCGCCTCGCCGTTCCGCTCGGCGAACCGGGTGCGGTGCAGCTCCGCGTACCGGCCGCCGGCGGCGAGGAGTTGCTCGTGCCTGCCCCGCTCCACGATCCGGCCGGCCTCGACCACCAGGATCTGGTCGGCGGCCCGGACCGTGGACAGGCGGTGGGCGATGACCAGGGCGGTGCGACCCGCCAGCGCCTCGGTGAGCGCCTCCTGGACGGCCGCCTCGGAGGTGTTGTCCAGGTGCGCGGTGGCCTCGTCGAGGATGACCACACGCTGGCGGGCCAGCAGCAGCCGGGCGATGGTCATGCGCTGGCGCTCGCCGCCGGAGAGCCGGTAGCCGCGCTCGCCCACGACCGTGTCCAGGCCGTCGGGCAGGGACCGTACGACCTCGGCGAGGCGGGCCCGGCCGAGGACGTCCCACAGCTCGTCGTCGGTGGCGTCGGGCCGGGCCAGCAGCAGGTTGGCGCGGACGGTGTCGTGGAAGAGGTGACCGTCCTGGGTGACCATGCCGAGGGTGGCGCGCAGTGACCCGGCGGTCAGGTCCCGGACGTCGACCCCGCCGATACGGACCGCGCCCGCGTCGACGTCGTACAGGCGCGGCAGCAGCTGCGCGATGGTCGACTTGCCGGCGCCGGAGGAGCCGACGAGGGCGATGGTCTGGCCGGGTTCGGCGCGGAAGGAGATGCCGTGCAGGACCTCTGAGCCGCCCCGGGTGTCGAGCGCGGCGACCTCCTCCAGGGAGGCGAGGGAGACCTGGTCGGCGGACGGATAGGCGAAGCGGACGTCCTCGAATTCCACGGCCAGCGGGCCCACGGGGGCCTCGCGGGCGTCCGGGCTCTCGGCGATGAGCGGCTTGAGGTCGAGCACCTCGAAGACCCGCTCGAAGCTGACGATCGCGCTCATCACCTCGACCCGGGCCCCGGCCAGCGCGGTCAGCGGGGCGTACAGGCGGGTGAGCAGCAGGGCGAGGGAGACCACCGCGCCGGGCTCCAGGGTGCCGCGCAGCGCGAACCAGCCGCCCAGGCCGTAGACGAGGGCCAGGGCGAGGGCGGAGACCAGGGTGAGGGAGGTGATGAAGACGGACTGGGCGGTGGCCGTGCGCACCCCGATGTCCCGGACCCGGCGGGCCCGGGCCCCGAACTCCGCCGATTCCTCCTCCGGGCGCCCGAACAGCTTGACCAGGGTGGCGCCGGGGGCGGAGAACCGCTCGGTCATCCGGGTGCCCATTTCCGCGTTCAGCGCCGCCGCCTCCCGCTGCATGCGGGCCATCCGGCTGCCCATGCGGCGGGCGGGCAGCACGAACACCGGCAGCAGCACCAGCGCGAGCAGGGTGATCTGCCAGGACAGGGTCAGCATCACCGCGAGGGTGAGCAGCAGGGTGACCAGGTTGCTGACGACACCGGAGAGGGTGTTGGCGAACGCCCGCTGGGCGCCGATCACGTCGTTGTTGAGACGGCTGACGAGCGCGCCCGTACGCGTACGTGTGAAGAACGCGACAGGCATGCGCTGCACATGATCGAACACAGCCGTTCTGAGGTCGAGGATGAGTCCCTCCCCGAGCGTCGCCGACAGGCGCCGGCCGAGGATGCCGAGCCCCGCCTCCGCGAGCGCGACGAGCGCGATCAGCAAGGAGAGCCGGACCACCGTGCCGGAGTCGTGCCCCGCCACGATCGCGTCGACGACGCGGCCGGCGAGTACGGGGGTCGCGACCGCGAGCAGTGCGGTCACCACCCCCAGCAGCACGTAGCGGACGATGCCGGCCCGGTGCGGGCGGGCGAAGGCGGCGATGCGGCGCAGGGCGGCGCGGGCGAAGGGGCGACGCTCGGACTGCGCGTTCATCACGCTGTGCAGCTGCGTCCAGGCGGTGGTCTCCATGCTCATACACCAGAACGTAGAACCTCAAGCTTCGTTGAGGTCAATGTCCGCGTGTTTTCACCCGCACCGGCGTCCCGCCGCCCGAAGGTCCCGAGGACCCCGCCCGGTGAGCCGCCGACCTCGATTCCGCCACCCGCCGTTGCCGCGGTACGGAAAACCTGTGCGGATGTGACTGCCGTCCCGCTCTCCCCGCTCTCCCCGCTCTCCCGGGGACGAATCCCCCGACGCTCCCTCCGTCGCGGCCCCGTCCGCCAGGTGCTGTGCCTGCTGCCGCTCGTCCTCGTCACCGTGGTCGCCGTACGGCACCGCTCGGTGCTCGCCGAAGGCTTCGGCCAGCTGCGCACCGCCTCCTGGCCGTGGCTGCTCACGGCGGCCGCGGCCACCTGCCTGACCTGGGTGGCCGCCGCGTTCACCCGGCAGGGCGCGGTGGTGCAGCCGCTGCCCAAGGGGCGGCTGCTGGCCACCCAGTTCGCGGCCGCCGCGGCCAACCATCTGCTGCCGTCCGGGCTCGGCGCGGGCGCCGTGAACCTGCGCTTCATGACCGTGTGCGGGGTGCCGCTCGCCCGCTCCTCGGCGGCGCTGGCCCTGTATCTGCTGGCCGAGAGCGTGGGCCGGGTCGGCCTGCTGGCCGCGCTGCTGATCGCCTTCCCGGACGCGCTGCGGCTCGGCCCTCTGCTGCCGGACGGCTCGGCGCTCCCGCTGCTGCTGGGCGCGGCCGCCCTGCTGGTCGTCGCGGGGACCGTGCTGGCGCTCGTACGACGGCTGCGCACGCGCGTGCTCGCGTTCGTGCGGGACGCCGTGGGCGAGGCGCGGTCCGTGCACTCCCGGCCGGCCCGCGCGCTGGCGCTGTGGGGCGGCTCGCTGGCCTTCCCGGCGCTCCAGGCGGCCGGTCTCGCGGCGGTCGGGCAGGCGCTGCGGCTGCCGGTGCCGCTCGCGCACATGGTGCTCGCCTACCTGGCCGCGACGGTCGCGGTGGCCCTGGTGCCCACGCCCGGCGGGCTGGGTTCCGTGGAGGCTGCGCTGATCGTGGCGCTGGTCTCGGTGGGCGGCCCGGCCGCGGTGGCCACGGCGGTGGTGCTGGCCTACCGGATCATCACCGTGTGGCTGCCGCTGGTGCCGGGGGCGCTGACGCTCGGGGCGCTGGTGCGGCTGAAGGTCATCTGAGGCACAGTGGGCCCTTCGAGCCGCACCCCGACAAGGAGCACCCATCGTGCCGGTCCGCGTGGAACGCAAGGAGTACGTCACCACGGTCGTCCTGTCCCGGCCGGAGGCCCGCAACGCGGTGGACGGTCCGACGGCCGCCGGACTGGCGGAGGCGTTCCGGGCGTTCGAGGCGGACGACACCGCCCGCGTGGCGGTGCTGTGGGGTGAGGGCGGCACGTTCTGCGCCGGCGCGGACCTGAAGGCGATCGGCACCGGACGCGGCAACCGGGTGGCGGAGGACGGGGACGGGCCGATGGGGCCGACCCGGATGCGGCTGTCCAAGCCGGTGATCGCTGCGGTGGCCGGGCACGCGGTCGCCGGCGGCCTGGAGCTGGCCCTGTGGTGCGATCTGCGGGTGGCCGAGGAGGACGCCGTGTTCGGGGTGTTCTGCCGCCGCTGGGGGGTGCCGCTGATCGACGGCGGCACGGTACGGCTGCCCCGGCTGATCGGCACCGGCCGGGCGCTGGACCTGATCCTGACCGGCCGCCCGGTCCCGGCCCCCGAGGCGTACGCGATGGGGCTGGCGAACCGGCTGGTCCCGACCGGGAGGGCGCGCGCCGAGGCGGAGGCGCTGGCGGCGGAGATCGCCCGCTTCCCGCAGTCCTGCCTGCGCAGTGACCGGGCCTCGGCCTTGGACCAGGAGGGGCAGGACGAGGAGACGGCCCTGCGCGGCGAACTCCGGTACGGCCTGGGAGTGCTGGCCGAGAGCGCCGAGGGTGCCGCCCGGTTCGCGTCCGGGGCCGGACGGCACGGGTCGTTCGCGGACTCGTGAACCGCTCCTCGTCGCCAGGCCGGATCGCTCAGCCGGTGTCCACCCGGATTTCCCCGCCCTCGGGGTCGACGCGGTCGTACCAGCGGGCGGAGAGGGTCAGGGTGCGGCAGGGAAGGACGGTTCCGGGGCCGAGCCGTTCGCGGTGCAGCAGGCGGCCGTCCTGGCGGACGTGCAGGACCGGGCGGGTCAGCGGGGTGCCGGTGCGCAGGACGTGGTGGGCGGGCGCGGCGGCCGGGGTGACACGGTTGGGGGCGATCCAGCGCAGCGGCGCCTCCACGACCAGCGGAACACCGGGGTCCGGCCAGGGGGCGCCCGCCAGATGGTCCAGCACGGCACGGGCGGCACGGGCGCCCTCGCGGGCCGCGGTACCGGCGGGCTCCACGGCGTGCAGGACGTTGCCGGCGGCGAGGACGCCGGGGCGCGAGGTGTGCAGGGAGCCGTCGACGGCGGGGCCACGGGTGCCGGGGTCCAGGGTGAGGGCGCCCCGCCGGGCGAGTTCCTGGTCGGGGACGAAATCCCCGGTGAACACGACGGTGTCGCAGGGCAGGACGGCCGTACGGCCGTCCCGGTGGCGGACGCGGACGCCGGACAGCCGCCCGTGGCCGAGCAGTTCGGTGACCGTGGTGCCGGTCAGCAGCGCGATGCCGTGGCACAGCCGGGCCGCCTGGGCGCGGGCACGGTGCGTCTGGGCCCGCGGGTGCTCCGTGACCAGGGCGACGACCTCGGCGCCGGCCGCGCGGACGGTGCCGGCCGCCGCGTACGAGACGTCCTCGGCGCCGACCACGACGGCGCGGGTGCCGATCCGCTGCCCGAACAGGTGGACGGCCTGCTGGAGTTCGCCGGTGGTGTAGACGCCGGCGGGGCGGCTGCCGGGGACCAGCCGGGCGCTGCGCGGGCGCTCGCGGGCGCCGGTGGCGAGGACGACCGCCCGTGCCTCGATGGTCTCCGGCCCGCCGGGGCCGACGGCGCTGAGCACCGGCCCGGCCGCCGCCCAGTCCAGCGCAGTCACTCCGGTCCGGACCGTGGCGCCCGCCCGCTCGGCGGCCTCCGTGAGCAGGCGGGCGTGGCGCGGGCCGGTCAGCGGGTGCGGCCAGGTGCCGAAACCGCCGTGTGCGCAGTACCGGGGCACTCCGCCGGGCTGGGCCTCGCGCTCCAGCACCTCCACGCGCCCGGCACCTGCGGCGGCCAGCCGCGCGGCGGCGGCGAGCCCGGCGGGGCCGGCACCGACGACGAGCACGTCGACATGGCGCGCGCCGGTCATACCGGGCCCCCCGCGGACTGCTCGCGCTCGAACAACTCCCGTACCGCTGCACCGCAGTAGAACCCCTGGCAGCGGCCCGCCCGGGCGCGGGTGCGGCGGCGCAGGCCCTCCAGGGTGCGGGGCGGGACGGTGCTCGCGAGGGCGTCGCGGATCTCGCCGCGGGAGACCCGCTCGCAGTGGCAGACGAGGGTGCCGTACGCAGGGTCGGCGGCGATGAGGCCGGGCCGCTGGTAGGGGCGCGGGAACGCCTCGCCGAGGTTCGGCATGGTCACCGGCTCCGGTTCCCGCACCGGGCCGAGGTCGAGTCCGGTGCCGGCCAGCAGTCCGGCGACGTGGGCGGCGATGGCCAGGGACGCGGTGAGGCCGGTGGAGCGGATGCCGCCGACGGTGACGTACGCCTGCTCGGGGTGCGCGGTGATGCGGTAGTCCTCGTGCTCGGTGGCCGCGCGCAGCCCGGCGTAGACGGCGGTGACCTCCTCGTCGAGGAGGGCGGGCAGGATGCGCCGGCCCTTGTCGCGCAGCGCGGCCAGTCCGTCGGCGGTGGATCCGGTGGCCCGTTTGTCGGGCAGGTCCTCGGCGGTGGGGCCGAGCAGGACGTTGCCGTAGACGGTGGGCGCGACCAGGACGCCCTTGCCGAGGGCGGTGGGTACCGGCAGCAGGATGTGCCGCACGAGGGGGCGGGCGAGCTTGTCGTAGACCAGGAGCTGGCCGCGGCGCGGGGTGACGGTGAAGTCCCGGTGGCCGAGGCCGCGGTCGAGGGTGTCGGCGTGCAGTCCGGCCGCGTTGACCAGGTGGCGGGCGCGCAGGACGCCCCGGGTGGTGCTCAGCCGGTGTCCGTCCGCCCACGACAGCTCGCGCACCGCGGTGTTCAGGTGCAGGTCGGCTCCGGCACGGACCGCCTGGGTGGCGTAGGCCAGGGTCGTCGTCCAGGGGCAGATGATGCTCTCGCCGGGGACGTGCAGGGCGCCGAGCGCGCCGGGGCCGAGGTGGGGTTCGCGGGCGTACAGCTCGTCCGGGCCGAGGAGCCGGCTGTCGTGGCAGCCGTTGCGGCCGGCCTTCTCGGCGAGCCGGGGCAGCGCGGCGCGCTGCTCCTCGTCCCAGGCGACCAGCAGGGCGCCGACGCGTTCGACGGGGATGCCGGTCTCGGTGGCGTAGGCGCCGAGCCGCTCGTATCCCTCGCGGACCAGCCGGGCCTCCAGGGTGCCGGGGGTCGCGTCGAAACCGGTGTGCAGGATCGCGGTGTTGGCCTTGGAGGTGCCCTGGCCGACGTCGTCCTGGGCCTCGACCAGGGCGATGTCGAGCCGCGGGTGGCGGGCGAGTTCGCGGGCGATGGCGCAGCCGACCACGCCGGCGCCGACGACGGCCACGTCGTACGTCCGCGTCGGCAGCGGGCCGTTCGCGGTGACCGTCACGAGCGGAGGAGGTCCGCGACGGCGGCACGGAAGCCGGCGCGGCGTTCGGCGGCCTGGCCGGCCGGGATGCGGGGCTCGTACACGGCGGCCGGTTTCCAGTCGGGCAGGGCGTCCTCGACGCTCAGCCCGGGGTGCGCGCCGAGGCGGGCGAGGGTGGCGGCGCCGAGCGCGGTGGCGTCGGGCAGCGCCGACACCTCGACGGGGCGCTGGAGCAGGTCGGCCTGGGTCTGCATGAGGAGCGCGGAGCGGGTGAGGCCGCCGTCGACGCGGAGCGTGCCCAGGGGTGTGCCCAGGTCGCCGGCGGCGGCCTCGGCGAGTTCGGCGACCTGGGCGGCGATGCCCTCGCACAGGGCGCGCACCAGGTGTCCGGTGGTGGTGTCGAGGCCGAGTCCGGTGAGGGAGCCGCGCAGGTCGCCGCGCCACCAGGGGGCGGCGAGTCCGGCGAGGGCCGGGACGAAGGTGACCCCGCCGCTGTCGGGGACGCTGCCGCCGACCGGATCGAGGTCGGCGGCGGAGGAGATGACGCCGAGGTCGGTGAGCCAGCGGACGGCGGAGGCGGCCGTGTAGACCTGGCCGTCCAGGCAGTAGGCGGTCTCTCCGGCGAGCCGCCAGGCCACGCAGCTGACCAGGCCGGAGCCACCGCGCCGGGGGCGGTCGCCGGTGTGCGCGAGCAGGAACGCGCCGGTGCCGTAAGTGCACTTGGCGGTGCCGGGCCCGGTGACGCGCTGGGCGAGGAGGGCGGCCTGCTGGTCGACGATCAGTCCGGTGAGCGGGATCTCGGGGCCGAACGCCGTGGTCGTCCCCACCGGTCGGGCCGCGTCGGTGACCTCGGGCAGGCGTTCACCGGCCAGGCCGTAGAGGTCGAGGGCGCGCGCGGACCATGCGACGCGGTCCAGGTCCAGCAGCTGGGTGCGGCCGGCGGTGGCCGCGTCGGTGACGTAGGCGCCGGTGAGGCGGTGGACCAGCCACGCGTCGGAGGTGGTGACGACGCCTTCGCGGGTGAGGTGGCGGCGGATCCAGGCCATTTTCGGCGCGGCGAAGTACGGATCGAGGGGAAGACCGGTCAGCTGCCGCAACTCCTCGCCGTGTTCGGCGAGTTCGGTGCAGACGGTCTCCGCGCGGCGGTCCTGCCACACCAGGGCGTCGGTCAGCGGGCGGCCGGTGGCCGGGTCCCAGGCGAGGACGGTCTCGCCCTGGTTGGCGAGGCCGAGCGCCACGACGTCCTCACCGGCCTCGGCGAGCGCGCGCCGGCCGGCGTCGACCACCGAGTCGTACAGCTCCGCCGGGTCCACCTCGACCAGGCCGCCGGGCAGGTACCGCGGCCGGACCTCGGCGAACCCGGAGCCGAGGACGCCGCGTTCCGGACAGACCACGAGGGCCTTGGTGCCGGACGTGCCCTGGTCGACGGCGAGCACCGGCCCCGTCATCACGCGTCCTCCGCTGCGGCCGTGAAGATCACCGCGCCAGCCTGCCGCCGTACCGGCCCGCAGTCAAGCTCTTCCGGTCCGTGGTCAACTGCGCTTGCCCACTGGTTGACTTGGCAACAATGGTAAGGCAGAACCTCCCCCTCTATAGTGACCGCCGACCACCCGAGACATCCCCGTCACCGCCCAGGGGAGGGCTGTTGCAACGTCACCCCGCCACCTCGCCCGTGCGCCAGTGGACCGGGGCCGGCGGCTGATGGTCAGAGACGGAGCCCGACCCTTCTACGACCCCGCCGGCCCCGACCACGCGCTGCGCACCGCGCTCCAGGACCTGCGCACCGGCCGCTGGATGGCCATGCGCGCCCTGCTCGCGGAGACCACGCAGTGGTGGCAGTGGACCCAGCGCACCCAGGTCCTGGCGGCGGCCGCGGCCGGCACCGACGTGGTGCGGGCCTGGCTCACCGAGGAGCCGGGCAGCGTCCACGCGGCGGTGATGCACGCCCGGGTCGGCGTGGAGCGCGCGCTGCGGGCCCGGCGCGAACGGCACCGCCGTACCCATGAGTTGTGGATCGAGGCGTGGGACGCCGCCCAGTCCGCCACCGCGGCCGCCCCGCAGGACCCCGTGCCCTGGGTGTGTCTGCTGGCGCTGGCCCAGCTCGATCCGGAACAGCGCTGGGAGGAGCACCGGGCCCGCCCGCCGGAGCCGATGCTGCCGCCCGGCCCCTGGGGGCTGCTGGCCGAGGCCGGCAAGCGCGACCCGTTCAACCGCGAGGCGCACCACCGGATGCTTCAGTTCCTGTACGCGCGCGGCGGTTCGGGCCGGCTCGCGGAGGCCGCCGGGTACGCGCAGTGGGCCGCCGGCCAGGCGCCGCCCGGTTCGGCGCTGCACCTGCTGCCGCTGTACGTCCGGGTGGAGCGCTACCGCCGGGAGAGTGGCCACGACGCGGCCCTGGACCTGCACTGGGTGGTGGAGGAGGCGGCCCGCGAGGCGCGGCGCGCCCTGCACTCCTGGTTCGAGCACACCCGGCCGGGCGAGCGCTCGCTGATCGACCTCAACCACCTGGCCCACGCGTTGTGGGGCTCGCTCCAGTTCCCGGACGCGGCCCGGGTGTTCGAGGCGATCGGCCCCTACTTCACGCCTCCTCCGTGGATGTACCGCACCCCGGACCGGGACCGTGCCGTGGAGGTCTTCGTCCAGGCCCGGGACCGCTGCCGGGCCGCGGCGGACGGCTCCCGCCCCTGACCGACCCCCACACCGGCCGCCCAGCGCTCCTCCGCACCACCCGGAACACTCCTCGGCTCCACCCCGAACGTCCCCGTTCGACCAACCCGTCGATTCCTCCGGAGGTCCCCGCGTGTCCCCCACCCCCGACCCCTCGCCCACCCGCTCCGCCGGCCTGCCGCAGCAGGACGAGGAGCAGCGCCTGCGCGAACTCGGCTACCGGCCGGTGCTGGCCCGCCGCATGGGCGGGTTCGGCAATTTCGCCATCAGCTTCTCGGTGATCTCGATCCTGTCCGGCTGCATGACCCTGTACGGCTTCGGCCTGAACACCGGGGGGCCCGCCGTGATGCTGTGGGGCTGGGCCGGCGTCGGCCTGTTCGTGCTGTGCGTCGGGCTCGCGCTCGCTGAGGTCACCAGCGCCTACCCGACCTCCGGCGCCCTGTACTACATGGCCGACCGGCTCGGCGGTCGGCGCTGGGGCTGGTACACCGGCTGGCTGAATCTGCTCGGGCTGCTCGGCGCGATCGCCGGCATCGACTACGGCGCCGCCCTGTTCACCGGCGCGTTCGCCAATCTCCAGTGGGGCTTCGAGCCGACACCGGGCAAGACGATGCTCATCTTCTGCGCCATCCTGCTGCTGCACGCGGTGCTGAACCTGTTCGGCGTCCGCCTGGTCAGCCTGCTCAACTCGATCAGCGTGTGGTGGCACCTGGCGGGCGTCGCCCTGATCGTCGGCGCGCTGGCGATCGTCCCGGACCATCACCGGTCGCCGTCCTTCGTGTTCACGAAGTTCGTCAACGAGACCGGCTGGGACAACCCGCTGTACGTCGCCGCGATCGGTCTGCTGCTCGCGCAGTACACCTTCTCCGGCTACGACGCCTCCGCCCACCTGTCCGAGGAGACCTCGCACGCCTCGGTGGCCGCGTCCCGCGGCATCGTCCGTGCCATCTGGGTGTCCTGGCTCGCGGGCTTCGCGCTGCTGGCCGGACTCACCTTCGCCATCCAGGACTACGACGCCACGCGCACCACCGACACCGGTGTGCCGCCCGCCCAGATCCTGCTCGACGGCCTCGGCACCGACGGCGCCGGCGCGCTGCTGCTCGTCGTCATCATCGCCCAGCTGTTCTGCGGGAACGCCGAGGTCGCCGCGGCCAGCAGGATGGTGTTCGCGTTCAGCCGGGACGGGGCGCTGCCCGGCTCGCACCTGTGGCGCAAGGTGAGCAGCCACACCCAGACGCCGGTCGCCGCCGTCTGGCTGTCCGTCGTCGTGGCCGGCGTGCTCGCCCTGCCGTCGCTGTACTCGGCGACGGCGTACAACGCGGTGACCGCCATCAACGTCATCGGCATCACCCCGGCCTACGCCATCCCGGTGTTCCTGCGGCTGCGCGCGGGGGACCGCTTCCAGCCGGGGCCGTGGCAGCTGGGCCGCTGGAGCAAGCCGATCGGCTGGATCGCGGTCGTGTGGGTGGCGTGCGTGACCGTCCTGTTCTGCCTGCCGCAGGCATCGCCGGTCACGGTCGACACGATGAACTACGCCTCCGTCGCCCTCGCCGTGGTCCTGATCCTCGCCAGCGTCTGGTGGTACGTCGCCCGCCGGTCGTACGGCACCCCCACCACCGCCGCGTACGGCAGCGACCGTGACCAGGCGGAACTCGCGGAGGGCATCGTCTGAGCCGGCTGCCCGAAGAGCGCCGGTCCGGTACGAACCGGAGTGCCGGATACGGCAGGATGAACGAGCGCGCCGGTCACCGGAGTTCTTTCGGCCGGCGCGGTCGCACATCCCGGACATCGAGCAGGTGACAACGTGACGAGACTTCACAACTGCCTCCCCGCAGCGGCTCAGCGCCCCGGAGGTGACCGGTGAACCGCGCGCTGACCCTGGACGACCTCGTCCTCGCCGGCATCGCCCTGGCGGCGGGCCTGGTGCTCGCCTTCATGTCGCGCACGCTGCTGCGCTGGCTCGCCAAGCACGCCAAGCGGACCCGCTGGAGCGGTGACGACGTCATCGTGGACGCGCTGCGCTCGGTCGTCCCCTGGGCGGCGATCGCGGGCGGCGCGGCGGCGGCAGCGGCCGTGCTGCCGCTCACCCGGTCCGTCCAGGACCACGTCAACCAGGTGCTCCAGGTCTGGCTGATCGTCGTGGTGACCTTCTCCGCGGCCCGCGTGATCGCCGGTCTGGTCCGTTCGGTCACGCAGTCCCGCTCCGGGGTGGCGGGCTCGGCGACCATCTTCGTCAACATCACCCGCGTCCTGGTCCTGGCGATCGGCTTCCTGGTCGTCCTCCAGACCCTCGGCATCTCCATAGCGCCCCTGCTCACCGCCCTGGGCGTGGGCGGTCTGGCGGTCGCCCTGGCCCTCCAGGACACGCTGGCCAACCTCTTCGCGGGCGTCCACATCCTCGCCTCCAAGACCGTCCAGCCGGGTGACTACATCCGGCTGAGCAGCGGCGAGGAGGGCTACGTCGTGGACATCAACTGGCGCCAGACGACGGTCCGCCAGCTGTCCAACAACCTGGTGGTCATCCCCAACGGCCAGCTCGCCAAGGCCAACATGACCAACTACACCCGCCCCGAGCAGGAGCTGACCGTGCTGGTGCAGGTCGGCGTGGGCTACGACTCCGACCTGGAGCACGTCGAGCGGGTGACCGCGGAGGTGGTCACGGAGGTCATGACGGACGTCACGGGCGCCGTACCCGACCACGAGCCGGCCATCCGCTTCCACACCTTCGGCGACTCCCGGATCGGCTTCACGGTGATCCTCGGCGTGGGCGAGTTCAGCGACCAGTACCGGATCAAGCACGAGTTCATCAAGCGCCTGCACCGCCGCTACCGGGAGGAGGGCATCCGCATCCCTGCCCCCACGCGCACGGTGTCCCTCCAGCCGGGCTCGGCGATGATCCCGCAGCAGCGGAGTGGGGAGGACGTCGTCGGCGGGGCGGCCGTCGCCGACTAGGCCACGGCCGGGCGGCGAACGCCACGACCGCGGTCACCCGCACGCGCCCCTCGGCGGCGAACGCCACGACCGCGGGTCACCGGCGCGTGCCCCTCGTCCGCGAGGGGCGCCGCTTTTTCCGCCGCTCTTCCCGCAGCAGCTTTGCCCGGCGCCGCGGTTCGCCGCACCGCGGCGCGGCGGCACCCGGCTGAAAGCCACCCGTGGGAGCGGTCGGGGATCTTGGGCATGCGTAGCCAGGAGATCTTCGTCGCTGTCAGGAGGTAGCCGGCATGACCATACCCGTGCGCCAGGTTCGACGGGCCGAGCGCCGGCGGCGCTTCGATCTGCGCAGCACCGCGATGTTCTTCCTCCTGCTCGCGATCATCCTGTGCGTTCTCGCGTTCCTGGCGCGTACGGCTGCCGGCATGGTCGAACGCCGCCCGCTGTGGGCCGCTGTACTGGCGGTGCTCGGCCTGGCCGCCGCACTGAGGTTCCGTTCCGCGCGGCGCCGCTTCTCCGCCGGGAGGTACGCGCGCCGGGCCGCCCGGGCCCTGGAGGAAGCCGCCGACAGCGCTTCCGCCAGTCTCCGTGCCACGGCGCCGGACGAAGCGGCTGCCGGCCCGGCGGGGATCGGCACGGCGGGGATCGACGCAGCGATCGAGCCGTCCGCAAGCGCCGTACCGGCGGACGAGCCCGCCTCCTTCCTCGTCACGGCCGACTACGCCGAGCTGGACCCCGACGCCTTCGAGCAGGCCGTAGCGGAGCTGTGTGTCCACGGCGACTGCCGCGACGTGGAGGTGGTGGGGGGCGCCGGCGACCTCGGGGCGGACGTCATCGCGATCACCCCGGACGGGCGGCGCCTGGTCATCCAGTGCAAGCAGTACGGTGACGACAACAAGGTCGGCTCACAGGACATGCAGCGCTTCGGTGGAACCTGCTTCACCATCCACGAGGCGGATGTCGCCGCGGTGGTCACCACGAGCGACTTCACGACACCCGCTCTCGAGTACGCGCTGCAGTGCGGGATCGTCTGCGTGAACGGCGACGATCTGGATGCCTGGCGCCGGGGCACGGGCCCCAGCCCCTGGCAGCGAGCGGACGTCGAGCCCTGACCGGCGACGGCCCCGCGCCGCCCGGCGCGGTGGCGGACTCCGCCGCGTCCCCGCTCCCCCCGCGCCCGCGCACCCCGTCGGCGAACCGCTCGCTCACGGACTACGCTCGAAGCAGCATGACCTCCTCCCCGACCCCCGGCTCGCCGGGGCAGCCGTCCGCCGGCCCCCGGCCCGCCGGCCGGGGTCCCGTCGGCCCCCGCGCGCTCGACCAGCGGCTGGACGCCCTGGCCCGCCAGCCGTTCCGGGCGAAGTTCCACCTGCGCGGGCGGGACCGGGCGACCGCCGAGCTGAAGGGGCCGGCGACCCTCCGGTGGCACGCCTACGACCTGATCGCCAAGCGGCTGGCGCCTGCCGAGCCGTACAAGGACGGCAAGCAGACGCCGTACCGCGGTCACCCGGTGTTCGTGGCCCAGCACGCGACCGCCACCTGCTGCCGGAGCTGTCTGGAGCGCTGGCACGGCATCCCCAAGGGGCGGGAGCTGACCCGCGCCGAACACGTGTACGTGGTGGACGTGATCTGCCGCTGGATCGGGCGCGAGATGGGGGACGGCACGTTTTCCGGTCAGGACCCCTGTCGAGCCGACCCCGATCACGAGATATCTTGATGTCGAGCAATGTTGCAGACGTGGAGCGGAGCACCCGGTGACTGACTCGACCATCATCTACACCTACACAGACGAGGCCCCGGCCCTGGCGACGCATTCGTTCCTGCCGGTGATCCAGGCGTACGCCTCGCAGGCCGGTGTGTCCGTGGCGACCCGCGACATCTCGCTGGCCGGGCGCATCATCGCCGTCTTCCCGGAGTACCTGAACGAGGACCAGCGCATCCCCGACGCGCTGACCGAGCTGGGCGAGCTGGCCAAGACCCCCGCGGCCAACATCATCAAGCTGCCGAACATCTCGGCGTCCATCCCGCAGCTGAAGGCCGCCGTCGCCGAGCTCCAGGGCAAGGGCTACGCGCTGCCGGACTACCCGGACGACCCGAAGACCGACGAGGAGCGCGAGATCCGCGCCCGCTACGACAAGATCAAGGGCTCCGCCGTGAACCCGGTCCTGCGCGAGGGCAACTCCGACCGCCGCGCCCCGGCCTCGGTGAAGAACTACGCCAAGACCCACCCGCACCGCATGGGCGCCTGGACCTCCGAGTCCAAGACGAACGTGGCGACCATGGGCGAGAACGACTTCCGCTCCACCGAGAAGTCCGTGGTGATCGCCGAGGACGGCGCCCTGAAGATCGAGCTGGTCGGCGAGGACGGCACCACCACCGTCCTGAAGGAGTCCGTGCCGGTCCTGAAGGACGAGGTCGTCGACGCGTCCGTCCTGCGCGTCGCCGAGCTGAACCAGTTCCTCGCCGCGCAGGTCGCCCGTGCCAAGGAGGAGGGCGTCCTCTTCTCCGTGCACCTGAAGGCCACGATGATGAAGGTCTCCGACCCGATCATCTTCGGTCACGTGGTGCGCGCCTTCTTCCCGAAGACGTTCGCGAAGTACGGCGAGACCCTCAAGGCGGCCGGCCTCACCCCGAACGACGGCCTCGGCGGCATCCTCAAGGGCCTGGAGAACCTGCCCGAGGGCGCCGAGATCAAGGCCTCCTTCGACGCCGAGATCTCCGAGGGCCCGGCCCTCGCCATGGTCGACTCCGACAAGGGCATCACCAACCTGCACGTGCCGTCGGACGTCATCATCGACGCCTCCATGCCGGCGATGATCCGCACCTCCGGCCACATGTGGGGCGCGGACGGCCAGGAGCACGACGCCCTCGCCGTCATCCCGGACTCCTCCTACGCCGGTGTCTACCAGGCCGTCATCGAGGACTGCCGGGCCAACGGCGCCTACGACCCGTCGACCATGGGCTCGGTCCCGAACGTCGGCCTGATGGCGCAGAAGGCCGAGGAGTACGGCTCCCACGACAAGACCTTCGAGATCCCGGCCGCGGGCACCGTCCGCCTGGTCGACCAGGCCGGCAACGTCCTGATCGAGCAGCCGGTCGCGCAGGGCGACATCTTCCGCGCCTGCCAGACCAAGGACGCCCCGATCCGCGACTGGGTCAAGCTGGCCGTCACCCGCGCCCGGGCCACCGGCGACCCGGCCGTGTTCTGGCTGGACGAGGGCCGCGCCCACGACGCCAACCTGATCGCCAAGGTCAAGCAGTACCTGCCGGAGCACGACACCGAGGGCCTGGACATCCGGATCCTGTCCCCGGTCGAGGCCACCAAGCTGTCGGTGGAGCGCATCCGCCGCGGCGAGAACACCATCTCGGTGACCGGCAACGTGCTGCGTGACTACCTGACCGACCTCTTCCCGATCCTGGAGCTGGGCACCAGCGCCAAGATGCTGTCGGTCGTCCCGCTGATGGCGGGCGGCGGCCTGTTCGAGACGGGCGCCGGCGGCTCCGCGCCGAAGCACGTCCAGCAGCTGGTCAAGGAGGACTACCTGCGCTGGGACTCCCTCGGTGAGTTCTTCGCCCTGGTACCGTCCTTCGAGCAGTACGCGGCGACCACCGGCAACACCCGCGCCAAGGTGCTCGCCGACACCCTGGACCGCGCCACGGCGACCTTCCTCAACGAGGACAAGTCCCCGACCCGGCGCGTCGGCGGCATCGACAACCGTGGCAGCCACTTCTACCTGTCCCTGTACTGGGCTCAGGAGCTGGCCAAGCAGACCGACGACGCCGACCTGGCGAAGGCGTTCGCCCCGCTCGCCGAGACGCTCGCCGCGAACGAGCAGAAGATCGTGGACGAGCTGATCGCCGTCCAGGGCAAGCCGGCCGACATCGGCGGCTACTACCAGGTCGACAAGGCCAAGGCGGACGCGGTCATGCGCCCGTCGGCCACCTGGAACGAGGTGCTGGCGTCCGTGAGCTGACGCCCGCGGCCCGAGGGTCCCTGAAGTCTCCGCCCCGGTCGGCACTGCCCGGCCGGGGCGGAGCCGTACCCGTGCACCATGCCACCGACCACGCCCCTGGAGCAGCCCGTGACCCGGATAGACCCCTCGTTCGACCTCCTGCCCGGCGCCGCCGACTCGCCCGTGCTGCTGCATGTGCCGCACTCCGCGCGGGCCGTCCCGCGAGACGTGCGCGACGGCATCGTGCTGGACGACACGCAGCTGGAGCGGGAGCTGGACCACATCACGGACGCGCACACCGCCGAGCTCGCCGAGCGGGCCGCCGCGCTGGCCGGGGTCACGCCCTGGCGGTTCGTGAACCGGCTGTCCCGGCTCGTCGTGGATCCGGAGCGGTTCCCGGACGAGCGGGAGGAGATGCTGGCCGTGGGCATGGGCGCCGTCTACACGCGGACCACCCACCGGGGCGAGCTGCGGCCCGCGGACACCGACCCGGAGCCGCTGCTCGCCCGCTACTTCCGGCCGTACGCCGAGGCCGTGACGGAGGCGGTGGCCGGACGGCTGGCCGCGACCGGGCGGGCCGTCGTCATCGACGTGCACTCGTACCCGACCCGGCCGCTCCCGTACGAGCTGCACGGGAGCGGGCCACGCCCGCCGGTGTGCCTGGGCACGGACGCCTTCCACACCCCGCCTGAGCTGATCGAGGCGGCCCGCACGGCGTTCGCCGGCTGCGGGGAGACCGGGCTGGACAGCCCGTTCGCCGGGACGTACGTGCCGCTGCGGTTCTACAGCAGGGACGCCCGGGTCGGCGCGCTGATGGTGGAGATCCGGCGGGACACCTACATGGCCGAGCCGGGCGGACCCGCCGGGCCGGGCCTCGACCGGCTCGCCACCGCCCTGGCCACTCTGGTCGACGCCCTCTAACTAGCCGTCGGGCGGGAGCGTCCGTGCAGTAGGCGGGCCGGCGCGCGAGCCGGTCGCTCAGCTGTCGCGGGGGCTCAGGCCCGCAGCCACTCGGTGACGATCACCTCCGCGCCGGTGCGCAGCCGCAGGGCGAACGGGCCGGCCGGCGGTATGTCGCTGGTGAACCGGCCGAGGGTGTCGGCGGTGACCGGGCGGGCGGTCTGCGGGCCGCCGAGCACCTCGATCCGTGCCGACTGCGGCGGCAGCAGCTGGCCGATCAGTCCGCCCGGGGTGACCTCCACGTCGACCGTCACCTCGCCCGCGCGGAACGTGAGCATGCGCGGCGGGTCCATGACCCCCCTGACCGGCAGCGCGTCCAGGAGCGAGTCGAAGGTCAGCTCGGCGAGCCGGGCGTCCAGGTCGTGCAACGCGAAGGCGTCCAGGGCCGTTTGGAGCAGCTCGGCCGGGACGGGGTCCAGGACGGCCGCGGCCTGGCGCAGCTCCTCCTCCAGCAGCGCGTCCGCGAACGCGCCGTCGTCCGGGTCCGGTTCCGGGAGCCGGTTGTCGTCGTCGCCGTTCACACCGCACCTCGTGCGTCCATCCGGGCCCGCAGCCGGCGCAGACAGCGCTGGCGCAGCGGACCGATACTGCCGACCGCGATGCCGAGCGCGGCCGAGATCTCCCCGTAGCTGGGTGGGGGCGAGGCCATCAGCACGCGCAGCAACTGCCGGCAGCGCTCGCCCAGCGCGTCCAGTTCCTGCCACAGTCGGCGGACCCGTTCGGCCCGGTCCGCCGCCTCTTCCGACTCGATCAGCGTCTCTTCCGGCGTCCGGTCCTCGCTGGCCCGGTCCAGTACCCGCGGATCGTCGGTCAGGGTCAGCCGCGCCAGGCTTTTGAGCACTTTCAGGCACTCGTGCCGGGCCGTACTGGCCAGCCAGGAACCGGCCTTGTCGGGTTCCCGGATCCGGCCCAGGTACTGGGCGAAGCGGAACCACACGGTCTGGAAGACCTCGTGTCCGTCGGCCTCCGACAGCCGGTGTGCGCGCACCACCGACCACACCAGCGGACTCATCCCTTCCACAAGCGCCTTCCAGGCCGCGGCGTCCCCGTCGACGGCGGACTGGACCAACGCGCCGACCTCTGTACGGTCCACGGCTCCACCCCTTGTGTACGGCACGTCATCGTACGCCGTGGAGCGGAGCGTTCCGGCCCTCATGCGGGCAGAGCCGGGATCACGGCCGGGACGGGGCGCCAGGTGGGCGGGCGGAGCGCCGGGACGTGCGCCCCGCGCACCTCGGCCCGGTCGGTGGCGGCCGCGAGCAACCGGGCACCGGCCGTGCGCGGGTCGCGCTCCCCATGCGCCGTCATCCTGGCGGCGACGAGTCCCGCGACGACCGGGGCGGCGAAGGAGGTGCCGCTCCACTGCGCGAGGCCGTCGAACATGACCTGGTCGGGCTTGGCGCCGGTGGGCTCGCGGCCCTCGCTCAGCACGCCGGTGTGGCGCGGGTACTGGCAGGTGCAGGCGTAGTCGGCGCCGAACCGGCAGGTGTCGTAGGTGGAGTGCTGGTAGATGTACGGCACGGGGGTGGTGAAGCCGGTGAGGGCACTGGTGAGACGCTCGCCGGGGGCGTGGACACGCACCCAGGGACCGTGGTTGGTGAAGCAGGCCCCGAACTCGCCGTCGGCGCGGAGGGCGCCGACCGACAGCACACAGTCCGCGTACTCGGGCAGGGCGGCGTAGGCCGCGGGCCAGAACGGGGTGTCGCTGCCGTTGTTGCCGGCGGCGGCCACCAGCAGGGTGCGCTGGTCGCGCAGTTCCGCCATGAACCCGTCCAGACCGACGAGGCCGTCGGTGTGCTCGCTGGGGGTGCCCGCGGAGAGGCTGATGATGTCCGGCCAGCCGTCCCGGTCGACGGCCTCGAAGAGCCGGGTGGCGAACTCGGACTCCAGGACGGCACCGGCGTCGTTGAGCGTGCCCCGGACGGTGATGTCGGTGTTGGGCGCGACGGCCGCGAGGACCCCGGCGATGAACGTACCGTGGCCGACGTACTGGTGGAGCACACCGTCGCCGTCGGTCTCGGTCAGCTGGGCGTCGCCCGCGGTGTGGGCGAGCAGCGGGTAGGAGAGGTGGTCGTGCACCAGACCGGTGTCGATCACGAGGACGCCGACCGCGCCGGCCGGGTCGTAACTCTCCTCGGCGGGAGCGGGGTTGGCGGGGTCGGTGCGCGGGGCGGGCACCGGTTCATCGCCGGGGCAGGCGTTGACCGCGATGTGCAGCACGTGGTTGCGGCCGGCCAGCCGGCGGCCCTGGCGGCCCTCGGCCTCGCGCAGGGCACCCAGCGCGTGCGGCACGGTGTCCTCGCCCTCGGCCGGGTCGCCGACCCGGATGCGGGTGACGCCGGTGCGGCCGGCCTGCGGGCCCAGTCGGCGCACATGGTCGGGGACCAGACCCGCGGTCGCGGTGAAGTGGGTGCGCACGGCGTCCTCGACGAACCGGGCCTCCTCGCCGTCCCGGACGAGGACGACACCCTTCTCGTACAGGAGCCCGGCGGAGTCGTCCGGCCCCATGGCCAGCGGGACGTCCGGCAAGGAGCGCTGGATGTGGTGGAACTGCTCGTGGAATCGCTGTGGTGCCATGTCGTGTCCTCCCCCTCAAGACGGTGTTCGACAGTGAGAGCCCCGGGGCCACCGTCTGATACAGCAGGCCACTACCATGCGAGACGTGACAGCGGGAAGCGAGGCGGTTCTCGAACTGCTGCCCATGGTGTTCGCCGATCCGGGCGAGGCCCGGGCACGCGCGGAACACGTCCTGCGAGCCGGTCCGTCACCGGTGCACGCCAGCATCGCCCATCAGGTGCTCGGCATCTGGCAGCGGGACTTCGGCGATCTGCGGATCGCGCTGCGGCATCTGCGGCGGGCCAGGGACCTGGCCGCGCGGGCCGAGTCGGCCGACCGGGAGGCCGATGTGCTCGCGACGCTGGGGGTCGCACTGGTGCACGCGGGGCGCACCCGGCAGGGGCTCGCGTCCTTCGAGCGGGGAGTCGCCCGGGGCAGCGGACACACCCGGGCCCGGGTGCTGTACCGCCGGGCCTATGTGTGGTGGGTGCTCGGGCACCACCCGGAGGCGCTGGAGGACGTGCGGCGGGCGCTGCCGGTGCTGCGGCAGGTCGCCGACGACATCTGGACCGCACGGGCGCTGACGCTGCGGGCCACCGTGCATCTGGCGCTCGGCGCGGTGGACCGGGCCGTCGCGGACTTCACGGCGGCCGAACGGCTGTGGGACACCACCGGCCAGGAGCACGACAAGGCGGACGCGGTGGAGAGCCGGGGCCTGGCCGCGTTCCGGTCCGGGGACATCCCGGCGGCGCTGCGGCTGCTGGACGAGGCCGAGGAGCGCTACGCCAAGCTGGGCACCCCCACGTACAACCTGTCGATCCGGCGCTGCGAGGTGCTGATGGCGGCGGGGCTCGCCCCGGAGGCGCTGGCCGAGGCGGACGGGGCGATCGCGCTGCTGGACCGGATCGGCGGGCAGTCCACCCGGAAGGCCGAGCTGCTGCTCGCCGCCTCGTGGGCCGCCCGCTCGGCCGGGGACGCGCACACCGCCATAGCGCGCGCCGCCGTCGCCGTACGGCTGTTCTCCGCGCAGCGCCGCAGCTGGTGGGAGACGCATGCCCGGCTGGTGCTCATCGAGGCGCGGGTGGCGGCCGGGCGCCGGTCGGGGCGGATGGTCGCGGACGCGGCGCGGGTCGCCGAGCGGCTGGCCGCCTTCGGCTCGCCGGCCGCGCCGCAGGCCTCGCTGCTGGCGGGCCGGATCGCGCTGGCGCTGGGCTGGCGGGCGGACGCGGAACGGCATCTGGCGGTGGCCGCCCGGAGCCGGCACGGCGGGCCGCCGCCGACCCGGATGACGGGCTGGGTGGCGCAGGCGCTGCGGGCACGGGCGGCCGGTTCCCGGCGGGGCGTGCTGGAGGCCTGCCGGCGCGGCCTGGACGTGCTGGACGACCACCGGATGACCCTGGGCGCCTCGGAGCTGCGCGCCCACGCGACCGCGCAGGGCGCCGAACTGGCCGCGCTGGCACAGGAGGTGAGCCTCGCCCAGGGCAGTCCGCGGCGGCTGCTGGGGTGGAGCGAGCGGTGGCGGGCGACCGTGCTGTGCGCGCCGCCGACCCGGCCGCCCGAGGATCCGGCGCTGCTCAGCGGACTGACCGCCTACCGGGAGATCGCGGCCCGCGCGGAGGCCGCCCGGATGGGGGGCCGCCCGGTGCCGGCGCTGGAGCGTGAACAGCGGCGCCTGGAACGGGAGATCCGCTCCCGCACCCGGCACATGGGCGGGGCCGCCGCCGACGCCGGGGACCGGTTCGACGTGACCCGGCTGCTGGACCGGCTCGGTGACGGACGGCTGGTGGAACTGGCCGTGGTCGACGGCCGGGTGCACGTCCTGCTGTGCGGGCAGGGGAAGGTACGGCGGTTCGCCGGCGGGCCGCTGGCGGAGGCGCTCGCCGAGGCGGAGCATGTGCAGGCCGGGCTGCGCCGGCTCGCGCACCCGGGCGCCGAGGCACGGCTGCCGCTGGTGGAGGCGGCCGGGCGGCGGCTCCAGGAACTGCTGCTGGCCGGGGCCGTACCGCATCTGGGCTCGGGCCCGGTGGTGATCGTGCCGCCGGGGGCGCTGCACCGGGTGCCGTGGGCGCTGCTGCCGGCGCTGCGGGAGCGGGTGCTCAGCGTGTCGCCGTCGGCGGGCAGCTGGCTGCGCGCCCGGGAGACGGCGCCGCCGCCGGACGGCCGGCCCGTGCTGGTGCGCGGCCCGGGGCTGGCGACGGGCGGCGCGGAGGTGCCCGAACTGGCCGGCCGGTACGGCTCGGCGACGGTCCTGGAGGGCGACGACGCCCAGGCGCCCCGGGTGCTGGCGGAACTCGACGGCGCGGGCCTCGCGCACCTCGCGGCGCACGGCACGTTCCGCGCGGACAGCCCCCTGTTCTCCGCCCTGCGGATGGCCGACGGCCCGCTGATCGTGCACGACTTCGAGCGCCTGGCCCGCAGCCCGTACCGGATCATCCTGTCCAGCTGCGACACGGCCCGCCTCGCCTCGGTCGGTGCCGACGAACTCCTCGGTCTGGTCACGGCGTTGCTGCCGCTGGGCACGGCGGGCGTGGTGGCGAGCAGCGCGCCGGTCAACGACGCGGCCGTGGTGCCGCTGATGCTCACCCTGCACAAGGGCCTGTGCGCGGGTCTCTCCCTGGCCGAGGCCCTCCTCGACGCCCGCGCCTCCCTGCCCGGGGACGCGGTGCACCAGGCGACGGGCTGGGCGTTCGCCGCCTTCGGTGCGGCGTGAGTCCCCCTACGCCGTCTCCCGCTCGGGCACGTCCACCAGCCAGGGCAGCGCCCCCCGGTCCCCCGTGCCGAGCCGCGTGTACGCGCTGTACAGGTGATTGCCGACGGTCCGCACCGACAGCGTCAGCCGTTCGGCGATCTCGCGGTTGCTCAGTCCCGCGGCCGCGAGCGTGACGATCTGCCGTTGTCGGGCGGTGAGTTCACCGAGGACGAGTCCGGTCAGGGCCGGCGTACGGGCACCGTCACACCGCCGTGCGAACGCCAGCGCTCGGGTCCGCGAGCGCCGCGCGGCCCGCGGATCGCGGTGCACCCGTACGGCCTGCGCGTGAGCCTCCGCCGCGTACAGCAGGAAGCCGCGCTCGGCCAGCGCCTCCGCCGCCCGGTCCAGCGCGGCCCCGTCCCCGTGGGCCAGCGCCTCCGCGTGCCGCGCGAACACACTGCCGGCCGGCAGCAGCCCGACCGCCCGCTCGGGCGCGCCGAGACGTACGGCGGTGTAGCACGCGTGGACGCCGTCCGGTTCGGCTTCCGCGTCCACGTCCCCCTCGGCCAGCCGGAGTTCCGTTCGGCAACCGCGGTGCGCCGGGTTGTCCCGCAGCCCTTCCCGGGCCCAGGCCGCCGCCTCCCGCAGCTCGCCCCGCAGGCGCGCGAACCGGGCGCGGACCCCGGCGTATCCGGCCGGCAGCAGGCCGCCCTCCGCGACCAGCCACTCCCCCACCGGCGTCGGCACCGGCCGGACGTCGAGCTGCTCCGTCCGCAGCTCCAGCGTGCGCTGCTCGGCGGCCAGCGCGGGGCCGTGCGCGCCGGCGGGGCTGGCCAGCCGCCGGGCGCGCAGCCGGCCGGTCGTGGCGCGCAGCGCGGCCCCGTGCAGGGGGTGGACGAGGGTGACCGCCCCCTGGTCGTCGGCCTGGATCAGGCCGGCCGCCTCCAGGCGTTCGAGGACGTCCAGTGGCAGCTCGTCCAGCGCCAGCGGCAGGGGCTCGGCGAAGGCGAGGCGTTCGAGAACCTCGCGTTCGCCGGGCCCGGACCGCTCCAGGGCGGGGGCGAGCCGCTCACGGACGGCCGGGGTGACCGGCAGCGCGCCCCGCCAGGCCCGCTCGCCGGTGCCCGGGACGGGCGTCAGCCGGCCGGACCCGGCGAGCGCGGTCACCAGGTCGCGCAGCAGCCGCAGATCGCCCCGGCACGCCTGGTAGAGCCGGCGTACGGTGAGCGGCTCCAGACCGGCACCGGCGAGCAGCTGGGCGGTGTCCTCGCGGGGCAGCGGATCGAGGGCCATCCGGGGCAGCAGCTCCCCGCTCCACAGCCGGGAGACCGCGCCGGGCGCGGGCACGCCGTCCGCCACGGCCACGACCAGGCGGGTGCGCCCGTGCGCGGCGAGCTGGTGGACCAGCGCGGCGGAGGTCTCGTCCAGCAACTGGGCGTCGTCCACGACGAGAAGCCGCAGGCCCGACAGCATCCGGACCGCACGGTGCAGCGAGGCGGTGTCGGGGAGCAGGTGCGCGAACGCGGCGAGGGGCAGGTCCCGGGCCTCCGGCGTGCCGGTCACCCGGACGTGGTCCGTGCCCCGGACCGCCTCCGTGATCAGCCGGGTCTTGCCGTGCCCGGCCGGGCCGGTGACCACGATGCCGGGCCGGCCCGCGGTCAGCGCACCGCGCACCAGCTCCAGTTCGTCCGTCCGGCCGGTGAACGGCCAGGGCAGCTCCAGGGTCTTCGCGTCCTGTTCGTAAGTCCTCACATCATCCAGAGCGCGCGTACTCAGGTTTGATACAGGGCGACTTGAGTAGCCCCCGACTCAGGCGTCCTGGCGCGGCGGGCGGGCACGCTGTCCGCATGACCCGACGCCTCTGCTCGCTACCGCGGCAGCCGGTCCCGTGCCTCGCACCGGGACTGACGGCCGAGCGGCTGGGCGCGCTGCTCGCCGGGCGGCGGATGTGGGTCAACGGCACCGTCCTGCACTACTGCTTCCTGGACGCCCGCTCCGACGCCTCGGTGGTCCCGGTCCCCGGGACCGGAGAGCTGCGCCGGGTGCCGTGGGCCGGCGGCGAGGAGCAGCGGGACGTGGTCCGCGGATGCTTCGGCGAGTGGCAGGACCTCGGCATCGGCATCACCTTCGCCGAGGTCGGCGACCGTCACGAGGCGGAGCTGCGGATCGGGTTCCAGTCCGGTGCCGGGTCCTGGTCGGCGGTCGGCCGGGACGCGCTGTCGGCCGGCCGGGGCGCGCGCACCATGAACCTCGGCTGGGACGTGACCGCGCCCGCGGAGCGCGGGACGGTCCTGCACCAGATCGGGCACGCGCTCGGCATGGTGCACGAGCACCAGAGCCCGTACGCCGGGCTCCACTGGGACGACGAGGCCGTGTACGCCGAGCTGGCGGGCCCGCCGAACTTCTGGAGCCGGGAGACGACGGACACGAACGTACTGCGCCGGCTGGACGCCTGTGAGGCGGGCGGCTCGGTGTGGGATGCGCAGTCGGTCATGACGCTGCCGATCGGACCGGGGTTGGTGCTGGAGCCGGAGCAGTACCGCGGGGGGCTGCGTCCGCCCGGCACCCTCTCCCCGGCCGACAAGGAGTTCGTGCTCCGCTGGTACCCGCCCGCCCGGCCGGCCGCGCCGGACGCGCTGGTGCCGTTCCGGTCCGCGCCGCTCGGTCTCGGGCCGGGCGAGCAGGCCGACTTCACCGTCGAGCCGCCGGAGACCCGCGACTACACCGTGGGCACCTTCGGCGACGCCGACACCGTGCTGGTGGTCTTCGAGGAGCGCGATGGGGAGCCGCGCTTCCTCGCCGGACAGGACGACGGCGGCACGCCGGACAACGCCGCCGTCCGGGTCCGGCTCGTCAAGGGCCGCCGCTATGCCGTCCGGGTCCGTCTGTACTCCACGTGGGGGGCGGGGGAGACAGCGGTCATGTGCTGGTGACGGCACACGGACGGCACAGCACCACAGTCCGGCGCCGGGGGAGCGGGCGTGGACGTCACCTACGGGGGAGGTGACGTCCACGCCCACGCCGGCGTGCCCGGCTCAGGGCGCGGTGCGCAGCGGTGCCACGCCGGGGGCGGCGGCGGGCGGCGGCCGGGGCCGGACCGGAACGGCCGCTCGTGCCGCTCCCCCACACCGAACCCGTCGAAGCCCAGCTCCTCGGCCGGCACCGCGTCGGCCAGGACCTCGCGGAACCGCTCGTGCGTCGGCCGGAGCACGCCGGTGACCGGGTCCGGCCGGTGCACGATCAGTGATGGCGAGGAACTTCACGAGGCGGCCCGCTCGGCCGGGTTCCCGGCGTCGGGGTGGGCGAGGCCCAGGTGGTCGCGGAGGGTGGTGCCCTCGTAGTCGGCGCGGAACACGCCTTGTTCCTGGAGCAGTGGGACCACCGTGTCGGCGAACGGGTCGAGACCGCCGGGGGTGATGTGCGGGACGAGGATGAAGCCGTCGGAGGCGTCGGCCTGCACGAAGTCGTTGATGGTCCGGGCCACCGTGGCCGGGGAGCCGACGAAGGTCTGCCGGTTGCCGGTGTTGATGACCAGGTCGCGGATGGACCACTTGTTGGCCTCGGCGAGCTGCCGCCACTCGCGGGCGATGGCGACCGGGTCGCGGTACATCCGCACCTGGGCGCGGCCCCGGGCGATGTGGGCCTCGGCGACCACCGGGTCGACGTCGGGCAGCGGGCCCTCCGGGTCGTACGCCGACAGGTCGCGGTTCCAGACGAACTCCAGGTGCTTGATGGCGGTGGCGCCGCTGACCTGCTGCCGGCGGACCTCCCGGGCGAGCTCGGCGGCCTCCTGGTCGGTGTCGCCGAGGACGAAGGTCGCGGCGGGCAGGATGAGGAGCTGGTCCGGACGGCGGCCGTACTTGGCGAGGCGGGACTTGACGTCCGTGTAGAAGGCCCGGCCCTCCTTCAGCGTGGCGTACCTGCTGAAGATCGCGTCCGCGCTCGCGGCGGCGAACTCGCGGCCCTCCTCGGAGTCGCCCGCCTGGAAGACGACCGGCCGGCCCTGCGGGGAGCGCGGGACGTTGAACCGGCCGTGGATGTCGAAGTGCCGCCCCCGGTGCACGAAGGCGCCGGCCCCGGCGTCCCGGAGGAAGGTGCCGGTGGCCTGGTCGGCGACGATCTCGTCGCCGTGCCAGGAGTCGAACAGCTCGTGCGCAGTGGTGAGGAACTCCTGGGCGCGGGAGTAGCGGTCGTCCTGCGGCAGGAAGCCGCCGCGGCGGAAGTTCTCGCCGGTGAAGGCGTCCCAGGAGGTGACGACGTTCCACGCGGACCGGCCGCCGGAGAGGTGGTCGAGGCTGGCGAACTGGCGGGCGACCTCGTAGGGCTCGTTGAACGTGGAGTTGATGGTGCCGGTCAGGCCGAGCCGGTCGGTGACGGCGGCCAGCGCGGCCAGCACGGTGAAGGTGTCGGGGCGGCCGACCACGTCCAGGTCGTAGATCTTGCCTCCCTGCTCGCGCAGCCTGAGTCCCTCGGCGAGGAACAGGAAGTCGAACTTGGCGCGTTCGGCGGTCCGCGCGAAGTGCGCGAAGGAGCTGAACTCGATGTGGCTGCCGGCGGCCGGGTCGCTCCATACGGTGGTGTTGTTGACGCCGGGGAAGTGGGCGGCCAGGTGGATCTGCTTCAGCGGCTTGCTCATGGGGGTGCGGTCCTCCTGGCTCAGGCGACGGCTGCGGCGTAGCGGTTGGCGGGGCGGGTGAGGCCGAGGAGGCCGCGCAGGGTGCCGGCCTCGTAGGTCTCGCGGAAGCGGCGGCGGCGCTGGAGCTCCGGCACCAGGTCCCGGGTGATCCGCGGCAGGTCGTGGCCGGCGACGGCGGGCCGCAGCCGGAACCCGGTCAGGCCGCCGGCCGCCAGTTCCTCCAGCAGGTCGGCCAGTTGGCCGGCCGTGCCGGTGAAGATCCGGGCGTCGCTGGTGTACGGCTCGCCCGCGAGCGTGTCGAGCCGGTCCCGGCGTGCCGCCGCCTCGGCCCGGCTGTCGTCCAGGAAGACGACGAGGTCGCCGAAGACGTGCACGGTCTGTCCGGCACGGCCCGCCGCCTCCTGCTCGGCGCGGATCTCGGCGACGATCGCGCGGGCCTGTGCCGCGCCGTGCGGGGTGACGTAGCCGATGTCGGCCTGGCGGGCCACGAGCCGGTACGGCTCGCTCCGGTGGGCGAGGGCGGTGACCAGCGGCTGGCCCTGCGGCGGTCGGGGGGTGATGGAGGGGCCCTTGACGCTGAAGAAGCGGCCCTCGAAGTCGATGTAGTGCAGCTTGTCCCGATCGACGAAGCGGCCGGTCGCCGCATCCCGGATCTCGGCGTCGTCCTCCCAGCTGTCCCAGAGCCGGCGCACCACTTCCACGTGGTCGGCGGCCTCCTCGAAGACGTCGGTGACCAGCTCCCGCGCGGCGGCGCCGGCCAGTGTGTCGTACCGGGGGACGGTGCGGCGGCCGAAGTGCGCCGCCTCGTCCGGGCGGAGGGTGACGCGCACCTGCAGGCCCGCGCGTCCGGTGCTGACGTAGTCGAGGGTGGCGATCGCCTTGGAGATGTGGAACGGCTCGGTGTGTGTGGCCACCACGGTCGGGACCAGCCCTATGTGCCGGGTGAGCGGGGCGACGCGGGAGGCGACGAGGACCGCGTCGAGCCGGCCGCGGACCTGGTCGGTGCGCTCGTCGGGCGCCAGGGGATGCGAGGACTGCGGGCCGAGGCCGTCCTCGATGGTGACGAAGTCGAGCAGGCCGCGTTCGGCCTCCGTGATCAGGTCGGCCCAGTAGCCGGCGGTGAACAGGTCCCGGGGGCGGGCGGCCGGCTCGCGCCAGGACGCCGGGTGCCAGCCGGTGCCGTCCAGGGCGACGGCGAGGTGCAGGGCGGAGGGGGGAGTCGAGGACACGTCGGTGCCTTCCTTGATGTCCGTACGAGAAGCACCGGCTCGCGGCACGGGGCGTCGGCGCAGAGCGAGCGCGGCGGGAGGAGACCCCGGGCCGGGGAGGCCGGGGCGGGGAGGCCGGGGCGGGAGTCAGGAGCGACAGAGCGCGGCGGACACGCGCTGGAGGTCGATGTGCGGCCGGGAGTGCAGACGGACGGAACGGTAGGGCTGCGGGAGCCGCGGCGGGCACGCCTGCGGGTGCACTCGGGTCACGGCCGTCACCTCCCTCCGTCGGGCGCGGCGGGCCGGTTCGGCGTCCGCCTGGCACATCTCGTCCTGACTCACAACACCCGCCGGGCGCCGGATGTTCCCGGCGCCCGCACCCGGGCGGCTCGTGGGGTGTCAGGAGTTGGTCAGGGGCAGCCCGGGCGGGTTGACCTCCGACTTCGTCACGGCCTCGGTGGAGAGGCCGTAGGCGGCCAGCCACTTGGCGTACTGACCGTGCTCGATGAGGTGGTTGATGGCGTCGGCGAGCGGCTCTGCGAGCCCGCTGTCCTTCTTGGCGGTGGCCGCGATCAGGCCCTGGAGCGACTCGCCGGCGCCGGAGAAGGTGCCCGCGTTGCGGGTCGGGTGGGGCGTCTTCGCGGTGAGCCGCGCGCGGTAGGCGACCGCGGGGTTCGGTCCGAAGTAGGCGTCGATCTTGCCGCTGTTGAGCGCCAGGCTGATGGAGTTCTGGTCCGGGAAGTACTTGACGGTGAGCTTCTTGCCCTCCTTGGCCAGCTTGGCCTTCCACTCCAGGAGGATCTTCTCCTGGTTGGTGCCGGGGCCCACGGAGACGGTCTTGCCGGCGAGGTTCTCGTAGTCGCCGTCGAAGTTCCAGCTGCTCTTCTTCAGCACCTCGAAGGCCAGGTCGTCCTTGCGGTAGGAGGCGAACTCGTACTTCTTCTTGCGCTCCTCGGTGTCGGTGACGTTGGAGAAGGCCACGTCGACCTTGCCGCTGTCGAGGCCGACGAAGAGGTTCTCCCAGGTGGAGTTCCTGATCTCGGGGTCGAGGCCGAGGACCGCGGCGACCAGGCGGCCGAAGTCGGGCTCGGAGCCGGTGAGGGTCTTCTGGTCGCTGCCCACGAAGTTCAGCGGCGCGGATCCCGAGGGCAGGGCTCCGACGCCGATGACGAGCTTGCCGCTCTTGCGGACGGAGGCGGGCAGTTCGGCGCTGATGGACTTCACCTCGGAGACCTTCAGCTCGGTCTCCCGCGCGGCCCCGTTGGACAGTTGTCCCACGGTGACCGTGCCCGCGGTGTCGGTCGTGGCGGCGGCCTCGCTGTCGCCCCCGCAGGCGGCGAGCCCGGTGGCGAGGGCGGCGACGGCGGTCGCCGCCGAGATGCCGCGGATCAGGCTGCGGCGGGAGATGTGGCTAGGCATGGCGTGGCTGTCCTTGTCTCGCTGCTGAGGGTGGTGAGAGTGGTGCCGTGGGGGGGAGGGCGGGGGTGCGGGGGCGGGGTCAGAGCACATTGCGCAGCCGGGTCCGCAGTGCGGCCAGGCCGGCCCGGGCGTTCCGGAACGGGGTCGGCGGCAGGATGCGGGTGGCGCCCCGGGCGTAGTACCGCTCGACGTGGTACTGGACGACGGACACGGCGCTGGTCAGGAGCAGGTACCAGACGGTGGCGACCATCAGCAGCGGCACCACGTCACCGGGGTAGGTGTTGCCCATCGACTGCACGGTGCCGAACAGGTCGAGCAGGGACACGTAGAACACCAGGGACGTGCTCTTGAGGAGGCCGATCAGCTGGTTGACGTAGTTCGGGGTGATGGACCTGAGCGCCTGCGGGAAGACGATTCTGCGGAACTGGCGGCCCCTGGGCAGGCCGAGGGCCGCGGCCGCCTCGTGCTGCCCCTGGTCGACGGAGAGGATGCCGCCGCGGACCACCTCGGCGGCGTACGCGGCCTCGTTGAGGCTGAGGCCGATGACCGCGATCGTCATGTCGGTGGCCAGTCTCGACTCGTCGAAGGTGACGAAGGCCGGGCCGAAGGGCACGCCGAGGCTCACCGTCTTGTACAGGGCGCCGAAGTTGTACAGGAAGATCAGCACCACGATCAGCGGTACGGAGCGGAAGAGCCAGGTGTAGGTCCAGCTGACCGCGCGCAGCACCGGGCTCCCGGAGAGCCGGCCGAGGGCCAGCAGGACGCCGCCGAGGAGCCCCAGTACGGCGCTGAGCGCGGCGACTTCGAGGGTGACGAGGAGACCGTCGAGGACGGCCGGGCGCAGGAACCAGTAGCGGAAGCGGTGCCACTGGTAGAAGGGGTTGGTGACCAGGCCGTGCAGGATCTGCGCGACGAGCACGAGGACGACGGCGGTGACGATCCACCGGCCGGGCCGTCGCAGTGGCCGAATGGGCTCCTCTGCAAAGGGTTGTGACGCTGTGTCGGTCGGTGCCGGCGCCTCGGCGAGGGAGACGGCGGCGCCTGAGGGGTCGCTCAAGGCGGGCTCCGGCGGAGTCGGACACCGGGGACCGCGGCCGGACGGGCGTGGGCCACGACGGCACTACGGCACGAGGCGGCGCACGGGTGGGCGCGGAACCGGGGTCTGGGCGGGCAACGGCACGGCACACGGACGGTGTGCGGCCAGTCGCGGGGGCGGTGCGAAGAGGTCAGCCCCGACAGCGGGCAGAGCCCGGTGCGGTACACAGTGCGCTGTTCACGCGCAGCAGATCGACGGCGCGGTCGGCGACCAGGAGGCCGGCGTACGACCGTACGCAGCCCTGGGGGCGGCTCGCGGCCGTCCTGGGAGCTGCGTACATGGCGTCACCTGTCACTGTCCCGGCCCCGTGGGGCCGCGCGCTTACCGAGATCGTCGTCCGGTCCGGTCGTCACCTGGGGCACCCCACCGCGAAGCGAGGGTTGCCGGTCAGCGAGCCAGGGCTTGTCGCTGACGCTCATGACCGTTCTGGGCCGTAAGTAAGGCAGTTGCCCGTTCGAATGTCAACGCCCGTCCGTTCCGTGGACGTCGACGGACCGCTCTCACCTGCGTGAAGCGTCCGGAGCGTCCGCCGCGTGACCCGCCCAGTCCAGGATCTGGACGGCGGCTCCGGCGGCCTCCAGTCCCCGGCAGCGGCCGTGGTGGCGGCGGGCGATGGCGTCGAGGTCGAGGTGGCGGCCGAAGGCGGGGTGGGCGGCCAGGCGGCCGGCGTAGGCCCACAGGGCGCGGTGGCCGGCGACGCGGTGCACGGCGGAGGCGTCGAGGTGGCAGCGGTGGACGGTGTCGAGCTGCACCAGGGTCACCCACAGCTCGATGTCGGCGGCCGTCAGCCGGTCGTCGACCAGGTACCGCTCTTCGCCCAGGCGCCGCTCCAGCCGGCCCAGGGTGTCGAGCAGGGTGTCGAGCGCGGCGGTCCGCTCGCCGGCGTCGGCGCCGGCCCGCCCGGCGCGCTGTGCGGCCTCCTCGATGCCCTCGGCGCACATCCGCTCGACGGCCTCGATCACGGACTCCAGTCCGGAGGGGTACAGGCCGGCGCCGCCGCCCGGCCGGAACAGGTCCAGGTCGCGCAGGATGTCGGGGGTGCGGGTGCTGACGATGCGTCCGGACCAGTCGTCGCTGAGGACGGGCGCGAGCGCCGGGCCGGTGTAGTGGTGGGCGCTCGCCTCGTACAGCGGGCGCAGCGCCGCGTGGCCGCCGCCGGGACAGTCCGGGACGGCGGGCAGGAGGGTGACCGGACAACTGGTGTCCAGGCCGAGCAGGCTGTGCCCGACGGCGAGGCGCAGTCCGTCGGGACAGGCGGTCGACAGATGGAGCCGGTAGCGGTGCGGCACGGCGTAGTGGCCGCTGCGCGGGTCCCGGCCGATGCGGCCGCGGAAGACGGTGGCGGTGCGGCGGGCGGACGGGACGGCGGCGAGCGGAGTGACGGACATGAATCTCCCTGGGTCGTGGGCGTGTTGACGGGCACACCGGCGCAGGGACGGCCGGTCTGCGGGCGTGCGGGCGCCCGGCTCAGCGGTGGCGGCTGATCGCGCTGCACACGCGCTGGAGGTCGATGTGACGGCGGGAGGTGAGCAGGGGTGCGCGCAACGGCGTCCGGCCGGCCCGGCCGGTGCCCGTTTCACGGCGCGCCATGATTCCCTACCTGTCCACTAGGATTCCCGTCCCTGGAGTGTCGATCCGGCTTCCGGCGACGTCAAGGGGGTGTCCACGCCTGGGGATCGGGGGTCTCCTCAGCGAGAGAAACATGTGACATAGTACTGGCCGTGACGAAGCGACCGACCTGCGATGTCGTGGTCGTCGGGGCCGGAATGGTGGGCGCCGCCTGTGCGCTGTACGCCGCACGCGCCGGACTCGACGTGCGGCTGGTGGACCGCGGCCCCGTGGCCGGCGGCACCACCGGTGCCGGCGAGGGCAACCTGCTCGTGTCCGACAAGGAACCGGGCCCGGAACTCGAACTCGCCCTGCTGTCAGCCCGGTTGTGGGCCGAACTGGCACAGGAGCTGGGCGCCGCGATCGAGTACGAACCCAAGGGCGGCCTCGTGGTCGCCGCCACGCCCGGCACCCTGGCCGCGCTGCGGGACTTCGCCGTGGGCCAGCGCACCGCCGGCGTCACGGCCGTATCCGTCGGCGGGGACGAACTCCACGAGCTGGAGCCGCACTTGGCGCCTGGTATGGCGGGCGGAGTGCTCTACCCCCAGGACGCCCAGGTGATGCCCGCGCTGGCCGCCGCCCACCTGGTCCGCGCCTCCGGCGCCCGGTTCCACCCGGGCCACACGGTGACCGGCGTGCTGCGCAGGGCGGACGGCACGGTGTACGGCGTCCGCACCGACCGGGGCGACCTGCACGCGCCGGCCGTGGTGAACGCGGCCGGCACCTGGGGCGGCGGCCTCGCCGCGCTCGCGGGCGTCCGGCTGCCGGTACTCCCCCGGCGCGGCTTCGTCCTGGTCACCGAGCCGCTGCCGCGGATGGTCCGGCACAAGGTGTACGCCGCGGACTATGTGGCCGACGTGGCCAGCGACTCGGCCGACCTGCGCAGTTCGCCGGTGGTGGAGGGCACGGCCGCCGGTCCGGTGCTGATCGGCGCGACCCGGGAACGCGTGGGCTTCGACCACGCTCTGTCACTGCCCGCGGTACGGGTGCTCGCCGCCGGGGCGATCGGGCTGTTCCCGTTCCTGGAGCGGGTCCGCGCGCTGCGGACGTACGCGGGCTTCCGGCCGTACCTGCCGGACCATCTGCCGGCGATCGGCCCCGACCCGCGGGTGCCCGGCCTGTTCCACGCCTGTGGGCACGAGGGCGCCGGGATCGGACTCGCCCCCGCCACCGGGCAGTTGATCGCGCAGGCTCTCACCGGGAAGGCACCGGAGCTGGACCGCACACCGTTCCGGCCGGAACGGTTCGACACCGACGGAGGCGACACGCCGTGAATCCACTGGAGTTGGCACGGGCCCGGCCGGGTCCGGCGGTCACCGTCACCTTCGACGGCCGGACCCTGACGGCACTGCCCGGGCAGACCGTCGCGGCGGCCCTGTGGGCGGCGGACGTGACGGCCTGGCGCGGCACCCGCGGCACGGGCCGGCCCCGCGGGGTCTTCTGCGGGATCGGCGTGTGCTTCGACTGCCTGGTCACCGTCAACGGCCGCCCGAACCAGCGCGCGTGCCTGGTCCCGGTGCGCGCGGGGGACGTGATCCGCACACAGGAGGGGACGGGACACGGCGACGTACGACCGCAGGGCACAGGAGGGGACCATGAGTGAGCGACCGCGCCTCGCCGTCGTCGGGGCGGGCCCGGCGGGCCTCGCCGCGGCCCTGGCGGCAGCCGCCCGAGACGTGCACGTGACCCTCGTCGACGCGGCCGCCCAGGCGGGCGGACAGTTCTACCGGCAGCCCGCCGACGCCCTCGGCGCCCGCCGGCCCCAGGCCCTGCATCACCAGTGGCGTACCTGGCAGCGGCTGCGGTCCGGTCTCGACGAGCACCGCGCGGCCGGCCGCATCACACATCTGACGGAACATCATGTGTGGTGTGTGGAGCGGGATCCTGCCTCGGGAGCGTTCGGTGTGCACGCCCTGCTCGGCCCCGCGCAGGAGGAGGGCGTCACGGTCCACGCCGACGCCGTACTGCTCGCCACCGGCGGCTATGAGCGGGTGCTGCCCTTCCCCGGCTGGACGCTGCCCGGCGTGGTCACGGCGGGCGGTGCGCAGGCCATGCTCAAGGGCGGCCTTGTGCTGCCCGGCCGGACGGCCGTGGTCGCCGGGACCGGGCCGCTGCTGCTGCCGGTGGCCGCCGGGCTCGCCGCGGCCGGTGCCCGGGTCGCCGCCCTGGTCGAGTCCGCCGGCCCCACCGCACTGCTGCGCCGGGCGCCCGCCCTGGCCGCCCAGCCGGGCAAACTCGCCGAGGGCGCCGGGTACGCGGCCCGGCTGCTGCGGCACGGCGTGCGCACCCTGACCCGGCACACCGTCGTGGCGGCGCACGGTGCCGGCCGGCTGGAGGCGGTGACGGTGGCCGCGCTCGGCCGGGACGGACACCCGCGGCCCGGCGGCGCCCGGCGCGTCCGCTGCGACACCCTCGCCGTCGGCCACGGCATGCTGCCGCACACCGATCTCGCCGAGACCCTCGGCTGCACCTTGTCCGGCACCGCCGTACGGGTCGACGAGGAGCAGCGCACCGACGTGCCCGGCGTCTGGGCCGCCGGGGAGGCCACCGGTGTCGGCGGCGCGGCCCTCGCACTCGCCGAGGGGCACATCGCCGGGCGTTCGGCCGCCGCCCGGCTGCACGGCGCCGCTCCCGACCCGCGCGGCTGGGCCGCCGCCGCCCGGTCCAGGACCCGGCTGCGGGAGTTCGCCGCGGCCCTCGACGCGGTGTACGCCCCGCCGGCCGGCTGGGCGGACGCGGTCGGGAACGACACGGTGGTGTGCCGCTGCGAGGAAGTGACCGCCGGCGAGGTGCGCGACGCCGTCGGCACGCTCGGCGCCGGAGACCTGCGCACGGTGAAGCTGCTCACCCGGGCCGGGATGGGCTGGTGCCAGGGCCGGATGTGCGCGCCCGCGGTGGCGGGCCTGGCCGGATGCCCGCTCACCGCCGGACGCCGGCCGTTCGCCCGGCCGGTACCCCTCGGCGTCCTGGCCGCCCTGCCCGAAGCGGAGTGAATCCGATCCACGCCCGACCCAGTAATATGTCACATCCTATTGAGATGGGGGATCACCCATGTCCGAGGCACAGAACCGTCCCTGGCGCGGCATCCTCGTCGCCACCGCCCTTCCGCTGCGCGACGACCTCTCGGTCGACCACGACCGCTACGCCGAACACTGCTCCTGGCTCGTCGCGAACGGCTGCGACGGGGTCGTTCCGAACGGCTCGCTCGGCGAGTACCAGGTGCTGACCCCCGAGGAGCGGGCCCGGGTGGTGGAGACCGCCGTGGCCGCGATCGGCGGGCAGCGGGTGATGCCGGGCGTCGCCGCCTACGGCTCCGCCGAGGCCCGCCGCTGGACCGAGCAGGCGGGCGAGGCCGGCTGCGCGTCGGTGATGCTGCTGCCGCCCAACGCCTACCGCGCCGACGAGCGTTCCGTCCTCGCCCACTACGCGGAGGTGGCGAAGGCGGGCCTGCCGGTGGTGGCGTACAACAACCCCATCGACACCAAGGTCGACCTGGTGCCCGAACTCCTCGCGCGGCTGCACGGCGAGGGGCTCGTGCACGCCGTCAAGGAATTCTCCGGCGACGTCCGCCGCGCCTACCGCATCGCCGAACTCGCTCCGGAGCTGGACCTGTTGATCGGCGCGGACGACGTACTGCTGGAGCTGGCGGTGGCCGGCGCCAAGGGCTGGGTGGCCGGCTACCCCAACGCGCTGCCCCGGGCCTCGGCGGAGCTGTACCGGGCCGCGGTGGCCGGGGACCTCACCACCGCGCTCCCGCTGTACCGGCAGCTGCACCCGCTGCTGCGCTGGGACTCGAAGGTGGAGTTCGTGCAGGCGATCAAGCTGTCCATGGACGTCGTCGGACGGTACGGCGGCCCGGTGCGCCCGCCGCGCGTCCCGCTCTCGGCCGAGCAGGAGGCGGCGGTCCGCGCGGCCACGGAGAAGGCCGTCGCCCAGGGCCTCGCGTAAGGGAGCCGGACCATGCGCAGCAAGCTCGTCCTGCACGCCGTCGACTCGCACACCGAAGGCATGCCGACCCGCGTGCTCACCGGCGGGATCGGCACCGTGCCCGGTGCGACGATGAACGAGCGGCGGTTGCACTTCCGGGAACACCGCGACCACATCAAGCAGTTGCTGATGAACGAGCCGCGCGGCCACTCCGCGATGAGCGGCGCCATCCTCCAGCCCCCCACCCGCCCCGACTGCGACTGGGGTGTCCTCTACATCGAGGTCTCCGGCTATCTGCCGATGTGCGGGCACGGCACGATCGGGGTGGCCACCGTGCTGGTCGAGACCGGCATGGTGGAGGTCGTGGAGCCGGTGACCACCATCCGGCTCGACACCCCGGCGGGGGTCGTGGTCGCCGAGGTCGCGGTGGAGAACGGCGCCGCGCGGAACGTGACGCTGCGCAACGTCCCGTCGTTCGCCGTCGGCCTTGACCGCAAGATCACCCTGCCCGACGGCCGGACCGTCACCTACGACCTGGCCTACGGCGGCAACTTCTACGCGATCCTGCCGCTCGACGCGTTCGGGCTGCCCTACGACCGCGCCCGCAAGGACGACATCCTGGCGGCGGGCCTGTCGCTGATGGCGGCGATCAACGCGGAGGCGGAGCCGGTGCACCCCGAGGACCCGTCGATCCGCGGCTGCCACCACGTCCACCTGTACGCACCCGGCGCCACGGCCCGGCACTCCCGGCACGCCATGGTCATCCATCCGGGCTGGTTCGACCGCTCCCCGTGCGGCACGGGCACCAGCGCGCGCATGGCACAGCTGCACGCGCGCGGTGAACTCCCCCTGCACACCGAGTTCGTGAACGAGTCCTTCATCGGCACCCACTTCACCGGACGGCTGCTGGGGACGACGGAGGTCGCCGGGGTGCCGGCCGTGCTGCCCAGCTTCACCGGCCGGGCGTGGGTCACGGGGACCGCCCAGTACCTGCTGGACCCGGACGATCCGTTCCCGGAGGGGTTCGTTCTCTAGCGTCCTCTAGACTCACCCCGGTGATGCGTGACATGGCACAGAACACGCGGGGCACCAAGACGCCCGCACTCCCCCGGCTGGGCGGCCGGCGCAGCAGCTACCGCGAGCGGGTCGCGGACGCGCTGCGCGCCGCGCTGATCGCGGGCGAGCTGCGGCCGGGCGAGGTGTACTCGGCGCCCTCGCTGGCCGCCCGGTTCGGCGTCTCGGCGACTCCGGTGCGCGAGGCGATGCTCGACCTGGCCAAGGAGGGGCTGGTCGACACCGTGCCCAACAAGGGCTTCCGGGTCACCGCCGTGTCCGACAAGCAGCTGGACGAGTACACGCACATACGGGCGCTCGTCGAGATCCCCACCGTGGTGGCGCTGGCCCGCACGGCCGACCGCGTGTCGCTGGAGGCGCTGCGTCCGGCGGCCCGGGAGATCGTCACGGCCGCGGTGGCGGGCGACCTGATCGCCTATGTCGAGGCCGACACCCGCTTCCACCTCGGTCTGCTCGCTCTCGCGGGCAACGCCCACCTGGTCGAGGTCGTGGCCGACCTGCGCAAACGCTCCCGTCTGTACGGACTGACCGCGCTGATGGAGGCTGGCCGGCTGCTCGCCTCCGCCGAGGAGCACCTGGAGCTGCTGGACGCGCTGCTGGAGCGGGACGAGAAGGCCGTCCACGCGATCATGGCCCGGCACCTGGGGCACGTGCGCAGTCTCTGGGCGGCGGACTGAACGCACCGTGGCCCGCCGCCCCCTGGAGGAGGCGCCGGACATCTCGCGGTGCGAGGGCCGCGCCACGATGCTTTTTTCGTGATCAAGCGGCCCGCACAGAACAACAAGCGGCGATTTTGAGCCACATCGGCGCATCCCCGACCATGGGCCCGTCCCGGCGATCCCGGGAACGTCAGTTCCATGAGAGGCGCACCACCCATGCACAGCACCGGAACCGTCCCGCAGTCGGCTCCGGCCCCCGCGGGGGCCCCCGCGGAGTCCCCCACGCTTCCCGCCGAGGACCCGCACGGCGACACCGGCAGGCATACCCGACGGTTCGGCCTGCCCGTCGCCACCGCGCTGGTCATGGGCAACATCATCGGCGGCGGCATCTTCCTGTTGCCCGCCTCCATCGCCCCGTACGGCACGGTCAGCCTGGTCGCCTTCGTCGTGCTGACCGTCGGCGCCATCGCGCTCGCGCTGGTGTTCGGCCGGCTCGCCGCCCGCGACCCGCGCACCGGCGGCCCGTACGTCTACGCCCGCGAGGCGTTCGGCGACTTCGCCGGCTTCCTCGCGGCCTGGTCGTACTGGATCACCACCTGGGTGTCGAACGCCGCGCTCGCCGTCGCCGCCGTCGGCTATCTCGATGTGCTGATCCCGGTCAACGGCCACCGCTGGACCGCCTGCCTGGCCGCGCTGGCCCTCCAGTGGCTGCCCGCCCTCGCCAACTTCGCCGGCACCCGCTATGTGGGCGCCGTCCAGCTGGTGTCCACGGTGCTGAAGTTCGTGCCGCTGCTGCTGGTCGCGGTCGGCGGGCTGTTCTTCTTCGACCCGGACCGGCTCGGGCCGTTCAACACCGGCGGTCACAGCGCGATCGGCGCGGTGTCCGCGTCCGCCGCCCTGCTGCTCTTCTCCTACCTCGGGGTGGAGTCCGCCGCCGTCAGCGCGGGCGAGGTCAAGAACGCCCGCCGCAACGTGGGGCGGGCCACCGTCATCGGCACCGCGGGCGCCGCGCTGGTGTACCTGCTGGGCACGCTGTCCGTGTTCGGCACGGTCGCGCACGACCGCCTGGTGACCTCCACCGCGCCGTTCTCGGACGCCGTGAACACGATGTTCGGGGGCAGCTGGGGCGGTACGGCCGTGGCCCTCGCCGCGCTCGTGTCCATGACCGGCTGCCTCAACGGCTGGACCCTGCTCAGTGCCCAGACGCCGTACGCGGCGGCACGCGACGGCCTGTTCCCGAGTGCCTTCGCCCGCCGGCGGCGGGGCGTGCCCACGGTCGGCGTCGGCGTGACCGTCGTCCTGGCATCGCTGCTCACCGTCTACAACTACGCCTCGGGCTCGGGCAGGGTCTTCGAGATCCTGGTCCTCGTCACCACGTTCACCGCGACCGTGCCGTATCTGCTGGCCACCGCCGCGCAGCTCTTCCACCTCGTCGCCGGCCGCTCCGAGGCGGTCGACCGGGCCCGGCTGGTGCGGGACTCCGTGGTCACCGCGGTGGCCGCCGCCTTCTCCGTCTGGCTGATGGCGGGCGCCGGCTACGCGGCGGTGTACCAGGGCGTGCTGTTCCTGTTCGTCGGGGTCATCGTCTACGCGGTGATGGCGGCGCGGCGGCAGCGAAAGCAGACATCAACCATCAAGGTGCCGTAGCCGTTGGCCCTCCCCGGTGCACGGCGGGGCGATCCGTCACGGATGCCACCGCCGGGGAGAGGAACCGTGATGACGAGTGCCGCGCCCGAACCGGCCGCCGTGGAGCCCGAGATCCGCACGACGGCGGGGACATTCCGCGGGAGCGTCGAGAAGGGCGTGGCCGCCCTCCACGGCATCCCGTTCGCCGAACCGCCGGTGGGCGCGCCCCGGTTCGCCGGCCCCGGCCGGCCGGCGACCGGGACGGCGTACGGCCTGCCACGGCGTACGGTCCGCCGCCCCCGCAGGCCGGCCACTTCGGCAGCCTGCGCCGCCCACGGCGACCCCGGCCGGCCCGCCTACGACACCGGCCGGCGCCTCACCCGCCTCTTCGGCACCCGTCCGTCCCGCGCCGCATACCCGGAGGAAACCTCCCGCCGGCTGTGGCGCGACCACTCCTTCGCGGCACTGCCGTTGCTGGAGCGATAACGGGCGCCGAGCGGTGAGCCGTTCGTACGCCCGAGGTCTCATGATGTGACCGGGCGTAAGTGATCTGGGTCACATTGCGACGGTGGTGCTTCCTCCGCTTTTCGCGCGTGAACGGATCGACCTCTGGAGCGGCATGGGCTTCGGCAGCCCGCGAGCCCACCTCGGAGACCGACCGCACACCCTCCCCCCGGGTCGGGAATCAGACTCATTGCCCTTGCTTTACGTGGAGTTGACGCATTTCACTGCTGCAACCAACTGGAACCTTGACCTCCTTTTGTAACTCTTGTGAACGCGATCACCCCCGCTCTAGGGTCCGCAGCGGAATTCGAACTGATCTTCACGAGGGGGGACTTGTGCGCAGATCAGCGCTCCCGGTCGTCGCGGCACTCGGCGTATCGCTGCTGCTCCCGCAGCAGCAGGCAGCGGCGGACACCATCGATCAGCCCATGGCCACGGGCGACATCCAGCAGGTGGGCCCCGGCACGTACTACTCCGAGACCCAGTCCTTCGAGATCGCCGAGACGGATGTGGCCGCGGGCCTCATCGACCGGCGGCACGCGGTCGTCGCCCAGGACGGCGGCGTCGCCAAGCCCGAGTCGGCCCCCGCGGGCCGCACCGACATGGGCGTCTTCGGCCCCGGTTGGGAAGCGGAGTTCCTGGGCGGTCAGCTCAACCGCAGGCTGGAGCAGCAGTCGGGTGCCATCGCGGTGACCGACCTCGGTGTGAACGAGACGTACCGCTACAACCTCACCAAGAGCGTCGACTACCCGAGCGGCGGCGGCGTCAACACCTACGAGGCCACCGACGGCTCCAAGATCACCGAGACCACCAAGTGGGACTCCGCGACCGGCGCCATGGCCACCACCGTCGTCGAGACCATCGGTGTGGACCTCGCCACCACACAGGCGGGTGACGACACCTTCACCGACGCGAGCGGCAACCCGATCCCCGCCGCCGACCTGAAGCCCACGTACACCTGGAAGCAGGCCGCGCCGGGCAGCGACAAGTGGCGGGTCACCGGTGTGGGCAGCGTGGCCAACGGCACCTCCACCGTCGGCTACGACGCCCAGGGGCGGGTGTCCACCATCACGGAGCCGGCCGCCGGGGAGACCCCGCAGCAGTCGGTGAAGGTCACCTACGCCTCCGCCACGACGGCCTCCGGGACGACCCTCGGTGACTACGCGGGCCGCGCCAAGGAGATCACCGTCACCGCCGGCGCCACCACGCAGACCCTCGCCCGCTACGCCTACGACTCCTCGGGCCTGCTGCGCTCCCTGACCAACCCGGTCGAGAGCACCGAGCCGGTGGCGTCGTACACCTACGACACGACCGGCCGCGTCACCGAGGTGACGTCGCCCAACAACGGCGGCTGGGACCTGGACTTCCCGGCGGAGTCGGTCGTCCCGAACGTCGAGGAGACCGGTCTCGCGCGCCCGGCGCGGGAGTCGCAGCTGGAGGGCGCGGCCGGCATCAACGACGCGGACGGCACCGCGCCTCCGGCCACGGACTTCACCGCCGGTGAGATCTCCGACCCGCAGTCGTACCCGCGCCACTGCAACACCGCCACCTCGTGGCTGTGGTACCTGAAGAGCGGCTGCGCCGCGAAGGTCGCGCACTACGGCTGGCACAACCCGTACTGGAAGGTGACCCCCGCGGGCTACCTGGTGGTCGGCATCAACCACGACCACTGCACCAGCTCCCCCGACAAGCCGTTCGGCTGGGACTTCCGGGCCGCCTGCGACATGCACGACTACGGCTACGGCCTGATCGGCAACACCTACAAGGGCTACCGCTACTACCTCGACCGCAGCAAGAAGTCGAACGTGGACTACGCCTTCCACACCACGCTCCGCGACTACACCTGCACGGCGTACAAGCACAAGGGCCACTGCCAGGCCGTGGCGCTGGGATACCTGAAGGCCGTTCAGAAGAAGGGCAACCCGAAGAACGGCGCCAACGCCACCTGATGCCCGGCACCACCTCCTGACGGAGCACGCCCGGGCGTGCGGGCCGGATGACGGCGAGTCCGTCATCCGGCCTTTCCACGCCCGCACCTGCCACGCACTCACCCGCGGGCACAGCCCTGCCCGCTTGCCGCTGGAGCAACCTTGAGAAGACCGATTCGGACGACGGTCATCGCCGCGGTGACGACCGTCGCCCTCGGTGCGATACCGGCCCATGCCGCCGCGCCGCAGGGCGCCCCCGCCGCAACCGCGGCGACGAACAGCCCGGTCGACCCGCCGCTGTACGACGAGACCGCCGACGGCGGCAGCGTCCGCGTGAACGTCGTCACCGAGAACCGCACGGACCTGTCCGGCGCGGCGTCCGCCGGTGCCACCGTGCAGTCCTTCACCAGCCTGCCCGTCGTCACCCTGAAGGTGAACAAGAACGGCCTGGACAAGCTGGCCACCCAGCCGGGCGTGGTCAGTGTCACCGAGGACACTCCGGTACGGCCCTCCCTGGACCAGAGCGTCCCCCTGATCGGCGGTGACGTCGCCGCCGGCAAGGGCCTGACCGGCGCGGGCAGCGCGGTCGCCGTCCTGGACACCGGCGTCGCCACCAACCACCCCTTCCTGAAGGGCCGGGTCGTCGCCGAGGCGTGCTTCTCGCCGGTCGACGCCGACTACTCCGCCACCAGCCTGTGCCCCAACGGCACCGCGCAGCAGGAGGGCACCGGCACCGCCAACTCCGAGTCCGGGCCGTGCGCGACGATCGCCGAATGCGACCACGGAACCCACGTGGCGGGTATCGCCGCCGGCAACGGCAAGGGGCTCACCGGAGCCCCCAAGTCCGGTGTCGCCCCAGGTGCGAACATCGTCGCCATCCAGGTCTTCAGCAAGTTCAGCTCCGAGGACTTCTGCGGTGCCGGCGCCGCCCCGTGCGTCCTCAGCTTCACCAGCGCCCAGCTCGCGGCGCTGGAGAAGGTGCGGCAGCTGAAGACGGCCGGCACGCCCATCGTCGCGGCGAACCTCAGCCTGGGCGCCGGACGGTACGCCACGGCCTGTGCGAACGACCCGCGCAAGCTGGCCATCGACAGCCTCTTCGACGCCGGTGTCGCCACCGTGGTCGCGGCCGGCAACAACGCGTACGGCGACGCGGTCAGCGCCCCGGCCTGTGTCTCCTCCGCCATCGCGGTCGGCTCCACCACCGACGACGACCAGCTGTCCGCGTTCACCAACCGCGGCCCGCTGCTGGACGTGTTCGCGCCCGGCACCGGCATCGTCTCCTCCGTTCCGGGCGGCGGCTACGCCTCCAAGAACGGCACCTCCATGGCCGCCCCGCACGTGACCGGCGCCCTCGCGATCCTCCGGCAGGCGTTCCCCGAGAAGAGCATCGCCTCCCTGGAGTCGCTGCTGAAGGCCACGGGCAAGACCATCACGTACACCGGCGCCACCACGCCCCGCATCGACATCGGCCGGGCGATCGGCGGAGCCGTCCCCGAGCCGGTCACCAAGCCCCGGCCGTCCAAGATCATCAACGACACCGACTTCGCCGTGCCCGACCCCGGACCGATCGAGTCGCCGATCACGGTCGCCGGCATCTCCGGCAACGCGCCGAAGGCGCTGCAGGTCTCCGTGGACCTCACCCACGAGTGGCTCGGCGATGTGAAGATCGACCTGGTCGCCCCGGACGGCAAGACCTACGGCCTCAAGGCGACGAGCGCGTCGGAGGCCGGCGGCACCCTCAGCAAGACCTACACGGTCGACGCGAGCGCCTCCGTCGCCAACGGCGCCTGGAAGCTCCGGGTCGACGACAGGTCCGCGGGCTCGGTCGGCACCCTCAAGAGCTGGTCGCTGACCTTCCCCACGCCGTTCGAGAAGAGCGGCACCTTCGCCATCCCGGACCCGGGCACCCTCACGTCCCAGATCACCGTGGCCGGGATGTCCGGCACGGCGTCCGGAGCGCTGCAGGTCGCCGTCGACCTCACCCACGAGTGGCTCGGCGAGGTGAAGATCGACCTGGTCGCCCCGGACGGCAAGACGTACCCGCTCAAGACGACCAACGGCACCGACCCCGGCGGCAATCTGACCAAGACCTACACGGTCAATGCCAGCGCCTCCACCGCCGACGGCACCTGGAAACTGCTGGTCGAGGACAGGGACGCGGGCGGGGTCGGCACCCTCAAGAAATGGTCGCTGACCTTCCCGTCGTACCAGAACCAGACCACCTACGCCGTTCCCGACCCGGGAACCGTCGAGTCGCCGATCACGGTGGCCGGCATCTCCGGCAACGCGCCGAAGGCGCTGCGGGTGGCCGTGGACGTCACCCACGAGTGGCTCGGCGATGTGAAGATCGACCTGGTCGCCCCGGACGGCAAGACCTACGGCCTCAAGGCGACGAGCGCGTCGGAGACCGGCGGCACCCTCAGCAAGACCTACACGGTCGACGCGAGCGCCTCCGTCGCCAACGGCGCCTGGAAGCTCCAGGTCGCGGATGTGTACGCGGACAGCATCGGCACCCTCGACGACTGGACGCTGACCTTCTGACCCACCTCACCGCCCGCGGCCCCCGGAAAACCACACCGGAGGCCGCGGGCGCGGCCGTTTCCCGGCCCGTCACGGGGTCCCGGGCGCGGTGCGCGGAGGCGAACTGCGCACTCCGGTCCGGTACTTGGGGACGCGGATCGAGATCTTCATCCCGGCTCCGACGCCGGTCTCGACGACCAGACCGTGGTCGTCCCCGTAGACCTGCCGCAGCCGCTCGTCCACATTGCGCAGCCCGATGCCCGTCGAGGGACTGCCCTCGCCGCGCAGGATCCGGCGGAGCCGGTCCGGCTCCACGCCGACCCCATTGTCCTCGATGACGATCCGGGCCAGCGCGCCCTCGTCCTGCGCGGAGATGGTGATACGGCTGCGATCGACGCTCTCCTCCAGTCCGTGCTTGACCGCGTTCTCCACCAGGGGCTGGAGGCACAGGAACGGAACCGCCACGGGCAGCACCTCGGGCGCGATCTGGAGCGTCACCTCCAGCCGCTGCCCGAACCGGGCGCGGACCAGCTCCAGGAACTGCTCGATGGAGCGCAACTCCTCGGCCAGGGTGGTGAACTCCCCGTGCCGACGGAACGAGTAGCGCGTGAAGTCGGCGAATTCCAGCAGGAGTTCGCGGGCCCGCTCGGGGTCGGTGCGGACGAACGAAGCGATCGCCGCCAGGGAGTTGTAGATGAAGTGCGGGGAGATCTGCGCCCGCAGCGCCCGGATCTCCGCCTCGATCAGCCCCGTACGGGTCCGGTCGAGATCGGCCAGCTCCAGCTGGACGGAGACCCAGCGCGCCACCTCCTCGGCGGCCCGGACCACGGACCCCGATTCCCTGGCGCCGAGCACGACGAGGGCGCCGAGCACGCGCTGGTCGACGGTGAGCGGCGCGGCGGCGCCCCAGCGCACCGGGCAGTCCGGCTCCCGGCAGTCGACGGCGAAGGTCTGGCTACGGCCGGAGTCCACAGCCCGGCGGACCCCCTCCAGGGCCGGCTCCTCGTGGTCCCGGCCCGGCCCCTCCCAGGCCAGCAGCCGGTCCCCGGCGGCGAGGCCGAGCGTGGCAGTGCCGAACAGCGGCCGCAGCCGGCGTACCGCCTTGCGGGCCGTGTCCTCGGTGAGTCCGGCACGCAGCGGGGGCGCGGCCACGGAGGCGGTGTGCAGGGTGTGGAAGGTGGCCCGTTCCACGGGGGTGGCGATATCCGTCCCAGCATGGGCGGCCCGGCGCGCGAGGTGCCGTCCCGCGGCGAGACCCGCGGCGAACAGCAGGAGGGCCGCGACGGCGGCGAGGACGAGGCCGCTCATGCGCGGGCCCGGGGTGCGGCGGGCCGCTGGGTCGTCATCGGGTCGTCGCTCCTCGGCGCGGGGCGGGCGCGCGCCGGCCGCCCGGGTGTTCGGGCAGGTGCAGGCGGGCCATGGCGGCCTCGGTGCCGGCCGGGATCCGGTCCCGGGTGGCCAGCGAGACAAGGATCATGGTCAGGAAGCCGAGCGGTACCGACCACACGGCCGGCCAGGCCAGCAGGGTGTGCGCCCAGCCGTCCTCCAGTGGTCCGGCGATGGTCAGGGCGACCGCGGTGAGGGCGCTGCCCCCGCCGGTGAGCAGCCCCGCGATCGCGCCGGCCGCGGTGAGTCCGCGCCACCAGATGCCGAGCACCAGCAGCGGGCAGAACGAGGAGGCGGCCACCGCGAAGGCGAGTCCCACCGAGTTGGCGACGGGGAGGTTGCCGGCGGCCACGCTCATCACGGCCGGCACCGCGATCGCCGGCAGCGTCGCCGGCCTGAAGTTCCGGATGCCGAGCGAGGGCAGCACGTCCTGGCTGAGCACGCCCGCGACGGACAGGGTGAGCCCGGAGGCGGTGGACAGGAAGGCGGCACAGGCCCCGGCGGCGATCAGGGCGCCGAGCAGGTCGCCGCCGGCACCGCCGAGAAGCCGTTCCGGCAGGACGAGGACGGCGGCGTCGGTGTTGCCGGTGAGCAGCAGGTCGGGGGCGTACATCCGGCCGAGCAGGCCGTAGAGAGGCGGCAGCAGATAGAAGCCGCCGACCAGGGCGAGCACGATGACCGTGGTGCGCCGGGCGGCCCGGCCGTCGGGGTTGGTGTAGAAGCGGACGAGCACATGGGGCAGCCCCATGGTGCCGAGGAACGTGGCACATATCAGCCCGTACGTCGTGTACAGCGGATGATCGTCCTTGCCGCCGGACAGCGGTGCCGCCCAGCTGGAGGCCCCGCTGCGGCGGCCGTCGTCGGTCTCGCGCGCGGGCACCGGGGCACCGGGCGGGAACCGGAGCGTCGTCCCGGCCCGGACCTCGTGCACACCGGGGCCCAGCGCCAGGCGGCCGTTGTCGTAGCCCGTCCCGTCCACGGTGCCGGTGGCGACGGCCCGCAGCGGCGCCTCGATCCTGATGCGCACGGTGCTCTCGACGGTGACCTGGGTGTGCCGACGGAAGGCCGGCGGCTCGTCCAGGGCGGCGGCGGGCCGCGGGTCGCCGTGCCAGGCGAGGGCCAGGAAGATCGCGGGCACGAGGAGCGCGATCAGCTTCAGGCAGTACTGGAACGCCTGGACGAAGGTGATGCTGCGCATGCCGCCGGCGGCCACGGCCAGGGTGACGACGACGGCGACGAGCACTGCGCCGAGCCAGCGCGGTGCCCCGGTGACCAGGCCGAGCGTGAGGCCCGCGCCCTGGAGCTGGGGCAGCAGGTAGAGCCAGCCGACGCCGACGACGAGCACGCCGGCGACGCGCCGGGCGGCCCTGGACCGAAGCCGTGAGTCGGCGAAGTCGGGCAGGGTGTAGGCCCCGGAACGGCGCAGCGGGGCGGCGACGAACACGAGCAGGACCAGATAGCCGGCGGCGTAGCCGACCGGGAACCAGAGCATCTCCACGCCCTGCGCGACGACGAGTCCGGCGATGCCGAGGAACGAGGCCGCCGACAGGTACTCGCCGCTGATGGCCATGGCGTTCAGGTACGGCGGGACGGTACGGGAGGCGACGTAGAAGTCGGACGTGGTGCGGGAGATGCGCAGCCCCGTGGCACCGATCACGAGGGTGGCGACGACCGCCGCCGACACGGCCGCGATGCCGTACGTCTGGTTCACCCGGCGGCCCCGGATACGCGGCCGGGCCGGGGCGGCGGGGCGTCGGTCACCGTCAGGCCCTCTCGACGAGGTCCGCGGTGTCGCGTTCGTTGCGTTCTGCGCGTGCGACGTACCACCGGCCGAGGAGGACGAGTACGGGGTAGGCGGCCACCCCGAGAACGGCCCATATGATCAGGGCGCTGCCCGGCCAGACCGCCGGGTCCGGCAGGGCCGTGAAGGCCAGGGGCAGCAGCCCGAGCAGGGCGACGAGCAGCCCGAAGGTGGTGGTGGCCAGCCGGAGTTGGCGACGCATCAGGGTCCGGAGCGCGAGGGAGTCGACGGTGGATTCCTCCTCGTACGCCCGGGCGGGGCGGGCCGGTCCGTGGGCCGCGCGGGGAGTTCGCGGAGCCCCCGTGACCACTTCACGTCGAGGAGTCCCAGGTGCACCCATGCCGCGTCCTCCGACCGCGATGATCACACGTCGGAGTGGAGTGTACGCATCAAGAAACACAAGGGACAGCTTCCGGTCACGCCTCGGCTCTTCGCTTGGTCCCGTCAGGCCTGCGCCGGCCCGCCGCGGGTGAGCGCCTTGAGGTCGCCGTGCGCGATCTCCAGCTCCACGTACGACTCCTCCGCCTTGCGGAACGCCAGCTCCAGCGCCGCGAAGGCCCGCGGCCCGGCCAGGGACCGCGCCGAGTTCCGCAGGTCGTAGAGCACCTCCGCCCAGCGGCCGGCGGCCGACTTCACCGAGGCGAGCAGCTCGGTGAGCTCGCCTGTGTCGCGGGATGCGTGCGGCGGGAGCCTGCGGAGCTGCTCCACGAGCTCTTCGATGTCGGACATGCCGCCTCCTCGGGAACGCCAAGGGCAGGAGCCCGGACCACGGTAGACCCGCGGCCCGGCCGGGGCCGCCGGACTCCGTACCGCATTCCGTGAGCGGCCGCGTCGGCTCGCCGTACGGCGCGCCTGCTGCGCCGAACGGCAATGGCGCGCCGGTCGGGGGGCATCAAAGGCACCTGGACGACGAGCGGTTGCCGTACATGGACCCGACTTCGGGCTATGTGCAGCGGGATCAAGACGTTTCCGCGACGTGGGACCAGTGCCCCGTGGACAGTCGAGACGGCCTGCGAGAAGGATGTCGACCCGACGCGCTGACCCCCGTCACCGCACGCGATTCGCCCATGGCACCGCTTTTCTCGCCGTTGTCGGCAGTCCTCGACCGAAGGGGTTGGAATGAGCAGCTACGACTACGTCATCGTCGGCGCCGGATCGGCGGGCGCCGTGCTCGCCGCACGGCTGACCGAGGACCCGGAGGTCCGGGTGGCGCTGATCGAGGCGGGCGGCCCCGACACCGCGCAGGAGATCCACATCCCGGCCGCCTTCCCCCAGTTGTTCAAGTCCGGCCTCGACTGGGACCTCGACACCGACCCGGAGCCCGGGATCGGCGGCCGCCGGACCTACCTGCCCCGCGGCAAGGTGTTCGGCGGCACCAGCTCCATGAACGCCATGATCTACATCCGCGGCAACCGCGCCGACTACGACGGCTGGGCGGCGGCCGGAGCCACCGGCTGGTCGTACGACGAGGTGCTGCCGTACTTCAAGCGCGCGGAGGACAACGAGCGCGGGGCGGACGAGTTCCACGGGGCGGGCGGCCCGTTGACGGTGAGCGACGGACGCTCCGGGCACCCGCTCGCCTCCGCGTTCGTGCAGGCCGCCCAGCAGGCCGGGCACAAGACGAACGACGACTTCAACGGCGCGACGCAGTTCGGTGTCGGGCGCTACCAGCTCACGCAGCGCGGCGGTCTGCGGTGCAGCACGGCCGTGGCCTATCTGCACCCGGCGCTGGAGCGGCCGAACCTGACGGTGCTGTCGTCGGCCCGCGCACACCGCGTGGTGATGGAGGACGGCCGGGCGACCGGTGTGGAGGTCGAGCGCGGTGGCTCCGTCGAGGTGGTCCGTGCCGAACGCGAGGTGATCCTGTCCGCGGGCGCCTACGAGTCCCCGAAGCTGCTGATGCTGTCGGGGATCGGGCCCGCCGCCGCCCTGGCCGCCTTCGGCATCGAGGTCGTCCGCGACCTGCCGGTCGGCCTGGGCCTCCAGGACCACTACATGGCGCTGCTGAACTTCCGTACCGAGGAGGAGTCGCTGCTCACCGCGGCGAGCGCGGAGAACGCGGCGCTGCTGGAGAGCGAGGGGCGCGGTCCGCTGACCTCCAACATCGGCGAGGCCGGCGGCTTCTTCCGCAGCCGGGACGATCTGACCGCACCGGACCTGCAGTTCCACGCCGCCCCCGTCCTCTTCCACCAGGAGGGACTCGGCGCGCCGACCGAGCACGGCTTCGCCTTCGGCCCCTGCGTGCTCGCCCCGACCAGCCGTGGCGCGGTGACCCTGCGCTCCGCGCGCCCGGACGTCGCACCCCGGATCCTGCACAACTACCTGATGACCGCCGAGGACCGGGCGGTGCTCGTCGCCGGCATCCGGATCGCGCTGGAGATCGCCTCGCAGCAGGCGGTCACCGACCTCGTCGCCGGGGCGTACGACGTGCCGGCCGCGGACTCCGACGCGGACCTCCTCGCCTGGGCGCAGCGAGCCGGGCAATCGCTCTACCACCCGACGTCGACCTGTGCCATCGGCGCGGTGGTCGACCCCGAACTGCGGGTGCTCGGCGTCGCGGGCCTGCGGGTGGTCGACGCGTCGGTGTTCCCGACGGTGCCGCGCGGCAACACCAACGCGCCCACGATCATGGCCGCGGAGAAGGCCGCCGACCTCATCAATCCTCCTCGGCGTCGATGGCCGAGCTGAACTTCGCCCGCCCACCGTCACCGCCCTCGCAGCCACGGCGCTCCACGCCCCAGTGGCTGTGCCGCGGATCTGCCGCACGGTCCGGGGCAGCCGGCGGCAGTGCGTGCAGCTCGCCCTCCAAATGGCCTGGTGGGCGGACGTCGTGACAGAACTGGGCCCTTCGTCCTCGGCGTGGTGATATCACCCTTCACCGGCGAGAACCCGGCGACCGCTCCGGCGGGCCGGATGCTCCACCCGCCGCATCGGCACCGTCGTCCAGGCCGTCCGCACCCTCCTGACCTGCACGCATTCAGGACAGAAGCGGTTCAGTGCTCGCAGAGGGAGAACTCTCGTTCGTAGAGCTGCTCGTTGTGTTCGTCGACGAAGAACTTGCGTTCCTGCATGAGTTGTTCGCGATAGTTCTTGGCCTGTTCAAGCGTCATGGTCGAGGTGTCGGACCACGGTTGCTGCGGTGGCACATCGGATGTCGAGACGATTTTTTCCGACGGGTCGACCAGGAAGAACGCAAGGATTTTGCGGTGTCCCGGGCGGGTGGGGTCCATGAGGCGGAATGAGCCGACGCGGTGTTGCAGGATGTTCGGGAACGCCAGGCAGCGACCCGCTGGCGTCGATACCGATCCCAGCATCTGGTTCAGTGCGTCTTCGTCCTCCAGGCCGTAGACCTCACGCAGACCGTTGTCGTCGTTCTGTTCGTAGTGCGGGTCGTCGAGTGCCGCCCGGAAACTCAGCCGACTTTCGGTGATGTTCTCGCTGTCCCAGTAGTAGATGCCGGTCGAGACGATCCGCTCGTTCAACATCCCCTCGACATGCCAGGAACCGCCTGGGTACTCGGGCTTGTCCGGGGTGAGATGAACGGTGGCGAGCTTGACGATGACCTGAAGATGGCGGCCGCGCAGGTCGACTCGGGCGGATTCGTCGGGCAACTCGGGCGGGGTGAAGGCCGGGGCGTCCGGGATGGCCGGGCGGCGGTTCTCCCACCAGTCGTCCTGGGCCGCTTCCCATGCACGGAGGGCTTCTGCGTAGGCCGCAGCATCACCATAGGAAGACTTGTCCGGAAACTCCGGTTCCGAGTCGTACCACCCGAAGGGATCGGCCTCGATCCGGAGGGGTCGCGGATGGCGCAGATCGGTGAGCACGTTCTCCAGCAGCGGGCGCATGCGCGCGAACAAGTCCGGCAGGACGGAGGACAGTTCGTGATGAGTCTCGGGGTGGACGTTGTTGACGTACGAACGGAAGGCGACATCGCCGTCGTCACTGACGTAGACGTCCGTGGGCAGCCATTGGAACTTCTCCGAGAACTCGTACTTCGAGTAGCGGTCCGTCGGGTTCTGCCAAGCCCGCTCGGGCGCGCCGCTCACCTCTCTCACCAGGCAGAACAGTGAGGGATGAACCAGATCCAGTACCTGGCCGTCGGATCCGGGATGCCAGTCCTGTTCTGCTTCGGGGACCTGTTCCAGAACCCGAACCGCCTCGCGCAGCCGGGATCTGAGCTTGTCGTCGACCAGTGTGTCCGACTGCCACACCCCGTCGACGGCGGATACCTCGATGCCGGTCCGTCCGTCCCGCAGCACGGCGTAGTGCACGAGTTCGGCAAGCACGTAACGAACCTGCGCCTCGGTGAGGCCCTGGGCGACCGCTTCTTGCGTCCACCTGGCGACGATGTCGGCGTCGTTCATCTTGTCGAACCACCCCGGCTTCGCCCGGATGTGCGAGCTGCACTGCATCATCTGAAGCTCCCGCAGCGTTCGGGGTGTCGCGAACGATATGGAACGGGAAGCATGAAAGGGCAGCGGGAAAGCAGACAGGCCGGTCAATTCTCGTGGTCCCTGGAGTCGGTGTGCGGTGGCGGGAAGGATAGCTCAGCAGACTGACAGGAGGCCGAAGTCGTCCAGCTTCACGAGCTGTCGGGCGTCGGCCAGGGTGTACGCGGCGTTGGCGTCGACCTGGAGGAGGAGGTCGTCCCAGAAGCGTTCGCGGACGGCGCGGACGGCGCGGACGGTGCGACGTCCCAGCCGGGTTCGGTCTTCAGCTTGATCCGGACGTATCCCTCGGCCACGTATCCGTTTCGACCAGACCCTCACCGGAGCCGAGAAGGCCGGCCGCCACACGGACCATGCGTCGTGGCTGCGGCCACCATGGCTCCGGACGCGCGGAAGGCCGCCCTCTCGTCAGTGAGAGAACGGCCTCCGACCTGCTGAAAGCATGGTCGGGACGACAGGATTTGAACCTGCGACCCCTTGACCCCCAGTCAAGTGCGCTACCAAGCTGCGCCACGTCCCGCCGCGGTCTCACGCGGGCTGTTCCGCGTGATCACGCAGGTCAACCCTACCGCACCCGCACGGGTGCCCTGGTCGTCTCCGGCGTGGCGGCGCCGGCCGGGCGGGTGGAGCGGTGGACCGGGACGAGGAGCGCGGCGCCGGCCGCGGCCAGGCAGAGCACGGCGAGCAGGGCCCAGCCATGGGTGTAGCCGGAGGCGTACGGCAGGCCCGAGGGCTGGAGCCGGCCGGTGACCAGGACGCTGGTGAGCGCGGCGCCGATGGAGCCGCCGATGGTGCGGATGTTGGCGTTCATGCCGGTGGCGGCGCCGGTCTGCTCGGCCGGGACGCTGCCCACGATGAGGTTGGCCATCGAGGCGAAGGCCAGTCCGATGCCGAGCCCGAACAGGCCCGCGACCACGCCGATCTGCCACTGCGCGTCATGCCAGAGCGTGAGGAAGCCGCAGGCCAGCGCGCCGAGTGCGGCACCCGTGGTGAGCAGCGCCTTGGCGCCGACGCGGGGCTCAAGGCGGCCCGAGAGGACGCCGGAGAGGAACATCGCGACCAGCATCGGCAGCAGGAGCAGTCCGGACGCGGTGACGCTGGCGCCGAAGCCGTAACCGGCCGCGGACGGCGTCTGGACGAACCCGGGCAGGAAGGACCAGATCGCGTACATGCCGGCGCCGAAGAGCAGGGCGGCCGCGTTGGTCGTCCACACCGCGGGCAGCCGCATCACGCGCAGGTCGATCAGCGGGGTCCCGGAGCGGGCCTCGGTCACCAGCCACACCGCGAACAGCACGACGGCGACGGCGAACAGGCCGAGCACCTTCGGCGACCCCCAGCCCCACTGCCCGGCCTGGCTCAGCGGCAGCAGCAGGGCCACCAGCCAGCCGGAGAGCAGCCCGGCGCCTACCCAACTGACCCTTCCCTGTGCCCTCTTGGGGGACTCGGGGATATAGCGCAGGGCGATCAGGACGGTCGCGGCGACGACGGCGACCGGGATCCAGAACAGCCACCGGTAGTCGAGCGCGGAGACGATCGGTCCGGCGGCCACGATGCCGACACCGCCGCCCGCGGCGATCACCGCGGAGAGGTTGCTGATGTTGCCGCTGACCTCGGCCGGGGCGAACTCGTCCCGGATGATGCCGAAGGAGAGCGGGAACAGGGCGCCGCCGACGCCCTGGACGACCCTGGCGATGATGAGCACGCCGATGGTCGGGGCCAGCGCGGCGATCAGGCAGCCCGCGAGGACGGCCACCAGGACGGCGACGAGGGTCCGTTTCTTGCCGACGAGGTCACCGACCCGGCCGAGGATCGGGGTGAAGACCGAGGCGGACAGCAGATAGGCCGTCATCACCCAGGTCGCGGTGGACTGGGAGGTGTGCAGCGCGTGCTGGACGGTCGGCAGGGCCGGCGCGATCAGCGATTGGAGCATGGAGAACACGCCGGCACCGGTCGCGAGGACCGTGAAGGTGAGGCGGTTGGACGTGCGGGGCATGGAGGAGCCTCTCCGAAATCAGGGACGCGGAGGGTCGGGTGCGCGGGGGCACGGTCGTACGGACCGTGCGTGCGGTGGTGCGTGCGGATGCGGAGCCGGCGGTGCGGGCCGCGTCCGGCCACGGCGGAGCCACTCCGCCACTGGTAAAGTGGAGGTACCCCTCCACTCTAGCGGAGGTAACCCTCCGTTTCAATCGAGTCCCTCCCCGGGAGGCAGCAGTGACGGCCACACCGTTCCCCGTCAGCGAGATCGTCGCGACCCGCCGGCCGCACCGAAAGGACGCCGCCCGCAACTACGACGCCCTGCTCGCCGCCGCCCGCGAGGCGTTCGCGGAGCACGGCGCCGAGGCCTCCCTGGAGGACATCGCGCGCCGCGCGGGCGTCGGCATCGGCACCCTGTACCGGAACTTCCCGACCCGCCGCGACCTGTTCGAGACCGTCTACGCGGACGAGGTCAACGCCCTGTGCCGGGCGGCCGAGGAGGTCGCGGACCGGGAGCCGTGGGAGGCGCTGACGACCTGGCTGGACCGGTTCGCCGGGTACATGGTCACCAAGCGCGCGGTGCGGGAGGCCCTGAACGGCGAATCGGACATCTTCCAGGCGTGCCGCGACTCCATGTACGCGGCCGGCGGCCCACTGCTGGAGCGCGCGCAGCGAGCCGGCGTCGCCCGGGCGGACATGGACTTCGGGGACCTGCTGCGGATGGTCGCCGGGATCACGGCGACGGCGTTCGAGGACACCGCCCAGCGGGACCGGGTCCTCGCGATCGCACTGGACGGCGTCCGGACCGTCCGCTGACGCCGGCCTACTTGATGAGCGCGTTCGCCACCACCACGACCAGCCCGAGCAGCGCGTCCCCCAGCCCGACGAGGACGGCGGCCGGCCAGCTCCGCGCCGACCAGCGGGCGGTGACGAGGCCGAGCACGAACAGGATCGCGATGTTGAGGGCGAACGCCGCGTACTCGACACCCTTCGCGGGCCACCACCCCCAGCGCGCGCCCGCGAGCAGGAAGACCGTGGGCAGCACGGCCGTGACCAGCGGCCACTCGTTGCGGAGTGCGAACAGGATGTCCCGTCGTCGGTGCGGGACGCGCTCGGCGATGTAGTGGGCGTAGCCGTGGGCGAGGGCGGAGGCGCACGCGGTCACCAGCACCCATGCGGCGTCGTAGCCGCGGACGTCGGCGGACGTGTGCCCGTACTGGGTGAGCGCCGCGACCAACGAGCTGGCGAGGACGGCGCCGTACACCCCGCCGAACAGGACGGTCTCGCGCGTGTCGTGCTGCCGGGGCGGTGCCGTGCGGGCCGCCGTGGAGTCAGCCATGTCCCCACGATCGCCCGGGCCCGGCGGCCCCGCCAGTCCGCGTGGCCCGACGAAGTGTCCTCCGACCAGGCCCGATGCCGCACACACTGTCCACGGCGGCACGGCTCGCGTGCCGACTAGGGTCGGCCGCATGACGCACAGCTTCGCGCTCCACATCCCCGACGCCGACCTCGAACCCGAGCCCCTGGACCCGGAACAAATCGTCTCCGGGAACCCGGAGGTCACCGGAAAGGTGGTCTGGGAGTCGCCGGACGGGCGGCAGATCCGCGGGATCTGGCAGATCACCCCGGGCGTGGTCACCGACACGGAGGCGGACGAGCTGTTCGTGGTGATCAGCGGCTCGGCCACCATCGAGGTCGAGGACGGGCCGACGCTGACGGTGGGGCCCGGCGACATGGCGGTGCTGCGCGGGGGCGACCGTACCCGCTGGACCGTGCACGAGACGCTGCGCAAGGCGTACGCGATCACCCTCTGACCGGCCGGGCGCTCCCCGGCCGGCCGGTCCAGGAGGCAGCGGGCGGCGCGCCGGCCGGCCTCGTACGGGGCGGTGTCGACGGTGGTCAGCCAGAGGTGCCGCAACCGGGAGATGCCGGTGTTGCCGTACCCGGCCACCGACATGGCATGGACCGTTCCATGCGGCGCGCCGCGCTGTCAAAGGGTTGACACGCTGACTATGTCCGAACAAAGGTGACGGCGACAGAGGAAGGGCCGGTCCAAGCACGCCAGGGAGAGGCTGTCATGGTGGATGCGCTGGGTGTCGCCGTCGTCGGGTTGGGCTGGATGGGCCGGGTGCACACCCAGGCGTACGCCCGGCTCCCGCACCACTATCCACGGCTCCCGCTGCGGCCCCGGCTGGTCACCGTCGCCGAGGAGGTGCCCGGGCGGGCCGAGGAGGCCGCCGAGCAGTTCGGGTTCGAGGCCGCGACCCGCGACTGGCGCGAGGTGGCCGCCGACCCGCGCGTGCGGGCCGTGAGCATCACCGCGCCGAACTTCCTGCACCGGGAGATCGGCGTGGCGATGGCCGAGGCCGGCAAGCACCTGTGGATCGAGAAGCCGGTGGGCCTGACCGCCGGGGACGCCCGCGCGGTCGCCGACGCGGTCGCCGAGGCCGGTGTGCAGGGCACGGTCGGCTTCAACTACCGCAACGCTCCCGCCGTCGAGGCCGCCCGCGAGCTGATCGCCTCCGGCGAGATCGGCACGGTCACGCACGTCCGCATCCGCCTCTTCAGCGACTACGCGGCCCACCCGGACTCCGCCCTGACCTGGCGGTACGAGCGCGAGCGCGGCGGCAGCGGGGTGCTCGGCGACTTGGCCTCGCACGGCGCCGACCTGGCCCGCTTCCTGCTGGGCGACATCGCCGCGCTCACCGCCGACACCGCGATCTTCCTCCCGGAACGCGCCCGCCCGGTCGGCGCGACGGCCGGCCACGCCCTGGCCTCCGGCGGCGAGCCCGGCCCGGTCGAGAACGAGGACTACGTCAGCTGCCTGCTGCGCTTCGCCTCCGGTGCCCGCGGGGTCCTGGAGGCCTGCCGGGTCTCGGTCGGCGAACAGAACAACTACGGCTTCGAGGTGCACGGCACCCAGGGGGCGGTGTTCTGGGACTTCCGCCGGATGAACGAATTGGGGCTGAGCCGCGGTACGACCTACCAGGACCAGCCGGTGAGCACGGTCTACGTCGGCCCGGGCGCCGGTGAGTTCGCCGCGTTCCAGCCGGGCGCGGCCAACGCGATGGGCTACGACGACCTGAAGGTGATCGAGGCGTACCGCTTCGTACGCTCCATCGCCGAGGGCACGCCGTACGGCACCACCCTCGCCGACGCGGTGCACAGCGCGACCGTGCTCGACGCGATGGCGGAGTCGGCGCGGACCGGCGTGTGGGTCAGCTTGCCGGCATGTTGTACGGGGTGACCACCTGGATCGCCGACGGCAGCAGCGGCCCCGCGGGCGGCAGCGCGCCGTGGCTGCGCATCACCTCGTGACATGCCTCGCGCAGATCGTGCCGCAGATCGTGGTGGAGCACCGCGGACAGGCGGTGGGCACGCAGCAGGCGGGTGTTGTCGTGGTCCAGGTCGTGCGCGACGAACACCGCGCAGTCGCGGCCGAGGTCGGCGAACGCCCGCAGCGTGGCGTTGTTGCCGCCGCCGATGGAGTACACCGCCCGGATCTCGGGGTCGCGTTCCAGGGCGGCGCGGACCAGGTCGTACTGCGTGGCGTCCAGGCCCTGGCCCTCGGCGATCTCCACCAGCGCGCGCTCGGGATGGCGGGCTCGCATGACGCCGCGGAACCCCATCTCGCGCTCCTCCTCGTTGCGGAAGAAGCCGCTGCTGAGGCTGGTGAGGACGTTGCCGGGCCGGTCGCCGAGCCACTGGCCCATGAGGTAGGCAGCGGTCGCGCCGGCCGCCCGGTTGTCGATGCCGACGTAGGCGAGGCGTCCGCTCGTGGGCAGGTCGGTGACGAGGGTGACGACCGGGATGCCGGCGGCGGTGAGCCGGCCGACGGCCGCGGTGACCTCGGGGACGTCCGGCGCCTTGAGGATCACGCCCTGCGTGCCGCGCCGGGCGATCCGGTCCAGCGTGCCGACCAGTTCCCGGACCGGTCCGGTCTCGCGGAAGTGGAAACGGGAGCGGACCACCGCCGGGTGCAGCGCGGGCAGTTCGGCCTCCAGGGCGGCGCGTACGGCGGAGGTGAACCGTTCCGGTGCCTGCGCCACGATGTCGACCATGAAGGTCCGGCCGACCAGCCGGACCTGGGTGCGCTGCCGGTCGAGGTCGGCGATGGCCCGGTGCACCTCCTGCGCGGTGCTCTCCCGCACCCCTCCCCTGCCGTTCAGCACCCGGTCCACGGTGGCCTCGCTGAGACCCGCCTGACGTGCGATTTCCCGGAGGGGGAACGGGTGGCCCATGGACCGGCTCCTTGAGGGGTTTTTGATGGCTCTCTGCTGGTTGTTCGAGGTGTTTGTACTGACAAGAATGGCAGGGCCGCGCCGCTTCCGTGACCGAAAGAGGGACACCGATGTCCGTCGCCCCCGTGCCAGGCCGCACCTGGCTGACCGAGCGGGGCTGCGAGCTCGGCGCCTTCCGCGCGCTCGTCGGCCGCACGACCGACCTCGCCGACCACCCGCACGCCGGCTCGGTGGCGGAGAACGCCCTGGTGTACGAGGGTGAGCGGCTGCGCGCCGTCGGCGACCGGGACGTCTTGCGGGCCGAGTTGGTGCGAGCGCTCGCGGACGGCCCCGGAATCGTCGTTCTCCGGGGCGCCTTCCCGGACCCGGCCGTCGTCAAGATCGGCTGGACCGACACGGAGGGCGAGGACGCCACGCAGCGGGCCTTCCACGGCGCCGGCGACGACTGGCGGGACCGGGCCGCGGCCCGGCTGCCGATGGGCAGGCTCGGCCAGTCGGACGACATAGCGGACTTCGTGGTCTTCCTGCTCTCCGACCGGTCGGGAGTGGTCACGGGGTCGGTGATCGACTGGGACCAGAACGTGCTCGGCGGCCTCGACTAGAACTCCGCACCCCACCCTAGGAGCAGCACCCCATGCGTATCGGAATCCTCGGCCTCGGCCGTATCGGCGCCTTTCACGCCGAGACCCTCTCCGGGCTCGACGCCGTCGAGTCGCTCGTCGTCACCGACCCGTTCGCGGACGCGGCCAAGGCCGCCGCCGAGCGGTTCGGGGCCGAGGTCGCCGACTCGCCGGAGGCCCTGCTGGCGGCCGGCGTGGACGGCATAGTGGTGGCTGCGGCCACCGACGCCCACCCCGCCCTGATCCTGGCCGGCGTCGAGGCCGGCGTCCCGGTCTTCTGCGAGAAGCCCGTCGCCAGGACGATCGGCGAGGGCGTACGGGTCCTCCGGGCCGTGCAGGACAGCGACGTGCCGATCCAGATCGGGTTCAACCGGCGCTTCGACGCGGGCTTCGCCGCCGCGCGGGCCGCCGTACACGCCGGTGAGCTGGGCAAGCTGCACACGGTCCGCTCCACGACCCTGGACCCGGCGCCGCCGCCCGCCGCGTACGTCGCCGCGTCCGGCGGCATCTTCCGCGACTGTTCGGTGCACGACTTCGACATCATCCGCTGGGTGACGGGCCGTGAGGTCACGGAGGTGTACGCGGTGGGCGGCAACCGGGGCGCCGACTACATCAGGGCGGCCGGCGACGCCGACACCACCGCCGCGATCCTGACCCTGGACGACGGCACGATCGCGGTGGTGTCCAACTCCCGCCACAACGCACGCGGTCACGACGTCCGCATGGAACTGCACGGCTTCGCCGACTCCATCGCCGTCGGCCTGGACGACAAGCTCCCGCTCCGCTCGGTCGAGCCCGGCGTGACCTTCCCGTCCGACACCCCGCACGACTTCTTCATGGACCGCTTCGCCGACGCCTACCGGGCCGAACTGGCCGCCTTCACCGAGGTCGTGGCCGGCACCCGCCCCTCCCCGTGCACCGTCGAGGACGCCCTGGAGGCCGGCTGGATCGCCGAGGCGTGCACCCTGTCGCTGCACGAGCACCGGCCGGTGACGCTCGCGGACGTGCGGCAGGGCTGAGCCCACGAGGCGGCGCCGGGCCACGGGCCCGGCGCCGTAATCCCCTGCTGTGTCAGCCGCAGTAGCGGATCAGCCACTCGTCGGGGTTGTACGTGTCCCGTGCCGGATCCGGCGTGGTGGCCGGCTTGGTCTCCACCGTGTCCTGCGGGCGTATTCGCTCCGGCAGCGTGCCGAAGCGGTCGCGGCGCAGAGCCGCCGCGTCGGCGGGGTCCTGGGGCGCCTTGCGAGGTTCCGTGCGGTGTGTCATCTCGTCCTCCCGTCTGCGCGGGCAACCCCCGTCATCGTTCCCAACGCCCGCGTGCCCCAGGTTGGTTCCCGGCCACCGGCTGGCCGAATCCGCTGGGATACCGCAGGAACCGGGCCGCGGTTCTGCCCGCGGCCCGGCTCCTTGACCACCCTTCGATCCCCCTCAGGCCCCGCAGGACCGCAGGAAGCGCCGGGTGCGCACCGCGATCGGCAGTGGCGTGTCCGGCTCGCAGGGGTACATGTCCTGCTCGACGATGGCGAACAGGTCCACGCCCAGCCGCTGGGCCGCCTCCAGCACCGGTCCCAGTTCCGGTACCCCGGACGGGGGTTCGCACATCACCCCGCGCTGCACGGCCGGCCCGAACGGCACCTCGTGCGCGACCACCTCGGCGAGGACGTCCGGGTCGACCTGCTTCAGGTGCAGGTACCCGATCCGCTCGCCGTAGGTCTCGATCAGCTTGACGCTGTCGCCGCCGCAGTAGGCGTAGTGCCCGGTGTCCAGGCAGAGGTTGACCAACTCGGAGTCGGTCGAATCGAGGAAGCGCTCGACGTGCTCCTCGGTGTCGATGTGGGTGTCGGCGTGCGGGTGCACGACGATGTCCAGGCCGTAGGTCTCCCTGACCTCGTGGCCGAGCCGTTCCATGCCCTTGGTCAGGTGCGCCCACTGCTCGGCGGTCAGCTCGGGCGGTTCCAGGATCGCGGCGGTCTTGTCGTCCCGCCAGAAGGAGGGAATCACCACCAGGTGCTTCGCGCCCATCGCCTGGGTGAGCGCGGCGACCTGGCTGACGTGCGCCCAGGTCTCCGTCCAGACGGCCGGGCCGCGGTGCATGCCGGTGAAGACGGTGCCCGCCGAGACCTTCAGGTTCCGCTTGGCCACCTCGTCGGTGAGCCGGGCCGGATCGGTGGGGAGGTAGCCGTACGGGCCCAGTTCGATCCAGTCGTAGCCGGCCTCGGCGACCTCGTCGAGGAAGCGTTCCCAGGGGACCTGCTGCGGGTCCTCGGGGAACCAGACGCCCCAGGAGTCGGGGGCCGAGCCGACCCGGATGCGGTCGAGGGCGTGGGGCATGGTCAGGAGTTCCCTTCGGGGGAGGTCACCACGGGTGCGGTCAGGTCGCCCGCCTCGGGCAGCTCCTCGACGGCGACGCCGCGCACCTGGGCCAGTTCGTGCTTGAGTGCGGCGAGTTCGGCGCCGCCGGCCATGTGGTTGGTCAGCTCCTCCAGGCCGACCTCGGTGCGGTCGGCGGACAGTTCCAGGGTGCCGAGGCGCAGCACGCTGAAGTGGTCGCCGACCATGTAGGCGTGGTGGGGGTTGTGGGTGATGAAGATGACGCCGAGGCCGCGGTCGCGGGCGGCGGCGATGTACTTCAGGACCACGCCGGACTGCTTCACGCCGAGGGCGGCCGTCGGCTCGTCCAGGATGAGGACGCGGGCGCCGAAGTAGACGGCGCGGGCGATGGCCACGCTCTGCCGCTGGCCGCCGGAGAGGGTGCCGATGGGCTGTTCCAGGTCGTCCAGGACGATGCCCATGTTGCGCAGTTCCTCGTCGGCGGTCTTCTTCATGCGGGCGATGTCGAGGCGGCGGAGCGGCCAGGGGCCCTTGGTCATCTCGGAGCCGAGGAAGAAGTTCCGCCACACCGGCATCAGCGGGACGGTCGCCAGGTCCTGGTAGACGGTGGCGATGCCCCTGTCCAGCGCCTCGCGCGGGGTGGTGAACCGCACCGGCTCTCCGTCGACGAGGAACTCGCCCTCGGTGTGCTGGTGCAGCCCGGAGATGATCTTGATGAGGGTGGACTTGCCGGCGCCGTTGTCGCCGAGCACGCAGGTGACCCGGCCGGCGTGGACCTCCAGGTCGACGCCGTGCAGGGCGCGGATGTTGCCGTAGGACTTGCCGGCGCCGCGCAGTTGGACGAGGGGGCCGTCCTGGGCGGGTGTGCTGTCCTTCAGGACGGCACCGTGCGTTCCGGTTCCGTTGTCAGTCATGGGTCACCTCCGGGTCGCCGTGCGCTGGACCCACAGATTGATCAGGACGGCGCCGAGGAGCATCACGCCGAGGAATGCCTTGAACCAGTCCGGGTTCCAGCCGGCGTAGACGATGCCCTGCTGCACCATGCCGAACATGAACGCGCCGAAGACCGGGCCGATCGCGGAGCCGTAGCCGCCGGTGAGCAGACAGCCGCCGATGACGGCCGCGGCGATGTAGATCAGTTCCTGGCCGACCCCCTCGCCGGACTGCACGGTGTTGAAGGAGAACAGGTTGTGCATGCCGACGAACCACGCGCCGAGGCCGACCAGCATGAACAGGGTGATCTTGGTGAACCTCACCGGGACGCCGACGGCACGGGCGCTGTCCTTGTTGCCGCCGACGGCGAAGATCCAGTTGCCGTACTTGGTGCGCAGCAGCACCCAGGTGGCGAGGGCGGCGAAGACCAGCCACCAGATCACGGTGATCTTCACCTGGACCCCGCCGATGTCGAAGGAGGAGGCGAAGATCTTCCTGGCCTGGTCGAAGCCGTCCATGTCGCTGATGTCGTCGGTGGCGACGTTGCCGGTGACCAGCTTGGTCGCGGCGAGGTTGGCGCCCTGGAGGATCAGGAAGGTGCCGAGGGTGACCAGGAAGCTGGGCAGCCCGGTCTTCATCACCATCCAGCCGTTGAAGGCGCCGATCGCGAGGGACACGAGGAGGGCGACGATCACGCCGGTCCACACGTTGAGGGTCAGCTGGTAGCTGAGCATGCTCGCGGTGAGCGCCGAGGAGATCACGGCGACGCCGGAGGAGAGGTCGAACTCGCCGCCGATCATCAGCAGGGCCACCGGGAGGGCCATGATGCCGATGGTCGAGGACTGGTACAGGATGTTCGCCATCGAGCTGCCGTCGCGCACCGGCGGCGCCGCGATCAGGAAGAAGACCAGGACGGCGACGGCTCCGAGGAAGACGCCCACCTCGGGCCGGGCCAGCAGCCTCAGCACCAGCGGGCGGCGGGCGGTGCGGCCGTCGGTCTGCCGGGGTCCGGACGCCGGCGGTCTGCCCACCGCCGGCCGAGCCTGCTGGGTCATGCCCATCACCGGGTGCCCTTCGCGGCGAACTCGGCGACCTTGTCGACGTTGGACTTGTCGACGAAGGCCGGGCCGGTGAGCACCGGCTGCTCACCGCCGCCGCTGTAGTTGCCGTTGTTCTTGTAGAGCCACAGCGAGTCGACCGCCAGGTAGCCCTGGAGATAGGGCTGCTGGTCGACGGCGAACTCGATGGCGCCGTTCTGGACGGCCTTGACCAGTTCCTTGTTGAGGTCGAAGGTGGCCACCTTGGCCTTGCTGCCCGCGTCGCCCACCGACTGGACCGCGGTCACGGCGAAGGGGGCGCCGAGGGTGACCACGGTGTCGAGGGCCTTGTCCTGCTTCAGCTTCGCCGTGATCGTCGACTTCACGGACGGCATGTCGGTGCCGTTCACATACAGGGTCTCAGTGGTGCCCTTGAACGTCTTCTTCACGCCGTCGCAGCGCTGGGTGAGGCCCACGTTGCCCTGTTCCTGGATCACGCAGACGATCTTCTTCGCGCCGGTGGTGTTCAGCTTGTCGCCGACAGCCTCGCCCGCCACACTCTCGTCCTGTCCGAAGAACTCCAGCAGGCCGAGCTTCTTCCAGTCGCTCACCCCGGAGTTGAGGCCGACCACGGGTATCCCGGCCTGCTGGGCCTTGCCGATCACGCCCCTCATCGCGTCGGGCTTGGCCAGGGTGACCGCGATGCCGTCGACCTTCTGGTCGATCGCGTTCTGCACCAGGCCGGCCTGGTTGCCCGCGTTCGGGTCGGGGGAGTAGACGAGCTTGATGTTGTCCTTGGCCGCCGCGGCCTCCGCGCCCTTGCGGACGGTGTCCCAGAAGGTGTCGCCGGGCGCCTGGTGGGTGACCAGCGCGACGGTCATACGGGGGGTGTTCGCCTTGCCCGCGGAGGCGTTCGCCGCTTCCTCCTCGGCCTTCTTGCCACCGGAACTGCTGGAGCAGCCGGCCAGGGTGAGGGCTGCCGCAGCGGCCGTGGCCACGACGGGGGCCAGTCTGCGGGAGCGGAAGCGAGAAGAGCGTTCCATCTTTCCTGCACCTCACTGTGCGTGCGACGGGGCAAGGGACGCGATTGCGTTGGGACGGGATACAAGCCTCTGTCGAGCCCGCTGTCAATACTTTGTTAAGACATCATTTCACGAGCAGGTCCGAATGTAAGTACAAACCATTGACACCCTCACCTTCCCGGACCTACACCTGGGAGGCATGAGCCCAGTACACCGCACGGCGCAGCGAACGGCACCGGGCGATCGCGCGCTGGACCGCCTCACCCTCGCCCTGGACCGCACCAGCCCGGTGCCGCTGTACCACCAGCTCGCCCAGCAGCTGGAGGCGGCCATCGAGCACGGGGTACTGGTCCCGGGGAACCTCCTGGGCAACGAGGTCGACCTGTCCGCGCGGCTCGGGCTGTCCCGGCCCACCGTCCGCCAGGCGATCCAGTCCCTGGTCGACAAGGGGCTGCTGGTGCGCCGCCGCGGGGTCGGCACACAGGTCGTGCACAGCAAGGTCAGACGCCCCCTGGAGCTCAGCAGCCTCTACGACGACCTGGAGTCGGCCGGACAGGCACCGACCACCCGGGTGCTGCGCAACGAGCGGATCCCGGCGCCCGCCGAGGTGGCCGCCGCACTGGGCCTCACGGAGGGCACGGAGGTCACCGTGCTGGAGCGGCTGCGCTGCGCGCACGGCCGGCCGGTGGCGTTCCTGTGCAACCACCTGCCCGCCTCCCCGCTCGAACTCGACACCGGGCGGCTGGAGTCGACGGGTCTGTACCGGATGCTGCGCGCCGCCGGGATCACGCTGCGCAGCGCACGCCAGTCCATCGGCGCCCGGAGCGCAGGCACCGCGGAGGCCGCCCTGCTGGAGGAGCAGCCGGGCGCGGCCCTGCTCACCATGGAGCGCACCACCTACGACGACGCCGGCCGGCCGGTGGAGTACGGCAGCCATGTCTACCGCGCGTCCCGGTACGCCTTCGACTTCCAGCTGCTGGTCAGGACCTGAAACGGAACGATCTGTTTCACACAGCCCCCGCGGCCGCCCCGGGCCGCGGGGGCCGCTCTGATCCGCCCGCCCGCAATGGTGCAGGTGACAGTGTCGATTACGTTTCGGGCAAGAGACCCCCCAGTACGACCGGAGCTATTGACGCCTGAGCGGACGTGGGGCTGTTATTACGCCCACGATGTTCGGTCGAGTTGGTTTCTGAGCGGTTTCGGAGACCTTTCGGCGATCAACTCACCCCCTTGGCCGAACCCTGTTTCTCAGGAGCCGCCATGCGCCTCTCCCCCTCCGGTCTTTCCGTCCCGGGTCCCAGCCGCCGCTCGCTGCTGCGCGGAGCCGGCGGTGCCGCCCTGCTCGCCGGGGCCGGCATACCCCTGCTGTCCGCCTGCGGAGGCAGCGGTTCTGCCTCCGACCCGAAGACCGTCACCGTCGGCTCCAATGCCTCGGACGCGGTGCCGAAGGCAGCCTTCGAGAGCGTCTACGCGGCCTTCAAGAAGCAGTCCGGCATCACCGTCGATGTGAACACGAAGGACCACAACACCTTCCAGGAGCAGATCAACTCGTATCTCCAGGGCACGCCGGACGACGTGTTCAACTGGTTCGCCGGCTACCGCATGCAGTTCTTCGCCGCGAAGAAGCTGGCCACACCGATCGACGACGTGTGGGCGAAGATCGGGGACAACTTCCCCGAGGCGATGAAGAAGCTCAGCAAGGGCGAGGACGGCACGTACTACTTCGTGCCGATGACGACATACCCGTGGGCGGTCTTCTACCGCAAGAGCGTCTTCCGGCAGCACGGCTACAAGGTCCCGGCCACCTGGGACGACTTCGTCGCCCTGTGCAAGCAGATGAAGAAGGACGGCCTGGTCCCGATCGCCTTCGGCGACAAGGACGCCTGGCCCGCGATGGGCACCTTCGACCAGATCAACTTCCGCCTGAACGGCTACGACTTCCACGTCGAGCTGATGGCGGGCAAGGCATCCTGGACCGACACCAAGGTGAAGGACGTCTTCGACCACTGGGCCGAGATCCTCCCCTACCACCAGGACGGCTTCATGGGCCGCACCTGGCAGGACGCCGCGCAGACGCTGGTGGCGAAGAAGGCCGGGATGTACCTCCTCGGCTCCTTCGTGGCCCAGCAGTTCACGAACAAGGCCGACCTGGACGACCTCGACTTCTTCGCCTTCCCGGAGATCAACTCCGCGTACGGCCAGGGCACGGTCGAGGCCCCGACCGACGGCTTCATGGTCAGCAAGTCCCCGAAGAACCACGCCGGTGTGGTCAAGCTGCTGGAGTACCTGGGCAGCCCGGCGGCCCAGGAGCTGTACCTGAAGACCGACTCGAGCGTGGTGGCCGCCTCCAGCAAGGCGGACACGTCCTCCTACTCGCCGCTGCAGAAGAAGGCGTTCGAGATGATCGGCAGCGCCAAGAGCCTCACCCAGTTCATGGACCGCGACAGCCGTCCCGACTTCACCTCCACGGTGATGCAGCCCGGCCTCCAGAAGTTCCTCCAGAACCCCAAGGGCGTGGACGGCCTGCTGTCGTCCATCGAACGCCAGAAGAAGACGATCTTCGCGTCCTCGTGAGCGGCCCGATGACCACCGACACGACGACGAAGAGCCCGGAGGCGGCGGCCGTGCCGCCGGGCGCCACGCCTGAGAAGAAGCGGGGCACGCAGGGCCACCGGCGCCTGCTGACCCGCCGTGACCGGTTCACCCTGGCCGTGATGGCGGGCGTGCCGACCGTCCTGCACGTGATCCTGGTCTGGGTCACCGCCATCGCCTCGGTCTTCCTCGCCTTCACCACCTGGGACGGCATCGGGTTCGACTCGATCACGTGGGTCGGCCTGGACAACTTCCGGCAACTCTTCACCGACAACCCGCAGTTCTGGCCGGCCGTCCAGCACAACGTCATCTGGTTCGTGGTGCTGATCCTGATCCCGACGCCGCTCGGCCTGTTCCTCGCCGTCCAACTGGACAAGAAGATCCGGTTCACCCGGGTCTACCAGACCGCGTTCTTCCTGCCGGTCGTCATCTCGATGGCGTGCATCGGCTTCGTCTGGCAGCTCGTCTACAACCCGGACACGGGCCTGATCAACAGCATCCTCGGCGCCAACGAGCCCGGCCACTACATCGACTGGATCGGCGACCCCGACCTCAACCTGTGGGCCGTCCTCATCGCCGCGTCCTGGCGGCACACCGGCTACATGATGATCCTGTACCTGGCCGGTCTGAAGAGCGTCGACCCCTCGCTCAGGGAGGCGTCCGCGCTGGACGGCGCGAACGAGTGGCAGACGTTCAAGAACGTCATCTTCCCGACCCTGCGCCCGACCAACACGGTCGTCCTGGTCGTCACCATCATCGAGGCGCTGCGCGCCTTCGACCTGGTCTTCGTCTTCAACAAGGGCGCGCAGGGCACCGAGTTGCTGTCGATCCTGGTCACCAACAACATCATCGGCGAGTCCAGCCGTATCGGATACGGCTCCGCCATCGCCGTGGTCCTCCTGGTCATCTCCCTCGCGGTGATCGTCCCGTATCTGATCGCCACCTTCCGGAAGGAGCGACGCGCATGAGCGGCACCGTTCTCCCGCTGAAGCGGCGCGCCCCGATCCGCCCCGCCCGGGTCCTGCTGCACGTCTTCCTCGCGGGCACCGCCCTGGCCTGGCTCGCACCCCTGCTCTGGGCTGTCTTCTCGGCCCTGCGCCCGTACAGCGAGACCAGCGCGAAGGGCTACGTGTCCTGGCCGGACACGCTGAACTTCGACAATTTCAAACACGCGTTCCAGCAGTCGGACATGATGCACTACTTCGGCAACACGCTGGTGATCGCGATCCCGGCCGTGCTGCTGACGCTGTTCCTGTCCTCCTGTGTCGCCTTCTACGTCAGCCGGTTCGACTTCCACCTCAACCTGGCGCTGCTGCTGGTGTTCACGGCCGGCAACCTGCTCCCGCAGCAGGTCATCATCACCCCGCTGTACCGGCTGTACCTGCTCACGAACCTGCCGGGCATCACCGCGAGCGGCAAGCTGTACGACTCCGCGCTGGGCCTGGTCCTCATCCATGTGGCGTTCCAGTCCGGGTTCTGCGCGTTCGTGCTGAGCAACTACATGCGATCGCTGCCGCACGAGCTGACGGAGGCGGCGCTGGTCGACGGCGCCTCGGTGTGGCGGCTGTACTGGCAGATCACGCTGCCGCTGTGCAAGCCGGCGATGGCGGCCCTGGCCACCCTGCTGTCGATCTGGATCTACAACGACTTCTTCTGGGCGCTCGTGCTGATCTCCACCGGCGAGAACATGCCGATCACCTCGGCGCTGAACAACCTCTCCGGCCAGTACTTCACCGACCCGAACCTGGTCGCCGCCGGCTCCCTGCTGACCGCGATCCCGACCCTGGTCGTCTACTTCGCCCTCCAGCGCCAGTTCGTCAGCGGCCTGACACTGGGCTCCAACAAGGGCTGACCCGCCCGCACGTGACCCGGCGCGGGCACGGCGGTGGGGCCCGTCGGCGCGGCCCGGAGGCGGACTACCTGTTCGTCATCGACCACACCGGTCAGGGCCCCGAACCCGCTGTGGCGCCGGGGTCGGTGGAACTGCTCAGCGGCCAGGAGCTGGGGTACTCGGTGACGGTCCCTCCGGGCGAAGTCGCCGTCATACACGAACCGCGAAGTGAGTGAGCTCGCTCAGGACTTGGTCCATGTCAGGCTGACTTTCAGTTGAGCCGAGGCCCCGGCCGTCGTGATGACCGCTCCTGCCTGGGCGTTCAACTCGACACCGAATTCCACGAGGAGAACGTCGGGGCGTTGCACGAGTCCTTCCATCTGGGCAGCCATGCCATGGGCCACTGCGCGCACCGCACGGGTGAGGGAGTCGAACGTGCCCTCGGCCTTCTCGATCACCGCGGATGTGGACGCGCCTCGGGTGATCACAGGGCTTGGCACCTGCTCGTCGGAGACTTTGACGAGCACGGTGCCACCATCGTGTAGCGGGAACTCCATAATCGCCATAAGATCTGGATTAGCACGAAATTCCGCACACCGCCAGGTAGTTGACGGTTCTCTTAATTCCCGAGCGTGTGCGCCGCGGGCGAGGGCAGGGTCGGTGGGCTTCAGCCGTAGAGAATGCGGCTTCACGCACGAAGGAGGCGAGCCATGCCCCTCGCCCTCGAGATCGTTCTCATCGTCATCGGAGTTATCCTGCTGGCCGCCGCCCTGATCGGCAGTGGCATTTCCCGGCGCCTCATGACCATTCCCAAGATGCACCGGACACCACGCATCGCGCTCGCCATTCTGGGCGTGCTGCTGCTGGCGGGTGGAATGTGGGGCGTGGCGACCGAGACGGAAAAGCGCGGCCCCGCGTTGGCGGAACTCAGGACCCACGTTCCGTCCGATGTCAAGACTGCGATGGACTGCTCGGAAGCCGCTGAATCCCCCAAGGGAGCGGTGGGACTCGAATGCACCGGCACCGATGACGACACCACGCCGGAGCAGGCGTGGTTCACCCTGTTCCCCGACGTCGACTCGATGCAGGAGTACTGGTTGAACAAAGCCGACCCCACCAATCTGCCGGGAGCCAAGTGCAGCTCTGTGGACGACGTCAAGAAGGGGAGCAAAGAGGAGTGGGCCCTCAGTGACCAGTCTGTCACGGTCGGCGAGCAAGCCTGCTACATGGTCGGAAACACCGCAGTTGCCGTCTACACGGACCGGCGTTACAACATCGTCGTCTTTGCCCAGGTCTCGGATCCCCGGCACTACGCCGACTTCCTCAAATGGTTGAACGGCAACGCCTCCGTACCCGAAGGGGACGAGAACGAGACCCCCGCCACGCCGTCACACACCGTGGCCGAAGCGCGGCATTGACCTGCCGAAGGGGAGAAGGGCGCCATGGCGGCGGAATTTGATTTCGTGCTCGAAATGAGCGAGGCGCCCGGCGGTTACCGCATCGAGGTGTCGTCGCCGTGCGGTGAGGACACCACCGTCGCCGCCATCGACGCGGACGAGCTGCTGGACCGGCTGCCCTCGCTGGAGGCGGCCGTTCTGGGGTCCGCCGCGCGCTCACGGAGCGCGGGACCGGGGTTGGAGGCGCCCGCCCGGCAGGTCGGCGGCACACTGTTCGACTCCGTGTTTCATAGCGCGATCAAGGCGCTCTATCTGTCCAGCAGGCAGAAGGCGCAGGAACGCGGCCGGCGGCTGCGCATGATCCTCCGGGTCCGCTCCCCGGAGCTGGCGGCACTGCCCTGGGAGCTTCTGTACGACGCGAAACTCGGCGGCTATCTGTGCCTGCACCATCCGATCATCCGCTACGTGGAGATGCTGGAGCCGGTCTCGCCGCTGCGCGTGGATCCGCCGCTGCGCATCCTCGGCATGGTGGCCCTGCCCGGCTCGCTGGGCACGCTGAACGCGGACATGGAGCGAGAGGGCCTGAGTTCCGCGCTCAAGCCGCTCATGGACACGGGGATGGTGCAGCTCGACTGGGTGCAGGGGCAGACCAAGCAGCATCTCTTCGACGCGCTGTTCCGCGGCTGCCACATCTTCCACTTCATCGGGCACGGGAGGTTCGACGAGCAACGGCGGCAGGGAATGATCGTCTTCGCCGACGAGCAGGGCCGGGAGGATCCACTGCACGCCGAGGCGCTCGGCTCGCTCATCAGCGTCGCCGAGCCCGCACCACGCCTCGTCGTGCTCAACAGCTGCGAGACGGGAACCTCCCACGCGCTGGATCTGTTCTCCAGCACGGCGGCCAAGCTCGAATACACGGTGCCGGCCGTGGTGGCCATGCAGTTCCCGGTGACCGACAAAGCGGCCGTGCTCTTCTCCCGGGCCTTCTACCAGGCCCTCGCGGCCAACCGGCCGGTCGACGAGGCGGTCCGCACGGGTCGTATCGCGCTGCGGGCCGACAAGGACGACAGCCTCGAGTGCTTCACGCCCGTCCTGTACCAGCGCAGCGGCGACGCCCGGCTCTTCGACCTCACCTCTTCGCGGCCGCCCACTCCCCCGCGGCAAGTGGCCGAAGACACCAACCGGCCGGGGCGTGAGGCGCACCGTGACAGAAAAACCGAGCCGTCCTTCCCGCAGCCCCCGCCGCCGCCCGGGCGGCGGTCCCCGCCTCCACCTCCACCTCCACCTCCACCTCCACCTACGCCGAGAACGCCTTCCCCCGGCATCACGCCCCTCACGGCGATCGACACCGGGCACTGGGTGGTCAGTCTGGCCGTCCATCCGCAGGGGCGCCTGCTCGCCACCGGCTCCCGCAAGCTCATTCGGGTCTGGGACGTGGTCACCGGCCGGCCGAGGTGGGAGCGCCGGCTCGGCGGGTGGAGCACGATGGTGAACGCGACCGCCTTCAGTCCCGATGGCAGCAGACTGGCCACCGGCAGTACGGACAACTTCGCGCGCGTCTGGGACGTGTCGACCGGATCCATGGACGCCGAGCTGGCCCACCGCCATTTCGTCAACACGGTCGACTTCGACGGCAGCGGGCAGTACCTGGCCACCGGCAGCGCGGATGCGACGGTCTGTGTATGGGACCTCAGCACCGCGAACCGCGTACTGACCCTGCGCCATGCCCGCGCGGTCAAGGCCGTGAGGTTCAGCCCGAACGGACGCCTGCTGCTCACGGCGTCCGAGGACAAGAACGCGTACGTCTGGGACAACACGGGCCGTCAGAAGGCCCGGATCCCCCACCACGATTTCGTCCTCGGCGTCGCCTTCTCCCCGGACGGGCGGAAGATCGCCACCTGCAGCCAGGACCGTGCCGCTGAGGTCAGGGAAACGGAGACATGGACGCCGCTCTTCCGTGTGGAGCACAACGCCGGACTGCGGTCGGTGGCTTTCAGTCCCGACAGCACCATGCTCGCGACCGGCAGCGAGGACGGCACCGTATCCGTGTGGTCGGCTGACACGGGGCAGTCGCTGTTCGCCGTCAAGTACGACCGCTCGGTGAACGCCGTGGCGTTCTATCCGGACGGGCGGTTCCTCGCCGGCGGCGGCGAGGACAAGGTGGTGCGCAGCGTCCGGCTCCCCGGGGACGACCGGTGACCGTGTCCCGCGACGCGTCGACGGGCTCGTCTTCTTGAGCCCTGAAGTCCGGCGCGGTAGGTGAGCCGCGTCAAGTCACAGCAGCCGAAGCGAGTCCAGGCCTTGAAGAGTGCGGCGGCGGCTGGTGGGATGCGCGGCACATCGAACACCGTCGCCCCGGAGGTTTCCTGTGCTGCGAGTGCTTCTCACGGCCGGCGCGGTCGTCGCCGCGCTGCTCGCCCCCGCCACCGCCCACGCCGAGGAGACCGGAGCGGACATACCCCGGCTCACCGACCGGCACGGGCGGGTGCTCACCCTGCACGGCTGGAACATCGAGGACAAGACGCACCGGGGCGACGAGGCCCTGACGGGCATCACCGAACGCCACCTGCGCGACATGCGGGCCCAGGGCTTCGACTTCGCCCGGCTGCTGGTCTTCTGGGACGACCTGGAGCCGAGTCCGGGCCGGTACAGCCGGGACTACCTGCGCCGGATCGAACGCGTCCTGGACTGGGCCGAGCGCTACGACGTGAAGGTCGTCATCGACGCCCACCAGGACGTCTTCGGGCCCGCCTTCGGCCACCGCGGGGTGCCCGCGTGGGCGACCAGAACCGACGGACTGCCGTTCACCGCCCATCCGGACGACTGGTTCGCCGAGTACTTCGAGCCCGCCGTACAACGCGCCTTCACCCATCTCTACGCGGACGCGGACCTCCGACGCGCCCAGGCCGGGATGTGGCGCCTCCTCGCCGCCCGCTTCGCCCACCATCCGGCCGTGCTCGGCTACGACCTGATCAACGAGCCGATGGGCGAACTGCGGCCCGGGGAGGACCTCGCGACGGCCGCGCGCCGCATCGAACGCGACCAGCTCACGCCGATGTACAACCGCCTGGCCGACACCGTCCGTTCGGCCGACCGGGACGCCTGGGTGTTCGTGGAACCGACCCCGATCGTCGGCGAGGGCGTACCGACCGGCCTCCGACGCGTGGACGATCCCCGGGTCGTGTACGCGCCGCACTTCTACAACTCCGCCATGGAGGCGGGCGGCGACTACGATCCCGGCGCCGGCTGGATCGAGGCGTACGAGCGGGCGGTCACCGCGTACCCGCGGCGGTACCGGGTCCCGGTCGTGGTCGGCGAGTGGGGCCCGCTGAACAACGCCCTGCCGCACATGAACCGCTTCTACCGGGACGCGCTGGCCTCCCTGGGCCGCTATGCCTCCGGCTGGGCCGGCTATGTGTGGTGCTACGGCGGCGGGTACTGCGCGGTCGACGACACCGGTGCCTTCCGCACCAACAAGGAGCTGACCGCCGAGCCGTACGCCGAGACGGTGGCGGGCACGGTCCGCTCCGCCGCGTACGACTCCGGGGCGGGCCTCTACCGCCTGGTCTATCGTGCGGCGTCCCGCGGCTCCCGGCTGACCGAGCTGTCCTTCCCGCCCGGCACCTGGCGGGTCACGGCCGACGGCGGTGCGACGGTCGTACGCCGGACGGCCGGCCGGGCCTGGGTCCTGGCCGGCCCGGACAGCCTGGTGACCGTCACCGTGCGGCGCGGCTGACCGGAGGCGGCGCCGTGGAGGTCCGGTCCGGCCCCGGGCGCCCCCGCGCACCGGGCTGGACCTCCGCGCCGGTCGCCGGAACCGGCCACGCGCCGTGGCCCGCTCCCCGTCGGCGGGGCAGCGGGCCACGGCCCGGCGCGGGTCAGACGGCGGGGCTCGTCGGCCGCACCGGCTCCGGCTCGAAGCGCGCGTGGAACCGGCGGTTGTGGTCCACATGGCGCTCGGGGCCGGTCAGCCTCACCGTCGCGGTCAGGCGGGCGTCGGTGCTGGACGCCGCCAGACGCAGCTCCAGTTCGCCCGGTTCCACCACCCGTCGCCCGTCGCGGCCGGTGAAGGAGGCCAGATCGGCCGGCACGGTGACCCGCAGCCGGCGGGCCTCGCCCGGGGCGAGCGGGACCCGGGCGTAGCCGACGAGACGCTGCACCGGCTGGACGACGGAGGCGACCGGGTCGTGCAGGTAGAGCTGGACGACTTCGGTACCGGCCCGCTCCCCTGTGTTGCGCACGGTGAAGGCGAGGGAGAACTCGCCGCCGGTGTCCGCCTCCGGCCGGTCGACCCTCAGCTCGCTCCAGTCGAAGGACGTGTAGGACAGGCCGTGCCCGAACGCGAAGGCCGCGGTGGGGTCGATGCTGGACACGTCGCCGGCCTGGGCGAGCCGGGCCCCGAGGTAGGTGGCGGGCTGACCGCCGGTGTCGCGGGGCACGCTGACGGGCAGCCGTCCGGAAGGGTTGGTCCGGCCACTGAGCACACCGGCGATGGCGGTGGTGCCCTCGACCCCGGGGAAGAAGGACTGCACGAGCGCGGCGGCCTCGTCGGCGGCGCGGCCGAGGGCGTAGGGCCGGCCGGCCAGCAGGACCGTCACCACCGGCGTGCCGGTGTCGAGCAGCGCGTCGAGCAGCCGCTGCTGGGCACCGGGCAGGGCCAGGGACTCGGCATCGCAGCCCTCACCGCTGGTGCCGCGGCCGAAGAGGCCCGCACGGTCACCGAGGGCCGCGACGACGACGTCGGCTTGGCGCGCGGCGCCGACGGCTTCGGGGATGCCGAAGATGTCACCGTCGTCGACGCCGGTGCCCTGGACGACGGTGACCTCCGCGTCGGGGAACTCCCGCCTGAGGGCGTCCTCCAGTGTGGGCAGGTCGATGCCGGGCGGTGTCTGCGGGTGGTGCACGCCGACGTGCTGCGGGAAGGAGTAGCAGCCCAGCACGGCCGTGGGGCTGGTCGCGTTGGGGCCGATCAGGGCGATGCGGCGCGGCCGGCCGAGGGGCAGGGTACCGTCGTTGGTCAGCAGGACGACCGCTTCCTCCGCCACGGTGCGGGCCAGTTCCCGGTTCTCGGCGGTGTCCAGGTCCACGGTGCCGCGCAGGGCGTCGGGGTCGTCCAGGTCCGCTCCCGCGAGCCGGGCCGGGACCGGGTTCCAGTCCGCGTCGAGCAGGCCGAGCCGCGCCTTCTGGAGGAGCACCCGGTGCAGGGCGCGGTCGATCAGCGCCTCCGGTACCCGGCCGGCGGCGACGGCTTCGGCCAGAGGCGCGCCGAACGTCTTCACGGTGGGCAGTTCCACGTCGACACCCGCGCGCAGGGCCGTGGCCGCCGCGTCCGCCCAGTCGCCGGCGACTGCGTGCAGGGTCTTCAGGAAGGCGATGCCGAAGTAGTCGGCGACGACCGTGCCCGCGAAGCCCCAGGTGTCGCGCAGCAGCCCGGTGAGCAGGTCTTCGTCGGCCGCCGAGGGGATCCCGTCGGTGTCGGTGTAGGCGTGCATGACGGAGTCGGCTCCGCCTTCGCGCAGGGCCATCTCGAACGGGGGCAGGAGAACGTCCGCCCGTTCGCGCGGGCCCATGCCGACGGGTGCGAGGTTGCGGCCGGCGCGGGAGGCGGAGTAGCCGGCGAAGTGCTTCAGGGTGGCGACGACGCCGGCGGACTGGAGTCCCTGGACGTAGGCGGTGCCGATGCTGCCGACGAGGTAGGGGTCCTCGCCGATGGTCTCCTCGACGCGGCCCCAGCGTGCGTCGCGGACCACGTCCAGGACGGGCGCGAGGCCCTGGTGGACACCGACGGACCGCATGTCGCGGCCGATCGCGGCGGCCATCCGGCGGATCAGACCGGGGTCGAAGGTGGCGCCCCAGGACAGCGGGACGGGGTAGGCGGTGGCGCCCCAGGTGGCGAATCCGGCCAGGCATTCCTCGTGGGCCAGGGCAGGGATGCCGAAGCGGTTCGCGGCGGCGATCCGGGTCTGGGTGCGCAGCAGGGAGAGCGCGCCGAGCGCGGGGTCGACGGGTGCCGTACCGAAGGGGCGGGTCAGCTGGCCCAGGCCGGCGGGCAGCAGGGCGTCGAGATCGACGGCCTCCTCCATGTCGTGCTGGTGCGGTGCGACTTCGCCGCCCTCGTCGGATGCGCCGACCCACACGCCGTACAGCTGGGCGGTCTTCTCCTCCAGGGTCATCGCGTCGATCAGCGCGGAGACGCGGGTGCCGATGTCCTGGGTCGGGTCGTTCCAGAGGGGGACTTCGGGGGTGGTCTCTACGGCCACGTTGGCGGTCACTTTCCTCCCATGCCCATCAGACCCTGGACCAGGGCCCGGCGGGCGAACAGGTAGACGAGCAGGACGGGCACCATGGACAGCGTCACCGCTCCCAGCAGACCGGGGATGTCGACGCCGTGTTCGGTCTGGAAGTTGTACAGACCGAGGGTGATCACCTTGGTCGAGTCGGACTGGGTCAGGACGAGCGGGAACAGGAAGCCGTTCCAGGCCTGGAGCGCGGAGAACACCACGATCGTGGACAGGCCGCCGCGCGAGAGCGGGACGACGAGCTGGAAGAACATCCGCGTCGGGCTCGCCCCGTCCACCGTCATGGCCTCGAACAGCTCCGGGGAGATGTCGCGCATGGCCCCGCTGAGGATGAGCGCCGACATCGGCAGGCAGAACGCGGCGGTGGGAAGGATGACGCCGAGGAGGTTGTCGTACAGGCCCGCCTCGCTGATCAGGTAGAACATCGGCACGATGACGGCCTGGGCGGGGATGGCGAGGCCCAGCAGGAACAGCCGGAAGATCTGCGAGGTGACGCGGCTGCGGCTGCGTACGATCGCGTAGGCCAGGGGCGGTACGAGCAGCAGCACCACGCCGACCACGCAGACGGTGACGACGATGGTGTTGAGGAAGTACCGGCCGAATCCCGAGTCGAACGCCCCGGTGTAGTTGTCGAGGGTGAACTCGCCGGGGAAGGACACCGGGCCCTTCTTCGCGTAGTCCTGCCGGGTGCGCAGGGTCGCGGCGAGCATCACGTACAGCGGCAGACCCACCAGGACGAGCCAGACGATCGAGCCGGCTCCGGCCAGGTGGTTGGGGCGGTTCCTCATGACACCCCCTCCATGTCGCTGCGCATCTTGTCGTAGCCGGAGACGCGGACCACGATCAGCGAGACGACCGTGGCGGCGACGACGAGGCACAGGGCGATGGCCGAGCCCGCTCCGAAGTCGAAGCCCTTGAACGCCTTCTGGTACATGTAGTAGGCGCTGATCGTGGTGTCGGTGCCCGGTCCGCCCTGGGTGAGGATGAGCACGGTCTCGAAGGTGGTGAGCCCGCCGACGATCATCAGGATCATCGAGGTGATGACCGAGTTGCGCAGCTGCGGCAGCGTGATGTGGAAGAACTGGCGGTAGCGTCCCGCGCCGTCGATCGCGGCCGCCTGGTAGAGCACCTGCGGGATCGCCCGGGCGGCGCCCTGGTAGATCAGCGTGTGGAACGGGGTGAACTGCCAGGTGCTGACGAAGGCCAGCACCCCGATGGCCGTGGTTTGTTCACCGAACAGGTTGCCGTCCCCGAACAGCCAGGTCATCCGCGCGGGGACGCCGAAGTTGGGGTCGAGCAGCGCCCGCCAGAGCACCGACACCGCGGTGGCGGACAGCAGCAGCGGGATGAAGTAGATCGCCGAGAGGACGGCGCGGTTGCGCTGGTGCCCGGCGGCCCAGACCCCGAGCACGATGCTCAGCGGGGTCTGGATCACCACGCCCAGGGCGGTGAGCAGCAGGGTGAGCCAGATGCTGTTGATCATCACGGGGTCGTCGAGGATGCGCTTCCAGTTGTCCGTCCCGACGAACTGGGGTGATCCCAGGCCGTTCCAGCTCATGAAGGACAGCACCACCACCATGATCAGCGGGGCGATGGCGAAGAGGGCGAAGAACAGGGTGGCGGGCAGCGCCCAGAGGAAGCCGGGGCGCGTGCCGTGGGCGGCGTAGGAGTCCTCCGGCCGTCGCCGGGCCTTCCGGGAGGCCGCGGCGGTGGGCGGAGCGCTCGTGATCTGTGTGGTCATGAGCGGTTCATTCGGTCGGGAGGGCCTGCATGGCCTTGATGAAGCCGTCCGTGTCGAGCTGCCCGTTGAAGAACTGCTGGACGGCCTGGTGGATGGGGGTGATGGCCGACGGCGGGTAGGCCTGGTCCCAGGACAGCTGGAAGGACTTGGCCTTGGCCACGAGGTCGTACTGGAAGCGGGAGTACGCGGGGCTGGCCGACGTGTCGAGGAACTGCGGGGTGTTCGTGGTGGTGGGCAGGTTGCCGATGGCCAGCTGGGCCTTGACGAACTCATCGGAGTACATGAGCTTCAGGAACTCGGCGACCGCCTCGGGGTGCTTGGTCTTCTTCAGCACCGAGTAGAAGTTGTTGGTGTTGCCGACGACGTCCGAGGGGTCGCCCTTGCCGCCGGGGATGGTCGGGAACGTGCCGTAGCCGAGGCCCTTGGCGGCGAAGTCCTTGGCGTCCTGCTGCTGCTGGGCGTAGTACCAGGAGCCCATCAGCTCGAAGCCCGCCTTGCCCTGGGCCACCAGCGCGGGCGAGGCGCCGTTGGTGTACTTCACCGAGTCGTAGTTCTTGCCGAAGACGCCGGTGTCGACCAGTTCCTCGAGCATGCCGAGGGCCTTCTTGCTGTCCGCGCTCGCCCAGGCGTCCTTGTCGCCGTCGAGGGCCTTGTGGAACAACTCGGGGCCGGCGACGCGGTCGTAGACGTACTCGAACCACATCAGCGTCGGCCACTGGTCGCCGCCGCCGAGGGCGACGGGGGTGACACCTTCGGACTTGAGCTTCTTGGCTGCGTCGAGCAGTTGGTCCCAGGTCTCGGGCTGCTGCACGCCCGCCTTGTCGAGCACCTCCTTGTTGCTGAACAGCAGCACCGGCTGCGTGCCGCGCATGGGGATGCCGTAGCGCTTGCCGTCGACGACGGCGCTGTTGTAGACGCTCGGCAGGAACTTGTTGTCGAGGTCCGGGTCCTTCTTGACGAAGTCGTCCAGCGGCATCAGCAGCCCGGCCTTGACGAAGGGCTGGATGCTGCCGCCGCCCCAGTTGAAGAAGATGTCCGGCGCCTGTGGCGTGTTGATGATCGTCTGGAGCTTCTGCTGGTAGTCGGCGCCGGGGATGGTGTCGAGGACGGCCTTGACCTTCGACGTCTTGTTGAACGTGTCGACTATCTGTTTCTCCACCTTGTTGCTGGCGTCCCCGTAGACCAGCACGTGGATCTTGCCGTCGTCCGAGGAACCCCCACCGCTTCCGTTGCCGCACGCGGCGAGACTCGCCGCCAGGGCGAGCGTCGCTGCACAAGCGAGCACTCGGGGCATCCGTGTACGCATGGTCATCTGCCTTCCGAAAGTTTCGGAGCAATAGCCGAAAGTCCTGCGGCCGGACACTAGGAGGCCGGGGAAGAAATGGTCAACGGTTGTGCACCTACGCAGCCAAACCGTTACCCGGCGTCGTGGCTTATGCTGCGGCCATGCGCGAAGAAGCCCAGGTCGGTCGCAGAGTCACCTTGGCAGCCGTGGCCAGAGAGGCCGGCGTCTCCCTTCCGACAGTTTCGAAGGTCCTCAACGGTCGTTCGGATGTCTCTCCGACGACCCGTGCCAAGGTCGAGCGTCTTCTGGAGGTCCACGGCTACCGCCGACGGACCGTGGGACCGCCGCAGGCCCCGCTCATCGAGATCGTCTTCCACGAACTGGAGAGCGTCTGGGCCATGGAACTCATCCGCGGCGTGGAGAACGTCGCCAAGCGGAACGACGCGACGGTCTCGCTCACCGAGAGCGGGACACGGCAGGCTCCCGGGCCGGAGTGGATCGGGGGTGTGCTGCGCCGTCGTCCCCTCGGCGTGCTGCTGGTCTTCTCCACGGTCCCGGAGGACGTGAAGAGGCAGCTTCGGTCCCGGGCCATTCCGTTCGTCATCGTGGACCCGGCGGGCGATCCCGACCCCGACGTCCCGTCCGTCGGTTCGGCCAACTGGGCCGGAGGAGTGGCCGCCACGCGCCACCTCACGGACCAGGGACACGAGCGCGTCGCCATCATCACCGGTCCCGAGGATCTGATGTGCTCGCTGGCCCGTCTGGACGGATACCGATCGGCGATGGCGATGGCGGGTCGCGAACCGGAGCCGGAGCTGGTGCGGTTCGGCGACTTCCACGTCCAGAGCGGCTTCGAGCACGCCATGGACCTGCTGCGTCGGCCGGACCGGCCGACGGCGATCTTCGCCGGGAGCGACCTTCAGGCGCTGGGCGTCCTGGAGGCGGCCCGGGTACTGGGCCTGAACGTGCCCGGGCAGCTGTCGGTGGTGGGGTACGACGACGTGCCGCCGGCCCGGTGGTCGAGCCCGCCGCTGACCACCGTGCAGCAGCCGCTCCAGCGCATGGCCGAGGAGGCGGCCCGCATGCTGCTGCGGCCCGCGGACCCCGGAAAGGCCGCGCTGCGCATCGAACTCGCCACGCACCTGGTGGTGCGCCAGAGCACCGCACCGCCCGCCGCCGGCTGAACACCGTCCCAGGACAGGCCGGCTACCGGGCGCCGGGTCAGGCGTTCGCCCGGGCAGGCGGGCGGAAACAGGCGAGGACGGTCTTGCCGTGCGGGCAGGACCGGGCCTCCCAGCGGTCGGCCAGGGCGTCCATCAGCAGCATGCCGCGCCCGCCCGGCTGGAGCGCACCGGGGTGCCGGGGTTCGGGCAGCACGGGGGAGGTGTCGTGCACCGCGATGTGCAGACACTCGTTGTCCCAGGACATCACCAACTGCGCGGTGCTGTGCGCGTGGACATGTGCGTTGGTGACCAGTTCGGACACCACCAGCAGCACGTCGTCCGCCGTATCCGGGGCCGATCGCGTCCAGCCCAGCTCGTCCAGATGGGCCCGCGCCCAGTCCCGTGCCGCCTTGACCTGACTGTTGAGCGGCAGTGAGCGTGCCCAGCCCACCGCGCGAAGCGAACGTCCGTCCACGATCTTTCCCGTCTGTGCCGACCGGACCGTTTCCGTCCATCCGGCTACCCGCACACGGCCCCGGTACGGCTGCGACATGGATTCCGGGTCGGCGCGAGGCGCTATTCGGCCACCCCGTACCGCGCCCGGCCCGCCAGTTCCGACTGGAGCGTCCGGTACGCCGGCTTCGGGCGGTAGTCCTCGTCGAACAGATTGGCGGCGCCCTCGCCTGGGAACGTGCCCGGGACCCAGGAGTACCTGTCGGTGAAGCCCCAGACGGTGAACGAGATGCAGTGGCGGGCGCGCAGACAGGCGTCGAGCAGGCGGCGATAGCCCTCGGCCTGGGTGGCCAGCTTGGCCGCGTCGGCCGGCATCTCCATGCGGACGTCCGCCTCCGTCACGGCGGTGGCCAGGCCGAGCTTGTCGAAGCGGGCGAAGTTGGCGGCCATGTCGGTGGGCAGGCCGTACTGGATGCCGAGGTGTCCCTGGAAGCCGACCCCGTCGATGGGAACGCCCTCGGCGCGCAGGCGGCGGACCAGGTCGTAGACGGCGTCGCTCTTCGGGCCGGTCCACTCGGTGTTGTAGTCGTTGTAGAAGAGCAGGGCATGCGGGTCGGCCTCGTGGGCCCAGCGGAAGGCGTCGGCGATGTAGCCGGGACCGAGCTTGCGCAGCCATATGCTGTCGCGCAGGGTGCCGTCCTCGTTGAACGCCTCGTTGACCACGTCCCATTGCCAGACCCGGCCCTTGAAGTGCCGCACGGTGTCGGTGATGTGATGGTGCAGGACGGCACGCAGCTGATCGGCGCTGAAGTCGCCGGAGGTGAGCCAGGAGGGCAACTGGCTGTGCCAGACCAGGACATGGCCGCGCACCTTCTGTCCGTGCCGACGGGCGAAGTCGACCAGGCGGTCGGCGGCGGCGTAGTCGTACTGCCCCTGGCGGGGTTCGACCGCCTCCCACTTCATCACGTTCTCCGGGGTCACGGTGGAGAACTCGGAGCCCGTGAGCCGCCGGTAGGCGGCGTCGTCGGTGAGCGCGGACATGTCGACGGCGGTGCCGACCCGCAGATGATCGTCGGCGGCGAGCTGCCGCAGCGGGCGGTCCGGTACGGCGGGGCCGCCAGACGCCCCCGCGGGGCTCGCGGTGGTGAGCGGAAGCAGCGCAAGACAGCAGGTCGCGGCGGCGGCCGCGATGAAGCGGGGAAGGGGCACGAGCACTCCCGGAGGTGGGTCGAAAGTTTCGATTCGCCTTACGAGTGTTGCGTCACGCTAAACAGCCGCCACTATGCCGTCAACCATCGCGGCAAGGGGTGCTCGATCAGTCAGCCCCGATGCGACGAAAGTTTCGGATTTACACTCGATGTATAGTCGCCGAGTTTCGATGAAGTTTCGGAAACGGACGCATTGACCGCCCTTTCGACACGGCCGCATACTCTCCAGCAATCGAGCCCTCCCCCGGCAGGGACGGCCCCGCCGTACTTCATGGCGCGAACATGCCAATCCCACGCTGTGCCTGCCCGGGTCTTCCGCCTCATCAGCCCTCACCCAGGAGAAAGCATGGATCCGAACAACGCCCTGTCCCGCCCGATGAGCCGCCGCGGCTTCATCAACCGTGCCGGCACCCTGGCGCTGGCCACGTCCGCGTCCGGACTGCTGCTGCCCGGCACCGCCCACGCCGCCACGACCATCACCACCAACCAGACCGGCACCAACAACGGGTTCTACTACTCGTTCTGGACCGACGCGCAGGGCACGGTCTCCATGACGCTGAACTCCGGCGGCAACTACAGCACCTCGTGGCGCAACACCGGCAACTTCGTCGCCGGCAAGGGCTGGAGCAACGGCGGACGCCGGACCGTGACCTACTCGGGCAGCTTCAGCCCGTCCGGCAACGCCTACCTGGCCCTGTACGGGTGGACCTCGAACCCGCTCGTGGAGTACTACATCGTCGACAACTGGGGCACCTACCGGCCCACCGGAACCTACAAGGGCACGGTCACCAGCGACGGCGGCACATACGACATCTACCAGACGACGCGGTACAACGCCCCTTCCGTGGAAGGCACCAGGACCTTCAACCAGTACTGGAGCGTCCGGCAGTCCAAGCGGACCGGCGGCACCATCACCACCGGCAACCACTTCGACGCCTGGGCCCGCGCCGGCATGCCCCTCGGCAGCTTCAGCTACTACATGATCCTCGCCACCGAGGGATACCAGAGCAGCGGCAGCTCCAACATCACGGTGAACGGGTGACCGTCCCGCTCCGTCCGCTCCCCCACTGCGGTCACACCCCATCCGAGGAGGACCCACCCGCATGCGCGCCGCGCACCGCCCCTTGCTGACCGGACTGGCCGTCGCCGCGACAGCCGTGGCCGGCACGGTCACCGCCTCCGTCGACGCCGCTCCGGCGCACGCCGCCACCTGTTACGGGTACGTCGGGCTCACCTTCGACGACGGCCCGTCCAGCGGCCGCACCCCCGCGCTGCTGAACGCCCTGGAACAGAACGGCCTGCGGGCCACGATGTTCAACGAGGGCCAGTTCGCGGCCGCCTACCCGGCCCAGGTCCGGGCCGAGGTGAGCGCCGGGATGTGGATCGGCAACCACAGTTACACCCATCCCCATCTGACCCAGCTGAGCCAGGCACAGATCGACTCCGAGATCTCCCGCACCCAGCAGGCGATCGCCGCGGCCGGCGGCGGCACACCCCAGCTCTTCCGGCCGCCGTACGGCGAGACCAACTCCACCGTCCAGGCGGTGGAGGCCAAGTACGGCCTGCGGCAGATCATCTGGGACGTCGACTCGCAGGACTGGAACGGCGCGAGCACCGACGCGATCGTGCAGGCCGTGTCCCGGCTGACCAACGGCCAGATCATCCTCATGCACGAATGGCCGGCCAACACCCTTGCCGCCGTTCCGCGGATCGCCCAGACGCTGGCGAGCAAGGGCCTGTGCGCCGGCCGGATCTCCCCGCAGACCGGCCGCGCCGTGGCCCCCTGACCGTGGACTCCCGCTGACGCGATCGAGACCGTCGTCCTGCGGCGGTTCACGCAAAACGGGTCAGGGGTGGGTGGTCGTCCCGGATCCCTCCGGGACCACCCCTGACCCGCGTGTTCAGTTCTTTGGGAGAAGCCCTCGGGATGGGTGGTGACGGGACGTCAGCGGGGCAGGGTGGGGTGAACGCGAGCCCCGGCAAGTACCGTGCCCATTCGGTCCTGGTGATCCGACAGATACAGCACCTGCTCCGGCGACGCCCGCCGGCCCCGCCCGACTGGGAGACCCTCGTCGCACCGGCCGTCGCGCTCGTGGCCCCCTCCCACGGCCAGTACCGCGGCTGGGGAGACGTGGTCCTCTTCGCCGCGTGCACCGCCGCACGGATCGACGAGGTCTCAGACTGCCGCGTCGGAGACATCCACACCACCCAGGGGATCTGGTGCCTGCGGCGCCACGACCTCCGGCACACAAGATCACGTCCGCCGGCGCAGCGCTCTCCGCACACCTCAGCGTGCTCCGCGCCCCCACGCCCGTGCCGAGCCCGAGGCGCGTCACCCGCTGACACCGGTCAAAGACGCCGATCCCCAACTGGTCCCCAAGAACGATCAAGGGCCGGTTTCGGATGCCTCCGAAACCGGCCCTGACCTGCGACTCTCGCAACGTCGGGACGACAGGATTTGAACCTGCGACCCCTTGACCCCCAGTCAAGTGCGCTACCAAGCTGCGCCACGTCCCGTTGCGCTCACTCGCGGGTGCCCGCGTGATCGTGCGGACAGAACTCTACCCCACGCCCGGGGGTGTACCGAAGAAGGCCGGGGCGGGGCAGGGGACAATCGGCGGTATGAGAAACGCGGGCGCATCGGATGCCAGGGATTCGTCGGCCACCGGAGACTCGTCGGCCACCGGGGACACGTCGGCCACCAGGGACCGGGACACCGACGGGCGGGCCCGGAACGCGCGGCCGCGGGACGGGCTGGGGCGCCCGCTGCCCCACGGCGCCGAGGGCGTCCCCCGGCAGCCGGAGGGGGTGCTGCGCACCCCGGCGGAGACGGTCGCCGAGGCGCAGGCGCTGCTGGCCGCGGGACGGCCGTTCCACGCCCACGAGGTCTTCGAGGACGCCTGGAAGTCGGGCCCGGCGGACGAGCGCACGCTGTGGCGGGGGCTGGCCCAGCTGGCGGTGGGGCTCACGCACGCCGCCCGCGGGAACACCGTCGGCGGGGCACGGCTGCTGCGGCGCGGCGCGGGCGCGGTCGAGGAGTGGGAGGCCGAGCGGGGCGAGGACCGGCCGTACGGGCTGGATCTGGCGGGGCTCACCCGGTGGGCGCGGGACCTGGCCGGGCGGGTGGAGCACGGCTCGGCGCCGGTGGACGCGCGGGCCGAGGCGCCCCGGCTCGGCGCCTGACCGAGGCGAGCCGACGCCCTGACCAACGCGCCCCGGCACCCCGACCGAGGTAGCCGACGCCCTGGCCGAGGCGCCCGGCACGCCGACCGAGGCGACCTGTCACCCCTGACCAAGGCACCCCGGCACCCTGGCCGAGGCCGCCCCTCCGGGCCCAGTCCGGAGCGCCGTCGCGGTGTGTGCGGAGGCGGTGGACGGGCTGTCAGTGGCATGCGGCAGACTCGGGGCGTGCGAAAGATTCATGTCATCGGTATCGGCGCGGGCGACCCCGACCAGCTGACCCTTCAGGCGGTCAAGGCGCTGCGGAGCACCGACGTGTTCTTCCTGCTCGACAAGGGCGAGGTCAAGAGCGACCTGACGCAGCTCCGCCGGGACATACTCGACGCGCATCTGCCCGCGGGGTCGTACCGGCTGGTGGAGGCCCGGGACCCGGAGCGGGACCGGAAGGCGGGCGGCACGGCCTACTCGCCGGCCGTCGGGGACTGGCGCAGCGCCCGCGCCGGGATCTACGAGCGGCTGATCGCCGAGGAGCTGGACGAGGACGGCACCGGCGCCTTCCTGGTGTGGGGCGATCCGGCGCTGTACGACAGCACGCTGGCGATTCTCGAGGAGGTGCTGGAGCACGGCGCGGTGGAGTTCGCGTACGACGTGGTGCCCGGCATCAGCAGTGTCTCCGCGCTGGTCGCCCGCCACCGCACGGGTCTGAACCGGGTCGCCCGGCCTGTGCAGATCACCACCGGGCGGCGGCTGGCCGAGGGCTTCCCGGAGGGGGTGGACGACGTGGTCGTGATGCTGGACGCGCACCAGACCTTCCGGCGGTACGCCGGGGAGGACATGGACATCTACTGGGGCGCCTACATCGGCACGCCGGACGAGATCCTGGTCTCCGGTCCGATCGCCGAGGCCGGTCCGCGCATCGAGCGGCTGCGGGCGGAGGCACGGGAGCGCAAGGGCTGGATCATGGACACGTATCTGCTGCGCAGGAAGCCCGGGGACGCCTGACGGGTGCGGCGCGCGGCCTCCCCTGCCGTGCACCGGGTAGGGCGGCCCGGCGTGCCGTGTACGACCTGCGGCACCTCGATCTGATCCGGCGCTGCGTCGGCGCCACCCTGCGCGAGCGAGCCCACCGGCACGCCACCGGGGCGCGGCTGAGCCTGGTCGCCCGGCTCCCGGCCTGGATCACGAGCGCGAAGAACCGGGACGAGGTGCTGCGCACCATCGACCGGCTCCGCGCGTCGGTCCTCACGCCGGGCTGAGAACCAGCCACCGCAGCACGCCCGCCACGTCGGGCACGGCGGTCACCCCGGCAGGCAGTGCGGGGCGTCGTACGACGACAACGGGCAGACCCAGGTCCCGTGCGGCCGTCAGCTTCGCGGCCGTCGCCTCCCCTCCGCTGTCCTTGGTGACCAGGACGTCGGCCCGGTGAGCGCGCAGCACGTGCGTCTCGCCGGCGACGGTGAACGGTCCGCGGGCCAGGATCACTTCGGTGCGCGGTGGCAGCGGCGGCTCGGGCGGGTCGACGGACCGGACGACGAAGTGCAGGTCCGTCAGGTGGGCGAAAGCCGCGAGGCCGAGGCGTCCGGTGCTGAGGAACACCCGGCGGCCGAGACCGGGCAGCGCCTCGGCAGCCCCGGCCAGGGACGGCACGTCGTACCAGCGGTCGCCGGGGCCCGGGCGCCAGCCGGGGCGGCGCAGGACGACGGCGGGGACGCCGGTGGCCCGCGCCGCGCGGGCCGCGTTGGCCGTGATCGACTCGGCGAAGGGGTGGGTGGCGTCCACCAGGGCGTCGACGTGCTGGCACCGCAGCCAGTCGGCGAGGCCCTCCGGCCCGCCGAAGCCGCCGGTGCGCACCTCGCCGGGCAGCGCCGCGGGCCGCGCGACCCGGCCGGCGAGCGAGGTGGTGACCCGGACCCCGGGCCGGGCGGCGAGGTCGGCGGCGAGGCGGCGGGCCTCGGTGGTGCCGCCGAGGATCAGGACATGCGGGGGCATGAGGGTGAGCGTACGAGGTCGTACGGGCCGCTTCGCCGCCCGGGTCGCTACGGTCGGCCCATGGAATCCATGGCGTCCGCACGTGCCGTTCTGATCGACATCGACGGGGTTCTCACCGTGTCCTGGAAGCCGCTGCCCGGCGCGGTGGAGGCGCTGCGCGCCCTGCGCGCGGCCGGGCTCGGCGTGGCTCTGGTGACCAACACGACCTCCCGGACCCGGGCGTCGATCGCCGGGACGCTGTCGGAGGCCGGTTTCGAGGTGGCCGCGGAGGAGGTGCTGACCGCGCCCGCCGTCACCGCCGCACATCTCGCCGAACACTTTCCGGGCGCCCGCGTCGCCCTGCTCAACAGCGGGGACATCGGGGCGGACCTGGGGGACGTCACCCTGGTCGAGGACCGTGCCGACGTGGTGGTGGTCGGCGGGGCCGGGCCCGGGTTCGACTACGCGGCGCTCAACCGGGCCTTCGGCGAGCTGCAGCGGGGCGCGCGGCTGGTCGCCATGCACCGCAACCTGTACTGGCGGACCGACGCCGGGCTCCAGCTGGACTCGGGTGCCTTCCTGCTGGGGCTGGAGCGGGCGGCGCGGGTGGAGGCGGAGGTCACGGGGAAGCCGTCCCGGGCGTTCTTCGAGGCGGCGCTGGCCCGGCTGGGGGTGGGCGCGGAGCACGCGGTGATGGTGGGCGACGACATCGAGTCGGACGTGCTCGCGGCACAGCGGGCCGGGCTCACCGGGGTGCTGGTGAGGACGGGCAAGTACCAGCCGGAGACGCACGAGCAGGCGAGCGGCACCCCGGACCACGTCGTGGACTCCTTCGCGGACGCCCCGGAACTGCTGGGTCTCGAGCGGGGGAACACGGTCTAGGTCGTGTCCGATGGGTCGCTCCGCAGAGTGATGCTCACGGCTGGCACACTGCTGCTCTGTGGCTGACATAGCAACTCAAGTAGTGCCGGTGGCCTCCGCGCTTGCGGGAGTCGCCCTAACACTTGCAGGCAACATGTATTTGGAGCACAGCAAGTGGCGACGAGCCCGGCATGCCGAGCAGGAAGTCCGGTCGATCCAGTCGTATGCCGATCTTCTGCAAGCGGCCACTGATGTCGCCCGCACTCTCCGGCAGACGGCGGAACAGCTTGACGAGGGTCGCCAGGTCGATATGAAGGAGGTTGCCGCGGTGGTTGACGGCCACATTGGCCACGTGCGGCGGCAAGGCACAGTGGTTCGCCTCGTGGGCCCGCGTAGCGCCTTCGACCTGGTCAAGTCGCTGGAGGACCAGGTCGCCCCCATCTATCGGCTGCTCACTGAGGTTGCGCGCTCAGGTGATGGCTCTTCTCTGGTAGAGCCTGCCCGGGGTTTGATGAGGACACGGGACGCGATCACCGATCACTTGCGCAAGGCCGGGGGGCTCTCCTGACCTTTGACCTGTCGGTCGGCTCCAAGGACTGTCCGGCAAGCCACGGACGGAGCCAGAGGCGCACGGCGGCAACGGCGACGGCGCCGCGAAGATGTACGCCCGCTTGTCGAATGGACAGGCCACGGCGCGGAAGCCCTTGAGGGCATGGACCGTTCGTTCCACTTCGTTGCGACGCTTGTATATGGCCGGGTCGAAGCCGGTGGGCCGGCCGCCTGCGCCGCCTCGGCGCCGGCGGTTGGCCCGCTGATTTTTTCGTTCGGGGATCGTGTGCTTGATTTGCCGACCGCGGCAGGTGCGGCTTCAGCCGGGCCCACTCCGCCTCGGATAGATCACCCCGCCCCACGAAGGTCGGAACGATCTGAACACCTATCGGTTACCTGACCGGTCGGACACTGTCTGGCGCTGGTCTAGCGCAGCAGCAGCTGGAGGCCGCCCACGATCGTCGCCGCGATCACGAGTTGTTCGAAGAGTCGCTGGTTGATCCTGTTCACAGCCCACTTGCCGAACAACGCACCGGGCACGACGAACACCGCGAGCGCCGCGTCAAGGAGCAGCGAGTGCCCGTCGATCAGGCCCAGGCCCACGCTGAACGGCACCTTGGAGAGGTTCACGATGAGAAAGAAGAAGGCGGAGGTGCCAAGGAAACCGAGCTTCCGGAAACCCGCGGACAGCAGGTACATCGACATCACGGGTCCGCCCGCGTTGGCGACCATCGTCGTGAACCCGCCCAGTACGCCGTACGAGCGCGCCTTCATCCGGCCGGCCCGGGTCGTCACCGCGTCCGGCTCGTCCCCCGCCCCGCCGTCCTCCCGGCGCCGCCGCCACAGGGTGACCCCGGCCATCAGCAGCAGGATCGCGCCGATCGAGGTCCGTACGGTCCCGTCGTCGGCCCACACCAGGAACAGGGTGCCGGCCACCACGCCTGCCGCCACCGCCGGGAACAGCCGCCACAGCGTGGGCCAGTGCGCGTGCCGCCGGTAGGTGAGGACGGCGAGTACATCGCCGGCGATCAGTACGGGCAGCAGCACGCCGGTGGAGGCGCGGGCGGGCAGGACCGCGGCGAAGATCGCGAGGCTGACCGTGTTGGCCCCGCTGACCGCGGTCTTGGAGAAGCCGACGACCAGGGCCGCGAAGGCGAGCGCCGCGAACTCCCAGCCGGATATGTGCCAGAGCGTCATCGTGTTCATGCGGGGACGATGCTATGCGCACACATCCGGCGGCGTGCGGGGCGTCTCGCTGACCGGTCCCTACCGGCCCGTGTACCGCGCCCGCAGCTCCCGCTTGAGGACCTTCATGCTCGGCCCGAGCGGCAGCGCGTCCGCGAACTCCACGCGCCGCGGGTACTTGTGCCTGCCCAGGTGCTCCTTGGACCACTCGGTGAGCGCGGCGGCGTCCGCGGTGGTGCCCGGCGCCGGGACGACGACTGCGCACACCTCTTCGCCGTGCAGCTCGTCGGGCAGGCCGATGACGGCGACCTGGGCGATCGCCGGGTGGCGCATCAGGACCTCCTCGACCTCCCGCGGGTAGACGTTGTAGCCGCCGCGGATGATGACGTCCTTCTTGCGGTCGAGGATCCGCAGATAGCCCTCGTCGTCCTTGGTGCCGAGGTCGCCGGTGCGGAACCAGCCGTCCACCACGGCCTCGGCGGTGGCCTCGGGGCGGCCGAGGTAGCCGGAGAAGACGTTGTGGCCGCGGATGACGACCTCGCCCAGCTCGCCCGGCGGCAGGAGTTCGACGCGGCCCTCCACCTCGGCGCGGGCGATCTCCACGTCGACGCCCCACAGCGGGTGGCCGATGGTGCCGGCCTTCGTGCCGAACACCGGCTGGTTGACGGTGGCGGTCGGCGAGGTCTCCGACAGGCCGTAGCCCTCGTAGACGGTCGTCTCGAACGCGGCCTCGAACCGCTCCAGTACCGCGACCGGGAGCGAGGCCCCACCGGAGATGCACACGCGCAGCTCGGGCAGCCGGACGGCTTCGGCGGCCGCGGTCGCGAGGGCGACGAACATGGTCGGCACGCCGTGGAAGGTGTTCACACCCTCCTCCACCATCAGCTCGATGGCGCGGGCCGCGTCGAAGCGGGGCAGCAGCACGAGGGTGGCACCGGCCCGCCAGGTGGAGTTGAGCGACACCGTCTGGCCGAAGGCGTGGAACAGCGGCAGCGCGCCGAGGGCGGTGTCGTCGGCGCGGATGTCGTGGGCGTCGAAGGCGTTGACGGTCGCGTTCATCACCAGGTTGAAGTGGCTGAGGACGGCGCCCTTCGGGACCCCGGTCGTACCGCTGGTGTAGAAGATCACCGCGGGATCGTCGGCGGCCCGGGTGACGTACGCCGGGAGCGGCTCGGCGTCGGCCGCGAGCTTCTCCAGCTCGCCGCCCAGGGTGACCGCCCGGACGCCCACCGCCTCGGCCGCGGTGCTGCCGGTCGCCGCCTGCGCCGGGTGGACGAGCAGCAGGCTCGCCCCGCTGTCCCGCAGGACGTGCTCGACCTCGCCGGCGGACAGCAGCAGGTGCACCGGGACGACGACCCCGCCGGCCGCGGCGATCGCGTAGTAGGCGATCGGGAACTCGGCCGTGTTGGGTGCCATCAGGGCGACCCGGTCACCGGGCCGTACCCCGAGATCGGTGAGCGCGCCCGCCTGGGCCAGCGCCCGCTGCCACACCTCGGCGAAGGTGAGGCGCAGGCCGCCTTCGACGAGGGCGGTCTTGTGGGGGCGGCGCCGGGCGTTCTCGGCGAGGATCGCGGCCAGGGACAGGGTGGCCATGTGCGGTTGCTCCGTTTCTCTGCTGCGGCTCGGGGTGCTGCTGCCGTCGATCGCCGGACGGGCGGTCCTCTCAATGTCGCTCGATCAGCACCGCGCTCCCCTGTCCGACGCCCACGCACATGGTGGCCAGCCCCCGCTCCGCGCCCGTGCGGCGCATCCGGTGCAGCAGGGTGGTGAGGATGCGGGCGCCGGAACAGCCGAGGGGGTGGCCGAGGGCGATGGCGCCGCCCGTGGGATTCACCAGGTCCGGGTCGATGCCCAGCTGGTCGACGCAGGCGAGTGCCTGTGCGGCGAAGGCCTCGTTGAACTCGGCCTCCTGCACGTCGCCGATCTCCCACTCGGCCCGGGCCAGCGCCTTGCGGGTGGCGGGGACCGGTCCGAGGCCCATCACGTCGGGGTGCACCCCGGCGGAGGCGCCCGCGACATAGCGGCCGAGGGACTCGAGGCCGAGTTCGTTCAGAGCCTCTTCGCTGACCAGGAGCAGGCCGGCGGCCCCGTCGTTCATCGGCGAGGCGTTGCCCGCGGTGACCGTGCCGCCCTGGCGGAAGACCGGCTTGAGCCGGGACAGCTTCTCCAGCGAGGTGTCCTCGCGGACGCATTCGTCCTGCTCGACCACGATGCCGTCCGGGCGCTCGACGGGCAGGATCTCGTCGTCGAAGTGGCCGTTCTTGCGGGCGGCGGCGGCGAGTTGGTGGCTGCGCAGCGCGAACTCGTCCTGCCGGGCGCGGGAGACGCCATGGCGCTCGGCGACCTCCTCGGCGGTCTCGCCCATGGAGAGCAGGCCGTGCAGCTCTTTCATGGCGGGGTTGACCAGCCGCCAGCCGAGCCGGGTGTCGTAGGTCTCGATGCGGTGCGGCAGGGCCTCGTCGGGGCGGGGCAGGACGAACGGGGCGCGGCTCATCGACTCGGATCCGCCGGCGATCACGATGTCGGCCTCGCCCGCGGCGATGGTGCGAGCGGCGGCGGTGACCGCTTCGAGTCCGGAGGCGCAGAGCCGGTTGACGGTGGCACCGGGGACCGACTCGGGCAGTCCGGCGAGCAGGGCGGCCATGCGGGCGACGTTGCGGTTGTCCTCGCCGGCCTGGTTGGCGGCGCCCCAGTACACGTCGTCGATCCGGGCCGGGTCGAGCGCGGGCACGTCGCCCACGAGGTGGCGGATCACGGTCGCGGCCAGATCGTCGGGGCGGACGGAGGCGAGGGCTCCGCGCAGCTTGCCGATGGGGGTGCGGCGGGCGGCCGCGAAGTGGACGGGACGCACGGCTGGACTCCTGACCTATGACCGACTACGACGCTGTGGATCGGCACGGACCTGTGCAGCACCCATTAATTAGCACTGCTAGTTTTGGACTATAGACCTCTGACCGGCCCGCTGGGAAGATCCTCCCTGACTTCGCCCAGCCAGTGGAGGAGACATGTCCCACGTCCGCGAGCACGTCCTCGACGGCACGCACGGAGCCCTCGCCGTACGCGAGTGGCCGCACCCGGCCCCCCGCTACCTGGCGCTCTTGGTGCACGGGTACGCCGAGCACGCGGGCCGGTACGACGGGCTCGCCGCCGCCCTCACCGGGCACGGCGCCGCCGGGTACGGGCCGGACCACGCGGGCCACGGCAGGTCGGCCGGGGAGCGGGTGCTGATCGAGGACTTCGAGGACCTGGTCACGGACGTGCACGCGGTGGCGGAGCTGGCCCGGGCCGCCCACCCCGGACTGCCGCTGGTGCTGGTCGGCCACTCCATGGGCGGGCTGATCGCGGCCCGCTACGCCCAGCGGTACGGCGACGAGCTGACCGCGCTCGTCCTGTCCGGCCCGGTGATCGGCAGCTGGGAGCTGCCGCGGCGGCTGCTGTCCCTGGAGGCGATCCCGGACACCCCGGTCAGCCCGTCCGCGCTCTCCCGGGACCCGGCCGTGGGCGCCGCGTACGCCGCGGATCCGCTGGTCTGGCGCGGGCCGATGAAGCGCCCGACGCTGGAGGCGTTCGCCCGGACCCTTCAGGCCGTCGCCCGCGGCGGGGACGTCGGCCGGCTGCCGCTGCTGTGGCTGCACGGCGACGACGACCGGCTGGTGCCGCCGCGGGGGAGCCGGCCCGGGGTGGAGCGGCTGAGCGGCGGCCGGGCGACCGAGCGGATCTTCGCGGGGGCGCGGCACGAGGTGTTCCACGAGACGTGCAAGGAGGAGGTCTTCGCCGAAATGCTGGGCTTCCTGGACCGGGTGCTGCCCCGCTGATCAGCCTGTTTGCTCCCCATCGCAGCGGGCACCCGCCCTTTCGGACGTGATCGAGGAAAGCTGACGAAAGGGGACCGACGCACCATGACCGTGGTCAGGAGCACACTGCCCGAGGAGGCGCTCGGCGTCACCGGGACGGCCCTGCAGGAGACGCTGGTCGATCTGCTCGGGCTGTCGCTGATCGGCAAGCAGGCGCACTGGAACATCGTGGGTCCGCGGTTCCGGTCGATCCACCTCCAGCTGGACGAGGTGGTCGCCACGGCCCGGGAACACTCGGACACGGTGGCCGAGCGCGCCGCCGCGCTGGGCGTGCCGCCGGACGGCCGGCCGGAGACCATCGCCGCGACCTTCGCGCTGCCTGGCACCAAGGACGGCTGGCTGCGCGACACCGAGGTCGTGGAGCTGATGGTGTCCGTGCTGGAGGCGGCCGTCGGCCGGCTGCGCGAGCGGATCGACGCGACCGAGAAGGCCGACCCGGTCACCCAGGACCTGCTGATCTCCGTCACGGCCGACCTGGAGAAGCAGCGCTGGATGTTCGAGGCCGAGAACCACCCGCGCGATCACGCGACCGGCCGGTAACGCCCACCCCGCCCCCACGGAAGGAGAGACCCATGGCCGACGCCCTGGAGATCGAGGCGCTGTGGGAGGACTTCCACCGCGTGGTGAACATGTCCTCGGCGGAACTCGCGGCCTGGCTGAAGGTCCGGGACGCCGACGAGGAGACGGAACCGCTGCCGGAGCAGGCGGGCACGCCCACCGGGCAGCACGTCCTCGCGATCCTGCAGAAGCGCCGTACCGACCTCACCGACGACGACGTCCGGGTCATGTACAAGGTCGTCGACACGGTCGCGGACCTGGTCGACATGGAGAACGAACCCGAGCCGGAGAGCACGCCGGAGGACACCCGCCGCCGGCACCGGCTGATGACGCTGGGCCACGACCCGCTCAAGCCGTAGCCATGAACCGCGACGAACGGGTCGTCCACGAGCTGGTGTCCGAGTACGGGCGGACGTACGCCGAGGAGGCGGGCATCCGCCTGACGGACACCCCGCAGCCGCTGTACCGGTTGCTGGTGCTGTCCCTGCTCCTCAGCGCACGGATCCGGGCCTCCGTCGCGGTGGCCGCGGCCCGGGCCCTGCACGAGGATCACCTCGACAGCCCGCACCGGATGGCCGAGGCCGACTGGCAGCAGCGGGTGGACGCGCTCGGCCGGGGCGGCTACCGCCGCTACGATGAGCGGACCGCCACCCAACTCGGGGACGGCGCCGAGCTGTTGACCGAGCGCTGGGGCGGGGACCTGCGCCGGCTGCACCGCGAGGCGGACGGCGACACCGGCGAACTCGCCCGGCTGCTCCAGGAGGAGCCGGGCATCGGGCCGGCCGGCGCCGACATCTTCCTGCGCGAGGCGCAGCGGGTGTGGCCGGACGTCGCGCCCTACCTGGACCGAAAGGCGCTCTCCGGGGCCGGCCGGCTCGGCCTGCCGAAGGACCCCGAGAAGTTGGCGGAGCTGGCCGGCGACACCCAACCCGCCGTGCTGGCGGCCGCGTTGGTGCGGGCAGCGCTCGACAAGCAGGTGGCCGAAGACTGTCTGCGCCGCGCCTCATGATCGTGTCAGACTGCTCCCCGCACGTCCCGGAGTGACCGCCGGGACCGGACGGGGCGAGGAGCAGCACGTGACGGGGACCGGGCCGGACATCCAGGACATCGACACCACCCGGCCGCATCCGGCCCGGGTGTACGACTGGTTTCTCGGCGGCAAGGACAACTATCCGGTCGACGAGCAACTGGGCCGGCAGATCGCGGCGATCGACGGCGGCGCCCCGAAGGCCGCCCGCGCCAACCGGGCGTTCATGCGCCGGACCACGCGGACGCTGGCCGCGCAGACGGGCATCCGCCAGTTCCTGGACATCGGCACCGGCATACCGACCGAGCCGAACCTGCACCAGATCGCCCAGTCCGTGGCACCGGACGCCCGCGTGGTCTACGTCGACAACGACCCCATCGTGCTGGCCCACGCCGGCGCGCTGCTGCGCGGCACCCCCGAAGGCGTGACGGAGTACGTGCAGGCCGACGCCCGCGATCCGCACACCATCCTCGAACAGGCCGCCGGCGTCCTGGACCTCGACCGCCCGGTCGCCCTCTCCCTCATCGCCCTGCTGCACTTCGTCGCCGACGAGGACGGTGCCCGGGACCTGGTGTCCACGCTGGTCGGCGCGCTGGCACCGGGCAGTTGCCTGGTGCTGTCGACGATGACCGCCGACTTCGAGCCGGAGAACGTGCAGAAGGGCATCGCCGCCTACGCGGCCGGCGGGGTGACCCTGGTGGCCCGTTCGCACGCCGAAGTCGGCGCGTTCTTCACGGGCCTCGAACTGCTGGAGCCCGGGATCGTCTCCGTGGACCGGTGGGGCGCCGAGGGCGAACCCGACGGGCCGATCTCGCTGTACGGCGGGGTCGGGCGCAAGTCCTGACCCCGCCGGCCTCGGCCTCTCGACCGGGTTACAGGCCCAGCACCCGGGCTATGGTCCGCAGGACGCCTTCGTCGTTGTTGGACGGCGCCAGGTGGCGGGCCCGGCGGACGACCTCGGGGTGGGCGCCCGCCATCGCGAAGGACCACTCGGCGGCGTCGAGCATCTCCAGGTCGTTGAGGTAGTCGCCGAACACCATGGTCTGCGCGGGGGCGATGCCGAGCGCGCGCTGGAGACCGCGCAAGGCGGTGCCCTTGTTCGCGGTGCGGTTCATCACGTCCACCCAGTGCTCACCGGAGACGACGACCTGGTGGGTGGCGGCGAACGCGGCGAGGGCCGGGGCGGTGGTGTGCTCGGCCGGCCCGAAGTCGAACACCGCGACCTTGATCACATCGTCGTCCACGGCGGTGACGTCCTCGACGATCCGGTGCTCGACGTAGTACTTGCGCACCTCCGCCAGAAACGCCTCGTCTGTCCGCTCGACGTACGCGGCCCGCTTGCCGCACACGACGGCGCCGACGTCCGCGCCGTCCGCGACCAGCCGCCGTACCGTCCGGGCGACCCCGGCCGCGACGGACTCGTCCAGCGGGTCGGAGCTCAGCTCCACGCCGTCGCGGACCACGTACGTGCCGTTCTCCGCGATGAACACCATGCCCCCGGCGACCTCGGCGAACTGCCGGTACAGGGTCGCGTACTGGCGTCCGCTCGCCGGGCTGAACAGCACCCCACGGCGGCGCAGTTCGGCGAGCATCGGCCACAGCCCGGCCGGAATCCGCTTGGCGTCGTCCAGCAGCGTGCCGTCCATGTCGGTGACGATCAGCCGGATGTCGGCGGGGCCGGCGGGCGAGCCGGAGGTGTCGAGGATGGGCGTGGGCGTGGCGGGCATGTCCTGCTTCCGGTCGGGGTCGGGGTACCGGTCCAGTGTTCCTCATGGCGGGTGGGCGCCCGCAGCCGCGGGGTGCGCCTGAAATGAGCCGCTACGCCCGTTTCTTTCGCGGGACACGGCAGGGCAAGGCCGGTCTGGAGCCGGGCGAGCGGGTGAGCCGGGCGAGCCGGGCGAGCGGGCGAGCGGGTGAGCCGGGCGGCCCTGGTGCACCGCTCGCGGTGGCGCGCCGCGTCGGTGTCGGCCGCTGCGGTGCCGCAGTACGGCGCGGTTGCCGTGCCACGCTGATCCCGGCCGCATGCGCCGCCCGAACCCGCCGAGGAGGACGTATGACGACTCTTGCCGACCCCGTGCCCGGCGGGCGCCCCGGTGATCTGCGCCGGGTCGCCGCGCTCACCGCCGACCTGGCGGCCCGGGACGTGCGCGGAATCGTGCTGGCGTACGTCGACACCGCGGGCGTCGGCCGGGTGAAGACGATCCCGACGGCCCGGCTGGAGGCGGCCGTGTCCTGGGGCGTCGGCATGTCCCCGGTGTTCGACACGTTCCTTGCCGGCGACTCGATCGTCAGCACCGACGTCCTCGGCTCCCCCGACGGCGACCTGCGGCTCTACCCGGATCTGGACCAGCTGGTGGCGCTGGCAGGGCAGCCCGGCTGGGCGTGGGCGCCGGTGGACCGGATCACCCAGGAGGGCGCCCGGCACCCCGGCTGTGCCCGGACCTTTCTGCGCCGGGTCGTCTCCGATGCCGCCGCACGGCACGGCCTCTCCTTCAAGGCGGCGATCGAGATCGAGTGGGCCGTCGGGCTCGGTTCGGCGCCCGCCGGGGAGTTCGTACCGGCCGTCTCCGGTCCGGCGTACGGCGCGATCCGGCAGATCGAGCTGAGCGACTACACCGCCGACCTGCTGGCCGCGTGCGCCGCGCAGGGCGTGGACGTCGACCAACTGCATCCCGAGTACGCGCCCGGGCAGTTCGAGATCTCGGTGGGCGCGCTGGACCCGGTGGCGGCGGCCGACCGCAGCGTGCTGGTCCGGCAGACCGTCCGGGCGGTGGCGGGGCGGCACGGACTGCGCGTCTCGTTCGCGCCCGCGGTCGGCGCCGAGGGCGTCGGCAACGGCGGCCACCTGCACCTGTCCTGCTGGCGCGACGGAGTGAACCTGCACGCCGGCGGCGACCGCCGGTACGGCCTGACGGCCGAGGCGGAGTCGTTCGCGGCCGGGGTCCTCGCCCACCTGCCGGCCCTGACGGCGGTCACCGCCCCGAGCCCCGCCAGCTATCTGCGGCTGCGGCCGTCCCAGTGGGCCGGCGTGTTCGCCGCCTGGGGCCACGAGACTCGCGAGGCCGCCCTGCGCATGATCACGGGCATGGCGGGCCGCCGTGAACAGGACGCCAACATGGAGATCAAACCGGTCGACCTGGCCGCCAATCCGTATCTGGCGCTGGGCTGTGCGATCGCCGCCGGACTCGACGGCATCGCGGCGGCCCGCGCCCTGCCCGAGGAGATCACCGGCGATCCGGCCCGCTACGGCCCCGACGGGGCGGCGGCCCTCGGCGTGCGGCGGCTGCCCCGGTCGCTGCCCGAGGCCGTCGAGGAGTTCCGCGCGGACCAGGTGCTGCGGGCCGCGCTGGGCCCGGTCCTCGCCGACGCGGTGACCGCCGTACGGCTCGGCGAGGCGGCCACCGTCGACGGACTCGACGACGCCCGGGTGGCGGCGGCCTACCGCTGGAGGTACTGACCATGGCCGCACCGGGACCGGTCCACGAGACCCTCGCCGCGCTGCCGCTGGTGGACCACCACTGCCACGGCGCGGTGACGGCCGACCTGGACACCGGGGAGTTCGAGTCCCTGATCACCGAGGGCGCGGCCTGGCCCGGCGTCTCGCCCTTCGACAGCCCGGCCGGCGTGGCCGTCCGCCGCCACTGCGCTCCCCTGCTGGACCTCCCCCGGCACGCGCCGCCCGCCGACTACCTGGCCCGGCGGGCGGAGCTGGGCTGGCAGGAGGTCAACCGCCGCTTCCTGACCGCGGCCCGGGCCGAGGTCTTCTGCGTGGACACCGGCTACGCCCCGCACCCGCTCACCTCCCCCGCGGAACTGGCGGCGGCGGCCGGCGCCACCGCGGGCGAGGTCGTACGGCTGGAGCGGATCGCGGAGTCGGTGGCCGCGCGGGGTGTGGAGGCGGGCGAGTACGCGGGCGTGTTCCGCGCCGCGGCCGAGGCGGCCGTGCGCCGGCCGGGCGTGGTGGCGGTGAAGTCGGTCGCGGCCTACCGCACCGGCTTCGCCCTGGACCCGGAGCGCCCCACGGACGCCGAGGTGGCACAGGCGGCCCGGGGCTGGCTGGCGCGCGGCGGACGGCTCGCCGACCCGGTCCTGCTGCGGCACCTGCTGTGGACCGCCGTCGAGCTCGGCCTGCCGCTTCAGCTGCACACCGGCTTCGGCGACGCGGACGTACGGCTGCACCTTGCCGACCCCGCCCTGCTCACCGACTGGCTGCGCCGGACCGCCGGCACCGTCCCGGTCCTGCTGCTGCACTGCTGGCCGTACCACCGCCAGGCCGCCTATCTGGCCGCGGTGTTCGAGCAGGTGTACCTGGACGTGGGGCTCGCCCTGCACTACACCGGCCCGGCCCGCTGCCGTGCGGTGCTGGAAGAGGCTCTGGAGATCACCCCGTTCCGCAAACTGCTGTACAGCTCCGACGCCTACGGTGTGGCCGAGTTCCACCATCTGGGTGCCCTGTGTTTCCGGCAGGGCCTCGCCGATCTGCTCCAGGAGCGCGTGGACGCCGACGAGTTGAGTCTCGGCGACGCCCTGCGGATCGCGGCCTGGACGGGCCGCGACAACGCCCGCCGACTGTACGGGCCGCCCGTATCCGAACCGGCCCGCGATCCCAGCGGGCGCCCCATCCGGAAAGTATGATCTAGCAATGTCTGACATGACCGAGACCACACCCGGCTGGCTGACCACGGACGAGCTGGAAATGGCCAGGGCCCGGATGCCGATTCTGTATGTCGAGGCCGTACCCGTGCGCGTGGACGACAGCGGTGAAGTCACCAGCATCGGACTGCTGCTGCGCATCGGCAAGGACGGCACGGTGAGCCGGACGCTGGTCTCCGGCCGCGTCCTGCACCACGAGCGGGTCCGCGACGCGCTGCTGCGTCATCTGGAGAAGGACCTCGGCCCGGTCGCCCTGCCCCGCGTACCGGCCTCCCTCCAGCCGTTCACGGTCGCGGAGTACTTCCCGACGGCGGGCATCACGCCGTACCACGATCCGCGCCAGCACGCCGTGTCCCTGGCCTACATCGTGCCGGTGAGCGGTGACTGCCGGCCCCGCCAGGACGCGCTGGACCTCGTCTGGTTCAGCCCCCAGGAGGCGGCTTCCGCGGCCGTGCAGAGCGAGATGCCCGGCGGGCACGGGGTCCTGCTCAAGCAGGCTCTCGCGCACGTGGGCCTGGCCCTCTGATCCCTGGGGCGGGGCGGCCTGCGATGCCACTCGACGAGTCGGCCGCGAAGGCCGTGCCCCCGCCGTTACCTCACAGGACGCGCTCGGGTACGTCGCCGGCGACGACGACGATCTCGTCTCCGGCGGCCCAGCGCCGACGCTCGGTCTTGACCGGGTTGATCCGCATCCCGTAACCCGGGCCCGACCCGGCCTCGGCGTGGCTGCGGTAACCGATGGCGCACTCCCCCCGGCTGCGCGCCGCCGCGACGACGGTGGCGAAGGAGGTCTCCCGGCCGGGCAGTACGTAGTCGGCGGCCGACCGCAGGTGGATCTGCGTGCTGCCTGCCGAGAAGAGCTCGTCGAACACGCGCGCCAGGTGCCGGTTCTGTGAGATCTGGGCCATCAGCAGGCCGATGAGCTTGCCGCTGATTATCACGTCGGCCCCGGGACCGATCGGTGCCAGAGGCCGGTTGCCGTCGTCGGTCAGCTCCGTGACCACGGGTGGTTCCCGGCCGATCTCCTGCTGGAGGTGGCGCAGCACCAGCAGGGTGACGAGCGTGCGATTGTCCGGCTCCTCCCGCACCCCGCCCGGGTGCGGTTCCTGACCGAGGACGATGACGCTGTCGTACGAGGAGATGTCGAGACCGCGCAGGGTTTCGGGCCGGGTGGGGTCGCCCTGGCGGAACACCGTGCTCAGTCCGGCGGGATCGGCGCCGTACCCGTACCGCCCGGCGGTCTCGTCCTCGTCTGCGATGACGTCGGCGGCGGAACCGGGTGGCGCGTTGCGGCCCCATTCCCGCAGGACGAGGCCGGCCCGGCGGTTCCAGCCGAGCAGGAGCACGCGCTCGGGCCGGGTGCGCACCGGCTCCGGGCTCGCCATCAGCGACTCCTCCACCCATGGCGCGCAGTCGGAGAGCCGGGCGGTGTCGTCGTCGGCGGTGATGACGATGATGCGGTCACCCGGCTCGATCACCGTCTGCGGGGGTGGGTTCAGCCACGGCGTGTCGTCGCGGACCAGACCGACGCCGCTGGCGTTGTCGTAGCAGAGCAGCACCTCACCGAAGCTCCGGCCGGCCAGCGACGGATCCGAGGTCAGATAGAACTCGTCCCCGGCGAAGTCGAGGAGTTCGCGGTGGACGAGGGAGAGCCCCGGGCGGCGGGCGGCCTGGGCGATCAGCCGGGCGGTCACCGTGTCGCTCTCGATGACGATGCCGCGCGCTCCCGCGGCGAGCCGGGCCGCGAGCAGGTAGCGGCTGTCACGGACCGCGGCCACCACGGGCGGGCCGGCTTCGCCGCCGGTCGCCGCCGCCCCGAGGGCCAGCAGGGTCTTGACCACGTCCGCGTCGCCGCGCGGGTCGTCGGGCGGCAGTACCACCACGGAGTCCGCCGTGTGGGGACTGGCCAAGGTCAGGACCGCCGGGTCGGTCGTCGGACCGCTGCGGCAGATCAGACGGGTCCGGCCGGTGGGGCCCACCTTGCCGCGCAGGGCCTCCTCCATCGCGGTCTTGTCCCGGTCGGCCAGTACGGCCACGGCCGCGTCCCGCTGGTTGGTGTTGGCGGCGACCAGTTCTCCCACCACCGTGAACACCTGCTCCGACCAGCCCAGTACCACCGCGTGCCCCCGCTCCAGGAGCACGGAGCGTCCGCGCCGCAGGGCGATGAGCCGCTCGGTCAGGCCGGTCGTGATGAGACCGACGAGGGTGGAGACGTACAACAGGGCGACCAGCGCCAGCAGTACCGACAGCAGCATGCGCACCGGCGTACCGGTCGTTCCACCCAGCCGCAGGGTCTCGCCGGTCAGGCGCCACACCGCCGCGAGCTTGGCCGACAACGAGGCGGGGACGTGCGGCCCCGTCCATACCAGCACCGCGCTCGCGGGTACGACGACGGCCAGGCAGAACACCACCAGCCAGCCCACCAGTGCGGAGGTACCGCGGGCCAGGGTCGTGTCGAACCAGTACCGAGCCCTGGCGCTCACGCGCCGCCGCTCCGCCATGTTCTCCCCCCTCGTCTGCCGCTCCCAGTGTGCTGACCGCCCGCCCCACCCATCTCTGCAAGGCCGTCGGTTCATCCCTTCGAGGCATCCGGCGATCACTGACCCCGCGCGCGTGCGAGCGCCCGGGTCATTCGGGTTCGAGCGGCGCCCTTCGCTCTTCCGGGCCAACCGGGCGGCATGCGCAGCCCTGAAGGTTCACACCGAGTGAGCCGGCCGGCGGTGTGCGGGCCGGTGCCCCGGACGCTGCGAAGCGGGCGGGGCGTCGCGCGTCAGGAACGGGGGGCCGTTTCGCTGCCGGGGTGGATGGTGAAGATCTGGTCGAGGCCGACGATGCGCAGGACGCGCAGCGTGTGGGCGAGGACGGCGGTGTCGTCCTCAAGACCGTCACCGAAACTCTCCAGCAGGGCCGTGAGTGCCTCGACGACGGCCCGAGGGGACTTGTCGGCCTGTCCGGCGGCGAAGGCGAGCAGGGCCTCGTCCCCGAACAGAGTGGTGCGGTCCTTACCGGTACGGGCCTCGGTGAGGCCGTCGGTGTGGAGCAGCATCGTGTCGCCCGGGGCGAGCAGGGTGGTGGCGGTGGTGAAGGGTGCGGAGGGCAGTATGCCGACGAGGAGGCCGCCGGGGGTGGGCAGGAAGTCGGCCGTGCCGTCGGCGCGCAGGATGAGGACCGGAGGGTGGCCGCCCGAGGCGAGGTGCACGGTGACCTCGCCGGTCGCCGGGTCCGGCTGGAGCCAGCCGAAGACGGCGGTGCGGTAGCGCGGGTCGCCGCTGCCTGCGTAGCGCTCGTGGAGCACCGTGTTGAGGGTGGTCAGAGCCGACACCGGATCGGGGTCGTGCAGTGCGGCGGCGCGCAGGGTGTAGCGGGTCAGCGAGGTGACCGCGGCGGCCTGTGGGCCCTTGCCGCAAGCTCGACCAGTCGGGCGGCGGGACTCCCGGCACCATCGTCTTCTCGGACTACGAGAAGCCGGTCGAGGCGGCACCTCCGCCGGCGGGACAGGTGATCGACGGCACCAAGGCGGACAAGCCGACTTCCTGACCGAGGACAGCCGCCGGAGCCCGGGGGCTCCGATAACGATCGAGGGCCGGCTTCGGATGTTTCCGAAGCCGGCCCTGACCCGCGACTCTCACAAGTCGGGACGACAGGATTTGAACCTGCGACCCCTTGACCCCCAGTCAAGTGCGCTACCAAGCTGCGCCACGTCCCGGTGCCGTTTGACCTGGGGTTTCCCCGGCCGAACGCGCACAGAAACAATACCGCACTCGGATCGGTGGTCGCGCGCCCCTTTCGTTGTTGACCTCAAGTTTGGTTGAGGTTGCACGATCTTCGGCATGAAGATCGCAGCGGACGAACGCTCCACGTACGGCTATGACGACCTGCCCCGGCTGATGGGGCTGATGACGGGCGACGAGAAGCACGGCCCGGCGGCCACCTCCACGCTCGATGTGCTCTGGGTGCTCTACGACCGGGTGCTCCGGGTCGCTCCGGAGCGGCGGGACGACCCGGAGCGGGACCGCTTCCTGCTGAGCAAGGGCCACGGGCCCATGGCCTACTACGCGGTGCTGGCCGCGAAGGGCTTCCTGCCGGTGGAGTGGCTGCCGGACTTCGGTTCGTACGACTCCCCGCTCGGCCATCACCCGGACCGCGTGCTGGTGCCGGGCGCCGAGATCGGCAGCGGGTCTCTCGGGCACGGGCTGCCGATCGCCGTGGGCACCGCGCTGGGCCTGCGGGCACAGGGCCGGCCCGGTCCGGCGGTCTGGGTGCTGATCGGGGACGCCGAGCTGGACGAGGGCAGCAACCACGAGGCGATCGCCTTCGCCGGGCCCGCCGGACTGGACCGGCTGCACACCGTCGTGATCGACAACTCCTCCGCCAGCCATGCGCTGCCCGGCGGAATCGCCGCCCGCTTCGAGGCCGCGGGCTGGTCCGCGGTGACCGTCGACGGGCGCGACCACGAGGCGCTGTACGCCGCCTTCACCGCCCCGCACCCGGGCCGGCCGCACGTGGTCGTGGCCCGGGTCGAGCCGAAGAACGCCTGACCGCGTCGCCCATTCCCGCCCCTCTGGAACTCCCTGGAAAGGGTCTCTCTGATGGACACCATGCGTGACCGTTTCGCCCCCGTCGTCTCCCGGATGCTGGACGAGGACCCGCGGGTCGCGGTCGTCCTCGCCGAGATCGGCAAGGACGGCTTCACGGAAGCCATGCACCGACACCCCGATCGGGTGATCAACGTCGGCATTCGCGAGCAGCTCCTGGTCGGGGCGGCGGCGGGGCTGGCGCTCACCGGGCTGCGGCCCGTCGTGCACACCTTCGCCAGCTTCCTCGTGGAGCGGCCGTTCGAGCAGGTCAAGCTGGATCTGGGGCACCAGGACGCGGGAGCGGTGCTGGTGAGCGCCGCCGCCTCCTTCGACTGGCCGGCCGGCGGCTTCACGCACATGGCCCCGGGCGATGTAGCCCTCCTCGACACGCTGGACGGCTGGACCGTGCATGTGCCCGGACATCCGGACGAGGCCGAGACGCTACTGCACCACGCGGTCGCCGCCGGCGACGACAAGGTCTACGTGCGGCTGTCCGTGCAGTCCAACCGGCAGGGCCGGGTGATCGACGGGCAGCACTTCGTCACGGTCCGCGAGGGCCGCTCGGGGGTGGTCGTCGCCGTGGGCCCGGTGCTGGACGCCGTCCTCGCCGCCACGGAGGGCCTGGACGTGACCGTGCTCTACGCGACGACCGTACGGCCCTTCGACGCGGCCGGGCTGCGCCGGGCCACGGAGACGGCCGGCACCGACGTGGTCCTGGTCGAGCCGTACCTGGCCGGAACGTCGACGCCCGCGGCGAGCGAGGCGCTGTCCGATGTCCCGCACCGGATCCTCGCCCTCGGCGTGGCCCGCCGGGAGCTGCGCCGCTACGGCACCATCGAGGAGCACGTGGCCGCCCACGGCCTGGACCCGGCCACCCTCCGGGACCGGATCGGGCGGTTCGTGGGCACGGGGCGGGTGACGGCTGGGGTGAACCGGTGAACCCCGGAGCGGAGGGTGACGGCGGGGGTGCCCCGGTGATCTCCCGGGCCGGCGGGTGACGGCGGGGGCGCAGCCGGAGGGCGGGCAGGCCCCGATCACCGTGCCCGTGCGCCATCACGCGGGATCATGCCACGCCCCGGCCGCGTCCACCGGGTTTTCACTCCCCGGTCGGGAGCCCCAACTCGGGGTATGCCTCCAGGAGTCGGGGCGGGGCGGCCTGGCGCCAGGAGTCGGCCAGGATGTCCCGCAGCTCGTCCTCGTCCTCCAGCGCGCCGAGTCTCGCTCTCACCCAGGCGAACTGGGCCTCGTGGTCGGCGATCCAGAACTTCTCCGGCTCGGCCAGCACCAGTTCGTCGCGCTCCTCCTTGGGACAGCGCACGGCGATGGACGTCTCGTCCTCGGGCAGGGTGGCGAACATCTTCCCGGCCACCCGGAACGTGGGCATGCTCCACGCGACCTTTTCCGTGGTGTCCGGCAGGGAGAGGGCGATTCGGCGTACGTCTTCTGCATCCGGCATGCAACGCACCGTAGCCCGCGCCACTGACAGTCACCCGCCCGGAGCAGCCAGCCGCTTGTAGTAGAGGCTCGTGGGACGCAGCTCGCCCGCGGGAGTGGCCGCGTAGTCGGGGATGGTGCCGGCCGGGCTCCAGCCGGCCGAACGGTACAGGCGCTCGGCGGGGCTGCCGGTCTCGGTGTCGAGGTGGAGCAGGGTGCGGCCGGCGGCAGCGGCGGCCTGCTCTGCGGTGCCGAGGAGGAGGCGGCCGAGGCCCTGCCCCCGGGCCGAGCGGTGCACCATCAGCTTGACCAGTTCGGCGCGGTGCCCGCTGTTCGGCTTGTCGGGGAAGGCCAGGCTGACCGTGCCGGCCACCCGGTCCGTGGGGTCCACGGCCGCCCAGACGGCGAGGTGGCCCGCCGCCGCGGCGTCCGCCCGCTCCCGCCACCAGGCGACCGCCTCCGCGTGACCGAGCGGCGCGAGGAAGCCGACGGAGGCACCGGAGTCCACGGTGTCCCTCAGCAGCGCCGCCAAGTCCCCGGCGCGCTCGTGCGCTTGGTCGCCGTTCCAGCGCTCCACCCTCATGGCCGGACCACCGCCAGCGCGTACCGTGCCTCGCCGGGCCCCGCGCAGCGGAACCGGGTCGCGCCGGACACGCGCATCCGCAGACAGTCGCCCGCGTCGAGCCGGTGGACCTGGTCGCCGACGGTCACCTCCAGCGCCCCCTCCAGCAGCCACAGGTGCTGTTCCAGGCCGGGCACGGGCGGGCGGTCGTAGGCGATGTCCGCGCCCGGGGTGAGCCGGCCCTCGACCAGTTCGCCGCGCAGCCCGGTGTGCGGCGGGGACACGGACCGGCGTACGAAGCCGGAGGCGCGGTCCTCCCACACCTGCTGGTCGGCGGCCCGGACCAGCGGTGCCGGTGCCGCCTCGACCTCGCTGAGCAGCTGGGACATGGTCCGGCCGTAGACATGGCAGAGCCGGTTCAGGAGCGCGGCGGTGGGGCTGGTCTCCGCGCGTTCGGCACGGGACAGCGTCGACCGGCTGACTCCGCTGCGCTCCGCCAACTCGCCGAGCGACCAGCCGTGCTGGGCGCGCAGCTCCGCGAGCCGGGCTCCGATGAGGAGATCGACAGCATCCTCGCTTCTCATATCCGGGACGCTATCCCGGATATGAGACGGCAGGGTTACGGAAGCCTCACGCCTGCGCCGCCTCGCCGAGTGCCTCCAGCACCGGGCGGATCAGCGGGTGCCCCTCGGCTCCGCGGCGGACGGCGGCGAAGACCCGGCGGGTCGGGGCGACCCCGTCGACGGGGCGTACCACCACGCCGGCGAGGTCCATGCCGCGCAGCGCGGAGCGCGGCACGAGGGCCACGCCCGCGTCGGCCGAGGCGAGGGCGACGACGGCCCGGAAGTCGTCCGAGGAGTGTTCGAGGCGGGGCTGGAAGCCGGCGCTCTCGCAGGCGAGGACCACCACGTCGTGGCAGGGGTTGCCCGGGTACGGGCCGATCCAGGGATCCTTGGCCAGTTCCGCGAGGGGCACCTCGGCGGCGTCGGCGAGGCGGTGGCCGACGGGGACGACCGCGTCGAACGGCTCGGCGTAGAGCGGGACGTGGGTGAGACGGGGGTCGTCGGCCGACGGCGCGCCGCGGTACTCGACGGCGACCGCGACATCGACCTGCCGGTCCAGGACCATGGGCAGGCTGGCGTCGCCCTCCGCGTCCTGGACACGGATCCTTATGCCGGGCGCGGCGGTGGCGAGGCGGGCCACGGCCGGGGCCACGACCTGAGCGATGCCGGTCGCGAAGGCCGCCACGGTGACCGTGCCGGCCTCACCCGAACCGTACGCGGCCAGTTCGGCCTCGGCGCGCTCCAGCTGGGCGAGGACCGCGTTGGTGTGGCTGAGCAGGATCTCGCCGGCCGGGGTGAGCCGTACGCCCTTGGCGCTGCGCTCGACCAGACGGTGGCCGGTCTCCTGTTCCAGCGCCGTCAGCTGCTGGGAGACGGCGGAGGGGGTGAGATAGAGCGCGGCGGCTGCCGCGGTGACCGTGCGGTGGTCGGCCACCGCACGGAGGATGTGGAGCCGCCGTGCTTCGATCATGCCCTCAATTATCCCAGGCGATCTGCCCTGGTCAGGCCGTCAGCTCGGCGCGGGCCGCGACGAACGCGTCGACCGCGCGGTTGACGTCGTCCGTGGAGTGCGCGGCGGACAGCTGGACGCGGATACGGGCCTGGCCCTGCGGAACGACGGGGTACGAGAAACCGATCACGTAGACCCCGCGCTCCAGGAGCAGCTCGGCCATGCGGGCCGCCTTGGCCGCGTCGCCGATCATGACGGGGGCGATGGCGTGGTCGCCGGGCAGGATGTCGAAGCCCTCCTCGGTCATCCGGCGGCGGAACAGCGCGGTGTTCTCGGCGAGCCGGACGCGCAGGTCGTCGGCCGACTCGAGCAGGTCGAGGACCTTGAGCGAGGCGGCGGCGATCACCGGGGCGAGGGTGTTGGAGAACAGGTACGGGCGGGAGCGCTGGCGCAGCAGGGCGACGATCTCGGCGCGGGCGGCGACGTAACCGCCGGACGCGCCGCCGAGGGCCTTGCCGAGGGTGCCGGTGATGATGTCGACGCGGTCCATGACGCCGTGCAGCTCGGGGGTGCCGCGGCCGGTGGGGCCGACGAAGCCGACGGCGTGCGAGTCGTCGACCATGACCATCGCGTCGTAGCGGTCGGCGAGGTCGCAGATCTCCGCGAGCGGGGCCACGTAGCCGTCCATGGAGAACACGCCGTCGGTGACGATCAGGCGGCGCCGGGCGTCGGACGCCTCCTTGAGCTTGGTCTCCAGGTCCTCGAGGTCACGGTTGGCGTAGCGGAAACGGCGGGCCTTGGACAGGCGGATGCCGTCGATGATGGAGGCGTGGTTGAGGGCGTCGGAGATCACCGCGTCCTCCTCGCCGAGCAGGGTCTCGAAGACACCGCCGTTGGCGTCGAAGCAGGAGGAGTAGAGGATTGTGTCCTCCTGGCCCAGGAACGCCGAGAGCCGGGCCTCCAGCTCCTTGTGCACCTCCTGCGTGCCGCAGATGAAGCGGACGGAGGCCATGCCGTAGCCCCAGCGGTCCAGGGCCTGGTGGGCGGCGGCGATCACCTCGGGGTGGTCGGCGAGGCCGAGGTAGTTGTTGGCGCAGAAGTTGAGGACCTCGCCGGGGCGGCCGCCGGCGGTGACGTCGACGGTCGCGGACTGCGGAGTGCCGATGACCCGCTCGGGCTTGTGCAGGCCGGCGGCCCGGATCTCGTCCAGGGTGGCGCGCAGGTCGTCGCGGACGGTTTCGAACATGAGGGCTCCTGAAAGTTCTGACGGGGTGAGGGGGGTTGCGCGTGCCGGGGCCTACGCGGTCCAGTCCAGGATGACCTTGCCGCCCTTGCCGCTCGCCGCGTCGGCGAAGGCCGCCTCGAAGTCGCGGTAGTCGTACCGGCCGGTGATCACGGGGGCGAGGTCCAGGCCGCCCTCCAACAGCACCGACATCGCGTACCAGGTCTCGAACATCTCGCGGCCGTAGATGCCCTTGATGGTGATCATCGACGTGACGATGCGGGACCAGTCGACCGGGAACTCCTGGGCGGGCAGGCCCAGCATGGCGATCCGGCCGCCGTGCGTCATGTTGGCGATCATGTCCCGCATGGCCTCGGGGCGGCCGGACATCTCCAGGCCGATGTCGAAGCCCTCACGCAACCCGAGCTCGCGCTGTCCGTCGGCGATGGTGGACTCGGCGACGTTCAGGGCGAGACTCACCCCTATCTTCCGGGCCAGCTCCAGGCGCTCCTCGCTGACGTCGGTGATGACGACGTTGCGGGCGCCCGCGTGCCGGGCGACCGCGGCGGCCATCAGGCCGATCGGGCCCGCGCCGGTGATCAGCACGTCCTCGCCGACCAGCGGGAAGGAGAGCGCGGTGTGCACGGCATTGCCGAACGGGTCGAAGATCGCGGCGACGTCGAGGTCGACGGGGACCCGGTGCACCCAGACGTTGGACGCGGGCAGGGCGACGTACTCGGCGAACGCGCCGTCCCGGCCGACGCCGAGGCCGACGGTGGCCCGGCACAGGTGACGGCGGCCGGCCAGGCAGTTGCGGCACTTGCCGCACACCAGGTGGCCCTCGCCGCTGACCCGGTCGCCGACCCGGAGGTCGGTCACGTCCCGCCCGACCTCGACGATCTGCCCGACGAACTCGTGACCGACCACGAGGGGCGTGCGGATCGCCTGCTGGGCCCAGCCGTCCCAGGACCGGATGTGCAGATCGGTGCCGCAGATACCGGTCCGCATGACCTTGATCAGTACGTCACCGGGGCCGATGGCCGGCTCCGGGACGTCTGTCAGCCAGAGTCCCGGCTCCGCCTTCTCCTTGACCAGCGCCTTCAACGCTACGGCTCCTGTGGGTGAGGGGGCCCGGCGCGCGGGCATGCCGAAGGAGCCCGCACCGGGTCAGAGGGGTGAAATCACCCTGCAATCTGCCGTATGCGCGAGCCGTGGTCCATCGAGCTTTTCTTAACCGCCGCCTCAGCTTTCCTTCACGCCCCTCGGGACACCCCGCACGTCAGAGCGGCAGGCCGTCCTCCGCGCTCCGTTCGAGGCGGACGACGAGATCGGCGGCGAGCGCCTTGATGGTCTCCAGGCCCGGCCTGCCCCAGGCGCGGGGCGCTGTGTCGGCGGCACACACGGTGCCGAGCGCCATACCGGAGCGGTCGATCAGTGGGGCGCCGAGATAGGAGCGGATGCCGTACTCGTCCACGACCGGGTTGCCCGCGAACCGCGGATAGTCGCGGACGTCCTCCAGGACCAGTGCCTTACGGCGCACCACCACATGGGGGCAGAAGCCGTGGTCACGCGGTAGCACCCGGCCGATCACCGCCCTGCTGCCGTCCTCCCGCACGACCGGGGCGATGGCGGGGGCGCTCAGGCCGGCGAAGAACTGCTGGTTCTCGCCGATGAAGTTGACCATGGCGTAGAGCGCGCCGGTGAGCTGGGCGAGGTGGCCGGCGAAGACGTCGAGCCCGGGGTCGGGCCGGTCCACCAGGCCGAGACTGCGCAGCCGTTGTTCGCGGGCGGGGGCCTCCTTGTCCTCGGGGGTGAGCAGCAGACCGCGGACCGGCCGGGGCGGCTCGTAGCTCATGGCCGGGCTCCGTCGCTGTGGGCGTACCTCATATGGGGCTCCGTGGGCGGTAGTGCGGGATCACATGTGGGCGCCGTGGCTGGGCGCGGTCGCCGGGGCGTGGGCGAGGAGGTGGCGTACGAGAACGAGCAGGGTCTGCACGCCGGAGCTGGAGATCCGGGCGTCGCAGCGCACCACCGGGACCTCCGGGTCGAGGTCGATCGCGGCCCGGACCTCGTCGGGGGCGTAGCGGTGGGCGCCGTCGAACTCGTTGAGGGCGACGATGAAGGCGAGCCCGCGCTCCTCGAAGAAGTCCACGGCGGCGAAGCAGTCCTGGAGCCGTCGGGTGTCGGCGAGGATCACCGCGCCGAGCGCGCCCTCCGACAGCTCGTCCCACATGAACCAGAACCGCTCCTGCCCGGGTGTGCCGAACAGGTACAGCACATGTTCCGGATCGAGGGTGATCCGGCCGAAGTCCATGGCGACCGTGGTCTCCATCTTGTTCTCGACGCCGTCGAGACTGTCCGTGCCGACACTGACCGTGGTGAGCAGCTCCTCCGTGCTCAGCGGCGCGATCTCGCTGACCGCGCCCACGAAGGTCGTCTTGCCGACGCCGAACCCGCCCGCCACCAGGATCTTGAGGGCGGTCGGGAACGGGTCAGAGCTGTCGTCGTAGTCCATCGAGCACTGCCTCCAGCAGAGACCGGTCAGTGGGAGTGTGGTGGTACGCGGGCGGCTTGGTGGTCAGCGCGCCGCAGTCGACCAGGTCCGAGAGCAGCACCTTGGTGACCACGGCGGGCAGTTTCAGCTGGGCGGCGATCTCGGCGACCGAGACGGGCGCGCGGCACAGGTCGAGGGCCTGCGCGTGCTCGGGGCCGAGGTAGCCGAGCGGGGTGACGCCGGTGGCCATCACCTGCGACATCAGGTCGAGGGCGATGCTGGGCTTGGTGCGGCCGTTGCTGACCGCGAAGGGACGCACCAGCCGCCCGGCCGCGTCGTCCAGCCAGGGCCCGTCGCCGGCTGCGGCCACGCTCAAGGCCTCGTCGCCGTGGATTCGACGGCGTGCTGCCGGGGAGCGGTCACGAGGTAGGGGCGGACGCTCTTGACCAGCATCGCCATCTCGTAGCCGAGCACCGCCGCGTCGGCCTCGCGGCCGGCGAGCACGGCGAGGCAGGTGCCGGAGCCCGCGGTGGTGACGAACAGCAGGGTCGCGTCGAGCTCCACGACGACCTGGCGGACGTCCCCGCCGTCGCCGAACCGGATGCCCGCGCTGCGGCCGAGGGAGTACAGGCCGGAGGCCAGGGCCGCCATGTGGTCGGCGCTGTCGGCGTCCAGGCCGTGCACGGACTTCACCAGTCCGTCGCAGGACAGGAGCACCGCGCTGGTGGTGTGCGGTACGCGCTGCACGAGGCCGCTCAGCAGCCAGTCGAGGTCGGATGCGTGGACGGTCGGCGCATGGCTCGCCATGGTGGATCGACTCCTTGGGGTACGAAGATCTGTGGGGGCGCTGGGGGTGGGGGTACGGCGTACGGGGGCGGGAGCGGTCATCCGGCCGGGGTGCTCCCCTCGGTCCGGCCGCTACCGCGGATGCCGTCGGCCACGGGCGCGTGGGCGTGCGCCTGGGTTATGGGGGCGTGGGCCATGTGGTCGGGGCCCATCTGGTCGGGGCCCATGTGGTCGGAGACCGTGGGGTCGGGCGCCATGGGGTCGGCGGCCCTGTGCTGCTCCCCCGTAAGGTCGGCGGTCGGGTGCTGCGCGCCCGTGCGGTCGGGAGGCGTGTGGTCCGAGCCCATGTGGTGCGAACCCATGTGTTCCGGGCTCATGTGGTGCGGGTCGCTGTGCGCGGTGTCGATGTGGCCGTGCGCGGCTTCCGTGCCGGAGCCCATGGGCGCCGAACCCGACTCCCCGTACGCCGATCCGCCGTGCGCCGGTTTCTCGTACTCCGGTTTCTCGTACTCCGACTCCAGGCTCTGCTGGGTCTCGGCGAGCCCGATCCCGCGCTGGAAGGCGGCCATCAGACCGGGGTCGTGCCCGGCCACGGTGTCGGCGTCCTGGCGGGGCGCGGGGCCGCCGCGGAGCTGGGGCACGATGTGCTCCTGGGCGCGGCGACGGGGCAGTTGGGGCTTGTCCATGGTGCCGCGCACGGTGTCGACGCGCGGGGTGGGCAGGATGCCCGCGTGGGCTTCCACCGCCACCCGGTCCTCGGCGTTGATGCCGGGGACGGCCTCGGCGGGAGTGGGGCGCGTCTCATGGGCGCCGCGCACGGGAAGCGGGGCCGGGGCACCTTCATGCCGTCCATGTGCACCGCTCTCGGTCCCCCGTCGGCCGGATCCGCCGTCGGCCACGGCCCGCCCTGCACCGCTCTCCGCACCGCGCCGCCCGGATCCGCGCTGGGCGTGCCGCCGGCGGCCGGTGGCGGGCGGCTGCCCGGCACCCGCCCCGGCCTCGGATCCGGCGCCGGAGCCGGCGGTGCTCCGGGCCTCGCCCGTGTTCCCGGCTCCGGCGGCACTCCCTGCGGCGGAAGCACTCCCGGCCCCGCTATCGGCCACGGTCCCGGGCCCACTCACGCTCACGGTCCCGGGCCCACTCAGGCCCACGGTCCCGCCGGCGCCGCCACCCGCTCCGCCGTGGGCGGCAGCCCCCGTCCCCGGCCGGACTCCCGGTGCCTGCCCGGGCGGCGGCACGGAGGCCCGTACCTGCGGCGACGCCCCGGTGTCCGCCGGGTGCTGCTGCGGCTGCGCCGCGGCCGGCCCCGCACCCACGGCCGGTACGCCCGGCGCACCCGGCACGCCCGGCACGCTGCCCAACAGCGCCTGCGGGACGACGAGTACGGCCTGCACACCGCCGTAGATGTTGGTCTGGAGCCGCACGTGGATGCCGTGCCGGCGGGCGAGCTGGGAGACGACGTAGAGGCCGATGCGGCCGTCGGCCAGCAGGCTGGCGACGTTGACCTGGTCCGGGTCGGCGAGCAGGGCGTTCATCCGGTTCTGCTCGGCCACGGGCATGCCCAGCCCGCGGTCCTCGACCTCGACGGCGAGCCCGGAGGTGACGAGGTTGGCGCGGAGCAGTACCTGGGTGTGCGGGGCCGAGAACACCGTGGCGTTCTCCACGAGTTCGGCGAGCAGGTGGATGACGTCGGCGACGACGTGGCCGCGCAGTTCGCCGTCGATGGGCGGCACCAGTTTGACCCGGGAGTACTGCTCGACCTCGGCGATGGCGGAACGCAGCACCTCGGTCATGCTGACCGGGTTGCTCCACTGCCGCCGGGAGACCGCGCCGCCGAGGACGGCGAGGTTCTCGGCGTGCCGCCGGATGCGGGTGGCCAGGTGGTCCACGTGGAACAGGCCCTTGAGCAGGTCGGGGTCCTCGATCTCGTTCTCGAGGTCGTCGAGGATCGAGATCTCCCGGTGCACGAGGGACTGAAGCCGGCGCGCGAGGTTGACGAAGACCTCCAGCTTCTGTTCGCTGCCCGTCTGGCTGGAGAGCTGGGCGGCCCGCACGACGGCGGTGACGGCGCCGTCGTGCGCGCGGGCCAGGTCGGCGGCGAGCAGCTCGAAGTCGTCGGCGTCCGCGGGCGGCCGGCGGCGCGGGCCGCGCTGCGGCGGGGTCTCACCCTGCCGGAGGGCGTCCACCAGCGCGTGCAGATCGGCCTCGCCGCGCGCGGCGGTGCGGCGGAGTGCGTCGACGCGGTCGGTGACCGAGCAAGCGGCGCGGTCGGCGGCGACGGCGGCGATCAGGATGCCGGCGACGGCCACGCCGGCCGCCCCGGCGAGCACGGCCCACAGGACGGGACCGGTGTGCGCGCCGGTGGAGCGGATGCTGAACAGCAGGGCGGCGGTGGCGCTCAGCGCGACCGCGAGGGGTGGCAGCACGGCGAGCCGCATGAGCTGGGGCCGTATGTGCGTTTCGGGCAGTGCGGGAGCGGGTCGGGCGACCGGTCGCCCGTGCCGGCCGCCCTCGCGGCGGTCGGCGCGGGCGGCCGGTGCTCGGAGGTGAGACATCTGCGTCCTCGTACTGATCCGTCGGGTGTGTCCTCGTGCGGTGCGCGCCGCGGGCATGCGTCGATGCGGGCGTGCGTCACCGCGGCGTCGGCCGACGGGACCGGCGAACCCGGCCGCGTGCCGCCCGACGGACACTCACAGTAGTTGCCTGCGCATCATGTGCGGTGGGCAGTTGACAAACTCCCCCGAGGAGCGTCCCACTCTGGTATGAGGCATCGCACGAAGGTGCGATCACCAACCCTCGATGCACGACCCGAGTGCAGCCAAGACCGGTCCGTCCTGTTCAGAAGCGGTCAGAAGCGGAACGCGGGGCCGATCCTCCCGGGCCGCGCGCCGCCCCGCGAAACGACGAACAAGGGCGCCACCGGTCGCCTCTCGCTCCCCGCCGCAGCGGCCCACGACCCGCTCTCCGGGCAGGCCGTCATCACCGGATCGTCACGGAGAGTACCTGCTTTGGCCTTGCCATCCTGTGGCGTGCGTAGATGTACCGCGTAGGTGTACGACGGTCTTGCGCCTCGTCAGGCGAGTGCCGTGAGGCAGAACTGGACGAGCCCTGCGTCGACGTCGAGGACGATGCGCTTCATCTCGGCCCAGGGCGGGTGGAAGCCGCCGGCCTGGTCGCCCCACTCGATGGTGAAGCTGAGGATCCTGCCCTTCCGCTCGTCGACGATGTGCCGGGAGTACGCGTAGTCGTCGCTGGTACCGCAGGTGGGGTACAGCTGGTAGCCGGACATCGGGCGGTAGGTACGGCCGCGTACCCCGTGCAGTGCGGCGCAGAACTGTTCGGCGAGCACGACGGAGTCGTCGGCGTCCGCTTTCGAGAGGTACTCCGCGTAGGCGTCCGCGCCGAGGCCGCGCTGACGGTCGCAGGCGGGGTTGAGGAAGTTCTGGTACGGGTCGTGGGACTGGTGCTCGTCGTCTCCCCAGACGGTCAGCATGTCCTCGGAGTAGCTGTGCACGTCCACGAACCAGCGGGTGCGCGGCCAGGTGTCGAACAGCCAGCGGACATTGCGGGTCTCCGGCTCGGAGAAGGGTCGCGGTCCCTGGTACACGAGGTCGCCGGGATCCGAGGAGACACGCGGAGCCGCGGCGGGGTCGAAGGCGGTGTCGAAGTCGAACAGGAAGTCGTAGTTGCGGTTGATGTCGACGCCGATACGGTCGGGATCGCCGCCGGACTGCGCCGGGTTGCGGTTCTTGCGCCACATCGGCTCGGCGTTCTGGCTGTACCGCCGGCCGTCCGGATTGACCAACGGGAAGACGACGAGGTCCAGTTCGCGCAGGATCTTGCGGACGTCGTCGGCGGTGAAGCTGGTGCCCCCGTATCCGAGACCGGTGCCGGCGTCGTACGCCTCCAGCAGGTCGGCGGCGAGGTGGACGAGGATTTCGCAGCTGCCCCACTCACGGGCGTGCACCCCGCCGATCAGCACGGCGCAGTCGTTGGTCCCGGCCGGGATGGATCCGATGCGCAGGGCGTGGCAGGCCCGGCCCTCGGCCGAGGGCTCGGGCAGGTCGATCAGCTCGCACATGGCCGGGAAGGCGGTGGCCAGGCTGGTCACGGCCGATTCGACCTCGGTGATGTTCAGATACGACATGGTGTTCCTCCCGGCGCCCTAGACCTTGTCGGCCAGTCCGTGGGGCACCGCGTCGGCGGGGGCGAACCGGTCGCCGTGGCCGACCTCGGCCTGGCGGGCCCGGCCCACGGCCGTGGCGTCCTCGATCGTGGTGACGGACACTCCGTCACGCTTGAGCGCCTCGGCCTGCTCGGGGGACACATAGGCTTCGACGGAGCAACTGCCGTCGTCGGCACGGCGGGCGAGCCCGCCGATGTCGGGCCGGGCGTCGCGCAGAAGTGCGCGCAGGGTTTCGACATCCCGGGCGGTGACGATCACGCGCAGGACGGACTGCGAAGTGCTGGACATGACGGCTTCTTCCGGCACCGTCGGGGGGCGCCTCAGGCCGGACCGGCGGCGCGAGTCTGCGATACACGCAAAGTCTTGACTGGTTCAGAGCTATATGACCGATGTGTACGCCGTACTCTCAGGGTGCGTCGCGCCCGTAGAACGCGTCAAGAGGCGCCTCGGGCAGGCGGTTCAGCAGGCTGTCGAGGCCGTCGGTCAGTTCGCGTTCGTCGTCGTAGTCGGCGAAGTGCGGGACGAGGGCGCGCAGCCGTGGGTAGTCGGCGGCGGACAGCCGGTGCAGGCCGAGGCGCAGCATGGGGTCCGGCTCGTCCGGGTTGTCCACGACCTGGCGCTTGTCGACGAGCAGACAGCCGAGGGTCCAGGACACGAAGGTGCGGTAGATCGTCAACGCGGTGGGGTCGTCGAAGCCGGCGCGGGCGAGAACGGCGAACATGTGCTCGGTGAGCTGGAGCCAGGGCTCGGGCCGCCGAACCACGGGCACGGCGAGCGGGCGGGCTGCCACCACGGGCAGGACTTCGGGATGGGCGTGTACGGCGCCGGCGAACGCCCGCGCGATACGGCGCAGTTCGGTCCGCCAGTGCGGTTCCGCGGGCTGGGCATCGGAGTCGGCGCGGACCTGCTCGACCGAGGTGCGCAGCCGTTCGTTGACCTCGGCGAAGAACGCCTCCACCAAGCCGTCGAGGAGCCCTTCCTTGCCGTCGGTGTACCGGTAGAGGGCCATCGGTTCCACACCCAGGTCGGCCGCGAGGTGGCGCATGGTCAGGGCCGGCAGCCCCTCCCGGTCCACGAGGGTGAAGGCGGCGGCCAGCACCACGGGGCGGCTGAGACGCCGCCGCCGTTCCGCTCTGCCGCGCTCTGCCATGGCCGGGCTCCGTCTACATCGTACGTTTCATTCACAATCGTACGTTTTGTTCGCGAAAACGGAGCCTTTCAGGAGCCCCGGCGGCCTGGGTGGACGGCAGGCCGGGTCCCCGCCGGCATCAGCCCATGCGCCTGGCATGGCCGCGCGCGGGCGGCTCGGCGACCAGGGCGCCGACCGCGCGCCAGGTCCGCCGGACGTCACCGGACACGCCCCGCCACCACGCCTCGGCCGGCAGCTTGCCGGCAGCTTCGAAGGGCTCGCCCGGCCGGGGCAGGGCCACCGCCTGGCCGGCCTCCTCGGCGGCCTCCTTCGTCCACTCCCCCGGCTCGGCCCACGGGTGCGGGGCGAGATTGAAGGTGCCCCAGTGGATCGGCAGCAGCACGCCGTGCGGCGCTCCGCCCTGAAGGTCGAGGTGGGCGCGCAGACCCTCGTCCGGGGTCATGTGGATGTCGGGCCAGAACTCGCTGTACGCCCCGATCTGGATCATTGTGGTGTCGAACGGCCCGTGCGCGGCGCCGATGTCCTTGAAGCCCTCGAAGTACCCGGTGTCACCGCTGTGGTAGATCCGGTGCTCCTCGCCGGCCACGGCCCAGGACGCCCAGAGGGTGTGCTGGGTGTTGCGCAGGCCCCGGCCGCAGAAGTGGCGGGCCGGGGTGGCGGTGAGGGTGAGCCCGCCGACCCGGGTGGACTCGTGCCAGTCCAGCTCGCGCAGCCGGTCCGCGGAGACGCCCCAGCGTTCGAGGTGGGCGCCGACGCCGAGCGGCACGGCGAACAGGGTGTCCGTGCCGGCCAGCGCCTTGACGGTGGGCAGGTCCAGGTGGTCGTAGTGGTCGTGCGAGATGACGACGACGTCGACCGGGCCGAGCGCGGCCAGCGGCAGCGGCACCGGGTGCAGCCGCCTGGGCCCGGCGAAGGGGAACGGTGAGCAGCGCTCGCCCCACACCGGGTCGAACAGGACCCGGTGGCCGTCGATCTCGGCGAGCACACTGGAGTGGCCCATCCAGGTCAGCCGCAGTCCGCCGGCGGCCGGCTGGGCCAGATCGGCGAAGGTCGTGGGGTGCACCGGGACGGTGCCCTTGGGCGCGCGCAGGGGCCGGGTGTCCTTGTCGAGGAACACCTTGGCGAGGTCCAGCGTCGAGGCGGTGGGCCGGGTCCGCGCGTGGCCGCCGGGGTTCTGGAAGACGCCGTCCTTGAAGTGCGGCGAGCGGCGGATGCGAGCGAGGCGCTCACCGTCCGGTTCGGCGCCGAAGGCCTCGGGCCGCAACACGCCGAGCCCGAAGCTCTGGGAACGCAAACCGGTCACGGTACCTCCAGGTGGAGTCGCTGAGGTCCTCCATTATGGTCGGCCCCTCCGACAGTCCGGTGCCGCGGGAGTCGCAGGCCGGCGCCCGGCACACCTTGCTGAACAGCGACTCAGCACGTTGACGCAGGCCGCACCCGCCCCGAACACTGACGCGCGACTCAGTGATCACCTCCCGGGAGACCCCATGACCGCCCCCCTGATGTCGCTCGTCTGGACCGACCACGTCACCGGCCGCCACGGCTTCCTGGTCGTGGACCGGCTGGTGCGGGGCGTGGCCAGTGGCGGGCTGCGCATGCGGCCCGGCTGCACGCTGGAGGAGGTGGCCGGACTCGCCCGCGGCATGACGATGAAGGAGGCCCTGCACTACAACCCCGCGGGCCGCTACATCCCGCTCGGCGGCGCGAAGGGCGGCATCGACTGCGACCCGCGGGACCCGGGGGCCTACGGGCTCCTCGTCCGGTATCTGCGCGCGATGCGGCCGTACATCGAGAGCTTCTGGACCACCGGCGAGGATCTGGGCCTCACCCAGGAGCTGGTGGACCGCGCGGCGGCCGAGGCGGGCCTGGTCTCCTCCGTCCAGGCGGTGTATCCGCTGCTCGACGACGAGTCGGCGGCCCGGCAGCGGCTCGCGGACGCCTTCGCGGTGGAGGTGGACGGCATCGGCCTGGACGAGCTGGCCGGGGGCTGCGGGGTCGCCGAGTCGGTACTGGCGGCCCTGGACCGGGCGGCGGTGCCGTACGCGGGCACGCGGGTCGCCGTGCAGGGTCTCGGCACGATGGGCGGGGCCACCGCGCGCTTCCTCGCGCGCGCCGGCCTGACGGTGGTGGCCGTCGCCGACATCAAGGGCACCATCGCCAACCCGGCGGGGCTCGACGTCGAGGCGCTGCTGGCGGCGCGGGACGGCTACGGCACCCTCGACCGCGGTGTGCTGGGCCCCGGCGACCGCGAACTGCCCGGCGACGCCTGGCTGTCCGCGGAGGCGGAGGTGCTGGTGCCGGCCGCCGTGTCGTACGCGGTCGACCGCGGGAACCAGGAGCGGATCCGGGCCCGTTGGATCGTCGAGGCCGCCAACATGCCCGTCGTACCCGAGGCGGAGGCGCTGCTGGCCGCGCGCGGGGTGACGGTGTTGCCGGACGTGGTGGTCAACTCCGGGACGAACGCCTGGTGGTGGTGGACCCTGTTCGGCGACATCGGCGCGGACGCCGAGGAGGCGTTCGGGTACCTCCGGCGCTCCATGCGCGCCCTGGTCGGCCTGGTGCTCGACCGGGCGGAGGCCGACGGTACGACCCCGCGGGCGGCGGCGCACGCCCTGGTGACCGACCGGCTGCCGGTGATCGCGGAACGCTTCGGGTGGTACCGGTGACCGGGCGCGCTCCGCTCGCTCCGGCCGCGGCCCCGCCCGCCCGGGCCGGCGGTCGGCGCGGGTGTGTGTGACGTGGGGCCGGCGCACGACTTCGGTGGCACCGGGTGCAGCGACTAGGGTGACCGCGTGGCGAGAGTGCGGTTGAGCGTGGCGGAGCGGCGGCAGGAACTGCTGCGGGCCGCCATCGAGCAGATCGAGGCGCGGGGCGTGGCGGCGGTCAGGATCGCCGACGTGGCCTCGGCCCTCGGTGTGAGCAACGCGCTGGTGCTGTACCACTTCTCGACGAAGGAGAAGCTGGTCGCCGCCGCGTTCGCGTACGCGGCCGAGGACGACCTCGCGCACCTGCGCAGGCTGTTGGGGCGGCGGACCACCGCGCTGCGCCGACTGCGGGCCGCGGTGCGCTGGTACGCGCCGACCGGGCAGGCCAAGGGCTGGCGGCTGTGGATCGAGGGCTGGGCCGTGGCCCTGCGCGAGCCCGCCCTGCGGGAGGTCAGCCGGGGGCTGGACCGGCAGTGGAAGGCGGCGATCGCGGAGGTCATCGCCGAGGGCGTGGCGGCCGGCGAGTTCGTGTGCGCGGACCCTTCGGGTGCGGCGCTGCGGCTGACCGCGCTGCTGGACGGGCTGGCGGTGCAGCTCACGTCGTACCCGGGCGCGGTGCCGCGGTCCCGGGCGCAGGAGTGGGTGGACGACGCCCTCGCCCGGGAACTGGGCCTGGACCGGACGGCGTTGACCGAGCGGGAGCGCTGAGCACGCGCGCGTGTGCGCCCCGGATCGCGCGCGTGCGCGGTCCGGGGCGCGGACGGCGGGGCGTCAGGCCACGGAGGCGATCCGCATCTTGATGTCGTCCGGCGACAACGTGCCCTTCGCGGTCACGTGGTCCCCGGAGGACTCGCCGCGCAGCCGGCGCCCGATCCACGGGACGAGGTACTCGCGGGCCCACTGGACGTCGTCGCGGCGGACGTCCAGGGTGCCCCGGGGCGGCAGCGGCGGCCACGGCTGCTCCGGGTCGGCCGGGACGTCCAGGCCGAGAACCTGCCCGGCCCGCAGCGCCACCCGCGTGTGCCCCTCGGGCGAGAGGTGCAGCCGGTCGCTGTCCCAGGCCCTGCGGTCCTGCACGGACTTGAGGGACCACAGGTCGAGCACGGGGCAGCCGTACCGGTCGGCGATGGCGCGGACGTGCCCGTTGTAGGTGGCGATCTTGCCGCGCAGATGCTTGAGGAGGGGGACGCCGCGGGTGTCGAAGCCGGTCGTCACCATCACCGTGCCCGCGGCCTCGGTCAGCCGGGCCACGGCGCGCTCGAAGCGTTCGGCCACCTCGTCGGGGTCGGTGCCCGGGCGGATGATGTCGTTGCCGCCCGCGCAGAAGGACACGAGGTCGGGGGCCATGTCGACGGCCTGCGGGACCTGGTCGGCCACGATCTGGTCCAGCAGCTTCCCGCGCACGGCGAGGTTGGTGTATTGGAAGTCGCCTTCGGGGCGGAGGTCGGCGAGCAGTACCGCGAACCGGTCGGCCCAGCCCACGAACGCCCCGTCGGGCCCGGGGTCGCCGACGCCCTCGGTGAAGCTGTCCCCCACCGCCACGTACGACCCGATCACTGATCTGTTGTCATTCTTCGAATCGTCTGCCACGTCGGACCATGATTCACCTTCGGATGTGACTTACGCGACCGTAAGGCGGGGTTGACGAACGGTGAGATGAGACACTCTTAAAGAATTTGCAATTCAGGAATACGGCTGTCGGCACACCGAAGGCCGGACCCGGGGATCGGGGTCCGGCCTTCGGCGGCGTGTCAGGCAGGTGGTGAAGCGAGCGGGCGTCAGCCGACGGCGACGCCGTGCTGGCGGAGGTAGCCCACCGGGTCGATGTCGGAGCCGTAGTCCGGCGTGGTGCGGATCTCGAAGTGCAGGTGCGGGCCGGTCACGTTGCCGGTGGCGCCGGACAGGCCGATCTGCTGGCCCGCGGTCACGGTCTGGCCGGCCGAGACGGAGAGCTGCGAGAGGTGGGCGTACTGGGCGTAGTAGCCGTCGTTCAGCTTGATGACGACCTGGTTGCCGTACGCGCCGCCCCAGCCGGCGGAGACGACGGTGCCCGCGGCGACGGCCTTGAGGGAGGTGCCGGTGGGTACGACGAAGTCGACGCCGGTGTGGTAGCCGCTGGACCACATGCTGCCGGCCACGTGGTAGGCGGTGCCGATGGTGGCGCCGGCCACCGGGAGGGTGTAGCCGGTGGCGGCGGTCTGCGCGGTGACGGCGGCCGGCTTGGCCGCCGGGGACTTGGGCGCGGACGCGGACTTCGGGGCGGGCGAGGACTTCGGGGCGGCCGAGGGCTTCGGGGCGGCGGACTCGGTGCGGGCCGGCGCGGCCTTCTTGCCGAGCGTCAGCTCGAGGCCCGGGTGGATCAGCCCGGGGTTGTCGCCGATGGCCTGCCGGTTGTCGTCGTAGAGCCGCTGCCAGCCACCGCCGACGTGCTGCTGGTCGGCGATCGCCGCCAGGCAGTCGCCGGACTTCACCGTGTAGGTGCGCACCGTCGCATTCGTCTGCGCGGTGGCCTTCTTCACCGTGCCCGGAAGGGACTGCACGGCCTTTCCGGTAACCGCCTGCGCGGGGGTGGCCGCGTGCGCTCCGGTGGCCCCGAGAAGCGGAAGGGCCAAGGCGGCGCCACCGGTTCCGGCGACGGCGATGGAGCGGGAAAAACGCGGGGTCTTGGGACGTCGGTGCTTACCCTTCGCGGGCATGGCGCATTCCTCTCCGGCGCCTGCGAGGTCAGCTGTCGGGTTCGGGCTGGAGCTGCCCGGCCGTGCGCGCACGGCTGCACCCCTAGCCTGTCGCGGAGACCGGGACAGGCAGTCGTACCTGGTGGGTCCCCCGCTCCTGCCGAACGCGGGTCATGGATGTGGGGACTCCGGGCGGCGGCAGGATTCGGCGTTCCGTCCGGATTGGTGGCGAACGTAAGCGAGCAAGACGTACGGAAACAAGCAGCAGGTTCCCGTTGTTCGGGTTTCGGGTGATCGGTTACGGGAATTCATGGTCACCCAGCGTGAATTCCCGCACCGTCCACCGTCTGATTTCCCTTTTCCGTGGGCTTATTACGTGGACATGACGCGCGACGCTCGGTCACGGATATGACGCTGCTCACGCGACCTTCCGCCACGACGCCCTATTTCCCAGCCAGTTGGTCCGAAGGCAGCAATTCAGACAGACGGCTCAGATGCGGCGGAGTCGGAGAACCGTCGCATCCAGGTCACCCTTGAGTCCTGTACGCAGTCCGTGATGCAGCAGGACCACACCTCGGTACACTTCGCCCGTTTCGCGGCATTCGTACGACGCCGTCGGGTCGAGTCCGCGCAGCCGCACCGCCGGCACCGGCTCGCCGTAGCTCTGCGCCTGGAGCCAGGCGAGGACCACGGCCTCCTCCCCCCGCATGTACTGCACGGCGCTGAAGCCGCCCGTCGGGGGCCGCAGCCGGTACAGCTCCCCGCGTTGCACGATCGGCCGGATCTCCTTGTAGAGCTCCACCCACCGCCGGGCCTCGGCCAGTTCCTCGGCCGTCCACTCGGTGAGGTCGCCGCCGACGCCGAGGACGCCCGCCATCGCGCTCACGAAGCGGAAGCGCAGCGTGCTGACCCGGCCGTTGAGCTGGGTGTTCGGGCTGTCGGTGACCCAGGCCGCCATCACGCGCGCGGGGTGGATCTGCGTGAAGCCGTGCTGGATGGCGAGCCGGTCCAGCGGGTCGGTGTTGTCGGAGGTCCACACCTGGTCGGTGCGGCTCATCACGCCGAGGTCGATCCGGCCGCCACCGCCCGAGCAGGACTCGAAGGCAACCCCGGGGTGTGCGGCGCGCAGCCGGTCCAGCAGGGTGTACAGGGCGCGGACGTGGTCCACCCACAGGCGCTGCGGGTACGGCTCACCGGGCCAGCCGGCGTCGGTGAAACAGCGGTTGAAGTCCCACTTCACATAGTCGATCGGGGCGCTGGAGAGCAGCGCGTCCAGCTGCCCCCACAGGTACTCCTGCACGTCCTCACGGGCGAGGTTGAGGACGAGCTGATTGCGTAGCTCCGACCTCCTTCGTCCCGGTTGGTACTGCACCCAGTCGGGATGGGCGCGGTACAGGTCGCTGTCCGGGTTGACCATTTCGGGCTCTACCCAGATGCCGAACTGCATGCCCAGGCCGTGCACCTGGTCGGCGAGGGGCTTGAGCCCGTGCGGGAAGCGGTCGGGGTTGGGCGTCCAGTCACCGAGGCCGGCGCGGTCGCTGGTGCGGGCGCCGAACCAGCCGTCGTCCACCACGAACAGCTCCACACCGATCTCGGCGGCCCGGCGAGCGAGGGCGGCCTGCTGCTCCTCGGAGATGTCGAAGTACGTCGCCTCCCAGGAGTTGAACAGCACGGGCCGGTCCCGCTCCGCGTCCGGGATGACGTGCGCCCGCTGGTAGGCGTGCCAGGTGCGGCTCGCGCCGCCGAAGCCGCCGTCGCTCCACAGGCCGGCGAAGACGGGGCTGGTGTAGGACTCCCCCGGGTCGAGGAGCAGCAGGCCGGAGTCGTCATAGCCGGCGCCTCCGGTGATCTGCACGCGTGCGTCCGGGAGTTGGGCGACGGCGATCCGCCACGAACCGGACCAGCCGAGCGCGCAGCCGTAGACCTCGCCGCGCTCCTCGGTGGCGTCGGTGTCCAGGGCGACCCAGGGCAGGTGCTGGTGGCCCGTGTGGCCGCGGCGGCTGCCGATGATCTTCTCGCCGTAGGTGAGGGGAGCGGTGGTGAGCCGGGACTCGGCGGCCCACCGGCCGTGCAGCTGGGACAGCCGCCAGCCCTCGCGGTCGGGCAGGGTCCAGGTGGCCGCGTCGGCCCGCAGCAGCTCCACGCGCGTGTGTCCGCCGTTCTCGACGGTCGCCCAGCGCTCGACCACATCCCCGCGCATCCGGTAGTGCAGCGTGATCGCGGCACCGTCGTCGTCGAAGCGCAGCCGCAGTCCCTCCGCCCCGCTCTCGGTGTCGTACGACACGAAGCGCCACTCGGTGCCGCGCCGCTCCTCGGTGCGGACGGACAGGGCGGGGCGGACGAAGCGGGTTCCGCCCTCGACGGGGTACTCCTCGCGGCCGTCGAGGGGGGATTCGAAGGGCCGGTAGCCGGGCAGCGGGTGCGCTGCCAGGGCCTCGGCGTCCGCGAGCGCGATCCGCGGACCCCAATGGAGGTGCAGCAGTTCGTCCGCCTCGGTGAGATGCAGGGCATAGCTGCTGGTGGGCCCCGACAGGAGCCAGGTACGACCGTCTTCGGCGATGTCCACCATCGAGACCTCACAGGTGCCAACAGATCCGCTCAAGTGCCAACATCATCGAGGGCTGCGGACCCCCTGACAATGCCTGTGGACAACTCATTGCCCGAGGAAATCGATGCCGTATGGTCGACTGAGCGCCCGTCGGCGAGCCGCGCCGACGCAACCGACCGGGAGGAGCCCCCGTGACGCAGCAGGTCCCGTCGACCGAGCCCGAGCTGGCCGGAGTGCGCAATTTCCGCGATGTGGGCGGACTACCGACCGTGGACGGGCGGCGGGTGCGCCACGGAGTGCTGTTCCGCAGCGGCCACCTCGCGCACGCCACCGCGCAGGACGCGGCCTTCCTCGCCTCCCTGGACCTGCACACGATCTTCGACTTCCGCAACGCCGCCGACCAGAGGCTGGAGGGCCCGGACGTCGAGCTGCCCGGCGTGCGGAATGTGAACCTGCCGCTGAGCGACCCGGCGGACGGCGCGGAGTTCTGGAAGATGGTCCGCGACGGCGACCTGGACCAGCTGCGCTCAATCCTGGACGACGGCAAGGGCGCGGCCCGGATGATCGCCTCGTACCGGCAGATCATCAGGCAGCGCACCGCCGAGCACTCGCGGGTGCTGCACGCGCTCGCCGGGGACAGCGTGCCCGCGCTGATGCACTGCGCGGCCGGCAAGGACCGTGCGGGCATCTCGATAGCCGTGACACTTCTCGCCCTCGGCGTGGAGCGCGAGGCGATCGTCGCCGACTACCTGGAGTCCAACGCCAAGCACCGCCGCTACAAGGTCCGTCGCAGCGGCAGCGCCGAGACCGCCTACACCCCCGAGGTGATGGAGCTGCTCGACCCGCTCTTCGACGCGCGCGTCGAGTACCTGGAGGCGGCGTTCGCGAGCATCGAGGAGACCTGGGGCGGCGTCGACACCTACCTGACCCAGGGCCTCGGCCTCTCCCCCGCCTCCCGGGAGCGGCTGCGCGAACGCCTGCTGGACTGACCCGAGAGCCTGTCAGCAGCCCGTCCAGGCTGCCCCGATCGAGCTGTCCGGCCACTGGAACGGATCGTCGAGGAGAACCTCCGCCCGGGCCCGGCGCTCGCCGGTCTGCACATGACGTTCGACCCGTCCTGTTCCTCGGCCGGTCGCCGGCCGGCGGCGGGGACGACCGGCACCGGTGAGCCGGGCGGGTCAGGGGGCACGGGCATCCGCACATCCTGCCACCCCGTCCGGCCGCGTCAGCCCTTGCCGCCCACCGCGAACAGCAGGTAGAGGAACGCGGCCAGGACGTGGCCGAGGGCGATGTAGATGATCAGCCGGATCCACAGGGAGCGGGGGAACTTGGTCTCGAAGTCGCTCATGGCAGCTCTCCGTTCAGCGGGCCCAGGCACAGCGTGGCCGTGGGGCTCTGGAGCAGGGTGTGGACGAACAGCAGCTCCACGCCGTCGTGGTCCTCGGCGGCGAGGCGGTGCGGGGTGAGCGAGTCGAAGTGCGCGCTGTCACCGGGCCCGAGCAGGTGCGCGGTGTCGCCGAGCCGCAGACGCAGGCGCCCCTTGAGGACGTAGAGCCACTCCTCGCCGGGATGGACGCGCACGATGTCGCCCTGCGAGCCGTACGGCACGCGCACCCGCAGGGCCTGCATGCCACGGCCGGGCGCCCCGGCCTGGACGTACGTCCACCCGCCCACCCGGGTCGGCTCCATGTCGGCGGCCCGCACGATCGCGTCCCGGTCGGCGACCGTCTCGCCGAGCAGCTCCGAGACGGTCGTACCGTAGACACGGGCGAGCGCGAGCAGCATCGGCAGCGACGGCTGACGCTGCCCTGTCTCCAGACGGGAGAGATGGGCCGGGGAGAGCCCGGCCGTGCGGGCCGCGGCCTCCAGCGTGAGGCCGGCGCGCCGGCGCAGGGCGCGCAACTGCGGCGCGACGGCGGGCAGCGCGTCGTCCGGAGCCGGCGACGGCGCGGCGTCTGAGGCGTTCATGCCTCCATTGAGCCGGATCCTTGCCTGTACGGCAATTTTCTTGCCTCAGAGGCAAACCCGGCCCACCCGGGCCCGGCCGGATCCCGCGCTCTTCGCTGCGCGACACCGCTCCTGCGCCCTTCGCCGCCCCCTGCTACGATCACGACCAGGATTTGAACACGTTCAAATAAGGGGGTCTCATGCCTGCGCACACCACGCCCGACCGAGCCGACACACCCGCCGGTGCCCTCGGTCCCACCGCACTCGTCCTCGGGATCGTGGCCGCGGCGGGCGTCTGGCCGACGCTCACGCTCGGCCTGCTGCCCGTGATGCTCATCGCCGGCGGGCTCGCCGTCACCTTCGGCCTGATGGGCGTCCACCACGCCGTCCGTGGCGTCGGCCGGCTGTGGACCGCGGTGACGGGAGCCCTGCTGGGCACGATCGGACTGGGCTACCCCTTCGTCCTCGTCCTGACGCTGTGAACGACCACGGTCAGCGGTTCGCCACCGCCTGCTTGATCAGGGTCTTGCCGAAGTCCCACATCAGGCCGCCCCCGCCGTGCGCGTCGTCCATCACCGCGGTGAAGGCGTCCACGAACCGGTCCACGTCGGCCTCGTCGATGACCAGCGGCGGGATGAGTTTGATCACCTCCAGGTGGTCACCGGAGACCTGGGTGAGGATCCGGTGCCGCTGGAGCAGCGGTACGACGACCATCTGGGCGAACAGGCCCTTGCGGGCCGCCTGGAGCATGGTCCAGCGGCTGCGCAGCTTCAGCGAGGACGGCCGGCCGAACTCGATGCCGATCATCAGGCCCCGGCCGCGGACGTCGGCGAGCAGCTCGTATGTGTCGATCAGCGCGGTGAGCCGGGACTTGAGCAGTTCCCCGCTCCTGCGCACCCCGGCGACGATCTGCTCGTTCTCCATGACCGACAGCACCGCGAGGCCGGCCGCCATCGCCTGCGCGTTGGAGCCGAAGCTCGCCGAGTGCACCAGCACCCGGTCCATGGACGAGTAGACCTTCTTGAAGATCCAGTCCTTGCCGAGGGTGGCGCCGACGGGCACATAGCCGCCGGAGAGGGCCTTGGCCACGCACACCAGGTCCGGTTCGACGCCGTCCTCGTGCTGGTAGGCGTAGAAGTCGCCGGTACGGCCGAGGCCGGTCTGCACCTCGTCGGCGATGAGCAGCGCCTTGTGCTTGTGCAGCAGCTCCTGGGCGGCCCGCAGGTAACCGGGCGGTGCCTCGTGCACGCCCTTGCCCTGGATCGGTTCCACGATCAGCGCGGCCACGTCGCCCTTCTTCAACTCCCGCGCCAGCGCGTCCAGATCGCCGAGCGGTACGGCGGTGTCGGGCAGCAGCGGGGCGAAGCCGTCGCGGAAGCCGGTCTCGCCGTTGACCGACAGCGAGCCGGTGGTCAGGCCGTGGAAGGCGTGATCGCAGTAGAGGACGCGGGGCCTGCCGGTGGCGTACCGGGCGAACTTCAGGGCCGTCTCGACCGCCTCCGTGCCACTGTTGCCGAAGAACACCCGGTCCAGGTGCGGGCTGTGCGCGAGCAGCCGTTCGGCGAGCAGGCCGGGCAGCGGCTGGCAGTCGAAGCGGGTGAGGTCGGCGAGGCTCAGGTCCAGGACGTCGTGCAGCGCCTTGCGGACGACCGGGTGATGGCGTCCCAGACCCATCACCCCGAACCCGGCGAGCATGTCCAGGTAGTCGTTGCCGTCCTTGTCGAAGAAGTGCGCTCCCTCGGCCCGTTCGTAGACCTTGTCGAAGCCGATGGTGTGCAGCATGCGCGGGAGCTGCGGGTTGAGGTACTTCGCGTGCAGCCCGTAGCGTTCGGCGCCGCGCTCGGCGAGCAGGGCGCCGAGGTCGAACTCGGTGGTCATTCACTCTCCTTGTCGGCGCCCCGAAGGGGCGGGGGCCATGTCGATGTGCGGCTACCGCCGCGTGGGCGCGACCGGCCCCGACGGCGCCGCAGACGCTGTACGGCCTTCCTCGGCACTTCCTTCCGCGCTCTCGGCGTCCCGCACCGCGAGGCTCGCGCTGATCCGCCCGGCGATCTCGACGGGCGTGAGGCCGATGTCGGCCAGCACCTCGCTGCGCTTGGCGTGGGCGAGGAACTGCTCCGGGATGCCGAACCGCCGTACCGGCACGTCCACGTCGGCGTCCCCGAGGGCCAGGGCCACGGCCGAACCGACGCCCCCGGCGCGGCTGTTGTCCTCGACCACGGCCACCAGGCGGTGGGCGGCCGCGAGGCCGGGCAGCGCGGGGTCGACCGGCTTGACCCACCGCGGGTCCACCACCGTGCAGCCGATGCCGCGGGCTTCGAGCAGCTCGGCGGCCTGGAGGCACACCGGTGCCATCACGCCGACGGCCACCAGCAGCACCTCGGGGCGTTCGGCGCGGTGCAGGACGTCCATGCCGCCGACCCGGTCGAGCGCCGGGATCCTCGGACCGACGGACTCCTTCGGGAAGCGGACCAGGGTGGGCGCGTCGTCCACGGCGACCGCCTCGCGCAGCTGGGCGCGCAGCTGGTCGGCGTCGCGCGGTGCGGCGATCCGCAGCCCGGGGACGACCTGGAGGATCGACATGTCCCACATGCCGTTGTGGGAGGCCCCGTCCACGCCGGTGACGCCGGCCCGGTCCAGGACGAAGGTGACCCCGCAACGGTGCAGGGCGACGTCCATCAGCAGCTGGTCGAAGGCGCGGTTGAGGAAGGTGGCGTAGACGGCGACGACCGGGTGCAGCCCGCCGGTGGCGAGCCCGGCCGCCGACACGGCCGCGTGCTGCTCGGCGATGCCCACGTCCCAGACCCGGTCCGGGAAGCGCTCGGCGAACCGGCCGAGGCCGACCGGGTGCAGCATGGCCGCCGTGATCGCGACGACGTCCTCGCGCTGCTCCCCGATCCTCACGATCTCGTCGCCGAAGACCGACGTCCAGGAGGGCCCCTTGGACGGGGCGAGCGGCTCGCAGGTGAGCGGGTCCATCACGCCGACGGTGTGGAAGTGGTCCTCCTCGTGCGCGAGGGCCGGCTCGTAGCCGCGGCCCTTCTCGGTGAGGCAGTGGACCAGGACCGGACCGTGGAAGCGCTTCGCACGGTGCAGGGCCGACTCGACGGCCTCGAGGTCGTGGCCGTCGATCGGGCCGAGGTACTTCAGGCCCAGGTCCTCGAACATGCCCTGCGGGGCGAAGGCGTCCTTGAAGCCCTTCTTCGCGCCGTGCAGGGACTCGTAGAGCGTGTTGCCGACGACCGGAGTGCGCTGGAGCACGTCCTTGCCCCAGGCGAGGACCTTCTCGTAGCCGTCGGTCGTGCGCAGGGTGGCGAGGTGGTCGGCGAGGCCGCCGATGGTGGGCGCGTACGAGCGTTCGTTGTCGTTGACGACGATGATCAGCGGCCGGTCCTTGGCGGCGGCGATGTTGTTCAGCGCCTCCCAGGCCATGCCGCCGGTCAGCGCGCCGTCACCGATGACCGCGACCACATGGCCGGTCTCGCCCTGCACCTGACGGGCCTTGGCGAGGCCGTCCGCCCAGCCGAGGGCGGTGGAGGCGTGGCTGTTCTCGATGACGTCGTGCTCGGACTCCTCGCGCGAGGGGTAGCCGGACAGGCCGCCCTTGCCGCGCAGCTTCGAAAAGTCCTGACGGCCGGTCAGCAGTTTGTGCACATAGCTCTGGTGGCCGGTGTCCCACAGGATGCGGTCGACCGGTGACTCGAAGACCCGGTGGAGCGCGATGGACAGTTCCACCACGCCCAGGTTGGGGCCGAGGTGACCGCCGGTCCTCGACACCGCCTGTACCAGGAACTCACGTATCTCCTCGGACAGTTCGCCGAGTTGCGCCTCGGACAGCGCCTTCAGGTCGCGTGGTCCCCGAATGCTCTCCAGAATCGTCACGCTGGGCCCCCTCTCGGTCCGTGCCTTGCCTCAACTCACTTGGTCCGGGGAGCTCGTCCGCTCGGCGAGCTTCATGGCCTCCTCGATGAGGGTCTCCACGATCTTCGACTCGGGGACGGTCTTGACGACCTCGCCCTTGACGAAGATCTGCCCCTTGCCGTTGCCCGAGGCAACCCCGAGGTCGGCCTCGCGGGCCTCGCCCGGACCGTTGACCACACACCCCATCACCGCGACCCGCAGCGGTACGTCCATGCCGTCCAGGCCCGCGGTGACCTCCTCGGCGAGCTTGTACACGTCCACCTGGGCCCGGCCGCAGGACGGACACGAGACGATCTCCAGCCGCCGCTGCCGCAGGCCCAGGGATTCCAGGATCTGGATGCCGACCTTGACCTCCTCGGCCGGCGGCGCGCTCAGCGACACGCGGATGGTGTCGCCGATGCCCCGGGAGAGCAGGGCACCGAAGGCGACGGCCGACTTGATCGTGCCCTGGAAGGCCGGTCCCGCCTCCGTGACCCCCAGGTGCAGGGGGTAGTCGCACTGCTCGGCGAGCTGCCGGTAGGCCTCGATCATCACGACCGGGTCGTTGTGCTTGACCGAGATCTTGATGTCCCGGAAGTCGTGCTCCTCGAAGAGCGACGCCTCCCACAGCGCCGACTCGACCAGCGCCTCCGGGGTCGCCTTGCCGTACTTCTTCAGCAGCCGCCGGTCCAGGGAACCCGCGTTGACGCCGATCCGGACCGGCGTGCCGTGGTCCTTGGCGGCCCGCGCGATCTCCTTCACCTGGTCGTCGAACTTCTTGATGTTGCCGGGGTTCACGCGGACCGCCGCACAGCCGGCCTCGATGGCCGCGAACACGTACTTCGGCTGGAAGTGGATGTCCGCGATCACCGGGATCTGCGACTTGCGGGCGACGGTCGCGAGGGCGTCCGCGTCGTCCTGCGTGGGACAGGCGACGCGGACGATCTGGCAGCCGGACGCCGTGAGTTCGGCGATCTGCTGGAGGGTGGCGCCGACGTCCGACGTGCGGGTCGTGGTCATCGACTGCACCGACACCGGGGCTCCGCCCCCGACCGCCACCGGCCCGACGTGGATCTGCCGCGACCGCCGCCGCGGCGCGACCGGACGGGCCGGTACCTCGGGAACGCCCAGGGGCACGGCGGTCATGGCCTCACTCCCGGTTTCCGGAGACGGTCTCGCGCATGGCCCGCAGCGACTCCTTCAGGGAGCCCATGGTGGCGAGGACGGCGGTCGGCTCGTAGCCGCAGTGCGCCATGCAGTTGGCGCAGCGCGGGTCCTTGCCGCGGCCGTACTTGTCCCAGTCGGTCTTCTCGATGAGCTCGCGGTACGTCGGCACGTACCCGTCGCTCATCAGGTAGCAGGGGCGCTGCCAGCCGAAGAGCGAGTAGTTCGGGATCGCCCACGCGGTGCACGGGAAGTCGACCTTGCCCTCCAGGAAGTCCAGGAAGAGCGGGGAGTGGTTGAGCCGCCACTTCCTGCGGTTGCCGCCCGCGAAGGCCTTCTTGAACAGTTCACGGGTCTGCTCGACGCCGAGGAAGTGCTCCTGGTCGGGCGCCTTCTCGTAGGCGTAGGCGGGCGAGATCATCATCTCGTCGACCTTGAGGTCGTCGTTGAGGAAGTTGAGCACCTCGATGATGGTCTGCGGGGTGTCGGTGTTGAAGAAGGTGGAGTTGGTGGTCACCCGGAAGCCGCGCCGCTTGGCCTCCTTGATGGCCTCCACCGCCTCGTCGAAGACCCCCTCCTTCGCAACGGACTCGTCGTGCCGCTCGCGCAGCCCGTCGATGTGCACGGCGAACGCGAAGTAGGGCGAGGGCGTGAACTTGTCGATCTTCTTGCGCAGCAGCAGGGCGTTGGTGCACAGGAAGACGTACTTCCTCTTGGCCACCAACTGCCGCACGATCTCGTCGATCTGAGGGTGCATCAACGGTTCGCCACCGGCGATGGACACCATGGGCGCACCGGATTCCAGCACCGCTCCCACGGCCTGGGCGACCGGCATGCGCTGCTTGAGCACACCGGCCGGATGCTGGATCTTGCCGCAGCCCTCGCACTTCAGATTGCAGGCGAAGAGCGGTTCCAGCTCGACGATGAGCGGAAACTTGTCCCGCCTGCGCAGCTTCTGTTCAGCCAGGTATGTAGCGACCTTGATGGACTGGCGCAACGGCATGGCCATCTGGCTCACCTCCGGGGGAGCAGCAAAGAACGGTGCCATTCGAAAAATGCAGGAAGGATGGAACGAAGAACGCGGAAAGCCGATATTCCACCGCGCACCGTGCCGATCCGGACGAGCTCGTGTTCCGGGGCGTCCACGACCACCCGGACAGCCGAAACCGGGCGCTCGCCGGTGCGGACGGCGGTCAGAAGCGTGGCCGCGGACTCCATGTCGACCGCGATCGCGCCGGTGGCGCGCAGATCGGTCCGTTCGGGCCCCCGGACGACGTGGTCGGAGCCGGTGAGCGGGCCGGTGTGCACCGTGCGCCCGGGCAGCAGGCGCGCGAGTTCCTTGACCAGCAGTTCGGTGCCCACGCACGGGACGGTCCCGCGCGGGTCCCGGGTCTCCTCGGCGACGACCAGATCGCCGGGGTGCATCCCGGGGGCGAGCCCGGCGCAGAAGCCGGTGGCCAGGACGGCCGCCCCGGCCGCCGCCGGACCGGCGAGGTGCCGGGTGACGGAGCGTTCCGCCGCGCGGGGGCCCATGCCCGTACGGAGGAACGTCACCGGCCCGCCGGCACCGCTGCGGTCGCCGGTGCGCAGGGCGAGGTGCTCGATGCCGAGCGCGCAGGCGATCAGCAGCGGGGCCGGGACGGGCTGGTTGCTCAATTCAGCTCCCCGTGGCCCGCGCGGCGGCCTTCTCGGCCGGGGCGAGCAGCTTCCGCTCGAAGGGGTCGCCGTGCAGGTACCGGCCGAGCGCGGTGAGCGGGAACACCTGCCGGTACAGGTGGTAGTTGATGGAGAAGTCCCAGGGGAAGCCGGTGCCGGTGAAGTACGGCTCGTCCCAGGTGCCGTCCTCCCGCTGGGTCTCGGCCAGCCATGTGACGCCGCGCTCCACGGCCCTGGAGCCCTTCTCCCCGGCCGCGAGCAGCGCCATCAGCGCCCACGCGGTCTGCGAGGCGGTGGAGGCGCCGCGGCCGCTCCACTCCTTGGCGTACTTGTAGGAGCGCAGGTCCTCGCCCCAGCCGCCGTCGTCGTTCTGGACGCTCTCCAGCCAGGCCACGGCCCGCCGGATCGCCGGGTGCGAGCCGGGCATGCCGGCCGCGGTCAGCGCGGGCACCACGGAACCGGTGCCGTAGATGTAGTTGACGCCCCAGCGGCCGAACCACGAGCCGTCCGGCTCCTGTTCGGCCAGCAGCCAGTCGATGCCGCGCCGGGTGCGCGGGTCGTTGGCCAGGCCCTCTGCTGCGAGCATCTCCACGACGTGCGCGGTGACGTCCGCGGACGGCGGGTCGATGACCTCGCCGAAGTCGCAGAAGGGCAGCCGGTTCGGGAACGGGCTGGTGTTGTCGACGTCGAAGGCGCCCCAGGCGCCGTTCTTCGACTGCATGCCCAGGTTCCAGCGGACGGCCCGGCCGATCGCCCGGTCCACGCGCTCGGGGTCGTGGTGCCGCACCCGGCGCAGCGCGAGGGCGACCTCGGCGGTGTCGTCGATGTCCGGGTAGTTGTCGTTGTGGAACTCGAACGCCCAGCCACCCGGCGGAAGGTGCGGACGCTTCACGGCCCAGTCGCCGGGCCGGACGATCTCCTCGCCGAGCATCCAGTCGGCCGCCTTGACCAGTTGCGGATGGTCGACGGGCAGACCGGCGTCCACGAGGGCGATGGTGGCGAGACAGGTGTCCCACACCGGGGACTGGCAGGCCTCGATCATCCGGGCGCCGTCCTCGCGCCAGACGGCGAAACGGTCCAGCGAGGCGAGGCCCTCGCGCATCACCGGGTGCTGGAGGTCGTAGCCGAGCAGGTGCAGGGCGATGATCGAGTACACGGCCGGGGGCTGGATACCGCCCCAGCAGCCGTCGTTCTCCTGTCGCTCGATGATCCAGCGGGCGGCGGAGTTCATCGCGGCCCGGCGCAGTCTGCGCGGGGCGACCTTGCGCAGCTGGTGCAGCGCCTTGTCCAGGCGCTGGAAGGCGCCGTCCCAACTGGCCAGCGGGGCGGGCGGCTTCGGCGGGTTGGGCTGGGCGGGGTCGGTGTGCAGCTCGTCCAGCGGGAAGGGCGCGGGGCGCACCGGGCGCTTGGCCGAGACGATGGTGAGCGGGACGATGGTCTGCCGGGCCCAGCAGCCGAAGTCGTAGATGTTGAGCGGCATCCAGGAGGGGAAGTAGATCAGCTCCGGCGGGAGTTCGGGCAGGTCCTCCCACTTCCACCAGCCGAACAGCGCGAGCCAGATCCGGGTGAAGACCCTGGCGGCGGCGATACCGCCGCGCTCGCGGATCCAGGCGGCGGCCAGGGCCATGTGAGGTGCCTCAGGCGCGTCGCCGGCCAGCCGCAGGGCGACGTATGCCTCAATGGTGGTGGACAGCTCGCCGGGCCCGCCGTAGAAGGTGGCCCAGGTGCCGTCCTCGCGCTGCTCGCCGCGGATGAACTTCGCGGCGGCCTGGGTGGTCTCCTCGTCCAGGATGCCCAGGAACTGACGGAGCAGCAGGTCCTCGGCGTCCATGGTGACGTTGGTCTCCAGGTCGCCCTTCCACCAGCCCTCGGCGTCCTGGCCGGCGAGCAGGAAGTCGGTGGCGCGCCGTGCGGCGCGTGCGGCGGCTTCTTGTACCCCGGCCGCCTCGGGGATGGTGATGAGGGTGGTGTCGCTGGCCGCGGCAGCTCGGGACGGCAAGGTCGCCCCGGTGCTTCCGTCGGTCGTCGCTGTCATGGCTTCCCCTTCGTGCAGTCGTGCGAGTCGTGCTGCTGTGGGTCCGCCGTCGGCCGGTGTCCTGGGTCGTGTGACACCGGCCGGCGACTACGCGCGGCGAATCGAGCCGATAGGGATCATCTCTTTCGTACGACGACGAAGTCGGCGAGCGCCGTGAAGGAGTCCCGCACCCGGTCGGGCATGTCGACGGCGTCGAGGGCTTCGATGGCGATGGTGTGCTGACGGCGCGCTTCCTCGGCCGTCCACTCACGGCCGCCGGCCTCCTCGATGAGGGCGGCGCGGGCCGCGAACTCCTCCTCGGAGAAGGTGTCGAAGTCGCTGCTCTTGGCGTCGGCCGCGAGGATCTCGCCGAGCCGCTCGGAGGCGGAGCCGCCGGCCGCGAGCGCGGCCACCACCGGCAGGGACTTCTTGCGCTGGCGCAGGTCGCTCCAGGTCTGCTTGCCGGTGGCCTCCGGGTCGCCCCAGATACCGAGCAGGTCGTCCACGGCCTGGAAGGCGAGGCCGAGGTGGTAGCCGTACCGCTCCAGCGCGTCGGCGGTGGCGTCGTCCGCGCCGCCGAGGACCGCGCCGATGGAGGAGGCGCAGGCGAGCAGGGCGCCGGTCTTGTTGCCCTCCATCTCCAGGCATTCCTCGACGCTCACGCGGTCGCGGTGCTCGTAGGAGATGTCCTGGGCCTGACCGTCGATCAGGGCCCGGGTGGCCGTGGTCAGCCGGCGGGTGGCGCGGCCGGCCTCGACGGTGCCGAGTTCCAGCAGGACCTCGTTGGCGAGGGCGAACAGGGCGTCACCGACCAGGATGGCCTGGGCGGGGCCGTGCACCTTCCAGACGGTGTCGCGGTGCCGGCGCTGCTCGTCGCCGTCCATCAGGTCGTCGTGCAGCAGCGAGAAGTTGTGCACGAGTTCGACGGCGACCGCGCCCGGGACGCCCACCTCGGGTGCGGCGCCGGTGACCTCGGCGGAGAGCACGGCGAGCGCGGGGCGGACGGCCTTGCCGCCGTCGCCGTCGGCGGGGTTGCCGGCGGCGTCGATCCAGCCGAAGTGGTAGGCGGCGACGGTGTCCATGGGCGGCGCCAGGCGGTCGACGGCCGCGCGCAGCACCGGCGTGGCCAGGGTCCGGCCGCGCTCCAGAAGCGCGGTCACGTCCACCGCGGGCCTCCGAGCGGGCGTCGCGGCCGGGGGCACAGTGGGCACAGTCTCTCCTCTTGTTGCGGTACCGGGGGTGCGGGAGCCGTCCGCCTGCCCATCGGACATCAGGCCGCCTCCTCGAACTCGAAGAGGTGGCGGGGGCGGGGCCGGCCCAGGGCGCCGAGCGCGGCGTCGGCCGCGCTCACTCCACTGCGGACCGCACTCTCCATGGTCGCGGGCCACCCGGTGGCGGTCCACGCTCCGGCCAGGTAGAGGCCGGGGGCCTTGGTGCGGGCGCCGGGCCGCAGCCGCCCGACGCCGGGGGCGGGGGCGAACGTGGCCGTGCGCTCCCGGGTCACGAAGAAGTCCTTCACCTCGGCCGCGCGCGTACCCGGGATGAGCCGTTCCAGCTCGGGCAGATAGCGCTCGCGGAGGTCGGCGACCGGCGTGTCGATCTCGTCCTGCGCGGCCGACTGGGACAGCGCCAGGTACTGCCCCTCGCCGAGCCCGGAGGCGTGTGTGCGGTCGAAGACCCACTGGACGGGGGTGCCGAGGGCGGCGAAGAAGGGCCGCGCGAGCACCTTGCGGTCGTAGACGACATGGACGTTGAGGATCGGCGCGGTGCCGATCTCCAGCAGCCGCTCGGGCGCGTCCAGGGCGCCGGTCGGCAGCAGTTCGTGGGCTTCGCGCTGGGGTACGGCGAGGACGACCGCGTCGGCGGAAAGCGTCTCTCCGGGAACCTGAACGCTCCAGGCTCCGTTCCCGTTGTTGGAGACGGAGGTGACGCGTGTACGGACCTCGGTACGGACGCCCGCGGAGTCGAGCGCCTTGCGGGTCAGCCGGTCGTGCAGTTCGCCCAGCGGGACGCGGGCCCAGCCGATGTCGGCCGCGCCCGGGTCGGACAGCAGACCGGTCTTGAACACCATCGCGGCGAGCCCCAGCGAGGCGTCGCCCGCGACCGCGTTGAGGGTGGCGACCCCGACCAGGTCCCACAGGGCCTCGACGGCGCGTGCCGACTGGCCGTGCGCGGCCAGCCAGCTGCCGAAGTCCTGGGTGTCCAGGGCCGGATCGCCGAGGTCGAGCCCCTTCAGCGCGAGCGCGGCCCGCCCGACCGCGGCACGCTCGGCGAGCGAGAGGTGCGGATAGGCGGCCAGGCTGCGCCCCAGGTGGAGGGGGACGGGCAGCGGGTCGCGCCGCAGTCTGCCGAGCCGCCGGCCCTCGGGCTTGGTGACGTCGACGACGGGCACGTCCAGGCGGTCCTGGAGCGGTGCCAGCGCCGCGCCCTCGATCCGGTCGAGGAACCAGCGGTAGGCGGTACAGCAACGCAGGTAGACGTGCTGGCCGTTGTCGACGGTCAGTTCGCCGCGCTGGAAGGAGAAGGCGAGGCCGCCCAGCCTGGGCCTGCCTTCGAGCAGGGTGACCCGGATGCCCGCGTCGGCGAGGGCGAGCGCCGCGGTGACGCCGGCGAGTCCGCCACCGACCACGACCGCGGTGCGGCCTGCCGTCCGCGGGGTGCCGGCGTGCCCCGGTGCGGGGGGTGAGCCGTCGCTCATCGTGCGTCCTTCCGTGCGTGCCGAGCGTGCTGGTTGAACGGTGCACGCCCGGCCGTCGCAGTCAGGGACGCCACGCCGCAGCGGAGGGTTGCCTGTCGCATGCCGTCTGGTTCGGTGACCTCCATCAGACGCGCCTCCTGACGGCACGCCGGGAGACATGCCGGGTCACGTGCCGGGTGTCGAGTCCGGACAGGCCGCGCACGGCGACGTAGGCCTTCTCGTGTCCGGGCAGCGAGACCCGGCCGCGCAGCACGGCCTCCGGGTCGCGCTCGATGCGGTCCAGCAGCCGGCGGTAGATGCCGGCCATCGCGGCCACACAGGCGCCGCTGCGCCGGTCGAGCATGGGCAGCAGCCGGTAGCCCTCGGCGAACAGGGCCCGGGCGCGCCGCACTTCGAAGTGGACGAGGCCGGCGAAGTCCGAACCGTCCGGCGGGGTCGGCCCGTGGAATCCGGCCGAGCAGCCGAACTTGGCGAGGTCGTCGGCGGGCAGATAGGTACGGCCGCCCGTCGCGTCCTCGCGGACGTCGCGCAGGATGTTGGTGAGCTGGAGAGCGAGGCCGAGCGTGTCGGCGTACTCGGCCGCGCGTTCGGCGCCGCGGGCCCCGGGTTCGGTGCCGAACACGCCGAGCGAGAGGCGTCCGATGGCACCGGCGACACACCGGCAGTAGACCTTCAGGTCGTCCCAGGTCTCGTAGGTCTCCCCGCGCACGTCCATCTGGACGCCGTCGATCAGCTCGTCCAGGCCGCCGAGCGGGATCGGGAAGGCGCGCGCGGCATGGCTGAGGGCGACGGCCACCGGGTCGGTGTCGTCCTCCTCGACCTCGCCGTCGCGGATCCGGGTGAGCAGCGCCCGGGTGTCCTCCAGCCGGGCCAGCTTGACCTCGTCGGCCAGGTCGCCGTCGCCGATGTCGTCCACGCGCCGGGAGAACGCGTACAGCGCCGACATGGCGCGGCGCTTTGCATTCGGCAGCAACCGGATGCCGTACGCGAAGTTACGGGCCTGCTGCCCGGTGACGGCCTCGCAGTAGCTGTAGGCGGCGAGTACCGGTGCGGACACGTGCGGCGGAGAATCCACGGTCCGGATCACCCCTCTCCTCGCAGGATCACGCCCGCCTCGCGCAGCAACTGGACCGTGCCGGGCTTGGGCGGGCCGGGAAGTACGTCGTATTCGGCGGCGGCGATCGCCCGGATCGCCGCCTTTCCCCCCGCCACGAATCCCGCGAGCAGCAGCTTGAGCCTGCCGTGGACGCTACCCACCAGGGGGGCGCCCTCATCCAGCAGATCGCGGGCGCGTTGTGCTTCGTATGCAACCAGGGCGCGCACCGATGCGCCCGCGGTTTTCGCGGAGAGGTCCGTTTCCTGGACGTGGAAGCGTTTCATGTCCTGCGCGGGCAGGTAGATCCGGTCACGGCCGAGGTCCTCGGCGACGTCCTGGAGGTGCTCCACGATCTGGAGGGCCGTGCAGATGGCGTCGGACAGCCGGATCCGCTCGGGGGTCGAGGTGCCGGTGACGGCGAGGACGAGGCGGCCGACGGGATTGGCGGACAGTTCGCAGTAGGCCAGAAGGTCGTCGTAGGTCTCGTACCGGGTGACGAGCTGGTCCTGGCGGTTGGCGGCGATCAGTCCGAGGAACGGTTCGGGGGTGAGGGCGCGGCGGCGGACGGTGGTCTGGAGGCGGCGCAGCAGCGGGTGGTGCGGGGTGCCGTCGAAGACGCGGCGCAGGTCGGCCTCGAAGGCGTCGAGGAGGGCCAGCCGGTCCTCGGCCTCGGTGGCCGACACGCCGAGGATGCGGGCGTCGGCTCCGCCGGGGGCGAGGTCGCCGTCGCCGATGTCGTCCACGAGACGGGCGAAGCCGTAGACGGCCATGAGGTCGTCGCGCCAGGCCCGGGGCAGAAAGAAGGGGGCGACGGGGAAGTTCTCGCTCGCGGCCTTGGCCAGCGTGGCGCGTTCCAGGTCGGGCGCCGTGTCGGCGGCCGTCATCGGGCGCTGCCCGGGGCGGGGACGGCACATGCTGCGGTGAGCAGGGGAGTTTCCGTAGCCATTGCCGTCACATCTCCCGTTCTACACTGCCGACCCAATACACACTATTTCGGACACGCCGCCCGGTACTGCGCGGGGCCGCCCCGGCGAAGGGTGTCGCGCATTATCGCCCCACTTGCCGCTTTCCGGCACCGGTACAGCTTACGTTGTACAACGCAGCACCGACCGTCGGGGTGTCCTGCACATCACAACAACACACCGATTGGCTCCAAGATTCCTCAGAGCGGCCGGAGTTGACGTTTCCTTTGCAGACGCAGGGCCCCGCCGGACGACGTCCGCGGGGCCCTGGCCGAAATGGGTTTACTTGCCCGTGAACTTCTCGTATTCCTTCAGCACCTCGTCGGTGGGTCCGTCCATGCGGAGTTCACCGCGCTCCAGCCACAGCACACGGTTGCAGGTGTCGCGGATCGACTTGTTGTTGTGACTCACCAGAAAGACCGTTCCGGCTTCCTTGCGCAGTTCCCGGATCCGCTCCTCGGAGCGCTTCTGGAACTTGCGGTCACCGGTGGCGAGTGCCTCGTCGATCATGAGCACGTCGTGGTCCTTGGCGGCGGCGATGGAGAAACGGAGCCGGGCCGCCATGCCCGAGGAGTACGTGCGCATCGGCAGGGTGATGAAATCGCCCTTCTCGTTGATTCCCGAGAAGTCCACGATGTCCTGGTAGCGCTCCTTGATCTGCTCCCGGGACATGCCCATGGCGAGACCGCCCAGGATGATGTTGCGCTCGCCGGTGAGGTCGTTCATCAGGGCCGCGTTGACGCCCAGCAGGGACGGCTGGCCGTCGGTGTAGACCTTGCCCTGCTCGGCGGGCAGCAGGCCCGCGATGGCGCGCAGCAGGGTGGACTTGCCGGAGCCGTTGGAACCGATCAGGCCGATGGCCTCGCCCCGGTAGGCGATGAAGGACACCCCGCGCACGGCGTGCACCTTGCGCACGCCCCGCGCCGCGTCGTCGGAGCCTCGCCTGAGGATCCGGCTCAGGGCCGCCGTCGCGCTGCCCTTGCCGGTCTTGGCGCCGTTGACCCGGTAGACGATGTGCACGTCGTCCGCAATGACCGTCGGGCGCCGGTCCTGGATGTGCTGCTCGGCGTTCTGCTCAGCCACGGCCGTACCGCTCCTCCGCCTTCCAGAAGTACACGAAACCGCCCACGGCGAAGAGCACGGCCCAGCCTGCGGCCGCGGCCCAGACGTGGTCGGGCAGGTTCTCGGCGCCGTAGCCGTCGATCAGGGCGAAGCGCATCAGATCCATGTAGATGGCGGCCGGGTTCCACTGCAGGACCGTCGCGATCCACTGCGGCTTGTCCTCCAGCATGATCGGGATGGAGAACATCACTCCGGACGCGTACATCCAGGTCCGCAGCAGGAACGGCATCAGCTGCGCGAGGTCCGGCGTCTTGGCGCCCATGCGGGCAACGATCAGCGCGAGCCCGGTGTTGAACAGGAACTGGAGCACCAGCACCGGCACGATCAGCAGCCAGGACGGGCTCGGGTAGCTGCCGAAGCCGACCGCCACGATGAACAGCACGATCATCGAGAACAGCAGCTGCTGGAGCTGCTGGAGCGAGAAGGAGACCGGCAGCGAGGCGCGCGGGAAGTGCAGGGCGCGCACCAAGCCGAGGTTGCCGGAGATCGCGCGGACGCCCGACATGATCGAGCTCTGCGTGAAGGTGAAGACGAAGACGCCCGTGACCAGGAACGGGATGTAGACGTCCTGGGACATGCCGCGGCTGGCGTGCAGGATCAGCCCGAAGATGAAGAAGTACACGGCCGCGTTCAGCAGTGGTGTGGCCACCTGCCAGAGCTGGCCGAGCTTGGCCTGGCTGTACTGCGCGGTCAGCTTCGCCTGGGAGAAGGCGAGGATGAAGTGGCGGCGCCCCCACAGCTGACGGACGTACTCCACGAGCGAGGGCCGGGCGCCGCTCACGGAGAGCCCGTACTTGGCGGCGAGCTCGGCCGCCGTCAGTCCCTCGTCGGGCGACGGGGCGGCCGTCACCGCGACCGTGCCGTCGTGCGTGGTCTCACTCACAGGTGTGGAAACTTTCGTCTTCGGGTTCGCGTTCGAGTTCGTCGTGCGGCGCCCGTACGCGGGCGCTCAGGGACGAGCTTGTCAGATGACCGGGGGACGGCCCAGTCGGGTGAGTCGCCACACCGTACGCCAGCGCATCGGGCGGCGGGGACCGCACGGTGTCGTCCAGCCTTCCCGGAATCCGCCGAACCAGGCCCTCAGGGCCGGCCGCGAGGGGCGGCGGAGCAGGGTGAGCAGCAGCCAGACCCCCAGGTAGACCGGGACCAGGAGGGCGGGGAGGTTGCGGCGGGCGAGCCAGACGCGGTTGCGGGCCACCATACGGTGGTAGACCGCGTGCCGCGAGGGCGCGGTCGTCGGGTGGTACAGCACCATGTCCGACCGGTAGTCGATCATCCAGCCGGCGTCGAGGGCCCGCCATGCCAGGTCGGTTTCCTCGTGCGCGTAGAAGAACTCGTCCGGGAGCCCGCCGACTTCCGCGAAGACGCGGGTGCGCACGGCGTTGGCACCGCCGAGGAACGTGGTGACCCGGGAGGAACGCATCGGGTCGGAGGCGCGCAGCCGGGGCACGTGCCGGCGCTGGGTCTCACCGGTGTCGGGGTCGGCGATCCGGAAGCTGATGATCCCGAGCTGCGGGTCCGCGGCGAAGGCCGCGCGGCACAGCTCCGCGGTGTCGTGCCGGGCGAGCAGGCCGTCGTCGTCGAGAAAGAGCAAAATGTCGACATCGCGGCCGCTGGGCCCGAACGCCTCCATGCCGACGTTGCGCCCGCCGGGGATGCCCAGGTTCTCGGGCAGCTCGATGGTGCGCACACCCTCCGGCACGTCCGGGACGGGCGAGCCGTTGCCGACGACGACCACCTCGACCGGGTCGCCGTCCTGCTTGGCGACCGAGTCGAGCAGAGCCCGCAGTTCCTCGGGCCGGTTGCCCATGGTGATGATGACGGCGCCGACCTTCATGGGCGCACTCACTTCAGCCTGCTGGAGGCGAGGATGGACACCAGGTGCAGCAGGGTCTGCAGCATCGCGATGCCCGCGAGGACGGCCGTACCGAGGCGGGTGAAGAACAGGTCGCCGCGGGCCTGGTCCACGAGGGCGAGGACCAGGATGAGCAGCGAGGCCTCGATGCCGAGGATCAGCCGGTGGAACTTCAGCGCCGAGGCGGCCCGCCGGGCCAGCGCCATGCCGGAGGAGCGCAGCTCGGAGGCCGCCTCCTGCACCGGCGGCTTGCCGGTCTGGTGCCGGGCGACACCGACCAGGTCGGTCTCGGCCTTGATCAGGATGGCGCCGAGCGCGGCAAGGGTGCCGAGGAAGGCCCACAGCCAGTCGATACGGCCGCTGCCCCACAGGTCGGCGGCGCGCAGGCCGAGGCCCACGAGGACGGCCGCGTCGGTGAGGTAGGCGCCGACGCGGTCCAGGTAGACCCCGCCGAGCGAGTACTGCTTCTTCCAGCGGGCGATCTCGCCGTCGACGCAGTCCAGCAGCAGGTACAGCTGGGTGGCGACCACACCGAGCACGGCGCCCGCGATCCCCGGCACCAGCAGGGCCGGGGCCGCGAGCACCCCGCAGACGGTCATCAGGTACGTGAGCTGGTTGGGCGTGACCCTGGTGTTCACCAGGTAGCGGTCGACGCGCAGGGACACCTCGCGCATGTAGAGGCGTCCCGCCCAGTGCTCACCGCTGCGCCGGTCCTTCACCCCCGCGGGGTGGACGACCGGACGGAGTTCAGCTACCGATGGCCTTGACATAGTCGGCGTAGATGTCCTTGATCTGGTTCGTCTTGAGGTCGAGGTGTTCGAGGATCGTGTAGCGGCCGGGCCGGGTCTCCGGGGCGAACTCCACCGCGCGGACGAACTCGTCCACCGTGAAGCCGATCTCCTCCGGCAGCACCGGGAGCCCGTGCCGGCGCAGCACCTCGGCCATGTACGCCGACTCCTCGTGGGCGCCGCGCAGGTACATCGCGAAGGCGGCGCCGAGGCCGCACTGCTCGCCGTGGGCGGCTGCCCGCTTGGGGTAGAGCAGGTCGAAGGCGTGGTTGATCTCGTGGCAGGCGCCGGAGGACGGGCGGGAGTCGCCCGACACGGACATGGCGATGCCGGTGAGGACCAGCGCCTCGGCCAGCACCTGGAGGAAGCCGTCGTCGCCGACGCCGCCGGGGTGCCGGAGCACCGCCTCGCCGGCCTGGCGGGCCATGGCGGCGGCGAGGCCGTCGATCTTCTCCCCGTTGACCCGGTTGGCCAGCTCCCAGTCCGCGACCGCGGAGATGTTGGAGATGGCGTCACCGATGCCGGACCGGACGAATCGCACGGGCGCCTCGCGGATCACGTTGAGGTCGATGACCACCGCGATCGGGTTCGGCACGCCGTACGAGCCGCGGCCCGCGTCGTTGTCCAGCGTCGCGACCGGGGAGCACAGACCGTCGTGCGCGAGGTTGGTGGCGACGGCGACCAGCGGCAGGCCCACCCGGGCCGCCGCGAACTTGGCGCAGTCGATGATCTTTCCGCCGCCGAGGCCGACGACCGCGTCGTAGTGGCCGGCCTTTATGTCGCTCGCCAGCCGGACCGCGTCGTCGATGGTGCCGCCGCCGACCTCGTACCAGGTGGCGCCGGGCAGCGAGGGGGCGATCCGCTCGCGCAGCCGGGCGCCGGAGCCGCCGCTGACCGCGATGGCGAGCCGGCCCGACTGGGAGATGCGCTCGTCGGCGAGGACGCAGGCCAGGTCGTCCAGGGCACCCGGGCGGATGTCCACGACGACCGGCGAGGGAATGAGCCGGGTCAGTACTGGCACGCGATCTCCCGTCCACGGGCGAGATCGTCGTGATTGTCGATCTCCACCCACTTGACGTCGCCGATCGGCGCCACGTCGATGCGGAAGCCCCGGTTGACCAGCTCCTGGTAGCCGTGCTCGTAGAACTGCTGGGGGTCGGTCTCCCAGACCGCCTTCAGCGCGTCGGCCAGCTCCGGCGCGGCGTCGCCCTCGATCAGGGTGACGCCGATGTACTCGCCGGTGGCCTCGGCCGGGTCCATCAGCTTGGTGATCTTCGTCATGCCCTTCTCGGGGTCGACGACGACCTTCATCTCCTCGTCGGCCAGGTTCTTCACCGTGTCCAGGGCGAGGATGATCTTCTTGCCCTCGCCGCGCGCGGCGAGCAGCGTCTTCTCGACGGAGACCGGGTGCACGGTGTCGCCGTTGGCGAGGATCACGCCGTCCTTGAGGGCGTCACGGCCGCACCACAGGGAGTAGGCGTTGTTCCACTCCTCGGCCTTGTCGTTGTCGATGAGGGTGAGCTTGAGGCCGTACTTCGCCTCCAGCGCCGCCTTGCGCGCGTACACGGCCTCCTTGCGGTAGCCGACGATGATCGCGACCTCGGTCAGCCCGATCTCGGCGAAGTTGCCGAGCGTCAGGTCGAGAACCGTGGGTTCGCCCTCTATGCCCGCGGGCCCCACCGGCACCAGAGCCTTGGGAAGGCTGTCGGTGTAGGGGCGCAGACGCCGTCCGGCGCCGGCCGCCAGCACGAGGCCGATCATGCGGGTTCTCCTTCATCGTGTACGGCGGGCGCGCCGCCCCTGTGGGCGGACACCCAGAAGCGGATGCTCTCGACGAGCACCACCAGGGCGACGGCCACGGCGAGGACCGTGAGCGCGACCTTGAACTGCGAAGCGGTGAGCACCGCGGCCAGCACGGTGACGAGCAGCGTCCGCCCCTCGTGCCCCCCGATGGTGCGCCCCAGCCAGGCCGGGGGCGCACCGGCGTTGCCGCGGATGCGGTACACCGTGTCGTAGTGATGGTAGGCGACGGCGGCCACCAGGCCGAAAGCCGCAGGGAGGGCGCCGTTTACCCCGGCTTTACTCGCCAGGGCGAGGACGGTGCCGTACTCGGCGGCCCTGAAGAGCGGGGGGACGAGCCAGTCGAGGGCGCCCTTGAGGGGGCGGGCGGCGGTGCCGGCGAGGGCGGCGAAGGCGACGTAGAAGACGGCGCACACGACGGTCACCCGGCTGCCGTAGGGGGCGAGCCAGGCGGCGAGAAGGATCGCGGCGGTGCCCGTCACCGCCGAGACCAGCGGGGCCCGCAGGGGCAGCGCGACGCGGCTCAGCGCCTGGGCGAGCGGGCCGTTGTCCGCGAGGTCCGCCAGGGCCCTGGCCGCGCGGTCGGTCCGCTGCGCCTTACGGGTCAGGGACCGCAGCACCCGGCCCGCCGTCGTGTACGTCGCCGCGAAGGCGCAGCCGATGAGCAGCGCGTAGAAGGTGATCCGCGGGGTCGTGACCGCTGTGAGGACGGCGATCATCGCCCAGCGCTCGCCGATCGGCAGCACGATCATGCGGCGCACCCAGACCGTCCAGCCGACGCTGTCGAGCTTGTCGGAGAGGGCGGCGGTGGGGCTGGTGTTCGCGGTGGCGGCAGGGTCTCCGGCGTTCGCCTCGTTGAAGGAGAAGTCGACCACGTGCCGGCAGGTCTGGAGGATCATCGCGCCCAGGGCGAGGGCCCACACGTCGTCGCCGCCGCGGGCCGCGCCGAGGGCGAGGCCGGCGTAGTAGGCGTACTCCTTGGCCCGGTCGAAGGTGGCGTCCAGCCAGGCGCCGAGGGTGGAGTACTTCAGGGCGTAGCGGGCGAGCTGGCCGTCGGTGCAGTCCAGGACGAAGGACGCGATGAGCAGCACACCGGCCGCGATGAAGCCGCCCCGGGTGCCGGTGGCCGCGCAGCCGGCCGCGATCAGGGCCGTGAGCAGCGAGGCCGTGGTGACCTGGTTCGGGGTGAGGCCGCGGCGGGCGCACCAGCGCGCGATGTAGCGCGAGTAGGGGCTGATGAAGAACGTCGTGAAGAAGCCGTCGCGGGCCTTCACGGCCGACTTCAGGCGTACGGCCTCGTCGTCGACGGCGGAGACGGCCTGCCGGGCCTCGTTGCGGGCCTGCGGGTCGGCGGGCACGGTGGCGACCAGGCTGCCCAGCTCGGGCCGGTGCACCGCGCCGCCGTCGGCGTCGGCGTCGAGAGCGGCGGCGACGTGGTCGGCGAGGCTGTCCACGGCGAGCGCGGGGGCGCCGCCCTCGGCTCCGCGGGCCGCGGCCGTACCGCCGCTCGCGGAGGTCTCGCGGGCCACGGCCCGGGTGAGGGCCTGCCGGGCGGCCGGCTGAGCGGTGACGGCGCCCGGGACGGCGGCGAGCGGGAAGCGCGGGTCGGTCAGGCCGAGGCGCAGCGCGTGCACGTGCCCGACGAAGCGGGCGTCCACCAGGGCCACGCGCCGGTCGGCCGGCACGGCCGCGAGCTGGGCCTCCGTCTCGGCGGCGTCGGCGGCCACACGCACGTCGAAGCCGAGGGACCGCAGATCGTTCTCGAGTGACGATCCGGGCACCGGCTGACCGGTGACGATGGCGGTCGACAACCGAACTCACTCCCTGGGTGCCGGCGCGCGGGCGCCGGTCTTCTGCGTGGTGGGGCGCCCCTGCCTGCGGCACCCGGGCGGCATGTCGGCAGAGGCTATCGGATGGGCCGGAGCCCGTGTTCACCGGCCGTTCACGGCCCGGCCCACGGGGGCTGCCCCGGCCTTTGCCGCGATCATCATCGGGGATCCGGGGCCCGGCCCACAAACCCATGGGGGCAGACCCGGGCAACCGGGACAGCGGGCGGCTCGGCATAGGGTGGGCGACCATGACGTGGCTGATCACCGGCGGAGCCGGATACATCGGGGCGCATGTGGCACGGGCCATGGCGGGCGCCGGGGAGAGCGTGGTGGCGCTGGACGACCTGTCGGCCGCCGTGCCCGCGCGGCTCCCGGCGGACGTCCCGCTCGTCCAGGGCTCGACGCTCGACGGGCCGCTGCTGAAGCGGGTCTTCGCGGAGTACGACGTGACGGGCGTCGTCCACCTCGCCGCGCGCAAGCAGGTCGCGGAGTCGGTGGCCCAGCCCACCCGCTACTACCGGGAGAACGTGGGCGGCCTGGCCACGCTGCTGGACGCGGTCGGGGAGGCGGGCATCGGCCGGCTGCTGTTCTCCTCGTCGGCGGCGGTGTACGGCAACCCGGACGTGGACCTGATCACCGAGGACACCCCGTGCGCCCCGGTGAACCCGTACGGCGAGACCAAGCTGGCCGGGGAGTGGCTGGTGCGGGCGGCCGGGCGGGCGCACGGAATCTCCACGGTTTGCCTGCGCTATTTCAACGTGGCGGGGGCGGCGGCGCCGGAGCTGGCGGACACGGGTGTGTTCAACATCGTGCCGATGGTCTTCGACCGGCTCACCCGCGACGAGGCCCCGCGGATCTTCGGCGACGACTATCCGACGCCGGACGGCACCTGCATCCGGGACTACATCCACGTCGCCGATCTCGCGGAGGCCCACCTGGCGGCGGCCCGGCGGCTCGCCGGCCAGGACTCCGCGGGCGATCTGACGCTGAACATCGGCCGGGGCGAGGGCGTCTCGGTGCGCGAGCTGATCACGGTGATCGGGGAGGTCACCGGGGATCACCGGGCGCCCGTGGTGGAGGGCCGCCGCCCGGGGGACGCGCCGCGCGCGGTGGCCTCGGCCGAGCGGGCCGCGCAGACGCTCGGCTGGCGGGCCGGGCGCGGGGTGCGGGAGATGGTCGAGTCGGCCTGGGCGGGCTGGCGGCTGCACCACGGCGGCTGACCGAACAGGCCGACCACCCCTGACCTGCGGAACGTTTCCGCAGGTCAGGGCAGATGACAACGGTGTTCAGTACCGCGTTGCCCCATACCCCCCGCCCGTAGTTGACTGGCCTTCCGGAGGGCACACGGAAGGCGGTAGTCATGGGGGCAGGGCACGACCACGGGCACGCGCACTCCCACGCGCCGGCCACGGGTACGGCCACGGCCGCGTACCGGGGCCGGCTGCGGATCGCGTTGGGCATCACGCTCACGGTCATGGTGGTGGAGATCGTCGGCGGTCTGGTCGCGGAGTCGCTCGCGCTGATCGCGGACGCGGCCCACATGGCGACCGACGCGGTGGGCCTCGGCATGGCCCTGCTGGCGATCCACTTCGCGAACCGGCCGCCGAGCACCAACCGCACCTTCGGCTACGCCCGCGCCGAGATACTCGCGGCCCTGGCCAACTGTCTGCTGCTGCTCGGCGTCGGCGGATACGTGCTGTACGAGGCGGTCCAGCGGTTCGTCGAGCCGGTGCCCACCCGGGGCGCCCTGATGGTCGGGTTCGGCCTGGTCGGCCTGGTCGCGAACTGTGTCTCCCTGGTGCTGCTGATGCGCGGCCAGAAGGAGAGCCTGAACGTGCGCGGCGCCTTCCTGGAGGTGGCGGCCGACGCGCTGGGCTCGGTGGCGGTGCTGATCTCGGCGGCGGTGATCCTGACCACCGGCTGGCAGGCGGCGGACCCGGTCGCCTCGCTGGTCATCGGGGTGATGATCGTGCCGCGGACCCTGAAGCTGCTGCGCGAGACGCTGGACGTGCTGCTGGAGGCGGCGCCCAAGGGCGTCGACATGGCCGAGGTCCGGGCGCACATCCTGGAGTTGGACGGCGTGGAGGACGTACACGACCTGCACGCCTGGACGATCACCTCGGGCATGCCGGTGCTGTCGGCGCACGTGGTGGTCAGCTCCGAGGTGCTGAACGCCATAGGCAACGAGAAGATGCTGCACGAGCTCCAGGGCTGCCTGGGCGACCACTTCGACGTGGAGCACTGCACGTTCCAGCTGGAGCCGGGCGGCCACGCGGAGCACGAAGCGCGGCTGTGCCACTGACCGTACGCACTCCCGTTCGGCGCACCCTCGGACGGTTCCCGGCCGCGGTCGCCGGGCACGATGATCTACCGGGTCCGACTTCCGGTGCCGCGCCGCGCGGGCATGTGGACGTGCCGGGAGTGCCGGATCCGTACGGCAGACTTGGGGTGCGAAGACCGAGGCGAAGGATGGGTATGCCGATCACACCTGCCACCGCGACGCACAGCTCGTCGGAGGGCACCGCAGAGGCGATTTTGCTGGAACTGGTCGACGAGAAGGGTGTGACGATCGGTACGGCGGAGAAGCTCGCCGCCCATCAGCCGCCCGGGCAGCTCCACCGGGCGTTCTCCGTCTTCCTCTTCGACGAGCAGGGCCGGCTGCTGCTCCAGCAGCGGGCGCTCGGCAAATACCACTCCCCCGGTGTGTGGTCCAACACGTGCTGTGGTCACCCGTACCCCGGTGAGGCGCCGTTCGCGGCGGCGGCCCGGCGCACCTTCGAGGAGCTGGGCGTGTCGCCGTCGCTGCTCGCCGAGGCCGGCACGGTCCGCTACAACCACCCGGACCCGGTCTCGGGCCTGGTGGAGCAGGAGTACAACCACCTGTTCGTCGGTCTGGTGCAGGCGCCGCTCACGCCGGACCCGGAGGAGGTCGCCTCGACCGTCTTCGTGACGGCGGCCGAGCTGGCCGAGCGGCACGCCCGGGAGCCGTTCTCGTCCTGGTTCATGACCGTGCTGGACGCGGCCCGCCCGGCGGTCCGCGAGCTGACGGGCCCGTCCGCGGGCTGGTGACCCTTTCCCGGTCCGGTTACGAGAGCGCCGCGGGCTTGAGCGGCAGGGCGGCCCAGATCACCTTGCCGCCGCTCGCGGTGTGCTCCACATCGACCACTCCGCCCGCCTCCCGGGCCACCTCGCGGACCAGGAGCAGTCCCCGGCCGCCGGTCTGACCGTGGTCGGCCTCCAGTGCGGTGGGGCGGTAGGGGTGGCTGTCCTCCACGGACACCCGCACCCACTCGGCTCCGACGGCGACCTCGAGGGCCAGCGTCGGCGACAGCAGCGCCGCGTGCCGGACCGCGTTGGTGACCAGTTCGGAGACGATCAGCAGCAGGCCGTGGACCAGGTCGTCGGAGACCGGCACGCCCTGGCGCAGCAGCAGGTCCCGGACCGCGTGCCGGGCCTGCGGGACAGAGGCGTCCACCGCCGCCGCGGTGAACCGCCAGACGCCTTCGTACGGCAGTGGATCCGGCGGCCGTTCGCCGCTCCCCGCTGGGCTCGGGTCGTCCCCGCGCCCGTGGTTGTCCATCGTCCGGTCGCCACCCTCACGCTCGATTGTCACCACACGTCGAGTGTTGGTAACGATCCGCTCGGTTCCGCATGCCTGAACACAAGTCAGCGGGTATCGAGCGGTTTCTGACCGAATGCGTATGACCCGGTCGCGGTCGGGACTGTTCCTGTTGCCCGGGCGCCGGTTCGCGAACTAGTCGGGTTGTACGGGTTCGGCCTCCCCGGAGCACGGGACGCCGTGACGCACCTCGCCCCTCCGCCCCGGGCCGCGAAGACGCCCTCCGATACGATCCGCCGCATGGAGCCCCAGCTGTCCCACCAGGTCACCGACTCCGTCGCCACCGTGGTCATCCGTCATCCCGCCAAGCGCAACGCCATGACGGCGGCCATGTGGCGGGCCCTGCCTCCGCTGCTGGAGACGCTGGCAGCCGACCCGGGCGTACGCGCGCTGGTGCTGACCGGTGAGGGCGACACGTTCTGCGCGGGCGCCGACATCTCCACGCTCCGGGGCTCGCCGGAGGAGGCACAGAGCCTCGCGGTGGCGGCCGAGGAGGCCCTGGCCGCGTTCCCCAAGCCGACCGTCGCCGCGGTGCGCGGGCACTGCGTCGGCGGTGGGGCGCAGCTCGCGGCGGCCTGCGATCTGCGCCTGGCGGAGGACGGGGCGCTGTTCGGGGTGACGCCGGCACGGCTCGGCATCGTCTATCCGGCCTCCTCGACCCGCCGGCTGGTGTCCCTGGTCGGCCCGGCCACGGCCAAGTACCTGCTGTTCACGGCCGAGTTGATCGACACCGGGCGGGCGCTGCGCACCGGCCTCGTGGACGAGGTGCTGCCCGGGGGAGAACTGGACAAGCGGATCGTGGAGCTGGCCCGGGTCCTCGTGTCCCGCTCGCAGCTCACCCAGGCCGCCGCCAAGGAGTTCGCGGCCGGCCGCACCGACCGGGACGCCCACTGGACCGCTCAGGCGCGCGGCAGCGGCGACGCCGCGGAGGGAGTCGCCGCGTTCCTGGAGCGCAGGCAGCCACGCTTCACCTGGACCGTGACCGCGTCAGGCTGAAGCGGCCCCGGCACGCCACTTCTCGACCAGGTGCGCCGGTGCCTTCCGCGGAGAACCGGCGTCGTACGGCGGTTGGGGGTCGTACTCGGTCAACAGCTGGACGGACTGGGCGACGTCGTCCCCGGCGATGGTGCCGAGCAGCGTGAGTCCCATGTCGATGCCGGACGACACGCCCGCCGCGGTGACGTACTTGCCGTCCACGACCACCCGCTCCCCCGTCGGCTCGGCCCCGAAGCCGCGCAGTTGCTCCAGGGCCAGCCAGTGCGAGGTGGCACGGCGGCCCCGCAGCAGCCCGGCGGCGGCCAGCAGCAGTGAGCCCGTGCAGACCGAGGTGGTCCACACGCTGGTGGCGTCGGCCGCGCGCACCCAGTCCAGCAGGACGGGGTTGTCCATCTGCTGCGCCTGGCCGGGGCCGCCGGGCACGATCACGATGTCCGGGGACGGTACGTCGGCAAGGGTCCGGTCGGCGGTGAGCGCCAGGTTCCCGGTGTCGGTGCGGACGGGCCCGGTGCGCTCGGCGACGAACACGGTCTCGGAATCCGGAAGCCGGCCGAGCGTCTCGTAGGGGCCGACGGCGTCGAGGGCGGTGAAGCGGTCGTAGAGGACGACGGCGATCTGCATGGGATTCCCTTTCCTCAGGGCGGCGCTGACGGCGGATCAGGTCACGGGTGCGGGGCGAAAGCGCCGGCGGTACTCGGCCGGGGAGGCGCCGAGGGTGCGCAGGAAGGCGCGGCGCATGGCCTCCGGCGTGCCGTAGCCGCTGGCGCGGGCGATCCGCTCGACGCCGTCGCCGGTGTCCTCCAGCAGGCGGCGCGCGTGTTCGAGGCGGACCCGGTCGACGTACCGGCCGGGTGTCATCCCGGTCTCGGCCTGGAAGGCGCGGGCGAAGTGGCGCGGGGAGAGCGCGGCGCGGGCGGCCAGCGCCTCGACGCCGAGGTCCGCGTCCGGGTGCTCGGTGATCCACTGCTGGACGTCCCGGAGGGGTTCGCGCCGGGCCGTCTGGGCGGCGAGCTGGGCGCTGAACTGGGCCTGGTTGCCCGGCCTGCGCAGGAACACCACGAGGTGGCGGGCGACGCTCAGCGCTGCCTGGCGGCCCAGGTCCTCCTCCACCAGCGCGAGGGCGAGGTCGATGCCCGCGGTGACCCCGGCCGAGGTGGCCACGTGTCCGTCCCGGACGAAGATCGGGTCGGGGTCGACCCGGACGGCGGGGTGGTCCCGGGCGAGTTGCTCGCCGTACGCCCAGTGGGTGGTGACGCGTCGGCCGTCCAGGAGTCCGGCCCGGGCCAGCGGGATGGCGCCGGTGCAGACGGAGACCAGGCGCCGGGCCCGCGGGCCGTGCACCCGCAGCCACTCCACCAGCCGCGGGTCCGGGTCGAGGGTGCCCGCCCCGCCGGGGACCAGCAGGGTGTCGGGATCGGCCGCGTCGGCCAGGGATCCGTCCGGTACGAGGGTCAGTCCGCTGGAGCTGCGTACGGGTCCGCCGTCCAGGGAGGCCGTCCGGATGCGGTACGAGCCGGGGGTGTGCTGTTCGGCACCGGCGAAGACTTCCATGGGTCCGGTGACGTCGAGGCTCTGGAGGCCGTCGAAGACGGTGATGAGCACGGTTCGCTGTGCCATGGCCTCGATTGTTCGCGGGCCCGGGGATGGCCGCAATGACGCCCTTCCCACCTTTTCGGCCATCCGGGGTTCCACGCCGGCGCGCCGAGGTACCCGGGTTCCGGCCCGGTCACCGGGATCGGGCGGAGAGGAGAGGGATCCGTGTTCCGTGCCATCGCAGACGTACTGCGGCAAATCGGCGGGGCCGTGGCCACGGTGGTCACGCTGCCGTTCCGGGCGGTCGCCCGGTTGTTCGGCGGAGCGTCCTCCGCCACGCGCGGGAGCCGGGCCTGACGCCGGGCCCGGCGGCCCGCCGGGCGCCGCCCTGATCCCCGGTTGTCGGTGTCACCTGCCACAATTGCCGCGCAACCTTGAGTGGAGAAGGCGGTACCGGATCGTGACGACACCTGGGTCCCTCGGAGCAGGGTCCATCGAAGGCAGGATCGCCGAGGAGCTCGGCGTACGGGAGCGGCAGGTGAAGGCCGCGGTGGAGTTGCTCGACGGCGGCTCGACGGTGCCCTTCATCGCTCGCTACCGCAAGGAAGCGACCGAGATGCTCGACGACGCGCAACTGCGCACGATCGAGGAGCGGCTGCGCTATCTGCGGGAGCTGGAGGAGCGGCGGACCGCGATCCTGGAGTCGGTACGCGAGCAGGGCAAGCTCACCGAGGAGCTGGAGGCCCGGATCCGGGGCGCCGAGACGAAGGCGCGCCTGGAGGACATCTACCTGCCGTACAAGCCCAAGCGGCGCACCAAGGCGCAGATCGCGCGGGAGGCGGGTCTGGAGCCGCTCGCGGAGGGGCTGCTGGCCGACCCGACGGTCGAACCGCCGGCCGCGGCCGCCGCGTTCGTGGACGCGGACAAGGGCGTCGCCGATCCGCAGGCCGCGCTGGAGGGCGCGCGGGCGATCCTCACCGAGCGGTTCTCCGAGGACGCCGACCTGATCGGCGAGCTGCGCGAGCGCATGTGGGTGCGCGGGCGGCTGGCCGCGAAGGTGCGGGAGGGCAAGGAGGAGGCGGGTGCCAAGTTCGCCGACTACTTCGACTTCGCCGAGCCGTTCACCGAGCTGCCCTCGCACCGCATCCTGGCGATGCTGCGCGGCGAGAAGGAGGAGGTCCTGGACCTCGTCCTGGAGCCGGAGGAACCCACGCAGGGGCCGTCCTCGTACGAGGGGATCGTCGCCGCCCGGTTCGGGATCGCCGACCGGGGCCGGCCGGCCGACAAGTGGCTGACGGACACGGTCCGCTGGGCCTGGCGCACCCGGATCCTGGTGCACCTGGGCATCGATCTGCGCCTCAGGCTGCGCACGGCCGCCGAGGACGAGGCGGTGAACGTGTTCGCGGCGAACCTGCGCGACCTGCTGCTCGCCGCTCCGGCGGGCACGCGCGCGACACTCGGCCTGGACCCGGGTTTCCGTACGGGCGTGAAGGTGGCCGTGGTCGACGCCACCGGCAAGGTGGTGGCCACCGACGTGATCTACCCGCACGTCCCGGCCAACAAGTGGGACGAGGCCCTCGCGAAGCTGGCCCGGCTGGCCAAGGAGCACGCGGTCGAGCTGGTCGCGATCGGCAACGGCACGGCGTCCCGGGAGACCGACAAGCTGGCCGGTGAACTCATCGCGAAGCACCCGGAGCTGAAGCTCACCAAGGTGATGGTGTCCGAGGCGGGTGCGTCGGTGTACTCGGCCTCGCAGTACGCCTCGCAGGAACTGCCCGAGATGGACGTGTCGCTGCGCGGCGCGGTCTCCATCGCCCGGCGCCTTCAGGACCCGCTGGCCGAGCTGGTGAAGATCGACCCGAAGTCGATCGGCGTCGGCCAGTACCAGCACGACCTGTCCGAGGTGAAGCTGTCCCGCTCGCTGGACGCCGTGGTCGAGGACTGTGTGAACGGCGTCGGGGTGGACGTCAACACGGCGTCCGTCCCGCTGCTTGCGCGGGTGTCCGGCATCTCCGCCGGCCTCGCCGAGAACATCGTGACGCACCGGGACGCGAACGGGCCGTTCAGGTCGCGCTCCGAGCTGAAGAAGGTGGCGCGGCTCGGCCCGAAGGCGTACGAGCAGTGCGCGGGCTTCCTGCGCATCCGGGGCGGCGACGACCCGCTGGACGCCTCCAGCGTGCACCCGGAGGCGTACCCGGTGGTCCGCCGCATGGTGAAGACCACGGGCCAGGAGGTGGCGTCGCTGATCGGCAACACGGGCGCGCTGCGCTCGCTGCGCCCGGCCGACTTCGTGGACGACACCTTCGGTCTGCCGACCGTCACGGACATCCTCAAGGAGCTGGAGAAGCCGGGCCGCGACCCGCGTCCCGCCTTCAAGACGGCCACCTTCAAGGAGGGCGTGGAGAAGATCTCCGACCTGTCCGCCGGGATGATCCTGGAGGGCGTGGTCACCAATGTGGCCGCCTTCGGCGCGTTCGTGGACATCGGCGTCCACCAGGACGGTCTGGTGCACGTGTCGGCGATGTCCAAGTCCTTCGTCAAGGACCCGCGCGATGTCGCGAAGCCCGGTGACATCGTCAAGGTGAAGGTCCTGGACATCGACATCCCGCGCAAGCGGATCGCGCTGACGCTGCGTCTGGACGACGAGGCGGCCCCGCAGGGCGAGGGCGGCGGCCGGCAGCAGCGCGGCGGCGGTGCCCGGCCGCCCCAGCAGCGGCAGGGCGGTGGCCAGCGGCAGGGCGGTGGCCAGCGGCAGGGCGGTGGCCAGCGGCAGGGCCGCGGCGGTGACCGTGGCGGTGACCGCGGCGGACGGCAGGCCCCGGCGCCGGCCAACAGCGCGATGGCGGACGCGCTGCGCCGCGCGGGCCTGCTGGACCCGAAGAAGCGCTGACGAGCGGGGCCGGGCCGGGCGACTCACCGGGCCCGGCCCGGCCCCGTGAAGCCGGGGGACGAAAGCCTGTGGCAAAGGTCCCTGGACGGACGCCCGTGGACAAAGCACCTGGTCAAGGTTCGTGGACGAAAGCGCGTGGCCGAAAAAGCCGTGCCAAAAGGTCACCTGATCGTCAGACTCGTCGGATGACGCGATCAGATCCCAAAGCCGACCTGCAGGTGTATCTCCAGGACGCCCGCGATGTACTGCTCTGGAAGCTCGACGGCCTGCCGGAGTACGACATCCGGCGTCCCCTGACGCCCACCGGCACCAACCTGCTGGGCCTGGTCAAGCACCTGGCGGGCGCCGAGGCGCTGTACTTCGGCGCGACCTTCGGCCGGCCCTTCCCCGGTACGCCCCTGTGGATCACCGGCGACGCCGAACCGGACGCGGACCTGTGGGCGCGGGGCGACGAGACCCGGGAGGACATCGTCGGGCGGTACCGGCGGGCATGGGCCCACGCCGACGAGACCATCGCGGCGCTTCCCCTGGACGCGGTGGGCCGGGTGCCGGGCGCGCCGGGCGAGACGACGCTGCACCGGATCCTCACCCACATGGTCGCCGAGACGCAGCGGCACGCGGGACACGCGGACATCGTGCGCGAGCTCGTCGACGGGGCCGTGGGGCAGCGGCCGGACGGCCTGAATGTGGCGCCCCACGACCCGGAACACCTCGGCCGGGTCGAACGGGCCGCGCAGGAAGCCGCCGCGCGCGGGGACTAGCACTCCGTCACCTTGCCGTCCGCCACCTCCAGGCGCCGGGTCACCCGGACCGCGTCCAGCATGCGCCGGTCATGGGTGACCAGCAGCAGGGTGCCCTCGTAGGCGTCGAGGGCCGACTCCAGTTGCTCGATGGCCGGCAGGTCCAGGTGGTTCGTCGGCTCGTCCAGGACGAGGAGGTTGACGCCCCGGCCCTGGAGCAGGGCGAGCGCGGCGCGGGTGCGTTCGCCCGGCGAGAGGGTCGCGGCCGGGCGCAGCACATGGCCGGACTTCAGGCCGAACTTGGCCAGCAGGGTGCGGACGTCCGCCGGTTCGGTGTCGGGGACGGCCGCGCAGAAGGCGTCGAGCAGGCTCTCGGGGCCGTGGAACAGCCTGCGGGCCTGGTCGACCTCGCCGACCAGGACACCGGAACCGAGGGCCGAGTGGCCGGAGTCGAGCGGGATCCGGCCCAGCAGCGCGCCGAGCAGGGTGGACTTCCCGGCGCCGTTGGCCCCCGTCACCGCGATCCGGTCCGCCCAGTCGATCTCCAGCGACACCGGTCCGAAGCCGAAGTCGCCGCGCCGGACCTCGGCGTCCCGCAGCGTCGCCACGACCGCGCCCGAGCGCGGGGCCGACGCGATCTCCATCCGCAGCTCCCACTCCTTGCGCGGCTCCTCGACCGTCTCCAGGCGCTCGATCATGCGCTGGGTCTGCCGGGCCTTGGCGGCCTGCTTCTCGCTGGCCTCGCTGCGGAACTTGCGGCCGATCTTGTCGTTGTCGCCACCCGCCTTGCGCCGGGCGTTCTTCACGCCCTTGTCCATCCAGGACCGCTGCATCTGGGCGCGCTCCTGGAGGGCGGCCTTCTTGTCGGCGTACTCCTCGTAGTCCTCGCGGGCGTGCCGGCGGGCCACCTCCCGCTCCTCCAGGTACGCCTCGTAGCCGCCGCCGAAGAGGTTGATCTGCCGCTGGGCGAGGTCGAGTTCGAGGACCTTGGTGACCGTGCGGGTGAGGAACTCGCGGTCGTGGCTGACGACGATCGTGCCCGCGCGCAGGCCGGTCACGAACCGTTCCAGTCGCTCCAGGCCGTCGAGATCGAGGTCGTTGGTGGGCTCGTCCAGCAGGAAGACGTCGTAGCGGGACAGGAGCAGGGAGGCGAGGCCGGCGCGGGCCGCCTGGCCGCCGGAGAGGGCGGTCATCGGCTGGTCCAGGCCGACGGCCAGGCCGAGGGAGTCGGCGATCTCCTCGGCGCGCTCCTCCAGGTCGGCGCCGCCGAGACCGAGCCAGCGCTCCAAGGCGTTCGCGTAGGCGTCGTCGGCGCCGGGCGCGCCGTCGACCAGCGCCTGGGTGGCCTCGTCCATGATCCGCTGGGCCTGCGCGACACCGGTGCGGCGGGCCAGGAACTCCCGGACGCTCTCCCCCGGCCTGCGCTCCGGCTCCTGCGGCAGGTGACCGACGGTCGCGGCCGGCGGGGAGACCCGGATCTCGCCCTGCTCGGGGGCGGTCAGCCCGGCGAGCATGCGCAGCAGGGTCGACTTGCCCGCGCCGTTGGCGCCGACCAGCCCGATCACCTCGCCCGGCGCGACGACCAGGTCGAGCCCGGCGAACAGGGAGCGGTCGCCGTGCCCGGCGGCGAGGTTCTTGGCAACGAGTGTGGCAGTCATCAGGACGCCGATCCTAATGGCGGCGCACGCGCGTCTCCGCCACGTTTCTCCGCCGGTCACCGCCGCGGGACGCGTCCTTCGCCCGGCCTGACGCAACCGGCCGGGCAGGGCCTATCGTCCTGGCGTGGACAGTGTGCCGAGTGACGAAGTGATCGTGGTCGGAGGCGGGATCGCCGGGCTGACGACGGCCGTGCTGCTGGCCGAGTCCGGGCGGCGGGTACGGGTCTGGACGCGGGAGCCGGCCGAGCGGACGACGTCGGCGGTCGCCGGCGGTCTGTGGTGGCCGTACCGCATCGAACCGGAGCCGCTGGCCGGCGCCTGGGCGCTGGAGTCCCTCGCGGTGTACGAGGAGCTGGCGGAGAGGCCGGAGGAGACGGGGGTACGCCTGGTGGACGGCGTCCACCACGGGACCCGGCTGGACGAGCTGGGCGCATGGGCGGGCCGGGTGCCGGGGCTGCGGGCGGTGGCCGGGGGGCTGGCGGCGCGGCTGCCGGTGATCGACATGCCGGTGCATCTGGACTGGCTGCGGGAGCGGCTGGTGAAGGCGGGGGGCGCGGTGGAGGTCCGCGAGGTGACCGATCTGGCCGCCGTGCCGGCCGCCGTGGTGGTGAACTGCACGGGGCTCGGGGCGCGTTCCCTGGTGCCGGACCCGGCGGTGCGTCCCGTGCGCGGGCAGCTGGTCGTGGTGGAGAACCCGGGCGTCACCAGCTGGTTCACCGCGGTCGACCACTCCTCGGCCGCCTCCACCTACTTCATTCCGCAGCCGGGCCGGCTGCTCCTGGGCGGCACGGCCGAGGAGGACGACTGGTCCCTGGAACCGGACCCGGCGACCGCCGCGGCGATCATCGCCCGGTGCGCCGCCGTCCGCCCGGAGATCGCCGGGGCACGGCCGCTCGCCCACCGCGTGGGCCTGCGGCCGTCCCGCGAGGCGGTACGACTGGAACACCGGCCCCTGCCGGACGGAAGGACACTGGTCCACAACTACGGGCACGGCGGGGCGGGCATCACGGTGGCCTGGGGATGCGCACGGGAGGCGACGGCGCTGGCATTTCCGGCAGGCTGAGCGGTCGCGGCGGGCGGGGGTGCTGCCCGCCGCTTGAGCGGTCAGAGGGCGGGGGTTGTTTCCGGGCGGCTTGGGCGATCAGTCGCGGCAGGACGGGGTGGCGTTCCCGGCGGCGTCGATGCTTCCCGGCTCCCGAGCGATAGGACGGACCGCACGGCAACCCCCGAGGGGCGCGGGGAACTGCGCGACCGGCCCAGGGCGGCCCGCGGCCGGACACCAGGACCAGTCACCCCGGACCGCCACCGCACGCCCCCTCCGCAGACCCGCCGGGGGCCGGAGCGGCGTTACCGACGACCCGAGCGATCGGACGGACCGCATGGCAACCCCCGAGGGGCGCGGGGAACTGCGCGACCGGCCCAGGGCGGCCCGCGGCCGGGCGCCGGGGCCGGCCATCCCGGACCGCCGCCGCACGCAACCGCAGGCGGCCGGGGCCTGTGGTCCCGGCCGCCCGAGCGGTCAGCCGGCCGGGATGTGCCGGACGGCGCGCGGCACCCGGAGGCCGTCCAGGACCGTCGGCGCGGGGGCCGTGGCGCTGCCCGAGGTGGCCCGGTCGAACGCGGCCGCACCGCCCACCAGCGGCACCTTCGCCGTCGTACGGGAGAGATCCACGGTCAGCGTCGGCGTGGTGGACGGAGGATCGACGAGGTCCTTGTCCGTGCCGGCGACGATCAGCGCCAGCCGGTGCCCCGCGGGAACGACGTGGTCGGTGGCCGCGAGGTCGAGGGTGATCGTGTACGCCCGGCCCGGGGTGAGCGGGGCGCCCTTGGCCGGCCAGGCGTAGTGGCCGAGGTCGGCCCAGCCGCGGCTGACCACGGTGTAGTCGACGGCGGCCGTCCTGGCCTTGGTCTCCTTGAAGCAGGCGCTGTCCCCGGCCGTGCTCTCGCCCCAGCAGGTGCGGTCGGTGAGGGTGGTGATGCCCTCGGCGCTGTCGGCGTAGTCACGGATGGTGTCCGGGCCGATGTCGACCAGGACGGCGGACAGGTGGGCGGACGCCGTGGTCGGGGTCGCGGTGACCGTGACCCTGGATGAGCCGGACAGCCGCACGGCATGGGTGAGCGGTGCGGTGAGGAAGCCGGCCTTCTCCGGGGTGGAGGCGGTGACGTGCGCGGCCCAGTCGGTCTCGCTCAGCCGGGGATCGTCGGTGAAGGTCTCGGTGCCGGCGGCCGGGCGCAGGCCGAGGGTGCCGACGCCGGCCCGGCTGCCGGCGGCCGGGTGCAGGACGGCGGCGCGGGTGCCGTGCGGGGGCCAGGCGGCGGAGGTGACCCACCGGTCGGGGTGGCGTTCGATGTCGGCCATCGGCGCGCGGTCGATGCCGTTGTCGTAGCCGAGGAGTTCGTGGTCGAACCAGCGGTGCAGGGTGTCGACCCAGGCACCGCGCCGGTAGTCGAACGGGTCGACGTGGCCGGTCTGGGAGAGCCAGATCTTCCGCTCGACGCCGTTTTGGGCGAGGGCGTCCCACCACTGGCCGAAGTGCTTGGTGCGGACGTTGAGGTCCTGCATGCCGTGCACCACGAACACGCTGGCGCGCACCTTGGCCGCGTCCTTGACGTAGTCCCGCTCGGTCCACAGCGGGGTCCAGTCGCCGCTGCGCGGGCTGCCGTCGGCGAGCTTCTTCTGTACGGCCGCGCAGTGGGCCTGCGCGTCGGCGCTCTCGACATAGCCGGCCAGCTCGTCGGGGCCGCCGTCGTAGAGCGGGGCGCCCTGGGCGAAGTAGTAGTCGTACCAGGAGGAGATGGCGCTGATCGGAACGATCGTCTTCAGACCCTTGACGCCCGTGGCGGCGACACCGTTGGCGATGGTGCCGTCCCAGCTCTTGCCGATCATGCCGGTGCGGCCGTTGGTCCAGCCGGCCTTCACCGGGGTGCCGCCGGTGCGGCTGGTGTACGCCCTGGCGCGGCCGTTCAGCCAGTCGACGACCGCCTTCGCGGACTGGATGTCGGAGCGGCCGCCGACGTCGACACAGCCGTCGGAGCGGTTGGTGCCGGCGAGGTCGACGCCGACGAAGGCGTAGCCGCGGGGCACGAAGTAGTTGTCGTAGAACAGCGGCATCTGGACGACACGGCCCTGCGCGTCGTACGTCTTGCGCTGGCTCTCGTTGCCGCGCCCGCAGCAGGAGTAGTACGGGCTGGCGTCCATGATGACCGGCACCTTGCGGCCCTGCCGGGCCGGTTCGGCGGGGCGGACGATGTCGGCGGCGACACGGTCGCCGTGTCCGTCGCCGTCCGCGTCGAGGCCCGTGTCCACCCACACGGACTCGCGGATGGCATGGGCGTAGGAGTAGACGGGTTCGCTCTCGCGGGGCGCGGCCTGGGCGGCGGCCGGGGCGAGGAAGGCGGCCGTCAGGGTGGCGACGGCCGCGGTCACGAGCGTTCTCCAGATCGTGAAGCGCGTGCGTTTCGGCATGCGCGGACGGTACTCCGGTCAACTGCCGTACAGAAGAAGGCCACACGGGGCTCGTGACGGCTGAATGGCGATCGTGTGACAGCAGGTGCCATGGACAGGTCAGGAGCACCAGGGACTGAATAGGCTCCGAACAGACCACTCCGAACGGACTGACAGTCCCGACGACTTGGAGCTGACGTGCACCGCAGAATCATCGCGCCGGGCGCACTGGCGGCGGCCTCCGTCCTGCTGGCGATCCCGGCATCGGCCGCGAGCTACTCCCCCGGCGCACCGGGCATCGGCGATCCCTACTACCCGTACTACGGCAATGGCGGCTACGACGTCTCGCACTACGACCTGAGGCTTCAGTACCAGCCGAAGACGGACCAGCTGCAGGGCACGGCGACGATCCTGGCCAAGACCACGCAGGACCTGTCCAGCTTCGATCTGGACTTCCTGCTGGACGTCAGCGAGGTGCGGGTCAACGGCGCCAAGGCGTCCTTCTCGACGTCCGGCCAGCACGAACTGGTCGTCACCCCGAAGACTCCGCTGGCCAAGGGCGCGTCGATCACGGTCGTGGTCCGCTACAGCGGGGTGCCGTCGACGAAGAGCGCCTACGGCTTCACCTCCTGGCACCGCACGCCCGACGGCGGTGTGGCGGCCAACGAGCCCGAGGCGGCCTGGTGGTGGTTCCCGAGCAACGACCACCCGACCGACAAGGCCACCTACGATGTGTCGGTGGCCGTGCCGGACGGCACCCAGGCCATCTCCAACGGTACGCTCCAGTCGACGAGTTCGAAGCTGGGCTGGACCCGCTACAACTGGCGGGAGAACAAGCCGCAGGCCACCTACCTGGCCACGCTCGGTCTCGGCAGGTTCGACATCACCACCGGCACCTCCGACGGCGGGGTGCCTGTCGTCAACGCCTACAGCAAGGACCTCGGCGACAGCGACGGGGCGGCGCGGGCCAGCCTGGAGCGCTCCGGGGAGATCGTGGACTGGCTGAGCGGCTACTTCGGGCCGTATCCGTTCAGCTCGGTGGGCGGCTATGTGCCGAACACCACCACCGGGTACGCCCTGGAGACGCAGACCCGGGTCTTCTACAGCCCGAGGCAGTTCGCGAACGGCTCCAGCACCTCCCTGATCGTGCACGAGCTGGCCCACCAGTGGTACGGCGACTACGTGTCGCTGAAGGGCTGGAAGGACATCTGGATCAACGAGGGATTCGCCCGGTACGCGCAGTGGCTGTGGTCGGAGCACGAGGGCGAGGGCACCGCGCAGCAGCTCGCCGACTACGTGTACGCCTCGCATCCGGCCGACGACGCGTTCTGGACGGTCCGGCCCGGCGATCCGGGCCCGGACGGGCAGTTCGACATCGCCGTGTACGACCGGGGCGCCCTCGCCATCCAGGCGTTGCGCAACGAGATCGGTGACGACGCGTTCTTCGCGATCCTGAAGGGCTGGCCGAAGGAGCACGCCTACGGCAACGCCTCGGTGGCCGACTTCCAGAAGTACGCCGAGCAGGTGTCCGGCAAGCCGCTGGCGACGCTGTTCGACAGCTGGCTGTTCCAGCCGTCCAAGCCGGCCGCTTCCGCCGTCCGCGCCCTGGTGAAGACGGGCACGGCGGTGGCACAGCCGAAGTCCTGGAAGAAGATCGAGGCAACGAACGACGCGCACCGCCACTGACACCTCATGGGTTCGGCCGGGCCGGCAACGCGAGCCCGGCCGACCGCTCAGTCCCGGCCGGCTGTCCTGGCCCGGCCGACCGCTCGCTTTCAGCCAACCGTTCGGGCCCGGCCGGTCACTCGATGCCGGTCGGCTGTTCCGTCTCGACGGCCTGTTCCAGGAGGCCGGCCCGGGTGATCGCGTCCGCGCGGGAGGCCGGGACGGTGCAGGCGTACGCGCCCGCGACCGCTCCGTACCGAGCGCACCGGAGCGGTGGCTCGCCCGCGAGGCGGCCGTAGAGGAACCCGGCGGCGAAGGCGTCCCCCGCGCCGTTGGAGTCCACCACCGGCCCGGGCGGCTCCGCCACCGGTATCCGGGTCAGCTCCCCGCCGGCCAGCAGATACGCGCCCGCGGCACCGGCGGTGGCGACGACGGCCTCGGCCCGGCCCCGCTCGGCGATCCGCCGCACGGTCCGCTCGGGGTCGGCCAGGGCGGCGGCCGACAGGAAGACGACGTCGGCCGCGTAGGCGAACGGCTCGTGGTACGGGTTCTCACCGTCCCAGTCGTGCAGGTCCGTGGAGAGCGGCACACCCGTCTCGCGCAGGACCGGAAGGGCGTCGGCACACGGCTGGGTGATCGTCACATGCACATGCCGGCTCGCGGTGGCCAGCTCGCGCAGGGTCGCCTCGGGGAAGCGGTCGCCGGGGCGGGCGCGGGTCGTGTCGTACAGCGACAGGCGGCGGCCGTCCGGGGCGACGAGGTTGACCGCCCGCTTGGTCCCGGCCGGCTGGGGCAGCGCGGTGAGGGCGATGCCGTGCTCGCGGTGCAGGGCGCGGACCAGGTCGCCCTCGGGGTCGTCGCCGAGCAGATCGAGGTGGTGGGTGCGCAGACCGAGCGCGGCCAGGCCCAGCGCGACGAAGTCGCCGGTCTGCCCGGCACGGGCGCGGATCCCGGAGTCGATCATGTAGCTGTCGGCGTACGGCAAGGGCAGTTCGGGGACCCGGATGATCGTGTCCACGCCGGCACCGCCCAGCACCAGCACATCCGTCGTGTCCGCCTGCACGGTCATCCCCCGCTCTCCCCGTGGTCGTACACCGTCACCCCGATCCCCCGGCGCACCAGGCGCTCGGTGATGAGCGGCTCTACGCGGGACCACTTCCCGCCCGCCAGGCCGCAGCCTATGCGGGGCATGTGCACGGACGCGCCGAGTTCGGTCACTTCGTCGGCGAGGCGGCCGAGGGCGGTGTCGATCGCCTCGTAGCGCACCGGCGCGCCCTTGCTGCCGGTTCTGACGCCGCGCTGGCCGATCATGTTGGCCACCCACAGCTGCGGGCCGACCCGCACCAGCTGGACGGCGCCGAGTCCGAAGTCGTTGCGCGCGCGGTCGCGGTGCCATGCGCGGTACGCCGCCTCGGGCTCCGGCCAGCGCCGGGAGAGCGCCAGGACGAAGCCCTTGCCCCAGCCGCCGATGTCGTTGCAGACATGGGCGATCACCTGGGCGCCCTTGACCGACGGCACGGTGGCGTCACCCCGGACATACGTGATCTCCGACATGACGCCACCGTAGGCGATGCCACTGACAGTGGCTCTGAGCTGCTACTTCGTGAGTTCGGCCAGCTCCTGGTCGGCGTTCTTGGCCACCCGGCGGCGGACTCCGAACCAGCCGGCGACCAGCATGACGGCGATCAGCGGGATGAGGAACAGGGTCTTGCGGCCGACGTCGGGGTCGTTCCACATCATGCCGAGGCAGACCAGCAGGAACACGATCGTGGCGATCTCCGTGACCGGGCTGAACTTCAGCTGGAAGTGCGGCCGGGCCACCAGGCCCGCGCGGGCGCGGCGGACGAACAGCATGTGGCAGAGCATGATGATCACCCAGGTGCTGATGATGCCGAGGGAGGCGACGTTCAGCACGATCTCGAAGGCCTGGCTCGGCATCAGGTAGTTCAGACCGACGCCGAGCACGCAGACCGCGCAGGTCAGCAGGATGCCGCCGTAGGGGACCTGGCTGCGGTTCATGCGGGCGGTGAACTTCGGCGCGGAACCGGCCATGGCCATGGAGCGCAGGATGCGGCCGGTGGAGTACAGGCCGGAGTTGAGCGAGGACATGGCGGCGGTCAGCACGACCAGGTTCATCACGTCACCGGCCGCCGGAACACCGATCTTGGACAGCACGGTCACGAACGGGCTCTGGTCGGCGGAGTAGACCGAACCGGGCAGGAGCAGCGCGAGCAGTACGACCGAGCCGACGTAGAACAGGCCCACACGCCACATGATCGAGTTCACCGCGCGCGGGACGACCTTCTCCGGCTCGGCGGTCTCACCGGCGGCCACGCCGACCAGCTCCAGGGCGGCGTAGGCGAAGATCACGCCCTGCATGACCAGGACGACCGGCATCACGCCGTGCGGGAAGACGCCGCCGTTGTCGGTGATGATGCTCAGGCCGGGGGTGTGGCCGCCCACCTTGTGCTGCGTGGCGAGCAGGAAGACGCTGATCAGCATGAAGCCGACGATGGTCGCGACCTTGATGATCGCGAACCAGAACTCCATCTCGCCGAAGATCTTCACCGAGATCAGGTTCACCGCGAGGACCACCGCGAGGGCGATCAGCGCCAGCACCCACTGCGGGATGGAGGTGAACATGCTCCAGTAGTGCGTGTAGAGCGCGATCGCGGTGATGTCGGCGATGCCGGTGGTCGACCAGTTCAGGAAGTACATCCAGCCGGCGACATAGGCGCCCTTCTCGCCGAGGAACTCGCGCGCGTACGACACGAAGGAGCCGGAGGACGGGCGGTACAGGACCAGCTCGCCCAGCGCCCGGACGACGAAGAAGGCGAAGACGCCGCAGACCAGATAGGCCAGGGCGAGTGCGGGGCCTGCGTTGTGCAGACGTCCGCCGGCGCCCAGGAGGAGTCCGGTGCCGATGGCGCCGCCGATGGCGATCATGTTGACGTGGCGGGCCTTGAGGTCCTTGCTGTAACCGGCGTCGCCCGCGTCCGCGGGCGTCTGGGCCACCTGGGGATGGGCTGCGGCCTGTGCCGACTGCACGGCGTCCTTGCTCACGGGTGGTACCACTTTCTGGTGCGCCCGGACCTCGTGGGCCCGGGTGTCCGTACTTTCTCGGCCCGCACCACCCTTGTGTCGCGGTACAGACCAAGACGGCAGCTTCCCAGAGGGCTCACCCGATATGCGGTGGTCCACGTCACAGAGCGGTTCTTCTCACACCCTCGTCACGGGCTTCCCCCGGGTTTCACACCATTGGTGAGACAGCGATACTGCTGCACATGACGACCGACACCGGGGAGCCCACCCTCACGATCGACGAGCTGGCCGCGCGGGCGGGCGTCACGGTCCGCACGGTCCGCTTCTACGGCACCAAGGGGCTGCTGCCGCCACCGGTGATCGGACCGCGCCGGGTGGGCCGCTACGGCCGCGAGCACCTGGCCCGGCTGGCGCTGATCGAGGAGATGCAGCACCAGGGCATGACCCTCGCGGCGATCGAACGGCATCTGCGGCAGCTGCCGGCGGACCTCGGGCCGCACGATCTGGCGATCCACCGGGCGGTGGTCGCCTCCTGGGCACCGGACACCGTGGAGACCGTGTCCCGCGCGGAGCTGGAGCGGCGGGCGGGCCGCCCGCTGGCCGCGGCGGACGTGGACCGGCTGACCGCGATGAACGTGGTGACGCCCGACGGAGAGTCCTTCCGCGTGGACTCCGGTCTGCTGCGGCTCGCGACGCAGCTCCTCGACGTCCCGCTGTCGCACGAGACGATCCTGGCCGCGCGGACCGTCCTGACCGGCCACGCGCGCGCGGCGGCGCACGAACTGTCGGACCTGCTGCGCGAGGCCGTGGCCGAACGCGACACGCGGGACGTGAAGTCGCTGTCGTCCCATATGCACCCGCTCGTGGTGCAGGCGCTGCTCACCACCTTTCAGCGCTCGCTGAAGGAGGAACTGCGCCAGTGGCTGGACAGCGCGGCGGACCGAGCGGCCGAGTGACGACGGGCGCCCGCCCCTGAGCCGCGTCCCCCGGGCGCGGCGGCCCCGGAGGTGGCGTCTCCCGAGGCGCGGCGCGCCCCGGGAGACGTCCCGGGGCACGCCGTCCGGGTGAGGTGCGTCAGCGGGCGTCGGTGAAGACCTCGCCGCGCTCGGCCTTCGTCACGAGCAGCGTGGGCGGGGTGAACCGGTCGCCGTAGCGCTCGGCCAGTTCACGCGCGCGTGCCACGAATCCGGGCAGCCCTCCCTCGTAGCCGTTGATGTACTGGAGCACACCGCCGGTCCAGCCGGGGAAGCCGATGCCGAAGATGGAGCCGATGTTGGCGTCCGCGACGGAGGTCAGGACGCCCTCCTCCAGCAGGCGTACGGTGTCGAGCGCCTCGGAGAAGAGCATGCGCTCCTGCATGTCCCGGAACGGGATCTCGTGCCCGGGCTTCTTGAAGTGCTCGCGCAGGCCCGGCCACAGCCCCACCCGCGTGCCGTCCTCCGCGTAGTCGTAGAACCCGGCGCCGCCGCTGCGGCCGGTGCGGCCGAACTCGTCGACCATGCGGTCGATGACCGCCTCCGCCGGGTGCTCCGTCCAGGTGCCGCCCGCCTCCTCCACGGCCCGCCTCGACTCGTTGCGGATCTTGCGCGGGAGGGTGAGCGTCAGCTCGTCCATGAGGGAGAGCACCTTGGCCGGGTAGCCGGCCTGGGCGGCGGCCTGCTCGACGGAGGCGGGCTCGATGCCCTCGCCGACCATGGCGACGCCCTCGTTGATGAAGTGGCCGATCACCCGGGAGGTGAAGAAGCCGCGCGAGTCGTTGACGACGATCGGCGTCTTGTTGATCTGTCGGACCAGGTCGAAGGCGCGCGCGAGGGCCTCGTCACCGGTGCGCTCGCCCTTGATGATCTCGACCAGCGGCATCTTGTCGACCGGCGAGAAGAAGTGCAGCCCGATGAAGTCGGACTGGCGCTCCACGCCCTCGGCGAGCGTGGTGATCGGCAGCGTGGAGGTGTTGGAGCACAGCAGCGCGTCGGGGGCGACGACCGACTGGATCTCCTGGAACACCTTGTGCTTGAGCGTGGTGTCCTCGAAGACGGCCTCGATGACCGCGTCACAGCCCGCGAGGTCGGCCGCCTCGGCGGTGGGGGTGATCCGGGCGAGCAGCGCGTCCGCCTTCTCCTTGCTGGTACGGCCCTTGGCGACGGCCTTGGCGCACAGCTGCTCCGAGTAGCGCTTGCCCTTGGCGGCCGCCTCCGGCGAGACGTCCTTGAGGACGACGTCGATGCCCGCGCGGGCGCAGGCGTAGGCGATGCCGGCGCCCATCATGCCGGCGCCGAGCACGGCCACCTTGCGGACCTGGCGGGGCGCGATGCCCTGGGGGCGGTTGGCGCCGGAGTTGACCGCCTGGAGGTCGAAGAAGAAGGCCTGGATCATGTTCTTCGCGGTCTGCCCGGTGACCAGCTCGGTGAAGTAGCGGGTCTCGATCGTGATCGCGTTCTCGAAGTCGACCTGGGAGCCCTCGACGGCCGCGGCGAGGATGTTGCGCGGGGCCGGGTAGGGTGCGCCGTTGGTCTGCTTGCGCAGGTTGGCCGGGAACGCGGGCAGGTTGGCGGCGAACTTCGGGTGGGCGGGGGTGCCGCCGGGGATCTTGTACCCGGGCTTGTCCCAGGGCTGCTGCGACTCGGGGTTGGCGTCGATGAAGGCACGGGCCTTGGCCAGCATCTCCTCCGGCGTGGCGGCCACCTCGTGCACCAGGCCGTTCTCCAGGGCGCGCCGCGGCGAGTACTGCGTGCCCTGGAGCAGCACCTTCAGCAGCGCGTCCGCGATGCCCATCAGGCGTACCGTGCGGGTGACGCCGCCGCCGGCGGGCAGCAGGCCGAGCGTGACCTCGGGCAGGCCGATCTTGGAGCCGGGGGCGTCGAGGGCGATGCGGTGGTGGGAGGCGAGGGCGATCTCGTAACCGCCGCCGAGGGCGGCGCCGTTGACGGCGGCGACGACCGGCTTGCCGAGGGTCTCGATGCGGCGCAGCGCGTTCTTGATCTCGGTCGCGGTGTCGAAGACCTGCTGGGCGTCCTCGGGGCGGGCCCGGATCATGTCCTTGAGGTCGCCGCCCGCGAAGAAGGTCTTCTTGGCGGAGGTGTAGATGATGCCGCGGATGGAGTCCTTCTCGGCCTCCGCGCGCGCGGCGATGGCCGTGATGGAGGCCCGGAAGGCCTGGTTCATGGTGTTCGCGGACTGGTCGGGGTCGTCCAGGACGAGGGTGACGACACCGGTGTCGTCCTGCTCCCAGCGGATGGTGGTGCTCTCGCTCATGACAGTCGTCTCCGTTGAAGTGGCTTGGTTCCGCGGGGAGTTCAGAGGCGTTCGATGACGGTGGCGCAACCCATGCCGCCGCCCACGCAGAGCGTGGCGAGGCCGTAGCGCTTGTCCTGGCGCTCGAGTTCGTCGATGAGCGTGCCCAGGATCATGGCGCCGGTGGCGCCGAGCGGGTGGCCGAGGGCGATGGCGCCGCCGTTGACGTTGACCTTGTCCAGGGACAGGCCCATGTCCTTGACGAAACGCAGCACGACCGCGGCGAACGCCTCGTTGATCTCGACCAGGTCGATGTCGTCGATGGTGAGACCGGCCTTGGCCAGGGCCTTGCGGGTGGCGGGGGCTGGACCGGTGAGCATGATGGTCGGCTCGGAGCCGGAGACGGCCGCGGAGACGATCCGCGCGCGGGGGGTGAGGCCGTAGCGCTCGCCGACCTCCTTGGAGCCGATGGCGACGAGCGAGGCGCCGTCCACGATGCCGGAGGAGTTGCCCGCGTGGTGGACGTGGTCGATCTTCTCCACCCAGTGGTACTTCTGGAGCGCCACCGCGTCGAAGCCGCCCAGGTCGCCGAGGTCCGCGAAGGACGGCTTCAGCTTGGCGAGGGAGTCGGCGGTGGTGCCGGGGCGCAGGTGCTCGTCGTGGTCGAGGACGACGAGGCCGTTGCGGTCCTTCACGGGGACGACCGAGCGGTCGAAGCGGCCCTCCTTCCACGCGGCGGCGGCGCGCTCCTGGGACAGGGCCGCGTACTCGTCCACGTCCCGGCGGGAGAAGCCCTCGATCGTGGCGATCAGGTCGGCGCTGATGCCCTGCGGTACGAAGTTGACGTCGAGGTTGGTCATCGGGTCGTTGAACCAGGCGCCGCCGTCGGAGGTCATCGGGACCCGGGACATGGACTCGACGCCGCCCGCGAGGACGAGGTCCTCCCAGCCCGCACGGATCTTGGCGGCGGCCAGGTTGACGGCCTCCAGGCCGGAGGCACAGAAGCGGTTCTCCTGCACGCCGGCGACCGTGTCCGGCAGTCCGGCGACGACGGCGGCGATCCGAGCGATGTCGGAGCCCTGGTCGCCGATGGGGCCGACGACGCCGAGCACGATGTCGTCGATGGCGGCCGGGTCCAGGCCGGGAAGCCGGTCGCGGATCTCGTGGATGAGGCCGACGACCAGGTCGATGGGCTTCGTGGCGTGCAGGGCGCCGTTCGCCTTGCCGCGGCCACGCGGGGTGCGGATCGCGTCGTACACGTACGCTTCGGTGCTCACTGGTATGCCTTTCGGGAGGGTGGGCCGAGCGGGGTGGACAGGGTCAGTCGCCGTCGGTGACCAGGTCGGGGCGTGCGCCGGTCTGGCGTGCCGGTATGCCCCAGTCCCGGGCGACCGCCTCGGTGTCCGCGCCGGGCCGGGCGGGGCCGGTGCGGACGGTGGTGGGGGTCGCGGAGAAGCGTGGGGCGGGGGCGGGCTGGGTGATGCCGCCATGGTCGGTGAAGGTGCCGCGGGCGGCCAGGTGCGGATGCGCCGGTGCCTCGCGCAGGCTCAGCACGGGTGCCACACAGGCGTCGGAGCCCTCGAAGACGGCGGTCCACTCGGCCTGGGTGCGGGACGCGAAGGCGGCGGCGATCCGTTCGCGCAGCTCGCCCCAGCGGGTCCAGTCCTTGCGGGCCGGGGCCAGATCCTCCAGGCCGAGCAGGCGCAGGAACTCCGCGTAGAACTTCCCTTCCAGGGCACCGACCGCCATGTACCGGCCGTCGGCGGTCCCGTAGGTGCCGTAGTACGGGCAGCCGCCGTCCAGGAGGTTGGCGGCCCGCCGGTCCTGCCAGCCGCCGGCGGCGAGCATGCCGTGGATCATCGAGGACAGGTGGGCCGTGCCGTCGACGATGGCGGCGTCGACCACCTGGCCGGTGCCGGTCGCGCGCGCGTGGTGCAGGGCGGCGAGGACGCCGACGACCAGGTAGAGGGAGCCGCCCGCGTAGTCCCCGAGGAGGTTGGCGGGTGCGGCCGGGGGCTCGTCCGGGCGGCCGATCATGCCGAGCGCGCCGGTGAGCGCGATGTAGGCGATGTCGTGGCCGGCGCGGTGGGCGAGGGGCCCCTCCTGGCCCCAGCCCGTCATGCGGCCGTAGACGAGACGGGGGTTGCGGGCATGGCAGTCCCCGGGGCCGATGCCGAGCCGCTCGGCGACGCCCGGGCGGTAGCCCTCGATGAGGATGTCGGCCCGCTCGGCGAGGTCCAGGACGCGCGCGGGGCCGTCCGGCGCCTTCAGGTCGACCACGATCGAGCGCTTGTTGCGGTTGGTGACGTCGCAGGCCGGGTCGATGGCGAGGTCCGCGCCGCCCGGACGGTCCACCCGGACCACGTCGGCGCCCAGGTCGGCCAGCAGCATGGCGGCGAACGGGCCCGGCCCGATGCCGGCCAGCTCCACCACGCGCACGCCGGAGAGCGGGCCGGGGTGCGGCGTCGGCGGCGTCCCTGCCGTTGTCATGCGACCAGCCCCCAAGAGTGTGTGACACAACTGATGTAACACCGGTGATGCTAAGAACGCGTTCCACCGGACACAAGACCTCAACGAGCAAGCGCTTAGCCAAATGCCCGGCCCGCCGGTCATCACCCGGGAGAGTGAAGGGCCGCGCAGGCACGGTGATCGCTTCGGCTACGACGCCCAGAGGTCCGCATCCGCTATGAGGTGGCCGGGAGCGATCGAGCGGCGGCTCTTCGGCAGGCCGAGCATCGACGCGCGCGCTTTCTCCCGCTTCTTCCGGGCATTCCTGGCTACGGCCACCGCTGCCTCCGGGCTGGTCGTCGGACTCCGCACCCCTCACGCTAGCCTCGGCCACCGACAGCGGCGCGGGCTGCGCGACGGCTGCACCACGGGACGCACGAACCCAAGGGGTGTCATGAGCAGGATGAGCAGGACGGACCGTCCGTACGACCTGGTGCTCTTCGGAGCCACGGGCTTCGTCGGCACGCTCACGGCCCACTACCTCGCCGCGCACGCACCGCAGGACCTCCGCTGGGCGATCGCCGGCCGCGACGAACGGCGGCTGGAGCGGCTGCGGGCGGACCTGCCCGGCGGGGCGGACGTCGGTGTCCTGCGAGCCGACGTGGACGAGCCGGCCACCCTGCGCGCCCTCGCCGAGCAGGCGCGCGTGGTCGCCACGACCGTGGGGCCGTATGTGCTGCACGGCGAGGAACTCGTCGCCGCGTGCGCCGACACCGGTGCCGACTACCTGGACCTCACCGGTGAGCCGGAGTTCGTGGACCTGACGTACGTCCGGCACGACGCACGCGCGCGTGAGACGGGCGCCCGCCTGGTGCACGCCTGCGGCTTCGACTCGGTGCCGCACGATCTGGGCGTGTACTTCACGGTCCGGCAGCTGCCGGAGGGCGTACCGCTGACCGTGGACGGCTATGTGACCGCCGACGCGGCCTTCTCCGGCGGCACCCTTGCCTCGGCACTGAACCAGATGGCCCGCGCCGGGCGGATGCTGGCCGCCGCGCGCGAACGCGCCCGGCACGAGCCGCGGCTGCCGGGCCGCCGGGTGACGGCTCCGGCAGGCGCGCCGAGGTTCGCCCCGGAGGTCGGCGCGTGGGCGCTGCCGCTGCCCACCATCGACCCGCAGATCGTGCGCCGTTCGGCGCGCGCGCTGGACCGGTACGGCCCGGACTTCCGCTACCGCCACTACGCCGCCGTCGAGCGCCTGCCCGTCGCTCTCGGCGGAGTCGCCGCCGTCGGCGCGGTGACGGCCGCGGCCCAGCTGCCGCCCGCGCGGCGCTGGCTCTCGGACCGGCTCAAGCCGGGCGACGGTCCGAGCGCGGAGAAGCGGGCGAAGAGCTGGTTCGCCGTGCGGTTCGTCGGCGAGGGCGGCGGACGGCGCGTGTTCACGGAGGTCGCGGGCGGCGATCCCGGATACGACGAGACGGCGAAGATGTTCGCCGAGGCGGCCCTGTGCCTGGCCTTCGACGACCTGCCGCCGACGGCCGGTCAGGTCACCACCGCCCAGGCGATGGGCGACGCCCTGACCGAGCGGCTGCGCGCCGCCGAAATCACCTTCCGGGTGGCGGCGAGCCGGTAGCCGCCGCCACCGCTCCGGCCGCCGCGCTCACGGTCTCCCCGGCACGGGCAGGTGCGTGACTGAGAGCATGGAGGCCCATGCCGGAAGATCTGGAGGAGGCGGAGCGGACGTGAAATTCGTGCTCGAGGTGACCGTGGACGACGGCGCGGCGGCGCAGGACCGGGTGGCGGAGCTGGAGCGCATCCTGCGCTACTGGGGCGGCAACCTGCGCCATTACCCCCTCGAACCCGGCGACGGTTCGGCGGTCTACGACTCGGCGTATCAGGAGGTCGGCGCCTGGCGGGTCGTCGAGTCCTGAACCGGGCCGCCGGCCAAGCCCTGTGCCGCCTCCCGAAGGGCTAGCCGGCACAGGGCGTCCGCCCGGCGCGTGGTCTCCGGCAGCCGGAATCGCGGAGTCAGCGCCAGGGTGTGGGCCAGGGCGGCGGCCAGGCCCACCCGGTGGCCGACGGACACGAAGACCGGCTTGACGCCGTCGCGGGTGCGCAGGGCGCGCCCGACCTCCTCGGTCCCGGCGAGCAGCGGCGCGGAACTGCCCCGCGCGGGCTCCGGTTCGTCGTACGCGAACGTGAACGGGTTCTTGGCGACACCGATGGTCGGCAGGTCCATGAGCACGCCCAGATGGCTCGCCAGGCCGAAGCGGCGCGGGTGGGCGAGCCCGTAGCCGTCGCACACGACCAGCCCGGGCGGGCACGGCAGCCGGTCCAGGGCGGCCCGGACGGTCGGGATCTCCCGGAAGGCGAGAAGACCGGGCACGTACGGGAAGGAGACCCGGCCGACGGCCATCGACTCCGCGACGACGTCCAGCGTGGCGGCGTCCAGGACGACGGCCGCCGCGACGACCAGGTCCAGGTCGTCGTCGTAGGCGACGTCGACCCCCGTGACGCGGCCCGTGCCGGGCGGCGGTCCGGGCTCGTCGAGCACCACCCGTCCGCGCAGTTCGTCCTGGAGGGCGCGGGCCTCTTCCTCGGTCGCGGGCCAGCCCGCGGGTACGCCAACGATCGTCATGCCGGCCGACTGTACGGGCCCGCCGCGGGCCGTCGTCGCGGCGGGGTGGGCTCGTGATCATGTTCGTGCGCGTCGGAGTGCGCCGTCGGGGTACGCCGTCGGAGGGTGGCCTCAGGGGATGGCTTCGGAGGGCGGGGTCGAGTGCGGCGCCGGGGTGCGGCGCCGCACCCGACGGCGGGTCCGCCTCCCGGCGGCCGTCCCTGCCGCGTGGGAGACGGACCCACGGCCTCACCCTTCCGTCGTGACCCTGCTGTCGTGCAACACCTCCCCCGAGCCACCTCACGACCGGGCGACTCAGCCCTTCTTGGCGTTCAGCGCGCGCTGCAGCTGGTCCTTGTTCATGTTCGAACGGCCTTCGATGCCGCGCTGCTTCGCCTCGTTGTACAGCTGGTCGCGGGTCGGGCCCTGCGAGCCGACCCGGTTGCCCGACCGCTGACCGCCACGCTTGCTCGACGACATGTCCTGGGTGGAACTGCGGCTGGCGGTCTTGGACTCGCCGGAGCGGGCGCGTTCCTTGTTCACCGTTCGCGCAGCGATCTCCTCGGCGCGCTTGGTGCTCTCGCCCCGGTCCTGCGCGCTCTTCTTGATGTGCTCGTACTGACGCTCGCGCTTGGGGCTGGAACCGGCTGGCATGATCGCTCCCTTCCTTTGCGACGGGGAACGAGTACCCGCGTTCCGGGCACTTACCTCACCGCTCCAGCCGCGCCACCCGTCCCTGCTCGCCGGCCGCCCAGCAGCTCAGGTCGGGCGTGCAGGACACGGTGTCGTACGAGCCGGTGTCGATCGTCCGCCAGCCGCGGCCGCCGTCGGTGGTCAGGTCGGTGCCCGTCGGGCCGACGGCCAGCGCGGCGGTGCGGCTGTGCGGGAGCCAGGCGGCACCGGAGCGGTAGGCGGGCGGCGGCGTGGCGGCCGGCCGCCAGGTGCGGCCGCCGTCGGCGGTGACCGCGGCGGACCGCGGCGAGGGCTGGTCGGGCCGGTAGTCGCCGCCGACCGCGATGCCGTGGGTGCGGTCGCGGAAGGCGAGCGCGAAGACGCCCTTCGCCGGATCGCCCGCCGGGATCGGCGTGTCGGCCGCCGTCCAGGTCAGCCCGCGGTCCGCGGAGTGCAGTACGCGCGCGTGGGCACCACCGCCGGTGGCCAGCCAGACGTCCCGCGGGCCCGAGGTGACCAGGCACTGGCCGCTCGCGGCGAAGCCCGCCTCGCCGTCCAGCGCGGGTGGCATGCCGGCCGAGGGCAGCACGCGCCAGGAGCGTCCGCCGTCGGCGGTGGACAGAAGGCGGAACCTGCCGTCCACGGGGTCGCTGAGCGCGAGGCCGTGGCGGCGGTCGAAGAAGGCGAAACAGTCGTAGAACGCCTTCGGATCGGTGTTGCGGAAGGACTCCGTCCAGGTGGCTCCGCCGTCGTCGGTGCGGTAGACGCGCGACGCCTCGCCCTCACCGATGGCCAGCACCACCGCGCGTCGCGCGTCGAACGCGGTCACGTCCCGGAACTGGAGGTCGGCCGCCCCCGGCGGGGAGACGTTCCGCCAGCTCGCTCCCGCGTCCGTGGTGCGCAGCACGGTACCGCCCGTGCCGGCCAGCCAGGCGGTGTGCCGGTCGACGGCCGCGAGACCGCGGAAGCGGATCTGCGGGGTGCCGGGGTCCTTCGCCGCCCAGTGCACGCTCGCCTGCCCGGCGCTTTTCTGCTCCCCGGGCCCGGCCTCGGCCGTCGGTACCGTCAGCGCGGCCAGTGCCGCCCCGCACGCCACCCCCGCCGCCACCAGCCGGTTCACCCGTCCCCTGCGTCGCGTGCTCCCCAAGCGCCTCATGGCGGGCGAAGCTAGCCCCCCTCCCCCGGCCCCGTCCAGAGGGCCTCCGGCGCCGTGCGCCAAGGGAAACGGGCGGGAACCGCCGTGGGTTGCCCGTGCGTTTCCTGTGCAGGAAGACCGTACCTGTGCATGAAGGCGGTGACCGAGGTCACTCGTTCCGCGTGTGCACGCATCGGCCGTTTCCGTCGTCTCTTCCAGTGCCGGGTGCCGCACACCCGGGCGTAGTCCAGCCGTCACGAGGGAGCAAGGCGTTGTCCACCGTCATCGAGCAGCCCGTAGAGGCCCGTCTCGTCGCCGCCGCACCGCGCATGCCGAGCATTCCCGCCACGCTGCGCTACGACCGGCGCGACCCGTTCGCCGTCCGCATGACGTTCCCCGCCCCGGCCACCCTGGAGGGCGTCGACGTGTGCTGGACCTTCTCCCGGGAGTTGCTCACGGCCGGGCTGCACGGCCCGGAGGGCCATGGCGACGTGCGCGTGCGCCCGTACGGCTACGACCGCACGGTGCTGGAGTTCCACGCCCCGGAGGGCACCGCGATCGTGCATGTGCGCTCCGGTGAGATACGGCGGTTCCTGGAGGCGGCCAACGAACTGGTGCCCGTCGGCCTGGAGCACCTCCAGCTCGACCTGGACCACGACCTGGCCGAGCTGATGCGGGACGCCTGCTGAGCGCCACGCGCGCGTGAGGAGCGCGTCCGGCGCGTCGCCTGTCCGACGCTCGGCAGCGCCCCGCGGTTAATTGCGTTGACGCCCCTCCCCGCCCTTCGTACGGTGTACAGCGGTTCTGTTGCCGTCGATTGGAGAAGGACGTTGCTCGTCTGAGGTCCTGAGGCACCGCGTCGCACCGGTGAGGTGTGCGCGGCGTACGACCTCGGCGTCCGAGCCGTCCTCGGGCACAGGCCCTTTTTCGTGGCCTCTTCCGTGCCCCTGCCCTTCGGTTTCCGCCTCGCGGTGTCTCGACACGCGTCCACCCGACCGCACCTTTCCCGCGAGGCGCCCATGTCTGCTTCCCTCACCGCCACGTCCCTGTCCTTCACCTGGCCCGACGGCACCGCCGTCTTCGACAGCCTGGACATCTCCTTCGGCCCCGGCAGGACCGGGCTCGTCGGCGTCAACGGATCGGGCAAGTCAACCCTGCTCAAGCTGCTGGCCGGGGAACTCGTCCCGGCCGACGGCACCGTCAAGGCGGCCGGCGAGATCGGCCACCTCCCGCAGAACGTCACGCTCGACACCACGCTCCGCGTCGACCAAGCCCTCGGCATCGCCGCCCGGCGCGCCGCCCTGCACGCCATCGAGGCGGGCGACGTCGCCGAAGAGCACTTCGAGGCCCTCGGCGACGACTGGGACGTCGAGGAGCGCGCCCTGGTCACCCTCGGCGAACTCGGCCTCGGCCACATCGGCCTGGACCGGACCGTCGGCGAGGTGTCCGGCGGCGAGTCGGTGTTGCTGCGGCTCGCCGCGCTGCTGCTGCGCCGCCCCGACGTCCTGCTGCTCGACGAGCCCACCAACAACCTCGACCTGTACGCACGCCGGCGGCTGTACCAGGCCGTCGCCTCCTGGCCGGGGGTGCTGGTCGTGGTCAGCCACGACCGGGAACTGCTCGACCTGGTCGACCAGATCGCGGAGCTGCGCTCCGGAGAGGTCACCTGGTACGGCGGCAACTTCTCGGCATACGAGAAGGCCCTGGCCGTCGAGCAGGAGGCGGCCGAGCGGATGGTCCGCGTCGCCGAGGCCGATGTGCGCAAGCAGAAGCGTGAACTGACCGACGCCCAGGTCAAACTGGCCCGCCGCAAGCGGTACGGGCAGAAGATGTGGGACTCCAAGCGCGAACCGAAGATCGTCATGGGTGCACGCAAACGCGCCGCCCAGGAGTCCGCGGGCAAGCACCGCATCATGCACGAGGAGCGGCTCGCCGAGGCCCGGGATCGGCTGGACGAGGCGGTCGAGGCGGTACGGGCCGACGACGAGATCCGCGTCGACCTGCCGTACACGGCCGTACCGCCCGGCCGGCAGGTGCTCACCCTGGAGAACCTGGACATGGCCTACCACGCGCGCGTGGCGGGCATTCTCGATCTGCGCGGACCGGAGCGGATCGCGCTCGTGGGCCGCAACGGCGCCGGCAAGACGACGCTGCTGCGGACGGTGGCCGGGCAGCTGGCGCCGGTGGCCGGATCGGCAACGGCGCACGTCCCGCTGCGGTTCCTGCCCCAGCGACTGGACGTACTGGACGACGGCCTGTCGGTCGCCGAGAACGTGGCCCGGTTCGCGCCGGGCGCCGGCAACAACCGGATCCGGGCGCGCCTCGCCCGCTTCCTGTTCCGGGGCGCGCGGGCCGACCAGATGGCGGGCTCCCTCTCGGGCGGTGAGCGGTTCCGGGCGGCGCTCGCCGCGCTGATGCTCGCCGAGCCCGCGCCTCAGCTGCTGCTGCTCGACGAGCCGACCAACAACCTCGACATGGCCAGCGTCCGGCAGCTGATCTCGGCCCTGGAGTCGTACGAGGGCGCGCTGATCGTCGCCAGCCACGACCTGCCGTTCCTGGAGTCGATCGGGATCACGCGATGGCTGCTGATGGAGGGAGGCGAGCTGACCGAGACGACGCGCGAGGCGCTCGGGGATCCGGCCTGACCGCCCGGTGGGGGTCTCAGGAGGGGCACAGCCTGACAACGAGGGTTTTGTCCTGGCCGGAGCGCCCTGCATGATGACGGACCGGCGCCTTGTGACCGGCGCCGGACACCGCACCATCGCACAACCGATACGAAAGGCCCCTCGTGCCCAGCAAGAAGGCCCTCGTCCGCCGCCCCAGCCCCCGCCTCGCCGACGGCCTGGTGACGCACGTCGAGCGGGAGAAGGTCGATGTCGGGCTCGCCGGCGAGCAGTGGGAGGCCTATGTCGAGGCCCTCCGCACGCACGGCTGGGAGACGATCGAGGTCGAACCCGCCGACGACTGCCCGGACTCGGTGTTCGTGGAGGACACCGTGGTCATGTACAAGAACGTGGCGTTGATCACCCGGCCCGGCGCCGAGTCCCGGCGGGAGGAGACCGCCGGCGTCGAGGAGGCGGTGGCCCGCCTCGGCTGCTCGGTGAACTGGATATGGGATCCGGGCACGCTGGACGGCGGTGACGTCCTCAAGGTCGGCGACACGGTGTACGTCGGCCGCAGCGGGCGGACCAACGCGGCCGGCGTGCAGCAGGTGCGGGCGGCTTTCGAACCGCTGGGCGCCCGCGTGGTGTCGGTCCCCGTGAGCAAGGTGCTGCACCTGAAGTCGGCCGTGACCGCGTTGCCCGACGGCACGGTGATCGGGCACATCCCGCAGGTGGACCGGCCGTCGCTGTTCCCGGGCTTCCTGTCGGTGCCGGAGGAGTCCGGCGCGCACGTGGTCCTGCTCGGCGGCGGCAAGCTGCTGATGGCGGCGAGCGCCCCGAAGACGGCGGAGCTGCTGACCGACCTCGGCCATGACGTGGTCACGGTCGACATCAGCGAGTTCGAGAAGCTGGAGGGCTGTGTGACCTGCCTCTCGGTGCGCCTGCGGGAGCTGTACGCCTGATCGGGTGATCCCCTTTTTCCGACAGCCCCGGGACCTGCGGGTCCCGGGGCTGTCCGGCATGCCCGCGCGGGCCCGTCCGGGTGGGCTGATCAGCGATTCTTTACAGCACACTTAACCTACGGCTTCGTAACCTACGGCTTCGTAGCCTACGATCACGTAGGTTCCGGCACCGCTCGCCGGACCACCACCTTCTCTCCCCCGTAGTTCGTCCCCCTGGAGTTCCTATGACGATCGCTTCTCCCCACCTCGGCAGCCCGTCCGTCTGGACCGACGCGCGACTGCTGTACGCGCTGGAGGAAGTGGTCGAGAAGGAGCTGAACCGCCACCTGGCAATCGCCAAGGACTGGATGCCCCACGAGTACGTGCCGTGGGCCGACGGGCGGAACTTCCCGGGCCTGTTCGAGGACGGGGAGGCCTGGGACAAGGACCAGTCCAAGGTGACCGAGGTCGGCCGCATCGCGCTCGTGGTCAACCTGCTCACCGAGGACAACCTGCCGAGCTACCACCACGAGATCGCCTCGCTCTTCGGCCGCGACGGCGCCTGGGGCACCTGGGTGCACCGCTGGACGGCCGAGGAGGGCCGCCACGGCATCGTGATGCGGGACTACCTGCTGACCTCGCGCGCGGTGGACCCGGACAAGCTGGAACGCTTCCGGATGTCCCACATGAGCGAGGGCTTCGAGTCCGACAACCGGCACTCGATGCTGCACTCGATCGCCTACGTCGCCTTCCAGGAACTCGCCACCCGGATCTCGCACCGCAACACCGGCCATCAGTCCGGTGACCCGGTCTGCGACCGCATGCTCGCCCGCATCGCGACCGACGAGAACCTGCACATGGTCTTCTACCGCAACCTGCTCAAGGCCGCCTTCGAGCTCGCTCCCGACCTCACCATGCAGGCGGTCCGGGACGTCGTGGTGAACTTCCGCATGCCCGGCCACGGCATCCCCGGCTTCGAGCGGGCCGCCGCGCAGATGGCGATCGGCGAGGTCTACAACCTGCGCATCCACCACGACGACGTGCTCCAGCCGGTGCTGCGCTTCCTGAAGGTCATGGAGATCGACGGTCTCGGCCCCGAGGGGCGCCAGGCGCAGGAGGAACTCGGGCTGTTCATGGGCGGGCTGGACGCGGAGGCCACGAAGTTCGACGAGAAGCTGGCCGCGCGGAAGGCCCGCATGGCAGCGCGCGCCGGAGCCTGACGCCCCGCGCGCGGGTGAGCGGTCGTCCGGCGGCGGAGGGGACGCCGGACCGCAGAGACGGCCTCAGGCGGCGGCGCCGGAGCGCAGGGCCGCGAGCGGCGTGAGCGGACGGCGTCGGGGGGCGGTGCGCCGAAGAGCCAGGCGCTCCTTCTCTGCTGCGTGACCGGACGGCGTCAGGGGGCGGTGCGCCGAAGAGCCAGGCGCTCCTTCTCGGAGAGGCCGCCCCAGACGCCGAAGCGCTCGTCGTTGGCCAGCGCGTAGTCCAGGCAGGCCGGGCGCAGCTCGCACATCGCGCAGATGCGCTTCGCCTCGCGCACCGAGCTGCCGGGCTCGGGGAAGAAGAAGTCCGGCCCGGTCTGCGCGCACAGGGCCTGCGCCTGCCAGGTCTCGTCGGCCGGGGTGATCGCTTCGAAGTGCATGGCCAGGAGCCTGCCCCAGGCCGAAAAACGTTCGATCAACGCCGGCTCAACGGCGCGGCCGGGGCCCTCCGGCCGCGTCGATGATGCTCCCGCTGACCCCGCGCGTGCACGGCGGCGCGCGGAGCGGTGTGAAAACCCGGAGAACGCGTGCTGTCACGCTGGGTGAGAGCGGGGCGGCCCGGCGTGTCCGGGCGGTCCGGCGGCGATTGTCAGTGGGCGGTGCCAGACTCGGCAGTGCACAGGACGGGACCCCTTTCGAGGAGGGCCGAGATGCTCACCACCCGTTTCGTCAACGGCGCCCCCAACTGGATCGACGTCGGCAGTCCCGACATCGACGGCGCCATCTCCTTCTACGGCGCTCTCTTCGGCTGGCGGTTCCAGTCGGCGGGACCGGAAGCCGGCGGTTACGGCTTCTTCCAGCTGGACGGGAAGACCGTCGCGGGCGGCATGCAGACCGGCCCCGAGCAGGGTCCGCCGGCCTGGACGGTGTACTTCCGGAGCGAGGACGCCCAGGCCACCGCCAAGGCGGCCGAACAGGCCCACGGCAACGTGCTGTTCCAGCCGATGGACGTGATGGGCCAGGGCCACATGGCGATCCTCGCCGACCAGGCGGGCGTGCCGTTCGGGATCTGGCAGCCGGGGCGGACCAAGGGCGTGGACGTGGCGAACGAGCCGGGCGCGCTGTGCTGGGTCGAGCTGTACACGCCGGACATCGCGGCAGCCGCCGCCTTCTACAACAAGGTGCTCGGCCTGGAGACCTCCGCGGTGCCCTTCCCGGGCGGGACGTACACCTGTGTCAATCCGTCCGGTGCCGGTGAGGACGCGATGTTCGGAGGGATGGTGCCGCTGGCCGACGCCGCCGCCGAGGCGGAGGGCGGCGCGTACTGGCTGCCGTATTTCGATGTGGAGGACACCGACGCCGTGGTCGAGCAGGCGCAGCGCCTCGGCGGCCGGGTGCGGATGCCGGCGACGACCGTGGAGGGCGTGGGCCGTATGGCCAAGCTCGCCGATCCGTACGGGGTCCGCTTCGCGGTGATCAGGAGCGAGTCACCGCAGGGCTGAACCGCGTCGGCCGCCCGGGGGCCGGGCCGCCGAAGACCGGCCTGGTCGACCCGGGCAGGAGCTACGCGGAGGCACGGCGGACCAGGGTCGTCGGGAGGATCACCGCGGGCGGCAGTGTGGCCTGGGCGCCGGGCGTCGTGCCGTCCCGGTCGCGGGCGCCGGGCAGGCCCTGGAGCAGCAGGCGGGTCATCAGCCGGCCCATCTCCTCGATGTCCTGACGGACCGTCGTGAGCGGTGGGTCGGTCTGCTCGGTCACCGGCACCATGTCGTCGAAGCCGACCACGGCCACGTCCTCGGGCACGCGCCGGCCGCTCTCGCGCAGCACGCGCAGGGCGCCGAGCGCGGTGAGGTCGTTGGCGGCGAACACGGCGTCGACGTCCGGGCAGCGGTCGAGCAGTTCGCGCATGGCGCGTTCGCCGCCGCCGGGGGTGAAATCGCTCTCCACGACCAGCCGGGGATCGCTCTCACCCAGCACGTCGGCCATCACGTCCCGGTAGCCGTCGAGCCGGTCCACCGCCGACGTCTGGTCCAGGGCGCCGGCGATGTGCGCGACGCGCCGGCGGCCGAGGTCCACGAGATGCCGTACCGCCGCGCGGGCCCCGCCCCGGTTGTCGCAGTCGACGTACCGCACGCCCGGGTTCTCCCCCGCCTGCGCGCCTGCCGGGCCGGCGGCCGCGGTGTCCTGGCCCCAGCCGGGGCGTCCGCCGAACACGGTGGGGACACCGGCGTCGTGGATGAGTCCGGGCAGCGGGTCGTTCAGGTGCAGGGAGAAGACGAGCGCGCCGTCGACATGGCCGCCGGCGAGATAGCGGGCCACGCGCGCGTGATCGGCCCGGCCCTCGATGAGCAGCAGCACCAGCTGGTTGTCGTGCGCGGTCAGTTCCTTGCTGATGCCGCGGAGCTGGCGGGCGAAGAAGGGGTCGGCGAAGACCCGGGCCTCGGGCTCGGCGATGACGACCGCGACGGCGTCATGCCGCCGGGTGACGAGGCTGCGCGCGGCCTGATTGGGGACGTAGCCCAGTTCCTCGACGGCCCGCCGGACCCGTTCGGCCAGCGGCTCGCGGACCCCGTCGCCGCCGTTGACCACCCGGGACACGGTGGCCCGGGAGACACCGGCCCGCGCGGCCACGGCCTCCAGCGTCGGACGCGACACTGCCTCGGTCACTTCGGCACTCCTCATCGGCGGCTGGCGCTCAGGATAGCCGCGGGGCACCGGCCCGGCCGGTCGTCAGGACAGCGGCTCGCGTCAGGACGACGGCTCGCGGCGGGCCCGGCTCGGCTGGACGCGTTTCGGTTCGCCGGGCATCTTCGGGTACTCCGGCGGGTACGGCAGGTCGCCCAGGCCGTGGTCGTGTTCGTCCCGGCGGGCCAGTTCCAGCAGGGCGTCCAGGGAGTAGGCGTGGTCGTCCATGTCGGCGTGCACATCGCCGAGTTCGGCGAACCGGGCCGGCATGGTGGCCAGGTCGAAGTCGCGGGGATGGGCGACCCCGACCTCGTCCCAGCGCAGCGGTGCGGAGACGGGGGCGTGCGGGCGGGGGCGTACGGAGTAGGCGGAGGCGATGGTGCGGTCGCGAGCGGTCTGGTTGTAATCGAGGAAAATGCGGCGCCCGCGTTCCTCCTTCCACCACTTGATGGTCACCTGCTCGGGCATCCGGCGTTCCATCTCCCGGCCGACCGCGATCGCCGCACGGCGCACCTGGGTGAAGGTCCAGCGCGGTTCGATGGGGACGAAGACGTGCAGGCCGCGGCCGCCCGAGGTCTTCGGCCAGCCCCGCAGCCCGCCGAACTCGTCCAGGACGGCGCGCAGTTCGCCGGCGGCGCGGACCGCGTCGTCGTAGTCGGTGCCGGGCTGCGGGTCGAGGTCGATGCGGAGTTCGTCGGGGTGGTCGACGTCGGTGGCGCGGACCGGCCAGGGGTGGAAGGTGAGGGTGCCGTACTGGGCGGCCCACACCACGGCGGCCTCCTCGGTGGGGCACATCTCGTCGGCGCTGCGCCCGCTGGGGAAGGTGATGTGTGCGGTGGGGATCCAGTCGGGCATGCCCTTCGGCGCCCGCTTCTGATAGAACCACTCGCCGCCGACGCCGTCCGGGTAACGCTCCAGGGTGGTGGGGCGATCGCGCAGGGCGCGCAGGATGCCGGGGCCGACGGAGGCGTAGTACCGCGCCAGATCCAGCTTGGTGAAACCCCGCTCCGGGAAGAACACCTTGTCCGGGCTGGACAGTCGTACGGTCCGGCCGCCGACGTCCAGTTGCACCGCATCACCCATGCGGCCACGGTAGGCGCACCCCGCACAGCACGCATACCGGGCAAAGCCGAATGCATGCGAGCAGAATCGAACTCATGGATCTCCCCGTCATGCCGCCCGTGAAGCCCATGCTCGCCAAGTCCGTGGCGAAGATCCCGCCGGGGATGCACTACGAGGCGAAGTGGGACGGCTTCCGGTCGATCGTGTTCCGGGACGGGGCCGAGGTCGAGCTGGGCAGCCGTACCGGGAAGCCGCTGACCAGGTACTTTCCCGAGCTGGTCGAGGCGCTGAAAGAGCGGCTGCCCGAGCGGTGCGTCCTGGACGGGGAGATCGTGATCGCGCGCAGCGGCCGGCTGGACTTCGACGCCCTCACCGAGCGGATCCACCCGGCGGCCTCCCGGGTGCGGATGCTGGCCGAGAAGACCCCGGCCTCCTTCGTCGCGTTCGATCTGCTGGCCCTGGATGACCACGCGCTGCTCGACGTGCCGCTGACCGACCGCCGCGCGCTGCTGGACCGGGCCCTGGCCGAGGCGACCCCGCCGGTGTACGTGGCGCCCGCGACGACCGACATCGAGGTGGCCCGGCAGTGGTTCGAGCAGTTCGAGGGTGCCGGTCTCGACGGGGTCGTCGCCAAGCCGCTCACCCTGCACTACCTCCAGGACGAGCGGGCCATGTTCAAGATCAAGCACGAGCGGACGGCGGACGTCGTCGTCGCCGGGTACCGCTTCCACAAGACCGGCCCGGTGGTGGGCTCGCTGCTGCTGGGGCTGTACGACGAGCACGGCCGGCTCCAGCACGTGGGCGTGTCGGCGGCCTTCTCCATGAAGAAGCGCGCCGAGCTGGTGGACGAGGTGGAGCCGCTACGCATGGAGGACGTGTCCGGGCATCCGTGGGCGGCCTGGACGGACGAGGCCGCGCACGAGACGGCCCGGCTGCCCGGGGCGCCGAGCCGCTGGTCCGGCAAGAAGGACCTGTCCTGGGTGCCGTTGCGGCCGGAGCGGGTGGCCGAGGTGGCGTACGACCACATGGAGAACGGACAGCGGTTCCGGCACACGGCCCGCTTCCGCCGCTGGCGGCCGGACCGCACGCCGGAGAGCTGCACGTACACCCAGCTGGAGGAGCCGGTGCGTTACGACCTGGCGGAGATCCTCGGCGAGAAGGACCACGGCTGAGCGGCAGCCGCGGACCACGGGCCGCGTTACGGCTGCACCGCGGGACTCGCGGACCGCGTCACGGCTGCACGGCGGACCTGCACCGCGGACCGCGTTACGGCTGCATGAGGATCTTGACCGCGCCGTCCTGCTTGTGCTGGAACATGTCGTACGCGTGCGGTGCGTCCGACAGCGGCAGCCGGTGCGTGGCGAAGTCCTCGACGCCGAGCGGGTCCTCGTCCGTCAGGTAGGGCATGATCTCGTCGCTCCAGCGGCGGACGTTGGCCTGGCCCATGCGGAGCTGGATCTGCTTGTCGAACAGGGTGAGCATCGGCATCGGGTCGGCCGTGCCGCCGTAGACACCGCTGAGCGAGATCGTGCCGCCGCGGCGGACCAGGTCGATGGCCATGTAGAGCGCACCCATCCGGTCGACACTGAAACGCTCGGCGAGCGGGCCGCTGAGCTTGCGCGGCATGAGCGCGGCGGTCTGCTGGACGAGCTTGGCGATGTGGCTGCCGTGCGCCTCGGTGCCGACGGCGTCGATCACGGCGTCCGGGCCCCGGCCGCCGGTCTCGTCCTGGATCGCGTGGACCAGCGCCTTCTCGTCGTCGAAGGCCCTCAGGTCGTACGTCTGCACACCGCGCCGGTTCGCCCGGGCGAGCCGCTCGGGCACCAGGTCCACGCCGAAGACCCGCTCCGCGCCGCGGGCCAGGGCGATCCGGCAGGCCATGTCGCCGATCGGGCCGAGGCCGAGCACGGCGAGCGTGCCGCCGGGCGGGACGGCGGCGTACTCGACGGCCTGCCAGGCGGTGGGCAGCACGTCGGAGAGGTAGACGAACCGGTCGTCCGGCGGTCCCTCGGGCACCTTGATCGGCCCGAACTGCGCCTGCGGGACGCGCAGGTACTCGGCCTGAGCGCCGGGTACGGCGCCGTACAGGCGGGTGTAACCGAACAGGGCCGCGCCCATGCCCTCGCCGGTGACCTGCGTGGTCTCGCACTGGGTGGGCAGCCCGGTGTCGCACATGAAGCAGTGCCCGCAGGCGATCTGGAACGGCACCACGACCCGGTCGCCGGGCCGTAGGCCGGGCACTTCGGAGCCGACCTCCTCCACGATGCCCATGGGTTCGTGGCCGAGGATGTCGCCCGGGGTCATGAACGGTGTGAGCACCTCGTACAGATGCAGGTCGGAACCGCACAGTCCGGTGGACGTGACGCGGATGACGGCGTCCGTGGGTTCCTCGATCCGGGGGTCGGGCACGTCCTCCACCCGGACGTCCCGCTTGCCCTGCCAGGTGACTGCCTTCATGGGGTCGCACTCCCTTGGTACGGCTGCGTGCGGTGGCGGCCGGGTACCCGCGCCGACCTCCGGCGAACCGCGGTCCCGTACGCGTCACCGGAAGCGCGGGACCGGAAGCGACCGGGTATGGCCGGTGATGACCCGACGAGCGCACAATCGGACCACATGGACGGGGTGGCGACGGTGGGCATGGGACACAGGGCGCGCTCGCGGCGGGCCGCGCTGACGGCGACGCTACTGGCCGCCACGCTGACGGCCGCGCTCTCGGCGGGCTGCACCGGCCACGACGACGACCGCTCCCCGCAGCCCAGCACGCCCCCGACACCGGACCGTTCGGCCGTGGCCGGCTCCCCGCTCGTCGTGAAGATCGACAACGTACGCCCGGCCCGCCCGCAGACCGGGCTCGACGCGGCGGACGTGGTGTACGTGGAGCCGGTGGAGGGCGGCCTGAGCCGGCTGATGGCGGTGTACGCGACGAGGCTGCCGCGGACCGTCGGACCCGTGCGCAGCGCCCGCGAGTCCGATCTGGAGCTGCTGCGCCAGTTCCGCGAGCCGACGCTCGCCTTCTCGGGGGCCCAGCGCGGGCTGCTGCCGCTGATCGACCAGGCACCGCTGCGGGCGCAGTCGCCCGATCAGGCCCCCGGCGCCTACTACCGGGGCACCGCCAAGGCCGCTCCGCACAACCTGTATCTGCACCCGGCCGCGCTGCTGCCCGCCGCCCCGGGCGCGGCGGCGCTGACGACGGGCTTCCACTACGGCCCGCTCCCCTCCGGCGGCACTCCCGTGCCGGAGCGGACCGTGCGCTACCCGGCCGCCCGCTTCGCCTTCAACTGGTCCTCCGAGCGGGGCGGCTGGCTGGTCACGATGGACGGCGATCCCGCGGTGACGACGGAAGCGGCGGCCGGAACGGAGACGGCTGGAGCGGCGGCGACCGGAACGGCAACGGCCGGCAGCGGCCGGCTGGCCCCGGCCACGGTGGTCGTGCAGTACGTGAAGATCCGCACCTCGCGCTACCACGACGTGCTCGGCAACCCCACGCCGTACCCCGTGACGGTCGGCTCCGGACGGGCGGAGGTGCTGCGCGACGGGCGGTCCTTCGACGCCTTCTGGTCACGGCCGGCCGCGACGGACGGTACGGCGTTCACGGCGGGGGACGGCAGCCGGCTGGACTTCGCCGCCGGGCAGGTGTGGGTGGTGTTGGCGCCGGCCCCGTGAGAAATGCCTACCGTTCCGGGCGGCCGTGGTCAGCCCTGCGCGGTCGGCGGCTCGGCCGGGTTGCGCAAGCCCTCGGCCGCGTCCGCGACCCGGCGGATCAGGTCGAAGAAGACCGTCTGCTCCTCGGCGGACAGCGGGGCGAGGAACACCTGGTTCATCCGGGCGGTGCGCACGGTCAGCTTGCGGTGGGTGCGCAGGCCCTCGTCGGTGAGGCGGAGCAGGTAGCGCCGGCCGTCCCCCGGGTCGCGCACCTTGTGCAGCAGCCCGCGGCGGCCGAGCCGGCTGATGACCTCGGCGATGGTCGACCGGTCCAGGCCCACCCGCTCGCCCACGGTCCGCTGGTCCAGGCCCGGCTCGGCGACGAGCGCGTTCATGACCGCGAACTGCGGTGAGGTGATCTCCTCCGAGACCATCGTGTTCCACAGCAGGTAGTGCGCCTGCTGAAGCCGCCGGGCCAGGTGTCCGGGATGGGTGGCGAGCTCCACCGCGGCCATGTGCGCTCCTGACGTCGATTCGTTGGTGCACTGAACAATACTCGCCACCCGGCTTGCCCTGTCTCGGCGCCCTGCCAGCCGAAAACCGCCTATTGACGGCATCCATCTCCCGCTGGCAGCGTGAGCGGCACCTCACGTAAATACTCAGTGCGCTGATTATCAACGGCCTGATGAACCGGAGAGATGGGGCTGCCCGGATGGACAAGGTGGTCGCCACGGCCGTGGAGGCGGTGGCCGATGTGCCAAACGGCGCCTCGCTCGCCGTCGGCGGATTCGGACTCAGCGGTGTGCCGAACGTGCTGATCCAGGCGCTGTACGAGCACGGTGCCGGCGGGCTGAGCGTGGTGTCCAACAACTGCGGGGCGATGGAGTCCGGGCTCGCCGTGCTGCTGGCCGCGGGCCGGATCGCCCGGGTGACCGGCTCGTACATCGGCGCCAACAAGGAGTTCGCCCGCCAGTATCTGGCCGGTGAGCTGGAGGTCGAGCTGATCCCCCAGGGCACGCTGGCCGAGCGGCTGCGCGCGGGCGGCGCCGGCATCCCCGCCTTCTACACCCCGGCCGGGGTCGGCACCCAGGTCGCCGAGGGCGGCCTGCCCTGGCGCTACGACGGCTCGGGCGGGGTCGCGCTGGCTTCTCCGCCGAAGGAGGTGCGGGAGTTCGACGGCGTGGAGTACGTGCTGGAGCGGGGCATCCGCACCGACTTCGCGCTGGTCCGGGCCGCCCAGGGGGACCGGCACGGAAATCTGGTGTTCCACCGGTCCGCCCGGAACTTCAACCCCCTCGCGGCCATGGCCGGCCGGGTCACGATCGCCGAGGTGGAGGAGCTGGTCGAGCCGGGCGCGATCGATCCGGACGCGGTGCACGTGCCGGGGGTCTTCGTGCAGCGGGTCGTGGCGCTCACCCCTGAGCAGGCGGCGGACAAGCGGATCGAGCGGCGGACGGTGAGCGGCTGATGGCCTGGACACGCGAGGAGATGGCCGCCCGCGCCGCCCGTGAGCTGCGGCCCGGGGAGTACGTCAACCTGGGCATCGGTCTGCCGACGCTGATACCAAACCACCTCCCGCCGGGTGTCGAGGTGGTGCTGGAGTCGGAGAACGGCATCCTGGGCACCGGTCCGTACCCCGCCGAGGACGAGGTCGACCCGGATCTGGTCAACGCCGGCAAGGAGACCGTGACCGTCCTGCCGGGTGCGTCCTTCTTCGACTCGGCGCTGTCCTTCGCGATGATCCGGGGCGGGCACATCGACGCGGCCGTGCTCGGCGCGATGCAGGTGTCTGGTCACCGGGATCGGCGGCGCGATGGACCTGGTGCACGGCGCCCGGCGGGTGATCGTGGTGATGACGCACACCACGAAGGACGGCTCCCCCAAGATCCTGGAGCAGTGCACGCTCCCGCTCACGGGCAAGGCGTGTGTGAACCGGGTCATCACGGACCTCGCCGTGCTGGACGTGACGGACACCGGGCTCGTCCTGGTCGAGACCGCCCCGGGCGTGAGCGTCGAGGACGTCGTCACTCGGACCGACGCCGTGATGACCATCGGGGAGAACGTGCCGTGAACCCCGGGTGCCACGCCCCCGACCCGCCCGCCGCAGCTGCGGCGCCGGCGGGGCCTCCCTCTGCATCGGCGTGGGGCACGGCCCGGCCCGCGTCCTCGAACGGTAAGGAAACGTCAGATATGGCTCTCACCCAGCAGGACATCGACCAGGAGATCGCGGCGGAGCAAGCCGCCCACGACAAGCGCGTCGCCGACGGCGCACCCGTCGAGCACCACCCCCGGCGCGACTACGCGCCCTACCGCTCGTCCGTGCTGCGCCACCCGAAGCAGCCCCTGGTCGCGATCGACACCGGCAACGACCCCGAACCGGTGGAACTGCACTCCCCCGCCTTCGGGGAGCGCGACATCACCGAGAACGACAACGATCTCACCCGGCAGCACACCGGGGACCCGATCGGCGAGCGCATCACCGTCTCCGGGCGGCTCCTGGACCGGGACGGGCGCCCCGTGCGCGGCCAGCTCATCGAGATATGGCAGGCCAACTCGGCGGGCCGCTACGCCCACCAGCGGGAACAGCACGACGCCCCGCTGGACCCGAACTTCAGCGGGGTGGGCCGCACCCTCACCGACGCCGACGGCCGCTACCACTTCACCACCATCCAGCCGGGCGCCTACCCCTGGCGCAACCACGTGGGAGCGTGGCGCCCGGCCCACATCCACTTCTCGGTGTTCGGCACGGCGTTCACCCAGCGGCTGGTGACGCAGATGTACTTCCCGAACGACCCGCTCCTCCCGTACGACCCGATCCTCCAGTCGGTGACGGACGACGCGGCCCGGCGACGGCTGGTCGCCACCTACGACCACGGCCTGTCGGTACCGGAGTTCTCCCTCGGTTACCGCTGGGACATCGTGCTGGACGGCCCCGCCGCCACCTGGACGGAAGAAGGACGCTGACCGCCATGACGACTCCCGACACCGGCAGCCCGGAGCGGGTCCTGCCCACGCCGTCCCACACCGTCGGCCCGTTCTACGGCCACGCGCTGCCGTTCCGCGGCGGCGAGGAGATCGCCCCGCTCGGTCACCCGGACACGATCACCGTGCACGGGTACGTCCTCGACGGCGCGGGCGCACCGCTGCCCGACGCGCTCCTCGAACTGTGGGGCCCGCGCCCCGACGGCACGGTGCCGCGGGTGGACGGCTCCCTCCGGCGCGACCCGGCCACCGGCGGGCACCTCGGCCGCAACGGCGTGGAGTTCACCGGCTGGGGCCGCAGCCAGACCGACGCGGACGGCCACTGGTACGCGCGCACGCTGCGGCCCGGCGCGCGCGTCGGGAACGCGCCCCACCTCAGCGTCTGCGTCTTCGCGCGCGGTCTGCTCGTCCACCTGTTCACCCGGATCTACCTGCCGGGAGACGAGGCCGCCCTGGCCGCCGACCCACTGCTCACCCGGGTGGGCGACCGGCGCGACACGCTGATCGCCGGGGACGAGCAAGGCGGCACCTACCGTTTCGACATCCGCCTTCAGGGTGAAGGCGAGACGGTCTTCCTGGAGTTCCAGTGACATTCGCGTCCCCTCCGTACGCCGACACCGGCCTGCTCGCCCCCGAGTGGGGGCTGTCGGGCGCCGCGTCCGAGACCGGCGACCACGCGTATCTGCGGGCACTCCTCGACGCCGAGGCCGCGCTGACCCGGGCGCAGGCGGCGCTGGGGCTCGCCCCGGCCGAGGCAGCGGCGGCGGTGACCGCGGCAGCCGTCCCGGAGGGCTTCGGCATCCGCTCGCTGGCGGCGCGGACCCCGGCCGGCGGCAACCCGGTCATCCCGCTGGTCGCCGACCTGACCGCGGCGGTCGGCGAGGAGTACGGCCCCTACGTCCACCGGGGCGCCACCAGCCAGGACATCATGGACACGGCGACGATGCTGGTCGCCGTGCGCACCCTCGGCCTGCTGCTCGCCGACCTCGACCGGACCGAGCGGGCGCTGGCCGGACTCGCCGCCGAGCACCGCGACACGGCAATGCCCGGACGCACGCTCACCCAGCACGCCGTACCGACCACGTTCGGGCTGAAGGCGGCCGGCTGGCGGTCGCTGGTCCTGGACGCACGCGACCGCGTCACCCGGGTACGGGACTCGCTCCCCGCCCAACTCGGCGGCGCCGCCGGGACCCTGGCGGCCCTCCAGGCGTACGGCGCGCAGGACGCGGCCGCTCTGACCCGGACGTACGCCCGCGAAGTGGGCCTGGCCGCACCGGCGTTGCCGTGGCACACGCTGCGCACGCCGATCGCGGACCTGGCGGGGTGCCTGGCTCTGACGGCGGGGGCGCTGGGCAAGCTCGCGGTGGACGTCCTGACGCTCTCGCGCACCGAGATCGGCGAGGTGAGCGAGGGCAGCGGCGGTGGCTCGTCGGCCATGCCGCACAAGGCGAACCCGGTGCGTGCCACGCTCCTCGCGGCGGCCGCCCGGCGCGCACCCCAGCTCGCGGCCACCCTGTACGGCTCCCTCACCGCCGAGGACGAGCGGCCGGCCGGGGCCTGGCACGCCGAGTGGGAGCCGCTGCGCGATCTGCTCCGGCTGGCGGGCGGCGCGGCCGCGCATGCGGCCGGGCTGGCCGAGGGGCTGCGGGTGGACTCCGCCGCGATGCGCCGGAACCTCGGCACCACCCGGGGGCTGATCGTCTCCGAACGGCTGTCCGCCGCCCTCACCCCCGTCCTCGGTCGGGCGCGGGCGAGGGAGCTGCTGGCCGAGCTGGCCCGGCGCGCCCACGCCGAGGACCGCACCCTAGGCGAACTCGTTCTCCACGAAGTGGAGTTGAAGGACATCGACCTGGACGACCTGGTCGACCCCGCCCGCTACACCGGGTTCGCCGGTGCCCTCACCGACCGCGCCCTGGAGCGACGTTGACCGTGAGACTCCTCAACCACCTGGAAGAAGGCGCGGCTTCGGCACCGCCTCTGCTGCTCGGGCCCTCGCTCGGCACCTCCCACGCCCTGTGGGGCAAGGTCGCGCCCGAGCTGTCCGCCGGCCACCGCGTGGTCCGCTGGGACCTGCCGGGGCACGGGGGTTCGGCGGCCGGCCTGATCGGGCCGGGCGCGACCGTAGGCGACCTCGCCGCGCTGGTGCTGGCGCTCGCCGACTCGCTCGGCATCGACCGGTTCGCCTACGCGGGCGTCTCCCTCGGCGGCGCCGTCGGCCTGCACCTGGCCGTCCACCACCCCGAGCGGCTGTCCTCCCTGGCGGTGCTGTGCTCCTCCGCCCACTTCGGCGGGGAGGCACCCTGGCGGGAGCGGGCGGAGCGGGTGCGCCGCGAGGGGCTTCAGTGGCTGGTGGAGACCGCCGACGCCCGCTGGTTCACGCCCGGGTTCAGCGTGCCGGGACTGGTCCGGGATCACCGGGAGGCCGACCCGGAGGCGTACGCCGCCTGCTGCGACGCGCTCGCCGCATTCGACCTGCGCGACCGGCTCGCCGAGATCACCGTACCGACCCTCCTGGTGGCCGGCCGGCAGGACCCCGCGACCCCGCCCGCGCACCTGCGGGAGATCGCCGACGCGGTGCCGGCGGCGACACTGGTGGAGCTGCCGGGGGCCGCCCACCTGGCGCCGGCGCAGTGCCCGCGGGCCGTGCTGACCGCGCTGCGCACCCAGCTCGACGGACCGGCGGCGAGCGGCGTGGCGGTGCGCCGGGAGGTGCTGGGCGATGCCCACGTGGACCGCGCGCAGGCCGGGCAGACCCCGTTCACCGCTCGCTTCCAGGACCTCGTCTCCCGCTACGCCTGGGGGGAGATCTGGACCGACCCGACGCTGTCCCGCCGCGAGCGCAGCATGATCACGCTGACCGCGCTGGTCGCGCGCGGCCACGACGACGAGTTGGCGATGCATGTCCGGGCGGCGCGGCGCAACGGGCTGACACCGCAGGAGATCGGCGCGGTGCTGCTCCAGACCGCCGTGTACTGCGGGGTGCCGGCCGCCAACTCGGCGTTCGCTACGGCCCAGCGGGTCCTCGCCGAGGAGGAGTCGCCCTGAGCGCCGAGGGTGACCCTGCCGGTCGTACCCTCGGCAGCGTCTCGTTCCCGGTGCTCCGGCGTGCCTAGGCTTGCGGTATGCCCACTGTCCTGCTCACCGGCGCCACCTCCGGGCTCGGCCGGTACGTCGCCTTCGAACTGGTCCGGGCCGGTCACCTCGTCCTGGCCCACGGCCCCGACCGGGCCCGCACCGAACGGCTGGCCGAGGAGCCGGCGAGCGCCGGAGTGGCGGTGAACGTGCTGCACCCCGCCACCTTCATGGACACGGCGATGGTCCGCGAGGGCGGGATCGCCCCGTGGAACTCGGTCGCCGAAGGAGCGCCGGGCGTGCTGGCGCCGGCCACCCGGGAGACGGGCAGCGGCGGCTACTTCGACGGGACCCGACCGGCGCGGGCACACGAGGCCGCGTACGACCCGGAGGTCCGCAAGCGACTGGCGGCGGTCACCGAGCAGCTGCTGGCCATGTGAGCGCGGCTCAGCGCGGCCCCGGGCCCCGGCTCCGGCACCTCCCGGCTCAGCGCAGCCCCCGCCCCGTCTCCAGTACCTCCCGTGCCTGTGCGACCAGCCCTTCCGCTCCGCAGGCCCGGGCGAGATCCAGGCCCCGGTTGAGTTCCGCGACCGAGCGGGCCGCGATGCCGTACTCGACGCGGGCGGCCGCGTGCTCGTACTGGCAGGGCGACGCCTCCAGGTAGGTGACGGCCCGGGCGGCGAGCTGCACCGCCCGCTGCCCCGTCTCCAGGGCGGCGGCGCAGCGCAGGGCCTCGCCGATGGCGGTGTCCGTGCCGAACCGCTCGGCCTGCCGGCGGGCGTCGGCCGCGAGCTGGGCGGCCCGGGCCGGGTCCTGCCCGGCGAGGGCCTTGGCGAGATCGATGGACCAGGGGGCGAGGACCGGGTTGTGGCCGCCGCGGGAGGCGGCGGTCTTCTCGGCGGCCTCCAGCTCGTTGACGCCCTCCCCGGTGCGGCCCACGGCGAGCAGCAGCCGGCCGCGCACGGAGCGGATGTCGGGCAGCACGATCGTGGACGGATACGGCGGTGCGAAGCCGTACCGTTCGGCGACCGACCAGGCTTCGTCGACCCGGCCCCGGGCGAGCAGCGTGTCGACCAGGCCGCAGGTGGACGACCAGTACAGGGGCAGGCGACGGCCGACGCGTTCGGCGAGCACCAGGCCCTCGCGCAGCGTGGACTCGGCGTCGCGCAGCCGGCCCTGTCTGCGGTAGGCGAGCCCGAGGAAGGCGTTGGCCAGGGAGAGATGGCCGCCGCGCCAGCCGGCGCCGGTGTAGACGCGCCGGGCCTCGGCGAACAGGCTCTCGGCGCGGTCGAGCCGGTCGGCGTAGGCGTACGCGCTGCCGAGCATCATCAGCAGCTTCATGCCCCACTCGGGGTCGGTCCAGCCGAGGCCGGGCGCGAGGCGGCCGTTGACGAGGGCGCGGTCGCACATTTCGAGGACCTCGTCGGCGCTCT
>NZ_JBVJRL010000017.1:0-178294 GCF_055607665.1 Streptomyces sp. NPDC036984
GCCAGAGGGCCCTCACCGAATCGGTAAGGGCCCTCTGACCTGCTACTTGGCTGTCGGGGTGGCGGGATTTGAACCCACGACCTCTTCGTCCCGAACGAAGCGCGCTGCCAAGCTGCGCTACACCCCGATGTCGCTGCTTCTCGCGGCGACGACGTTTACTTTAGCCCACCGGTGGCTCCAGACGAAATCCGGTTTAGGCGGGGTGGCGGTTCGGGGTCGGGCGGGTGTGGTCCAGGGCTACCAGGAGCACCGCCAGGGCGTAGATCCCCAGACCCAGGAGGAGGCCGTTGGCCAGGGTGCTGCGGTAGCCGTGGGCCGTTGCGTCCAGGAAGGGGTAGAGGTAGCGGGAGTGGTGGGCGGGTGGGAGGGCGGCGGCTCGCGTGAAGGAGAAGGCCAGGTAGGCCAAGGGGTAGAGGAGCCAGGCCGCGGTCTGGCGGAGGTGGAGGCGGGTCGCGGGGGTGAGGAGGAGCCAGTCCAGCAGGGCCGCCGCCGGGATCAGCGTGTGGAGGATCTGGAGGGCCGCCCACTGGGCGTGCCAGCGTTCCGGGGGCGTCGTCGCGCCGGTCATGGAGAACGGCGGCGTCGTGTGGGCCAGGAGCAGGTGGTAGGCCAGTGCCGAGGTCAGGACGTACAGGAGTGTGGCGCCTGTCACCGCCGACGGGAGCGGGCGGCGGGCCCGCCAGGCCCGGGCTGCCGACAGGGACATGACCACGGCCAGGAGGACGTTCGTCTGGACGCTGAAGTAGCTCAGCGCGTGGGCCGGGGTGCTCAGCAGCAGCTCCAGCGCGACACCGCCGGCCGCCGCCACGGCGATCAGCAGGCGGAACACCGCGGCCAGGGGGCGGCGGACCGGGGCCACCACCGCGGTGGCCGGGACCGGGGCGGGCAGCAGCAGGGGCGGGCCCGGGACCGCGGGCAGGTTCCGGATCTCCCTGGGTATCGGGGCGGTCATGCCCCTCACGCTACGAGCGGGGGAGGGGCGCGGCGAGGTGAGCTGGGCCGAGTGGGTTACGCCCGAGGCCGGTCGGTCGGCGTCGTCGGGGCGGGTCGGTCGGTGTCGGTCAGCCGGGGCCGGTCGGTCGACGTCGTTCAGCCGGGGCGGGTCGGTCGGTGTCGTTCAGCCGGGGCCGGTCGGTCGGCGTCGGTCAGTCGAGGCGGGTCAGCCGGTGTCGCTCAACCGGCCTGTTCCGCCGGTGTCACCCGGTCGTCGTCCGTCGAGCCCGGTCACCATCCCCCAGCGGCCTCGCCCACCGCTTCTCGGCCGGCCCCTTACTGCCTACTCCCTCCCCACCAAGGTCAACAGGGTCGCCTCCGGGGGGCACGCGAAGCGGATCGGGGTGTAGCGGTTGGTGCCGCAGCCCGCCGAGACGTGGAGGTAGGACGTGCGGCCCTCGGCCGTGTGCGTGGAGAGGCCCTTCACGCGGTCCGCGTCCAGGTCGCAGTTGGTGACCAGGGCGCCGTAGAAGGGGATGCACAGCTGGCCGCCGTGGGTGTGGCCGGCCAGGATCAGCGGGTAGTCGTCCGCCGTGAAGGAGTCGAGGACGCGCAGGTAGGGGGCGTGGACCACGCCCATGGAGAAGTCGTACGTCCCCGACGGGCCCCCGGCCACCCGGGCGTAGCGGTCCCGCTTGATGTGCGGGTCGTCCAGGCCGGTCAGCTCGATGGAGACGCCCTCGACCTTGAGGACCCCCCGCGTGTTCGTCAGGTTCAGCCAGCCCGCCGAGTCGAAGCCGTCCCGCAGGTCCTCCCACGGGTTGTGGATCACGCCCACCGCCGGCGGGTTGCCGTTCAGGCCGTGGCGTCCGCTCGCCTTCTCCATCAGGTAGCGGGCCGGGTTGCGGAGCTTGGGGCCGTAGTAGTCGTTGGAGCCGAAGACGTACGCGCCCGGGAACTCCATCAGCGGGCCCAGGGCGTCCAGGACCTCGGGGACGCCCTCGGGGTCCGACAGGTTGTCGCCCGTGTTGATCACGAAGTCGGGGCGCAGGCCGGCCAGCGACTGGAGCCAGCGCTGCTTCTTGCGCTGGCCGCCGACCATGTGGATGTCGGAGACCTGCAGCACGCGCAGCGGGCGCATGCCCGGGGGCAGGACGGGGACGGTGACCCGTCGGAGGCGGAAGGAGCGGGCCTCGAAACCCGCCGCATACACCAGGCCGGCGGCACCGGCCGCCACGACTCCCAGGGGAATTCCGTATCGCGCGCGCATGTGCCCATCGTGTCAGACCGGTTGACCGTGGTGAGATCGGCCGTCGGATAAATGAGCGGGCGTACCGGGCCGCACACCTGCGACAATCGAGCGCATGACCACCACGCTCAAGTCGAAGCTTCAGGACGACCTCAACGCCGCGATCAAGGAGCGCGACGAGCTGCGCTCCTCGACGCTCCGGCTGACGCTCGCCGCGATCACCAAGGAGGAGGTCGCGGGCAAGGTGAAGCGGGAGCTCTCCGACGACGAGGTCCTCAAGGTGATCACCCGTGAGGCGAAGAAGCGCCGTGAGGCGGCCGATGCCTTCGCGCAGGGTGGTCGTGCCGAGCAGGCCGAGCGGGAGAAGGCGGAGGGCGAGGTGCTCGCCGACTACCTGCCCAAGCAGCTGTCCGACGAGGAGCTGGACGCGATCGTCGCCCAGGCCGTCGAGGAGGCCCGGGCGGCCGGTGCCGAGGGGCCGCGGGCCATGGGTGCCGTCATGAAGATCGTGAACCCGAAGGTGGCCGGCCAGGCCGAGGGCGGCCGGGTCGCCGCCGCGGTGAAGAAGCTGCTCCAGGGCTGAGCAGCCACCCCGCCCTGGGGACTTTCGTTCGTACGACGGCGGGGCCGCACCCGGAAGAACTCCGGGTGCGGCCCCGCCGTCCATACTTCGGGGTGCGGCCCCGCCCTCGTATCCGAAGACTCCGGTGCCGCCCCGCCGTCGTGGCGAGCAGTCGAGCGGGCAGCCGAGCGAGCGTCGCCGTCCCCGGTGGCGCTGGCCTCGGCCGTGCTCGATGCCGTCCCCGGTGGCGCTAGCCCCGGCCGCCCCCGATGCCGTTCCCGTTGTTCCCGCCGTTCCCCGGGCCCTGGATGAGGTTCTCGGGGACGGAGAACGTCGGGGTCGGGAACGCGCCGCCGATTCCGCCGGTGGTCGGGTCACCCGTGGTGCCGTCCGTCGTTCCCCCGTCCGTCAGACCGCCGATCAGTCCGCCGATCACCTGTCCCGTCGTGTCCCCGTTCCTGCCGTCGTCCCTCCCCCCGTGGCCTTTTCCCTGATCATCCCCTTCGTGGGTGTCGTCGGGGATGTCGATCAGATGGAAGTCGGGAGCCGGTTTGCCCTCCAGCGCGCCGTTCATCATGTCGCGCCAGATCGGGCCGGGGACCTCGCCGCCGTAGACCTTGGCGTGCGGGACGCCGCCGATGGTGATGTTGATCATCTTCCGCTTGTGCTGCGGGTCGCCGACCCAGACCGCGCCCGCCATGTTCGGGGTGTAGCCGACGAACCAGGCCGCGAAGCGCTCGTCCGTCGTACCCGTCTTGCCCGCGCTCGCGCGGCTGCCGAGACCGGCCTCCTGGCCCGTGCCGTCCTCGACCACGCCCTTCAGCAGCGTGCTGATCGTGTCGGCGGTGTTCTCCGACATCGCCCGCGAGCAGGTCGACTTCGGCACCTCCAGGGACTTCTGCTCGCTGCCGACCTTCTGGCTGATCGACTCGATGGCGACCGGAGTGCAGTACATCCCGCGCGCGGCGAAGGTGGCGTACGCGTTCGCCATCGTCAGCGGGGACATCTCCTGGGTGCCGAGGGCGATCGAGGGCGCCTGGTCGATCTTGCGGCCGTCCGCGCGTGCCACGCCCATCTTCTTGGCCATGTCGATGACCGGGCAGATGCCGATGTCGCTGATCATCTGCACGTAGTAGGTGTTGACCGACTTGGCGGTCGCCTCCGACATGCCGTACGGGCCGCGCTCCGACTCGTTCTCGTTCTTCAGCTTGGCCGGCCGGTTCGGGTCGTTGCGCCACACCTTGCCGTCGCAGGCGGCGATCGGGCTCGGGTACGCCATCTCGTACGGCGACGAGTACTCCTGCGTCGGGGGCTTGCCGCCCTCGACGGCTGCCGCGGCGACGATCGGCTTGAACGTGGAACCGGGCTGGTAGCCTGCGCCTCCGCCCATGTCCTGGTTCACGGACAGATTGATCGTCGTCTCGTCGTTCTTGACGTTGACGCCGTACGGGCGGGACTGGCCCATGGCGAGGATCTTGCCGGTGCCGGGCTCGACGATGGTCGCGGCGGTCGCCACCGCGTCGCTCTTGTAGACGTGGTCCTTGATGGACGCCTGCGCGGACCGCTGTGCCTGCGGGTCCAGCGTCGTACGGATCGTCAGGCCGCCCTGATTCCAGAGCTTCGCCCGTTCTTCCTTGGTCTTGCCGAAGGCGGGGTCGGTGAGGAGGATCTGGCGGACGTAGTCACAGAAGAAGCCGGCGCTCTTCACGGCGGTGATGCAGCCGTTCTTGGGGCGGCTGGTGTGCAGGCCGAGCGGCTTGTCCTTGGCCTCGTCGGCCTCCCGCTGGGAGATGTCGCCGACCTCGGCCATGCGCTGGAGGACGGTGTTGCGCCGCTTGGTGGCCTCCGCCTCGTCGTTGACCGGGTCGTAGCGGCTCGGGGACTGCACGATGCCGGCGAGCAGCGCCGCTTCCTGGACGTTCAGGTCCTTGGCGTGCTTGGAGAAGTAGCGCTGGGAGGCGGCCTCGACGCCGTAGGCCTGCTCGCCGAAGAAGGTGATGTTCAGGTAGTTCTCGAGGATCTTCTTCTTGCCGAGCTTCTCCTCGATCTGGATCGCGTACTTCAGCTCGCGGATCTTGCGGCCGAGGGTCTGCTGGGTGGCCTCGGCGACCTTCGTCGGGTCGTCGCCGGCCTCCTCGACGAAGTAGTTCTTCACCAGCTGCTGGGTGAGCGTGGAGGCGCCCTGCGCGACCCCGCCGCTCTGCGCGTTCTTGTTCACGGCGCGCAGCACGCCCTTGAGGTCGATCGCGCCGTGCTTGTAGAAGCGCGAGTCCTCGATCGCGACGATCGCCTTCTGCATGTACGGCGAGATGTCCTTGAGGTCGACCACCGTACGGTCGCGGGAGTAGACGGTCGCGATCTGGTTGCCCTGGTTGTCCAGGATGGTCGTGCGCTGGCTGAGCTGCGGACTCTTGAGATTGGCCGGGATCTCGTCGAACCCTTTGACCGAACCCTTGGCCGCGAGACCCAGCGCGCCGGCGGCGGGCAGCGCGATGCCCGCCATGACGGCCCCGGCGAGCACACTGACACCGAGGAACTTGGCGGCCTGCTGCATGGGCGAGAGACCACCGCCCGAGCGCTTCTTTGGCATGGGGGCAGCCTAATCCGTACTGTTGAGCGTTCCTAAGGAGCGACCGCGTCACGGCACGGCAAAGCGGGGGGTCTCCGTTCCCATTCGCCGGACACGCGCGCAGGCCTTGGCCTAAGCTGCTCTCAACTGTCACAGCAGTGCGAGCACGTATCTATACGGCCGGCGACCCCGAATCGTTCCGGGCGTAGCCCGAAATCGTCAGGGAGCGGGCTCGTTTCCTGAGGGGGACGTGCCTGAATCCGCCTGGTGTGTCACTTGGCGCCCGATGTGACGTACCGCGACTGCCCCGGTTTGCCGGGATGGTCGGGCATGTCGCACGCTCACTCCCGCGGGTGATCTGCCGCTTACCCATAGTCCGTTCGGGCCATTCAAGATTGGGCCCGAAGGGGGTGTTGCGCTGTCCCCACCTTCCGTAACGTCCTCAACTGGCGGCGGTGAATATGCCGCTGCCGCCGTGGGGGAGCCTCGATTCGGGAGAGGACGGCGCCGGTATGGGCTGGGTAACCGACTGGAGTGCGCAGGCTGCCTGCCGCACTACCGATCCGGATGAACTGTTCGTTCAGGGAGCAGCGCAGAACAGGGCCAAGGCGGTGTGCACCGGATGCCCGGTACGCACCGAGTGCCTGGCGGACGCGCTGGACAACCGCGTCGAGTTCGGCGTGTGGGGAGGCATGACGGAGCGGGAGCGCCGCGCACTGCTGCGCCGGCGGCCCACCGTGACCTCGTGGCGGAGGCTGCTGGAAACCGCCCGCTCGGAGTACGAGCGAGGCGCCGGAATCGTACCGCTCGACAACGACGAGGTGTACGAGAACTACGCGGCGGTGAGCTGAGGGCACCCCCCTCCGGCGCACCCCGGGGGCACATCACCCCGGCAAGACCCCTCAGGGCGCTCGCCCGCGCGTAGGTACGGACGTCCACCGTGCGCGTGCACAGGTGCACCGCGTACGGCGCCTACGACTCTCGCCGGCGCGCCTGCTTGTTCCGCCCAGCAGCGCTTACGGCCACTGCGTGCGTGCCGCCACGCAGTCGCGCAGAGCCGCGGCCGCCGCGCGGCGCCGTGTGCGTGTCTACGCGTGCTCCGGCCGCCCGGCCGCCAGCCGGTCTCCGATGTCGCGCAGGCCCGCCAGGTCGTGGACGTCGCCGGGCAGGGCCGGTACTTCGACCACCGCCACCTCGGGGTGGCGGGCGGTGAAGCGGTCACGCGTGCGCTGCTCGCGCGAGAGCAGCTGCATGCGGTCGGCGTGCAGCCTCAGCAGGCCCGAGGCGAGCCGGTCGACGGAGCGCTCCGTGTCGGCGGGGGAGCCTTCCTCGGGAGCAGCGGCTGCGGCCTCGGATGCGGGAGTTTGTGAACTGCCGTACGTGTCGGGAGAGTTACGAAGTCCAGCTTTCCCGTCCCCCTGATCCACAATGCGGGGGTCCTCAAGATTTTCCGCGGCGGCGAGCGCCCGCTCAGCCGACAGCCGGCCGGCGCCGCTGCCGTGGACCCGGTTGAGCACCAGTCCCACCAGTGGCATCTTCTCCGCGGCCAGCCGCTCCACGAAGTACGCGGCCTCGCGCAGCGCGTCCCGCTCGGGGGCCGCGACCACCAGGAAGGCCGTGCCGGGCGCCTGGAGCAGCTTGTACGTGGCGTCCGCGCGCGTGCGGAAACCGCCGAAGGTGGTGTCCATCGCGGCGACGAAGGTCTGTACGTCCTTCAGCAGCTGACCGCCCAGCAGTTTGCCCAGCGTGCCGGTCATCATCGACATGCCGACGTTCAGGAAGGCCATTCCCGCGCGGCCGCCGAGCTTCGCCGGAGCGGTCAGCAGGCGGATGAGCCGGCCGTCGAGGAAGGAGCCGAGCCGCTTGGGGGCGTCCAGGAAGTCCAGCGCCGAGCGGGACGGCGGGGTGTCGACCACGATCAGGTCCCACTCGTCCTTCGCCCGCAGCTGGCCCAGCTTCTCCATCGCCATGTACTCCTGCGTGCCCGCGAAGCCCGCCGAGAGCGACTGGTAGAAGGGGTTCGCCAGGATGACGGCGGCCCGCTCCGGGTCCGCGTGCGCCTCCACGACCTCGTCGAAGGTGCGCTTCATGTCGAGCATCATGGCGTGCAGTTCGCCGTCGCCCTCGGTGCCCTTCACCTTGCGCGGGACGTTGTCGAGGGAGTCGATGCCCATCGACTGGGCCAGCCGTTTGGCCGGGTCGATGGTGAGGACGACCACCTTGCGGCCCCGCTCGGCCGCCCGGAGTCCGAGGGCCGCCGCGGTCGTCGTCTTGCCGACCCCGCCCGAGCCGCAGCACACCACGATCCGCGTCTTCGGGTCGTCCAGCAGCGGATCGATGTCGAGCACGCGCGCGGGGGAGAGGCGACGGGTCGTCTCCTGCGCCTCGGCCGTCGCCCGCCCCTCGGGGGCCTCCCGCGCCTCTGCCCGGTCCGCGCTCATGACAACCCCTGCTTCCGCAGCTCGGTGGCGAGTTCGTACAGGCCCGCGAGGTCCATGCCCTCGGCGAGCAGCGGTAGTTCGTGCAGCGGCAGGCCCAGCTCGCCGAGGACCGCGCGCTGCTCCTGCTCCAGCGTGTACCGCTCGGCGTACTCCGCGGCCTGCCGCAGCAGCGGGTCCACCAGCTTCTCGGCGTTCCCGCCGCGCCGGGCCCCGCCCAGGCCGGCCGCCGAGAGCGCCTGTGCGACCGATGAACGCTCCACGGTCCGTACGAGTTCCAGGTCGGCCGCGTCCAACACCTCCGGCCGGACCATGTTCACGATGACCCGGCCCACCGGCAGCCGGGCCGCGCGGAGTTCGGCGATGCCGTCGGCGGTCTCCTGGACCGGCATCTCCTCCAGCAGCGTCACCAGGTGCACCGCGGTCTCCGGTGACTTCAGCACCCGCATGACGGCCTGCGCCTGATTGTGTATCGGGCCGATCCTGGCGAGGCCCGCCACCTCGTCGTTGACGTTCAGGAAGCGGGTGATGCGGCCGGTCGGCGGGGCGTCCATGACGACGTAGTCGTACGCGAACCGCCCGGAGCGGTCCTTGCGGCGCACCGCCTCGCACGCCTTGCCGGTCAGCAGGACGTCTCTGAGGCCGGGCGCGATGGTGGTGGCGAAGTCGATCGCGCCGAGCTTCTTCAGGGCCCGGCCCGCGCCGCCCAGCTTGTAGAACATCTGGAGATAGTCCAGAAGAGCCAGTTCGGGATCGATGGCGAGTGCGTACACCTCCCCGCCGCCCGGAGCGACCGCGATCTTCCGCTCTTCGTAGGGCAGCGCCTCGGTTTCGAAGAGCTGTGCGATGCCCTGCCGGCCCTCGACCTCTACGAGAAGCGTCCGCTTCCCCTCGGTCGCGAGGGCCAGCGCGAGTGCGGCGGCGACCGTCGTCTTTCCGGTCCCGCCCTTGCCGCTGACGACCTGGAGCCTGCTCACGCCTTCGAGACTAACCAGTCCGGCCGACGGCCACGCGGGAGGCTGTGGATAACGGGCCGTGGTGGGCCGCCGGAGCCTGCGGTCACAGCGGCTACAGTCGGCCCCATGACCAAGAAGTGGGAATACCAGACCGTGCCGCTGCTCATCCATGCCACGAAGCAGATCCTGGACAGCTGGGGCGACCAGGGCTACGAGCTCGTGCAGGTCGTGCCCGGGCCGAACCCGGAGTCCCTCGTGGCCTACCTGAAGCGGGAGAAGCGGGAGACGGAGTCGTGAGCACGGTCGAGGCGAAGCTGGCCGAATTGGGTCTGACCCTGCCGGAGGTCGTGCCGCCGCTGGCCGCGTACCAGCCGGCCGTCCGGTCCGGGGTGTACGTCTACACCGCCGGCCAGCTGCCGATGGTCGAGGGCAAGCTGCCGGTCACCGGCAAGGTGGGCGCCGAGGTCACGCCGGAGGAGGCCAAGGACCTGGCCCGCACCTGCGCGCTGAACGCGCTCGCCGCCGTGAAGTCCGTCGTCGGTGACCTGGACCGCGTCGCGCGCGTGGTGAAGGTCGTCGGCTTCGTCGCCTCGGCGGCCGACTTCACCGGGCAGCCCGGTGTCATCAACGGCGCGAGCGAACTGCTCGGCGAGGTCCTCGGCGACAAGGGCGTGCACGCCCGCAGCGCGGTCGGTGTCGCGGTGCTGCCGCTGGACGCGCCGGTCGAGGTCGAGATCCAGGTGGAGCTCGCCCAGTAGTCCGCTGCCGTCCCGCTGACCTCGGGCACCTCTCGAACATTCGCCCTATACGGGATAGCCTCCGGCCATGGCGAACGGTCAGTGGTATCCCCCCGAGTGGCCGGACCGGATCCGCGCGCTCGCGGACGGCACCCTCACCCCTGTGACCCCCAGGCGCGCGGCCACCGTGCTGCTCCTGAAGGACACCCCGGACGGCCCGGTCGTCCACATGCTGCGCAGACGCGCCTCCATGGCCTTCGCCGGAGGCGCGTACGCGTATCCCGGGGGCGGTGTCGACCCGCGTGACGACGACCGCCAGATCCGCTGGGCGGGCCCCACGCGCGCGTGGTGGGCGAAGAGGCTGGGTGTCGACGAGGCGGGCGCCCAGGCGATCGTCTGCGCGGCCGTGCGGGAGACCTACGAGGAGGCCGGTGTCCTGCTCGCCGGGCCGGACCCGGACTCGGTCGTCGGCGACACCACCGGCGCGGACTGGGAGGCCGACCGCGCCGCCCTGGTCGCGCGCGAGCTGTCGTTCGCCGAGTTCCTCGACCGACGGGGCCTGGTGCTCCGCGCGGACCTGCTGGGCGCCTGGACCCGCTGGATCACCCCGGAGTTCGAGGCCCGCCGCTACGACACCTGGTTCTTCGTGGCCGCCCTCCCGCAGGGCCAGCGCACCCGGAACGCCTCCACGGAGGCCGACCGCACGGTGTGGATCCGCCCCGCGGAGGCCGCCGCCGGGTACGACAAGGGCGAGCTGCTGATGATGCCGCCCACCATCGCCACCCTGCGCCAGCTGGTGCCCTACGGCACCGCCGCCGAGGCGCTGGCCGCCGCGCCGGCGCGCGACATGACACCGGTGCTCGCCCGGGCCCGCCTCCTGGACGGCGAGATCGTCCTGTCCTGGCCCGGGCACGACGAGTTCACCAAGCACGTGCCGACCGCTCCCGCGACCGCCGAGACGACCGGTGGAGGCCCCGCATGACCGACGCAAGCCTCCTGCCGGGCCAGCCCCGGGGCGGAGTCTTCTCGGGCCGGGCCACCGAGCGGGCGGTCAACGTCCTCGCGCCCAACGCCTCCGCGATGACCCTGGACGGCACCAACACCTGGATCGTCGCCGAGCCCGGCTCCGACCTGGCCGTGGTGATCGACCCGGGTCCGCTGGACGACGGCCACCTGCGCAACGTCGTGGACACGGCCGAGCGGGCCGGCAAGCGCATCGCCCTGACCCTGCTCACCCACGGTCATCCCGACCACGCCGAGGGCGCCGGCCGTTTCGCCGAGCTGACCGGCACGCGCGTGCGTGCCCTCGACCCGGCGCTCCGGCTCGGCGACGAGGGCCTGGCCGCCGGTGACGTGATCACCGTGGGCGGCCTGGAGCTGAGGGTCGTACCGACCCCCGGGCACACGGCGGACTCGCTGAGCTTCCATCTCCCGGCCGACCAAGCCGTGCTGACCGGCGACACCATCCTCGGGCGCGGTACGACGGTCGTGGCGCATCCCGACGGCCGTCTCGGGGACTACCTGGACTCCCTGCGCCGGCTGCGCTCCCTGACGGTGGACGACGGCGTGCACACGGTGCTGCCGGGGCACGGGCCGGTCCTGGAGGACGCCCAGGGCGCCGTCGAGTTCTACCTCGCCCACCGGGCCCACCGGCTCGCCCAGGTGGAGACCGCGGTCGAGGACGGCTACCGCACCCCGGCCGAGGTCGTCGCCCACGTGTACGCCGACGTGGACCGCTCGCTGTGGCCGGCGGCGGAACTGTCGGTGCGGGCCCAGATGGACTACCTCAGCGAGCACGGGCTGATCTAGTCCGGGCGCGGCGCCTTGATGCCGTGCACGCGCGCGTACTCGTCGGCGAGCCAGGGCCCGAGGTCGTCCGCGTACGACCGCAGGACGCCCGGGTCGCCGACGGGTTCGTAGCCGTACTCCGCCGCCGTGCGCAGCTGTGCGGCCCGCTCGGGGTAGTACGCGGCGAACACCTCGGCCATCTCCCGCAGGTCGCTCGTCCAGCCGTTCCAGCGGGGCATGACGAGGGTGAAGCCGGTGCGCACGAGATGGCGGGACATGAAGCGGACGAGCGGCCGCCGGGCCTCCTCGGTGTCGTCCGCGCCCGCGATCCGCTCCCGCCAGCGCGGCAGCAGCCGGGCGAGGTCGCCGTTGGTCTCGCGGGCCAGCAGGGAGTCGGGGCGGTAGCGGGGCAGGTACTCGGCGAGGTCGTCGCCGAGCAGCGGGGTGCACAGGCAGGCCACGAACCAGCCCATGTCGTACCGCTCCTGCTCGCTCAGCAGCCGCTGGCGGCCGTAGAGCAGCGTGCCGACGCCGTCGATCTGCGCGAACTCCTTGTCGACGGCCTCGCCGAGTGCGCGTACCGCCTCCCGGTCGGTGTCGGCCGGCTCCTCCCGCAGGGCGACCAGCAGGTCCAGGTCGCTGCGGCCCACGCGCGCGGTGCCGCGCGGGATCGAGCCGCAGAGGTAGGCGCTGTGCAGCCGGGCCCCGAAGGCGTCCGTCAGCCGGTCGCGTGCGGCGGCCACGACCGGTTTGAAGACGTGCGGCACGCGCGCGAGGGAGCCTTCGCGCTCGAAGTGGCCCTGGGCGTCGAGGCCGTGCGGGACGGGGGGTTCGGGCATGCGTTCACTGTGCCGTGCCGGAGACGGCCGTGCGGCGCATTTTTCGCGCGGGTCACCGACGACAGCCGTGGTGGGGGGCTCCCGGCCGGGTCCACGGACGGCAGCCCCCGAAGACGGTCACCGGGACCGCTTGGCGAGCCTCTCGACGTCCAGCAGGATCACGGCCCGCGCCTCCAGACGCAGCCAGCCGCGCTGGGCGAAGTCCGCCAGCGCCTTGTTCACGGTCTCGCGGGAGGCGCCGACCAGCTGGGCGAGCTCCTCCTGGGTGAGGTCGTGGACGACGTGGATGCCCTCCTCGGACTGCACGCCGAAGCGGCGGGAGAGGTCCAGCAGGGCGCGCGCGACACGGCCGGGCACGTCGGAGAAGACCAGGTCGGACATCGCGTCGTTGGTCTTGCGCAGCCGGCGGGCGACGGCGCGCAGCAGGGCGCCGGCCACCTCGGGGCGGGCGTTCAGCCAGGGCTGGAGGTCGCCGTGGCCGAGACCGAGCAGCTTGACCTCGGTCAGCGCGGTCGCGGTGGCCGTACGGGGGCCCGGGTCGAACAGCGACAGCTCACCGATCAGCTCGCCGGGGCCGACGACGGCGAGCATGTTCTCGCGCCCGTCGGGGGAGGTGCGGTGCAGCTTGACCTTGCCCTCGGTGACGACGTACAGCCGGTCCCCGGGGTCTCCCTCATGGAACAGGGAGTCGCCGCGTGCGAGGGTCACCTCACTCATGGAGGCGCGAAGCTCCGCGGCCTGCTCGTCGTCGAGAGCCGCGAAGAGCGGGTTGCGCCGCAGAACGTCGTCCACGAGTTCTCTCCTTGTCGACCTGCTCAGGGGATCTTGCTCCCCCGTGTGCCAGGGGACCGTGTTCCCCATTTTGCCGGACGGTCCAAACAGTGTGATCTGTCACAAGGATGCCGCACAGGTGTCCGGAGGTGAGCGGCAGGGGGCCAATCGGGGGCTGATCTTCCGGGTCCGGGGCAGATGTCGGTGCCGGGCTTTAGGCTGGCCGGGTGTCCAAATCGCCGGTGAGAGCACAGGCCAAGGGGGCTGGGCGGGTGGTTGTACGTCGCGATTCCGCTGTGGGCGAACACGCTCCCGAAGGAAGTAGTAAAACGCGCAAATCGGCTAAAACGACTCCAGCGGTCGTGAAGCAGGCCGCGGAGAAGGTCACGCCCGTCGAGAAGGGCACGCCGGCCAAGAAGGCCGCACCGGTCAAGAAGATCGCCGTCAAGCCGCCGGCCGGCGAGTCCCGCACCGCCCTGGTCCGCCGCGCCCGCCGCATCAACCGCGAGCTGGCCGAGGTGTATCCGTACGCGCACCCCGAGCTGGACTTCGAGAACCCCTTCCAGCTGCTGGTCGCCACCGTGCTGTCGGCCCAGACCACCGACCTGCGCGTCAACCAGACCACCCCGGCGCTCTTCGCCAAGTACCCCACCCCCGAGGACCTCGCGGCCGCCAACCCGGAGGAGGTGGAGGAGATCCTGCGCCCCTGCGGCTTCTTCCGGGCCAAGACCAAGTCGGTCATAGGGCTGTCCAAGGCCCTCGCCGAGGAGTTCGGCGGCGAGGTGCCCGGGAAACTGGAGGACCTGGTCAAGCTGCCCGGCGTCGGCCGCAAGACCGCCTTCGTCGTCCTCGGCAACGCCTTCGGCCGGCCCGGGATCACCGTGGACACCCACTTCCAGCGGCTGGTGCGGCGCTGGCGGTGGACCGAGGAGACCGACCCCGACAAGATCGAGGCCGCCGTCGGCGCGCTCTTCCCGAAGAGCGACTGGACCGACCTGTCCCACCACGTGATCTGGCACGGCCGCCGTATCTGCCACGCCCGCAAGCCCGCCTGCGGCGCCTGCCCCATCGCCCCGCTCTGCCCGGCCTACGGCGAGGGCGAGACCGACCCGGAGAAGGCGAAGAAGCTCCTGAAGTACGAGAAGGGCGGCCTCCCGGGACAGCGCCTGAAGCCCCCGCAGTCCTACCTCGACGCGGGCGGCCGGCCGGCGCCGCCGCTGGGGGCCGCGTGACGGAACGATCTCGGGGCCCTCGGGCGTTGGAGAGGGCAGAGCGACGGGGGTGGCGATGACGAGGGCAAGCGAGACACAGGGCGGTCCGGTGACGCTCAGCAAGGAAGGGCTGCCGGACTGGCTGGACCCCGTCGCGCGGGTCGCCGAGACGGTCGAGCCGCTCCAGCTGAGCCGCTTCCTGCCGCCGGAGAACGGCTCGGGGCGGCAGTCGGCCGTGCTGATCCTGTTCGGCGAGGGCGAGCGCGGCCCCGAGCTGCTGCTCATGGAGCGCGCGGGCTCGCTGCGCTCGCACGCCGGCCAGCCGTCCTTCCCGGGTGGCGCGCTGGACCCGGAGGACGGCGATCCGCAGGGCGAGGGCCCCCTGCGCGCCGCGCTGCGCGAGGCCGAGGAGGAGACCGGGCTCGACCCGGCCGGCGTACAGCTCTTCGGTGTGCTGCCCCGGCTGTACATCCCGGTCAGCCGCTTCGTCGTCAGTCCCGTGCTCGGCTGGTGGCGCGAGCCCAGCCCGGTCGGCGTGGTCGACCCGAACGAGACCGCGCGGGTCTTCACCGTCCCCGTGGCGGATCTCACGGATCCCGCCAACCGCGCGACGGCCGTCCACCCCAGCGGTCACCGCGGTCCGGCGTTTCTGGTCGAATCAGCTCTGGTCTGGGGTTTCACCGCCGGGGTGATCGATCGCCTGCTGCACTTCGCCGGCTGGGAGCGCCCCTGGGACCGGCAGAAGCAGGTCCCTCTCGACTGGCACGCATGACAGGGTGTCGTACGTGAACGTGCTGGACATCCTCTTGCTGGTCGCGGCTGTGTGGTTCGCGGTGGTGGGCTACCGCCAGGGCTTCGTCGTCGGAATCCTGTCGGTGATCGGGTTCCTGGGCGGCGGTCTCGTCGCGGTGTATTCGCTGCCCGTCATCTGGGACGCCGCGACCGAGAAGGCGGAGGTCGGCACCACCGCCGCCGTCGTGGCCGTGGTCGTCGTCATCGTCTGCGCGTCCGTGGGGCAGGCCCTGACCACCCACCTCGGCAACAAGCTGCGCCGGTACATCACCTGGTCCCCGGCCCGCGCCCTGGACGCCACCGGCGGGGCGCTGGTCAACGTCGTCGCGATGCTCCTGGTCGCCTGGCTGATCGGCTCCGCCCTGGCCGGTACGACGCTGCCGACGCTCGGCAAGGAGGTCCGCGGCTCCAAGGTGCTCCTCGGGGTGTCCCGGGCGCTGCCCGCGCAGGCCGACACCTGGTTCGCGGACTTCTCCTCCGTCCTCGCGCAGAACGGCTTCCCGCAGGTCTTCAGCCCGTTCTCGGACGAGCCGATCAAGGACGTGCAGCCGCCGGACCCGGCCCTCGCGGGCGGCCCGGTCGCCTCTCGCGCCCAGCGCTCCATCGTCAAGGTCACCGGCACCGCCCAGAGCTGCGGCAAGGTCCTGGAGGGCACCGGCTTCGTCTTCGCCGACCGCCGCGTGATGACCAACGCGCACGTCGTCGGCGGCGTCGACGCCCCGAGGGTGCAGATAGGCGGAGAGGGCCGCAAGTACGACGCGAAGGTCGTGCTGTACGACTGGAAGCGCGACATCGCGGTACTCGACGTACCGGACCTGCGGACGACCGCGCTCCGGTTCACCACCGACGACGCGGCCGGCGGCGACGGCGCCATCGTCGCGGGCTTCCCGGAGAACGGCGCGTACGACGTGCGGGCCGCGCGCGTGCGCGGGCGCATCACGGCCAACGGCCCGGACATCTACCACCGCGGTACGGTTCGCCGCGACGTCTACTCCCTGTACACCACCGTCCGCCAGGGCAACTCCGGCGGCCCGCTGCTCACCCCGGACGGCAAGGTGTACGGCGTGGTGTTCGCCAAGTCCCTCGACGACGCGGACACCGGCTACGCCCTGACGGCGGACGAGATCGAGGCCGACATCGAGCGGGGGCGTACGGCGAACGAGCAGGTGGGTACGGACAGCTGCGCCCTCTGAGACGGCGCGGCGGCGGTCAGCCCCGCGGGTGACGCAGGCGCACCGAGACCCAACGGGCCCGGCGGCGCAGGATGCGCGGAATTCCCACCCTCGGGTCCGCTTCCGCGAGTTGCGGGGTGCCTCGCTGAGGCGTGCTCAGGCCCGTGGCCGAGCGGCGGTTGCGGGGTGCGTCACTGTAGTCGTGCGTCCAGCCCATACCCCGACGTCTGCCCCCGCCCCAAGGTCGATAACCTCCCGTGCGCCCCCCAATTGGCCTATGCGGCGGGCATGTGGCCGTTCGAGGGACAGGTGTTCCGGAACCGACTGCTCCAGGCGTCGGTCCGTCAGCGCCGGGTCAGGCCGCTCGCCTTGCTCGGACGGGCCGAACCGCTCCGCGTCCGGTCACCTGTCGGGCTCGGGGTCCTTCAGCCAGTTGATCAGCTCGGTGGAGAAGGCGGCCGGGTCCTCCTCGTGTGGGAAGTGGCCGAGGCCGTCGAACAGCCGCCAGCGGTACGGCGCTTCGACGTACTCGCCGGAACCGGCCGCGCTGCGCGTACGGGTCGCCGGGTCCAGCGAGCCGTGCAGATGCAGGGTCGGCACCCGCACCGGCCGCTTCATGCGGCGGTAGAACTGCACGCCGTCCGGGCGGGCCAGCGAGCGCACCAGCCAGCGGTACGGCTCGATCGAGCAGTGCGCCGTGGACGGGATGCACATCGCCCGCTGGTACGTCTCCACGTCCGCGTCCTCCGGCAGCCGCGGCCCGGACCAGTCCCGGATCAGCCGGCCCACCAGCGCGCCGCCGTCGGCGGTCAGTTGACGCTCCGGGAGCCACGGTCGCTGGAAGCCCCAGATGTAGGAGTTGGCGGCCGTCTGCCGGGCGTCCCGCAGCATCGCCGCGCGCCAGCGCCGCGGATGCGGCATGGACACCACGGCGAGGCGCCGGACGAGCTTGGGCCGCATGGCCGCCGCCGTCCACGCCAGATAGCCGCCGAGGTCGTGGCCGACCAGCGCGGCGTCCGGCTCGCCGAGCGAGCGGATCACACCGGTGACGTCCAGGGCGAGGTTGGCGGGGTCGTACCCGCGGGGCGTGCGGTCGCTGCCGCCGACGCCCCGCAGGTCCATCGCCACCGCCCGGTAGCCCGCGTCGGCGAGCGCGACCAGCTGGTGCCGCCACGTCCACCAGAACTGCGGGAAGCCGTGCAGGAGCAGCACCAGGGGGCCGTCACCCAGCTCGGCGATGTGGAAGCGGGCGCCGTTGGCGGCGACATCCCGGTGCGTGATCCGCGTCCCGTCCGGGAGGTCGATCCGCACGGGGGAGAGGGCGGCGGGGTCCGTCATGACGACGAGCGTGCCACAGCCTCGATGGCCTCGGGAGCCCGGTCCTCGGGCAGCTCCGGGCGCGGGTGCGGCTTGGCGTTCTGCAGGACGCCCGCCGTCTGCTTCATCGAGGCGGCCACCTTCTGCGGGCCCTGCCCCTTCTTGGCCTTCTTCGCGAACGTCACGCCGATGAGCGCGAGGAGGCCGGCGACCAGCACGTTGGCCGCGAAGGACAGCACGAAGCAGATCGCCAGGTTCCAGTGGCTCCAGGTGCGAATGCCGTACGCCAGGGCGAAGTTGAGCATCGGCAGGGAGAACACCAGGACCGCGCCTGCCATCGAGAAGGCGCCGCCGCTCATCGCGCCGCGCTTCACGTCCTGCTTCAGCTGGGCCTTGGCCAGCGCGATCTCGTCATGCACCAGCGCCGACAATTCGGTCGTCGCCGAGGCGACCAGCTGGCCGATGCTGCGTTCGGCGCCGACCGGGCTGCCGTCGGGTGCGCTCATCGCGTTCTCCCTCAGAGGTCTCTCGTGCCGCACGTGTGCTGCTCCGGACGGCCGTGTGCTCGTACGGCCGTCCGGGCAGCCGTCGTGCGTGTGCGGCCGTCTAGTTTTGTACCGTCTCGTCAGATCATGCCGGACGGTTGCCTTCCTCGCCTGCCCCGCCCGGCACTTCCGCAAGCCGGTTTCGTGCCGCGGCCGCCCGCTCGGCGGCGAGGCGCCGGTGTTCGGCGGCCTTCCGCTCGTGGATCTCGGCCATGCGGAGGTGGTACGCCGGGTCGTCCTGTTCGTAGATGTCCGGAATGCCGTCGAGGTCCTCGTCGCGCTCCTCGTCCTCGCACAGCCTGCGGTAGCGGGCGTTGCGTATCTTCAGCAGCACCGTCGCCCCCACCGCCGCGATGAGCGAGCCGGTCAGGACGGCCGCCTTCACCTCGTCGGTGAGCACGGCGTCGCCCTCGAAGGCCAGCTCGCCGATGAGCAGCGAGACCGTGAAGCCGATGCCGGCGAGCGACGCCACCGCGAAGACGTCGGCCCATTCCAGGTCCTCGCTGAGCTGCGCGCGGGTGAAACGGGCGGTCAGCCAGGTGCCGCCGAAGATGCCGGCCGTCTTGCCCACGACCAGGCCGAGCACGACCCCGAGCGTCTCGGGCTTGGTGAACACGTCGCCGAGCGCCCCGCCGGATATCGACACACCAGCGCTGAACAGCGCGAACAGCGGTACGGCGAGCCCGGCCGACAGGGGCCGCACCAGGTGCTCCAGGTGCTCGCCCGGCGAACGCTGCTCACCCTCCCGGGTGGTGCAGCGCAGCATCAGGCCCATCGCCACGCCGGCGATCGTGGCGTGCACGCCGCTGTTGTACATCAGCGCCCAGACGACGACGGCGAGCGGCACGTACACGTACCAGCCGCGCACACCCCGGCGCAGCAGCAGCCAGAAGACCGCGAGACCGGCGGCGGCCCCGCCGAGCGCGGCGAAGTTCAGCCGGTCGGTGAAGAAGATCGCGATGATCAGGATCGCGAAGAGGTCGTCGACGACCGCCAGGGTGAGCAGGAAGGCGCGCAGGGCGCTGGGCAACGAGGTGCCGATGACCGCGAGGGCGGCGAGCGCGAAGGCGATGTCGGTGGCGGTGGGCACCGCCCAGCCCTGTGTGGAGCCGCCCCCGGCGAGGTTGGTGAGGGTGTAGACGAGGGCCGGTACGGCCATCCCGCACAACGCGGCCACCACGGGCAGCACGGCCGCCCTGGGGTCGCGCAGGTCGCCCGCGACCAGCTCGCGCTTGAGCTCGATGCCCGCGACGAAGAAGAACACGGCGAGCAGGCCGTCGGCGGCCCAGTGGGCCACGGAGAGGTGCAGACCGAGGTCGGCGGGGCCGAGGTGGAAGGTGCTGACGCTCGCGTAGCTGGGTCGCAGGGCGGGGATGTTCGCCCAGACCAGCGCGGCGACGGCGGCGAGGAGCAGCAGTACACCGCCGACGGTCTCGGTGCGCAGCGCGTCCGCGACGAAGGTGCGCTCGGGCAGGGACAGACGGTCGAAGACCTTGCGCGGGGTGGTGCGGGCGCGGGGCGCGGTCACGGGAGACCTCCGGAGGCAGGCGGAACTCACATGCCGACCAGACTTCCCGGCGCACCTGTGGTGTCGCGTCCAACGACACTTTGCTTAGTTTACCTAAACTGGCGCGCGCCGGGTCCGGTGATCTTCACCGTAGACGCCCGTGGGGCACCCGGCACGTCAGACGGACGGGTGCCCCACGCGGCGCGGCTCAGTCCTCCGGGTGCGCTCAGTCCTCGCCGGCCGTCGTGGGCAGCTTGGCCTGGATCAGGTCCATGACCGTGGAGTCGGTCAGCGTCGTGACGTCACCGAGCTGGCGGTTCTCGGCGACGTCCCGCAGCAGGCGGCGCATGATCTTGCCGGAGCGGGTCTTGGGCAGCTCGGCGACCGGCAGGATCCGCTTGGGCTTGGCGATCGGGCCAAGCGTGGCGCCGACGTGGCCTCGCAGCTCGCCGATGAGCGCCTCGTCCTCCGACGCCGTGCCGCGCAGGATGACGAACGCGACGATGGCCTGGCCGGTGGTCTCGTCCGCGGCGCCGACGACGGCGGCCTCGGCGACCGACGGGTGGGAGACGAGCGCCGACTCCACCTCGGTGGTGGAGATGTTGTGCCCCGAGACGAGCATCACGTCGTCCACCCGGCCCAGCAGCCAGATGTCCCCGTCGTCGTCCTTTTTCGCCCCGTCGCCGGCGAAGTACTTGCCCTCGAAACGGGACCAGTAGGTGTCGATGAACCGCTGGTCGTCGCCCCAGATGGTGCGCAGCATCGAGGGCCACGGCTCGGTCAGCACCAGGTAGCCACCGCCGCCGTTCGGCACCTCGCTCGCCTCGTCGTCGACGACGGTCGCGCTGATGCCGGGCAGCGGACGCTGTGCCGAACCGGGCTTGGCCTCGGTGACGCCGGGCAGCGGCGAGATCATCATGGCGCCGGTCTCGGTCTGCCACCAGGTGTCCACGACCGGGGTCCGGTCGGCACCGATGTGCTTGCGGTACCAGACCCACGCCTCGGGGTTGATCGGCTCGCCGACCGAGCCCAGGACACGCAGGCTGCTCAGGTCGAACTTGGCGGGGATGTCGTCGCCCCACTTCATGAACGTCCGGATCGCGGTCGGCGCGGTGTAGAGGATCGTGACCTTGTACTTCTGCACGATCTCCCAGAACCGGCCCTGGTGCGGGGTGTCCGGCGTGCCCTCGTACATCACCTGCGTCGCGCCGTTGGCCAGCGGGCCGTACACGATGTACGAGTGCCCGGTGACCCAGCCGACGTCGGCCGTGCACCAGTACACGTCCGTCTCCGGCTTGAGGTCGAACACCGCCCAGTGGGTGTAGGCCGCCTGGGTGAGGTAGCCGCCGGAGGTGTGCAGGATGCCCTTCGGCTTCCCCGTCGTCCCGGAGGTGTAGAGGATGAACAGCGGGTGCTCCGCCTCGAACGCCTCCGGGGTGTGTGCGGCGGACTGCCGCTCCACCAGCTCGTGCCACCACACGTCCCGCTCGCCGTTCCAGACCACCTCCTGCCCGGTACGGCGCACCACGAGCACGTGCTCGACGTTGTCCACCTTGCCGATCGCCTCGTCCACGGCCGGCTTGAGCGCGGACGGCTTGCCGCGCCGGTAGCCGCCGTCGGCGGTGATGACGACCTTGGCGTCCGCGTCCTGGATCCGGGTCGCGAGCGCGTCCGCCGAGAAGCCGCCGAAGACCACCGAGTGCGCCGCGCCGATCCGGGCCGAGGCCAGCATCGCGATCGCGGTCTCCGGGATCATCGGCATGTAGATGGCGACCCGGTCGCCCTTCCGCACGCCCAGCTCCAGCAGGGCGTTGGCGGCCTTGGAGACCTCGTCCTTCAGCTCCGCGTAGGTGATCGCGCGGCTGTCACCGGGCTCACCCTCGAAGTGGATGGCTACGCGGTCCCCGTGCCCGGCCTCCACATGCCGGTCCACGCAGTTGTACGCGACGTTCAGCTCGCCGTCCGCGAACCACTTCGCGAACGGCGGGTTCGACCAGTCCAGCGTCTCGGTCGGTTCCTTGGCCCAGGTCAGCCGGCGGGCCTGCTCGGCCCAGAAGCCGAGCCTGTCAGCCTTGGCCTGTTCATACGCCTCCGCGGTGACGTTGGCATGTGCGGCCAGGTCGGCGGGCGGCGCGAACCTGCGTTCTTCCCTGAGCAGGTTGGCCAGGCTCTCGTTGCTCACGACATCTCCCTTTCGAAGGGTGTCCGTTGTGTCCCAGGCCACAGCTCATCAGACGCGGGGGGCCGATGACAAGGGTCGACCGCAAAATTGGTTTAGACCTGTCCGAAGCTCGGTGCCCGCACCCGTCCGCGCGCCTGTCCACCTCCCCCGACACCTTCCGTGACCTCCTCGAACACCGTTGCTCCTTCCGCTCCCGCGAGCAGGTAGGCCTGCGCCTCGCCCACGTGGAAGTACATGCCGTGCAACTCCAATTCACCCCTGGCCAGCGCCCGGGCGACCGGACCGTGCGCCCGCAGGTGCGCCAGCTGCTGGACCACGTTGGTCAGGCACAGCTCCTCCACCGCGTCCGCGGGGGCCCGCCCGGCCAGCCGCGGCCCGTCGTGGTGGTCGCCGGCCACCCGCGCCAGACTCGGCAGCCCGTGCCGCAGCCACCGCCGCAGCGGGGTGTCCCCGCTCCTTCCATGGCCGGCTCCCGCGGTCAGCAGCGCCTGCATCGCCCCGCACCCGGAGTGCCCGCACACCGTGACGGAGCGCACGCCGAGCACCTCCACCGCGTACTCGATGGCGGCGGCCACCGAGTCGTCGCCGTGCTCCTCACCCGGCGGCGGCACCAGGTTGCCGACGTTGCGGACGACGAACAGATCCCCGGGACCACTGGCGGTGATCATCGATGTGACGAGCCGGGAGTCGGCGCAGGTGAGGAAGAGCTGCGCCGGTCGCTGGCCCTCCCGGGCGAGCCGCGCCAGCTCCTCCCGCACCAGCGGCGCGGTGTTCCGCTGGAACGAGCTGATGCCACGCGCCAGTTCATGCCCGGCCTCCCGCCCTGCCGGAGCGGTGGGTGCCCCGGCGAAGCAGGCCTGGTGATTGCGCCAGGGCGTCCAGGGCCGGCACCGGCACTCGGCGGCCGCGGCCTGCCCGGCGGTCCGGATTCCGCCGCGCCGGCCCGCCAGCTCGGCCGTGCCTCCTCGCGCGGTGTGGGCACTGCGCCAGTCCTGAAGCGACTCGTACGCCGCGTGGTCCATGAAAGAACTGTCCAACTCCACGACGACGTGGGCGCCTTGGGGTACGAGATGCAGGGCTCTGCTGAGCCGGGGCACCGCGAGGAAGGTCAGCTGGCCTCGGACGTGTACGTGATGGACTCCTTCCTTCTCTTCGCGGGTGATGCGGGTGCGGGCGAGGCGGTGCAGGGCGACGGCGACCGCCATGGCGATTCCGAGGAGCACGCCCTGGAGGACGCCGAGGAGCACCACGCCGAGTGTGGTCGCGGCGTAGACCAGCACTTCGCGGTGGCGTGTCACCGTGCGGATGTGGTGCAGGGACACCATCTGGATACCGACGGCCATCACCAGGGCGGCGAGGGAGGCGAGCGGGATCTCCTCCAGGATCGGGACCATCAGCAGCGCGGCGACTACTACGAAAACGCCGTGCAGCATCGTGGAGTTCCGGCTCACGGCACCTGAATTCACATTCGCGGTACTGCGCACCGCCACCCCGGCGACCGGCAGCCCGCCGAGCGCCCCGGAGACGATGTTGGCGGCGCCCTGGCCCAGCAGCTCGCGGTCCAGATCGGAACGGCCGACGCGGGCCGGGGGGCCGGGGCGGGCGGCGACCAGCTTGTCCACGGCCACCGCGCCGAGCAGCGACTGCACGCTGCACACCAGGGTGGTGGTGAGCACGGCGGCCGCGACGCCGGGCGCCGGACCCTCGGGGAGGCCGGCCAGGGCGTGACTGTGCCAGGACGGCAGCTCCACCCGGGGCAGGGACAGCCCGGCGAGGGCGGCGGTCGCGGCGGCCGTGGTGACGGCGACGAGCGCGGCCGGCACCGTGCGCAGCAGCCGGCCCGCACGGCCGGGCAGCCGCGGCCAGGCCAGCAGCAGGGCCAGGGTCAGCGCGCTCATCGACACGGCGCCGGGATGCAGGTCGGCCAACTGGGCGGGCAGATCCCGCAGATTGGCGAGGACGGAGCTGTCCGGGCTGCCGCCGAGGACGATGTGCAGCTGGGCGACGGCGATGGTGATGCCGATGCCGGCGAGCATGCCGTGCACCACGGCCGGGCTGACCGCGAGCGCGCCGCGCGCCACCCGCAGACAGCCGAGGCCGAGCTGGGCGAGGCCGGCGAGGACGGTGATGCCGCAGGTGGCCCGCCAGCCGTAACGGTGGATCAGATCGGCGGTGACCACGGTCAGGCCGGCGGCGGGCCCGCTGACCTGGAGGGGGCAGCCGCCGAGCCGGCCGGCGACGAGGCCGCCGACCGCGGCGGCGACCAGGCCGGCCTGGAGCGGGGCACCGGTGGCGAGGGCGATGCCGAGGGAGAGCGGCAGGGCGATCAGGAAGACCGCGACGGCCGCGGACAGGTCGGCGCCCTCGACGGGGAAGCGGCGGCGCCTTGGCGCGGGGCTGTGGGGTGGGTGGGAGTGCTGGGTGTGAGGGGGTGCGCAGGCTGACATGTTCCCGTCTCCTCCGGGGCGGCGCGGTCGCGGACTGGGTGGTGCCCGCTGTGATGGGCGGACTCGGTCGCGGCCGTGGGTCACGGCATGCATGGCGGGATGGATCAACGCTCGGTAAAAGAACCGTAATGCAAAGTAAAGGCAGAGCATAACTTTACGGGGCAAATGGGGTAGAGGGTCGCCCGCAGGAGTGAAGTAATCATTTGATCGGCTTGTCGTACTAATTCCTTCTCGGTCCCGTGCGACCTTGGCGGCGCTGTCGGCACAAACCCGGCAGATCGCCAGAAACAGCCCTCGTCAGGGTTTGCCTGAGAGAAGGAAGAAGGTGGGCGGAAGATGGCCGCCACCCAGAGGATCGCCGTCGGCGCCGTGGCCGCCGCGGCCTGTGCGGCGTCGCTCGCCGGTTGCGGGACCGGCTCCGACGGCACGAAGGAAGGGGCGTCCGGCCCGGAGCAGGGGGCGCCGGCACCCGGCAGCGTGGTCCGGCTGATCGGTGACGGCTCCACCGCGTACACCGGCGGCCAGCCGCATCTGCCCAGCCCCGAACGGCTGGAGCCCGGTCAGAAGCCCCCGCAGTTCGTCGTCTTCTCCTGGGACGGCGCGGGCGAGGACAGCCAGCGGCTCTTCTCGCACTTCCGCAAGGTCGCCAAGGAGAACCACGCCACCATGACGTACTTCCTCAGCGGCGTGTACATGCTGCCCGAGGAGAAGCGTGACCTGTACAGGCCGCCACAGCACTCGCCGGGCCGCTCCGACATCGGCTTCAACGACGAGCAGGGCATCGCCGACACCCTCAAGCAGGTGCGGCTGGCCTGGCTGGAGGGCAACGAGATCGGCACCCACTTCAACGGCCACTTCTGCGGGCCCGACGGCGGGGTCGGCACCTGGTCGGTGGACGAGTGGAAGAGCGAGATCGCCCAGGCCAAGGAGTTCGTGAAGTCCTGGAAGACCAACACCGGCATGAAACAGGCGACCCCGCTGCCCTTCGACTACGACAAGGAGCTGATCGGCGCCCGCACTCCCTGCCTGGAAGGCCGGAACAACTTCACGAAGGCCGCTCGCCGGCTTGGCTTCCGCTACGACTCCAGCGGGGTCAACGACCAGGTGTGGCCCAAGAAGAGGGAGGGCTTGTGGGACCTGTCGATGCAGCTGGTGCCCTTCCCCGGCCACACCTATGAGCAGCTGACCATGGACTACAACTTCATGGTCAACCAGTCCGGCACCGAGACCCAGGGCGACCCCGACATGTTCGACTACTGGGGCGACCAGATGCGCGACGGCCTCCTCAAGGGCTTCTACCGCGCCTACGACGGCAACCGCGCGCCCCTGATCATCGGCAACCACTTCGAGTCCTGGAACGGCGGAACCTACATGCGTGCCATCGAAGAGGTGGTGAAGGAGGTGTGCACCAAGCCCGAGGTGCGCTGTGTCTCCTTCCACCAGCTGGTCGACTGGCTGGACGCCCAGGACCCGCACACGCTGGCCAGGCTGCGCACCCTGGAGGTGGGCGAGGCGCCCCGGCAGGGCTGGGCGTCCTTCCTGTCCGGTCGCCCGGCTCCGGCGCCCAAGGGCGTGCCCGGGGCGCCGGCGGTCAAGCAGTAGGCGTCATACGGGGGTCGCCACGCTCTCGCCGAGCACGAAATGGGGGTCGACCTGCGCCGCCAGGTCGGCCCCGGTGCGCTCGTTGCCCCAGGACTCGGCGTTCTTCAGGTGGAAGTGCACCATCTGACGGGTGTAGCGCTCCCAGTCGCGCTGCTCGTAGGTGGCGTCGGCGGTGGCCCGAAGCGCGGCCAGGGCTCGGGTGTTGGCCTCCCCCAGGAGATCGAACCGGGGCGGGCGGCCCTTCTCCATGGCGCGCACCCAGTCCGAGCGCCCGACCGTCACGAGCAGGTCGTCCCCGACCTCCCCGCGCAGGAAGTCGATGTCGTCCTGTTCCTGGATCTTGTTGCCGACGACCTTCAGGGCGACGCCGAAGTCGCGGGCGTACTCCTTGTACTGGCGGTAGACGGAGACCCCCTTCCGGGTCGGCTCGGCGACGAGGAACGTCATGTCGAAGCGGGTGAACATGCCGGAGGCGAAGGAGTCCGAACCGGCCGTCATGTCGACCACCACGTACTCGTCGGGGCCGTCGACCAGGTGGTTCAGGAACAGCTCCACCGCGCCCGTCTTGGAGTGGTAGCAGGCGACCCCCAGGTCGGCGTCCGTGAAGGGGCCCGTGACCATCAAACGGACGGCGCCGCCGTCGAGTTCCACCGGGCGCGCGCAGGCGTCGTAGACCGGGTTGGGCTCCCGCACCCGGACCAGCCGCGAGCCCTCGCCCGGCGGGGTCGTCTTGATCATCGTCGCGGCCGAGGCGATGCGCGGGTTGGTGCCGCGCAGGTAGTCCTTGATCAGCGGGAGCCGCTCGCCCATGGCGGGCAGCGCCGCCGCCTCCGTCTCGTCCAGGCCGAGCGCGGGACCGAGGTGCTGGTTGATGTCCGCGTCGATGGCGACCACCGGGGCGCCGGCGGCGGCGAGATGGCGGATGAACAGGGAGGAGAGCGTCGTCTTGCCGCTGCCGCCCTTCCCGACGAAAGCAATTTTCATGTTCACCAAGCGTAGTGGTGCGATGGCTGTGTGTGGTGACCGGGAGTGAAGAAGACCACTCCTTCGTGGGGTGGGCCGGTGGGGTGCGTAGTGTCGTACTCATGAGTACGACAGGCGCGACCGCCGATCCGCTTGCGGCCCTGGGTTCCCTTCCCGGTGTGGCCGAGTCCGTGGAGTCCGTGCGCAAGGCCGTGGACCGGGTCTACGGGCACCGGATCATGCGGCGCCGCAGCAACGCGATCACCTCCGAGGCGGCGCTGCGCGGCGCCCGCGGTTCGGCGGCGCTGTCCGGCGCGGACTGGGCCCTGGAGGAGGTGCGCCGGCGCACCGACTTCAGCGCCGACGACGAGTCCCGCGTCATGGGCGCGGCGCTGCGGCTCACCGCCGAGGCGGGCCAGCTGCTGTCCATCTGGCGCCAGTCGCCCCTGCGGGTACTGGCCCGGCTGCACCTGGTGGCCGCGGCGACCGGGGACGACCAGGTCGGCAGGCCCCGCCAGGCCGGCGAGCCGGTGGACGAGCCGCTGGTCGAGCTGCCGTTGCCGAACGCCGGGGAGGTCTCGGGCCGGCTGGAGGGGCTGGCGGACCTGATCATCGCCGGCACCTCCGCGCCGGCGCTGGTGACGGCCGCCGTGGTGCACGGCGAGCTGCTGGCGCTGCGCCCCTTCGTGTCCCACAACGGCCTGGTCGCGCGCACGGCCGAGCGGATCGTGCTGATCGGCAGCGGCCTGGACCCGAAGGCGATCTGCCCGGCCGAGGTCGGCCACGCCGAACTGGGCCGCGCCTCCTACCTGGCCGCTCTGGACGGGTACGTCTCCGGCACCCCCGAGGGCGTGGCGGCCTGGATCGCCCACTGCGGCCGGGCGGTCGAGCTGGGCGTGCGCGAGTCGACGGCGGTGTGCGAGGCGCTCCAGCGCGGCGCGGCCTGAGGAAAAACTCCCCGGAAAGGGTTGCGGCGGTACGAGTCCTCGTACCGCCGCTGGCATGCTCACCGGGTTACCAAGCGTCCTCGATGTGTTGCCCATCAGGTCGGGATGCTTTGCCCGTCACCTGGTGCGGCTGGCCCGTAATCGACGGGTCGACGTCGCGTGGGTGCGCGGTGTTCATGCGGGGTCCGTGGGGCCATGTGCGTAGTGGTAGGGGATCCTCTCGGATGTCCTTTGGTCTCGCGGGCCTACGTTCTTTGTACCGCGAGCCGGGAGGAAGCGGAACCCCTGCCTGCACTTCTTTACTTTCACGTCCGAACGGGGTGAAACGGACCTCGGTCAGGCCATGCTGCGGCGCCGGTTGGCGTACCAGACGAGGCCCGCGGTCGCCGCCGCCGCTCCTATGGCCGCCGCGGCGACCAGTGCCGGGCGGGGTGGAACGGAGAGTGTGGGCAGCCGCTTCTTGAGCGGGACCGGGCGGCGGAACGCCAGAACCGGCCAGCCGCGCGCGACCGCCTCCCGGCGCAGCGCGCGGTCCGGGTTCACGGCGTGGGGGTGCCCGACCGTCTGGAGCATCGGCAGGTCGGTCGCCGAGTCGCTATAGGCGTAGCAGCGGTCGAGGTCGTAGCCCTCGGACGCGGCCAGCTCCCTGATGGCCTCGGCCTTGGTCGGGCCGTAGGCGTAGTACTCCACCTCGCCGGTGAAGCAGCCGTCCTCGCCGACGACCATGCGGGTGGCGACCACCCGGTCCGCCCCCAGCAGTTCGCCGATCGGCTCCACCACCTCGGCGCCCGAGGTGGACACGATCACCACGTCCCGGCCGGCCATGTGGTGCTCCTCGATGAGGGAGGCGGCCTCGTCGTAGATGATCGGGTCGATCAGCTCGTGCAGGGTCTCGGCGACGATCTCCCGCACCTGCTGGACGTTCCAGCCGCGGCACAGCGCGGACAGATACTCGCGCATGCGCTCCATCTGGTCGTGGTCCAGGCCGCCGGCCAGGAAGACGAACTGGGCATATGCGGTACGCAGCGCGGCCCTGCGGTTGATCAGCCCGCCTTGGTAGAAGGACTTGCTGAAGGTGAGCGTGCTCGACTTCGCAATGACCGTCTTGTCCAGATCAAAGAAGGCTGCTGCGCGGGGCAAGGAGTGGTTTTCCACGTCCCTGAGCATAGGCGCCCACCATTCGGCGTAAGGTGGGGCGCGTGGGTTTGCCTGAGAGGGCTCTCGGGTACACCATGGAAGTCACGGATCGTTCGCGACCGTGCTAACCCGGCCCGACTCCTCCCCCCCCGAGTCGGCCGTGGGGACGACCCCCGCTCTCCCCCCCGGCGGGGGTCGTCGCATGTCCGGAGCGGTTTTCTCCGTTCTTCCCCTTCCTCCCGCGGTCGCGGGGGCGGCTCCGCGCCGCCGCGTCCGCGCGTTCCGTATGCCGACGATCGGTTACTCACAGTAATCGTGGCGCTGCTCTGCGGAAGTCGCACACGGATCAGTACGGGCGTCACCGGTATGGGTGACGGAGATATTCACAGGATCCGGGTTGTCCACAGTTTTCGACCAAGATCCACTTTATTTCGCGGATCGCTGCACCGTGATTCCAGCGCGCTCCGGCGGCGGCGAGTTCCTGGCCGGTTCCGATTGCCGGAGCGTGTATGGCCGGTTCCTATCGGCCGTTCATATGGAGGCCGCTTGCCGGTTCTTCACACCTTTGGGAATCGCGGGGCCGCAGGGGCTGCGCGGCCCATGCAGCGAAGGGGGAGCACCCGTGACCGGAACCGTCACCCACGACCCGCCGGGCGGCCCCGGAGAGCGGCCGGGACGGCCGCTCATCGTCACCGAGGACGCCGCACTGCTGGACGATCTCCTGCGCCTGTGCGCGGCGGCGGGCGCGACACCCGAGGTCCACCACGGCGTACCGGAATCCGGCGACGGCTGGGCGGCGGCCCCGCTCGTCCTGGTCGGCGACGATGCCGCCCGCCGGGTGAGCGGGGCCGCGCGCCGGCCCGGAGTGGTACTCGTCGGCCGGGACCAGGACGACTCGGGAGTGTGGAAACGAGCCGTCCAGATCGGCGCCGACCATGTCCTGATGCTCCCCGACGGCGAGGCGTGGCTGGTCGACCGCATCGCCGACGTCGCCGAGGGCATCGGCCGTCCGGCCCTCACCGTCGGGGTGATCGGCGGCCGCGGCGGGGCCGGCGCGTCCACGCTCGCGTGCGCCCTCGCCGTCACCTCCGCGCGCGAGGGAGTGCGCACACTCCTGGTGGACGCCGATCCGCTCGGCGGCGGACTCGACGTACTCCTCGGCGGCGAGAGCACCGACGGACTGCGCTGGCCCGCCTTCGCCGCCTCCCGCGGCCGGGTCGGCGGCGGCGCCCTGGAGGAGTCGCTGCCCGAACTGCACTCCCTCCGCGTGCTCAGCTGGGACCGCGGTGACTGCGTCGCCGTTCCGCCCCCCGCGGTGCGCGCGGTGCTGGCCGCCGCCCGGCGGCGCGGCGGCACGGTCGTGGTCGACCTGCCCCGCCGCCTCGACGACGGCGTCGCCGAAGCCCTCGCCCAGCTCGACCTGGCCCTGCTCGTCGTCCCGGCCGACCTGCGGGCCGTCGCCGCCGCCGGCCGGGTCGCGTCCGCCGTCGGCATGGTCGTCCGCGACCTGCGGGTGGCCGTCCGCGGGCCCTACGCACCCGGCCTTGACGACCGTGAGGTGGCCCGGCTGCTCGATCTGCCGCTGGCCGGCGAGGTGCCCGTCGAACCGGCGCTGCTGCGCCCGCGGGGCGGCCCCAAACCCCCGGGCGCGACGGGGCGGGGCCCGCTCGCCCGCTTCTGCGCGCACTTCTGGGAGCGCGCGCTGGTCGAGTCGGGAGGCGTCCGATGACCCTGCCCGGCCTCGACCGCGCCGACGGAGCGGCCCTGCTCGACGGCGTCCGCCGCTGGCTCGCCGAGAGCGGCGCCGAACCCACTCCCGCGCGCGTGGCCCAGGCGCTGCGCGAACAGGGCCGGGTGCTCGGCGACGCCGAGGTCCTCGGCGCGGCCGAACACCTGCGGTCCGAACTCGTCGGCACCGGCCCCCTGGAACCGCTGCTCGCCGACCCGGACGTCACCGACGTCCTGGTCTCGGCCCCGGACCGGGTGTGGGTGGACCGCGGCGGAGGTCTGGAGCTGACGCCGGTGACCTTCCCGGACGCGGCGGCCGTACGGCGTCTCGCCCAGCGGCTGGCCGCCGTGGCCGGACGGCGGCTGGACGACGCCCGGCCCTGGGCGGACGCCCGGCTGCCCGACGGCACCCGGCTGCACGCGGTGCTGCCCCCGGTCGCCGTCGGCTGCACCTGCCTGGCCCTGCGGGTGGTACGGCCCAGGGCCTTCACCGTGGAGGAACTCGTCGCGGCGGGCACGGTGCCGCCCGGCGGCGACCGGATCCTCAGGGCACTGCTCAGGGCCCGGCTCTCCTTCCTCGTCAGCGGCGGAACCGGAAGCGGCAAGACGACCCTGCTCAGCGCCCTGCTCGGCCTGGTCGGACCGGGTGAGCGCATCGTGCTCGCCGAGGACTCGGCCGAGCTGAGACCGGACCATCCGCACGTCGTCCGGCTGGAGACCCGGCCCGCGAACCAGGAGGGCGCCGGCCTGGTCACCCTGGAGGACCTCGTGCGGCAGGCCCTGCGGATGCGGCCGGACCGGCTGGTCGTCGGCGAGGTGCGTGGCCCCGAGGTCGTGCATCTGCTGGCGGCCCTCAACACGGGCCACGAGGGCGGCTGTTGCACGGTCCACGCCAACGCCGCCGCGGATGTGCCGGCCCGGCTTGAGGCGCTGGCCACGGCCGCCGGCCTGGACCGGGCCGCGCTGCACAGCCAGTTGGCGGCCGCCCTCTCGGTGGTGGTGCACCTCGTACGGGACAGGTCCGGGCGGCGCCGGATCGCCGAGGTGCATGTGCTGGAGCGGGACGCCACGGGGCTGGTGCGGACGGTGCCGGCACTGCGCTGGGGCGAGCGGGCGTTCGCGCGGGAGCGGGGGTGGGAGCGGTTGCGGCACCTCCTGGGTGACTCGGAGTTCTTCGGGAGTGAGGAGAGAGGTGGCGGAAGTGATCGGTGAGACGTCCATGGGGGCGGCATTGGTCTGTCTCGGTGCGCTGGTCTGGCTGCTGGGCGGCCGGCACTACGGGTTGCGGCGGGCCCGGCTGCTGCTGGCCGGCGGCGGGGTGGTGGCGACCGGTCCGCCCGGCTGGGAGCAGGCCCGTGGGGAACTGCTGCGGCTGCGCGGTCGGTTGGGGGCCGAGTGGTGGGCGCTCGGCGCCGGGCTGGTGATCGCTCTGCTGGGTGGCTCGGTGATTCCGGTCGTCGCGGGGGCGGCCGGGGTGCCGGTACTGCGCCGGGTGCGGCTGGCCCGGCAGGCCCAAAGTGCCCGGGAGCGGCGGGCGGACGCGGTGATCGCCCTGTGCGGGGTGCTCGCCGGGGAGGTGCGGGCGGGACGGCAGCCGGGGGAGGCGCTGCCGCGGGCCGCGCGGGACTCCGGCGGACTCGGTGACGCCCAGGCCGCCGTGGTGGCGGCGGCGCGGTTCGGCGGGGACGTGGCCGGCGCGCTCGCCGCGGCGGCGCGGCAGCCGGGCGCCGAGGGCCTGCTCGGGCTCGCCGCGTGCTGGCGGGTGGCCGTGGACCAGGGCGCCGGACTCGCCGCCGGCCTGGACCGGCTGGACGGGGCCCTGCGCGCCGAGCGGGATCAACGGGCCGACCTGCGCGCCCAACTGGCAGGTGCCCGGGCGACCGCGGTGCTGCTCGCCGCACTGCCCGCCCTCGGCCTGCTGCTCGGCTCGGCCATGGGCGCGGACCCGCTGCGCGTACTGCTGCACAGCGGGGCGGGCCTCGCCTGCCTGACCGCGGGGGCGGTGTTCGAAGCGGCCGGGATGTGGTGGGCGATGCGGATCGTGCGGGGAGCGGAGGCGGTGTGAGAGGGGCGGGGGTAGTCGGGTTGTTGCTTGAGGTGCCGCTCGAGGTGGCCTGCGAGGTCGGTGGGACGCGGCCGGCGGTCCGGGGCGCCCGGGAGTTTCGGGCAGGCCGGGAAGCCCGGGCACGGGGGGCGCCCGGGGAGCCGGGGGCATTGCGGGGAGTCCAGGAGCCGAGGGAACGGCGGGGACACCAGGAGCCGCGGGAACTCCAATGGCTCCCGGAACTGTGGGAAGGGCAGGCGGGATGAGCGGGGAGGTCGTCCACAGGCTGGGGATGGCCGGGGCCGTGGTGCTGGTCCTCGGCTGGGGTCTTCGGCGGCTGGAGCTGGCGCGGCGGAGGAGACGGGCGCGGCACCGGGTGGCCGAGCTGCTGGGGGTCGAACTGCCCGCTTCCAGAGCGCCGTTCGTGATCCCGGGCGGACTGCGGCGGTGGCTGCCGCCGACCGGGGCGGCGTGCGGTGCGTGGGCGCTGGTCGGCGGGGTCGCCGGGGCCGTGCTGGGGCTGGGTGCCGGTGTCGTGCTGTGGCGGTGGCGGGACCGGCAGACCGCTGTCGGCGGGGAAGAGGCGATCGACACCGCCGCGGCGGCACGCCAACTCCCGCTCGCGGCCGACCTGCTGGCTGCCTGCATCGCGGCCGGTGCCGCTCCGGTGACCGCTGCCCAGGCGGTGGGGGAGGCCCTCGGCGGCCCCGTCGGGCGGACGCTGGCGCGGGGTGCGGCGGAGGTTCGGCTCGGCGGCGCACCGGGGGACGCCTGGCGGACCTTGGCCCTGCTGCCCGGCGCCGGTGCCCTGGCGCGGCTGCTGGAGCGGGCCGACGAGTCCGGGCTCCCCGCGGCCGGCCCGGTCACGCGTCTCGCCTCCGACGCGCGCGCGGAGTGGGCCCGCGCGGCGACGGCCCGGGCGCGCCGGGCGGCCGTACTGATCTCCGCGCCGGTCGGCCTGTGCTTTCTGCCCGCGTTCATCGCGGTCGGCGTGCTGCCGGTCGTGATCGGGCTGGCGGGCGGGGTGGTGGGAGGGAGGTGAGCCGTACGGGAGCGGACGCGCACGCAGACGTCGGGTGAGCGCGGAGAAATGACGACAGGCCAAAACCTTACGGGGGTTGAGATGTTCGAAAAGATCAGGAAAGCAGCGGTCCGGTTGCGTGGCGCGTGCCGTCAGGACGCCGGAATGGTGACGTCCGAGTACGCCATGGGGATCATCGCGGCCGTCGGGTTCGCGTTGCTGCTCTATGAGGTCGTCACCAGCGGCCAGGTCCGGGCGGAGCTGCAGGCCATTGTGAAGAGGGCCCTCAGTGCGCGGATGTGAGCGAGGCGGGGACCGGGGGTTCGTGACCGCGGAGGCGGCCGTGGTGCTGTCTGTACTGGTGGCGTTCACGATGGCGCTGGTCTGGGGGCTGCTCGTGGTGGCGGCCCAGATCGAGTGCGTGGACGCGGCCCGTGCGGGCGCCCGGGCCGCCGCCCGTCAGGACCCGGCCGACGCGGTGGTGACGGTGACCCGGGAAGCGGTGCCGCGGGGAGCGCGGGTGCATGTCGCGCGCGAGGGCGACCGGGTCCGGGTGACGGTGGTGGCCAAGCCGCCGGTGCTGGGCGGATTGCCGTTCGAGGTGCGGGAGGAGGCCGTGGCGCTCGCCGAGGACACGGTGGGGGCGAAGGAGGCGGGGCCGTGAGGCGTGGGGGTGGGCCGGACGGCGGCCAGGGGTGTGCCGGGAGAGGGCGGCGGAGCGGCCGGGAGGAGCGGGGGGAGGTGCGGCGCAGGGGGCGGTGGCGCCCGGGCCGGCGGCAGGAGGCCGACCGGGGGTCCGCCACCGTGTGGAGCCTGGGCGCGATCGCCGTGCTCTGCGTGGTGTTCGGTGCCGTGCTCGCGCTCGGGCAGGCCGTCGTCGTCCGGCACCGGGCGGCCGGCGGTGCGGACCTCGCGGCGCTGGCGGCGGCCGATCACTGGTCCGAGGGCGGCGAGACGGCCTGCGCCCTGGCCGAGCGGGTGGCGGCGGCCCAGGGGGTTCGGCTGGTGCGGTGCGCGATCGTCGGCGAGACCTCGGACGTGAGGGCGGCCGCGGGTCGGGGGCCGTTCACGGCGGAGGTCAGGGCGAGAGCGGGCCCGCCGGGTCCGGTGCGACCCGCCGTCCCGGGGCCGCCCGGACCTTCGGCACCGGGCGGCCCCGGTACCCGGTCAAGAGCCACTGGGGCTCCTGAGGCCCCTGGATGAGCCCAGGGCGGCCCCGGGCTCCGGCGCGGGCCGGGCGGATGCCCCTCGCGGCTTTTGAGGCCCTGGACGAGCCCAGGGCCGCTCCAGGCCCGGGCCCTGCTTGAGTCCACGGCGGCCGGCAGGACGCCCTCGGGGATGCCCTCGGGCTCCGGCGACGATCCGCCCCTAGCCGGCCTCCGGCTCCCCGGCCGGCCTGCCCTCCGTCGGCCACCCCTCCGTCGGCTTCTCTTCCCTCGGCTTCCCCTCCACCGCCTTCTCCCCCGGCGCCCCCCGCAACAGCACCGTAAGAAGCCGTACCGCGCCCCTCTTGTGCAGTGGGTCGTTGCCGTTGCCGCACTTGGGGGACTGGATGCAGGACGGGCAGCCGGCCTCGCACTCGCAGGAGGCGATGGCCTCGCGGGTGGCGGCGAGCCAGGCGCGGGCGGTGTGGAAGGCGCGTTCGGCGAAGCCCGCGCCGCCGGGGTGGCCGTCGTAGACGAAGACCGTCGGGAGGAGCGTGTCGGGGTGCAGGGGGACCGAGACGCCGCCGATGTCCCAGCGGTCGCACGTCGCGAAGAGGGGCAGCATGCCGATCGAGGCGTGCTCGGCGGCGTGCAGGGAGCCGCCGAGGATCTCCGGGATGATCCGGGCCTCGTCCAGCTGGTCCTCGGTGACCGTCCACCACACCGCGCGTGTGCGCAGCGTACGAGGAGGGAGGTCGAGTTTCGTCTCGCCGAGCACTTCGCCCGTGATCAGGCGTCTGCGGAGGTAGGAGACCACCTGGTTGGTGACCACCACCGAGCCGTAGCACAGGCGGCCGTCACCCCACGGGATCTCGGTGTCCGTCTCCAGGACGGAGATGGACGTGGTGTCACGGGCGACCGTCGAGTACGGCGGGTCCGCCTGCTCGACCAGGGCGACCGAGTCCTCCAGGTCCAGGGAGCGCACCAGGTAGGTGCGGCCCTGGTGCAGGTGGACGGCGCCCTCGTGGACCGTGGAGTGCGCGGCATCCGCGTCGACCGTGCCGAGCAGGCGGCCCGTGCCGGTCTCGACGACCTGCACCGGACGGCCGCCGGCACCGCGGATGTCGGTGAGGTCGGCGGCCCGTTCCCGGCGCGTCCAGTGCCAGGCCCGGGTGCGGCGGCGCAGCAGCTTCGCGGCCTCCAGCTGCGGCAGCACGTCCGCGCAGGCCGGGCCGAAGAGGTCCAGGTCCTCCTCGGTCAGCGGCAGCTCCGCCGCGGCGGCGCACAGGTGCGGGGCGAGGACGTAGGGATTGTCGGGGTCGAGGACCGTCGATTCCACCGGCTGGTCGAACAGGGCCTCGGGGTGGTGGACGAGGAAGGTGTCCAGCGGGTCGTCGCGGGCGACGAGGACCGCGAGCGCGCCCTGGCCGGAGCGTCCCGCGCGGCCCGCCTGCTGCCACAGGGACGCCCGCGTGCCCGGGTACCCGGCGATCACCACCGCGTCCAGGCCGGAGACGTCCACGCCGAGCTCCAGGGCCGTCGTGGCGGCCAGCCCGAGGAGTTCGCCGGAGTGCAGGGCACGCTCCAGGGCACGGCGCTCCTCGGGGAGGTAGCCGCCGCGGTAGGCCGCGACACGCCGGACCAGGGAGCGGTCCACCTCGGCGAGCCGCTCCTGGGCGATCACCGAGATCAGCTCGGCGCCGCGCCGGGAGCGTACGAAGGCGACCGAGCGCACGCCCTGCACGGTGAGGTCGGTCAGCAGATCGGCGGTCTCGGCGGTGGCGGTACGCCGTACGGGTGCGCCCTTCTCGCCCGTGAGTTCGGTGAGCGGGGGTTCCCAGAGGGCGAAGACCAGCTCTCCGCGCGGGGAGGCGTCGTCGGCGACCTCCACGACCGGCAGGCCGGTCAGCCGGCCGGCGGCGACCGCGGGTTCGGCGGCGGTCGCCGAAGCCAGCAGGAACACGGGAGAGGAGCCGTAGCGGGTGCACAGGCGACGCAGCCGGCGCAGCACCTGGGCGACGTGCGAGCCGAAGACGCCCCGGTAGGTGTGGCACTCGTCGATGACGACGTACTTGAGCGCCTTCAGGAAGGAGGACCAGCGCGGGTGGGAGGGGAGTATCCCGCGGTGCAGCATGTCCGGGTTGGTGAGGACGTAGTTGGCGTACTGGCGGATCCACTCGCGTTCCTCGAACGGAGTATCGCCGTCGTACACGGCTGGGCGCACCGATGTGCCGAGAGATTGTGAAAGTTCCTTCACCGCTCGGCACTGGTCCGCCGCGAGCGCCTTCGTCGGGGCCAGGTAGAGGGCGGTGGCGCCGCGGCCGTTCGGGGCCTCGGCACCGTCCACAAGGGTGGACAGCACGGGCACGAGGTAGGCGAGGGACTTGCCGGAGGCGGTGCCGGTGGCGACCACCACCGAGTCGCCGTCCAGGGCGTGCTCCGCGGCCTGTGCCTGGTGCGCCCAGGGATCCTCGATGCCGCACGCCTGGACGGCCGCGATCACTTCCGACCGAATACGGTCAGGCCAGACGGCATGGCGGCCCGCGCGCGGGGGCAAGTGCTCCGTATGAGTGATGCGCGCAGCCCGGCTCGGCCCCGAGGCGAGCCGGTCCAGGATGATGCCCGGAGACGGGCGGGACGCCGGGTCCGCCGGGGATCGATCGGATCGGTGATTCTTGGCCATCGGCACCGAGTGTGTCACTGGCGTGACGGACAATGGAGTCAAGGCGTCGTGCACGCCTGCCGGTAAGTGATTGAATGCCATCGCGGCTGGCGTAGCGTCCCGGGGGCCGCAAGCCGAGGTGCCCGAGGGGCGAACCGCTCGATAGCAAGGTGCTGGAGGATCCGTGGACCTGTCCCTGTCGACCCGTACCGTCGGCGATCGTACGGTCGTCGAGGTCGGTGGCGAAATCGACGTATATACCGCGCCCAAGCTGCGTGAGCAGCTGGTCGAGCTGGTGAACGACGGGAATTTCCACCTCGTCGTCGACATGGAGGGCGTGGACTTCCTCGACTCCACCGGGCTCGGCGTGCTGGTGGGCGGCCTGAAGCGGGTTCGCGCCCACGAGGGCTCGCTGCGCCTGGTCTGCAACCAGGAGCGCATTCTCAAGATCTTCCGCATCACCGGCCTCACCAAGGTGTTCCCGATCCACACCTCGGTCGAGGAAGCGGTGGCGGCCACCGACTGACGGACCGGTCGCCGGCACCGGGCTCCTGACGGGGCCCGGGACGCCGGCCGGTCCCGTCCCGGGCCGATGCGGTCGAAGCGGTCCGGGGCACAGAAGTACACCAGGGGGTGCGGGCTCTCGGCGGCCCCGCCCCCGACCGCCCGTAGTCGCGAGGGGGATGCATGGCCACCGTCGAACTCCGCTTCAGCGCGCTGCCCGAGCACGTCCGCACCGCCCGGTTGGTGGCGGCAGCGGTGGCGCGCAGGGCCGGGGTGGACGAGGCCGTCCTGGACGAGGTCCGCCTCGCCGTGGGTGAGGCCTGCTCGCGCGCCGTCGGACTGCACCAGAGCAGTGGCGTCATGGCGCCGGTGAAGGTGGCGCTGATCGAGGAGGAGAAACAGTTCTCCATCGAGGTCGGCGACGAGGCTCCGCACGCCACGCCCGGCGACACGCCCGGCGCGCAGGCCGGCGACGCGGAAGTCGAGGAGGACGAGATGGGCCTCGCGGTCATCAGCGGCCTCGTCGACGACGTGGAGGTCACCACCGGGCATGACGGCGGTCTGATCCGGATGACCTGGCCGACCACGCCGCCGGCCACGGCGCTCGTCTGAGCCGTCACAGAACTCTCCGCAAGGGCCCTGCTCTGAGCAGGGCCCTTGTCGCGTTTTCCGGCGCGTCCCGGAATTCGTGAAGGAATTCACGATCAATAGCCCGATAATTCGATCAAGCGTCAATGCGGTCGTCAATGCCTTTGAGGCATTACCTCTTTCGGGTTCCATGCCGCACCTCGATCATTTGCTGAAGAGCACGAGAAGGCTGATTCCGTTTACCGTCCCCTGTTGAGATCACTCCGGGGTACCTACAATCCGTCCACATCTTGAGCTCAGCCCAAGCGTCAAGGAGGACGAATGGCGGGGCTTTCTACCCCTCATCAGTTGGGTCACCCCACAACCCTCGCGGCCGCGGTACTGACCGACGACAACAGGATCCTCGTGGCCGCCATCGCGGCGGTCGCCCTGGCCGCGCTGGTGGTCGCGGGGATCCTGGTGCGCCAGGTGCTGGCAGCGGGCGAGGGCACCGACAGCATGAAACGGATCGCCGAGGCGGTCCAGGAAGGTGCCAAGGCGTATCTCGCCCGGCAGTTGCGCACGCTCGGCGTATTCGCCGTCGTCGTCTTCTTCCTGCTCCTGCTGCTGCCCGCGGACGACTGGAATCAGCGGGCCGGTCGCTCGGTGTTCTTCCTGATCGGAGCGGCGTTCTCGGCGGCCACCGGCTATATCGGCATGTGGCTCGCCGTGCGCAGCAATGTGCGGGTCGCCGCGGCGGCCCGGGAAGCCACCCCGGCACCAGGTGAACCGCAAAAAGATCTCACCACCGTCTCGCACACCGCGATGAAGATCGCATTTCGCACGGGCGGCGTCGTCGGCATGTTCACGGTGGGGCTCGGCCTGCTGGGCGCCTCCTGTGTGGTGCTGGTGTACGCGGCCGACGCCCCGAAGGTGCTGGAGGGCTTCGGCCTCGGCGCCGCCCTGATCGCGATGTTCATGCGGGTGGGCGGCGGCATCTTCACCAAGGCCGCCGACGTCGGCGCCGACCTGGTCGGCAAGGTCGAACAGGGCATTCCGGAGGACGATCCGCGCAATGCCGCGACCATCGCCGACAACGTGGGCGACAACGTCGGCGACTGCGCGGGCATGGCGGCCGACCTCTTCGAGTCGTACGCCGTCACCCTGGTGGCCGCGCTGATCCTCGGCAAGGCCGCCTTCGGCGACTCCGGGCTGGCCTTCCCGCTGCTGGTACCGGCGATCGGCGTGATCACCGCGATGATCGGCATCTTCGCCGTCGCCCCGCGCCGCGCCGACCGCAGCGGCATGACGGCGATCAACCGCGGCTTCTTCATCTCCGCGGTGATCTCCCTGGCGCTGGTTGCGATCGCGGTCTTCGTCTACCTGCCCTCGAAGTACTCCGACCTGGACGGCGTCACCGACGCGGCGATCAGAGGCAAGGACGGCGACCCGCGGATCCTCGCGCTGATCGCGGTCGCCATCGGCATCGTGCTCGCCGCCGTCATCCAGCAGCTGACCGGCTACTTCACCGAGACCAACCGCCGCCCGGTGCGGGACATCGGCAAGACCTCCCTCACCGGCCCCGCCACCGTCGTCCTCTCCGGCATCTCCGTCGGCCTGGAGTCGGCGGTCTACACCGCGCTGCTCATCGGGCTCGGGGTGTACGGCGCGTTCCTGCTCGGCGGTACGTCGATCATGCTGGCGCTGTTCGCGGTCGCACTGGCCGGCACCGGTCTGCTCACCACCGTCGGCGTGATCGTCGCCATGGACACCTTCGGCCCGGTCTCCGACAACGCGCAGGGCATCGCCGAGATGTCCGGCGACGTGCAGGGGGCGGGCGCGCAGGTGCTCACCAACCTGGACGCGGTCGGCAACACGACCAAGGCCATCACCAAGGGCATCGCCATCGCCACCGCCGTCCTCGCCGCGTCGGCGCTGTTCGGGTCGTACCGCGACGCGATCACCACCAACGTGCACGACGTCGGAGCGAAGCTCTCCGGGCCGGGCTCGCCGCTCAGCCTGTCGATGGACATCTCGCAGCCCAACAACCTCGTCGGCCTCATCGCGGGCGCCGCGGTCGTCTTCCTCTTCTCCGGACTGGCCATCAACGCGGTGTCGCGGTCGGCGGGTTCGGTGGTGTTCGAGGTGCGGCGGCAGTTCCGCGAGCACCCCGGGATCATGGACTACACCGAGAAGCCCGAGTACGGGCGGGTCGTCGACATCTGCACCAAGGACGCCCTGCGAGAGCTGGCCACGCCCGGTCTGCTCGCGGTCATGGCGCCGATCTTCATCGGGTTCACGCTCGGCGTCGGCTCGCTCGGCGCCTACCTCGCCGGCGCGATCGGCGCGGGCACGCTGATGGCCGTGTTCCTCGCCAACTCCGGTGGCGCCTGGGACAACGCCAAGAAGCTGGTGGAGGACGGCCACCACGGCGGAAAGGGCAGCGAGGCCCACGCGGCCACGGTGATCGGCGACACGGTCGGCGACCCCTTCAAGGACACCGCCGGACCCGCGATCAACCCGCTGCTGAAGGTCATGAACCTGGTCTCGCTGCTGATCGCACCCGCGGTGATCAAGTTCTCGTACGGCCAGGACAAGAACCTCGGTGTGCGGATCGCGATCGCGATCCTCGCGCTGCTGGTGATCGTTGTCGCCGTGTACATCTCCAAGCGCCGCGGGATCGCCGTCGGTGACGAGGAGAGCGCCGAGCGGGTCGCCAACTCGCCGGATGCGGCGGTGGTTTCGTAGGAACGGCCGAGAGGGCCTGGTCAACGGGCGGGCGGACGGCGCGTGCTGACGTGCCGCCCGCCCGCTTCCTTCTGTGCGCTCGCCCACGTCGTGCGCTCGCCGCGCGTCGTGGATGAGCCCGCCTCACCTCGTGAGCCTTCTCTCCCATGGTGCGAAAGGTCACAAAAGCCGACTAATGAGCCGTCCGGGAAGGGGAGGAAGTCCGTCCGCCGTGTAGATTCCGGGGGCCGAGAGCCATGGAAGGGACCGATCCGGTGAACAAGAAGCTCGCGGCCGCACTGTCCGGCGGTGCGGTACTGGTGGTGGCGGTGTCCGGGTGCAGCGGCAGCGGCGGCGACAAGGAGCCCGACCCCAAGCTGGTGGCCTGGGCCAAGACGGTGTGCGACGCGGTGCCCGCGCAGGACGCGAAGATCAGGTCGGCCAACGCGTCGATCGCGGCCATCGCCACGAACAGCAACCTCCCGCCCAAGAACGCCAAGAAGACCTACGTGGACGCCTTCCAGGACATGGCCGAGGGCTACAAGGCGCTCGCCGACGCCCTCGGCGAGGCCGGAGCGCCCCCCGGGGTCGAGGACGGCACCAAGCGGCAGCAGGACGCCGTCAAGAGCCTCGCCGGTCTTGCCGCGTCGTACACCGAGCTGAAGAAGAAGGTCGAGGGGCTCGACACCAAGAACCAGGGCAAGTTCGCCCGGGGTCTCAAGGAGGTCGCCGGCCAGTCGAAGGAGATCGGCGAGCAGAGCAGCAGCGGCACCAAGGTGCTGAAGCGGCTGGAGCAGGAAGACGTCAAGAAGGCGATGGCCAAGCAGCCCAGCTGCAAGGTCGCCGCGTCCGCCTCCGCGACGGCGCCGGCCGCCGCCGGCTGACGTCGGCGAACGGCGCACGCGGAGTCGGGCCCGGGCAGCCGCCCCGGGCCACAATGGGGGCGTGACTGACTCCGGACTCGCTCCCCTGCCCGCTTCCGACCGGCCCGACATCGCCGCGCGCCTGCGCGACGCGCTGCTGGCCGCCTCCTTCACCGCCGACGGGCTGCTCGACCTGCTCGGCGCCGCCGCGTACGCGGCGCTGGCCCGCAGCGAGACCGTGCCCGCTCTGCGTGCGACCCGCGGCGACACGCCGCTGGAGACGCTCGTACGGCTGTTCCTGCTCCAGCAACCGGTGCCCCACGCGCGCGCGGCGGCCGTTCTGCCGGTCGAGGAGACCCTGGAGGCCGGCTGGCTCACGCGCGTGGGCGGCGACGAGGTGGCCGCGACCGTGGACGTACGGCCGTACGGCGGTCCCGGTGGCCAGGACTGGTTCATCGTCTCCGACCTCGGCTGTGCGGTGGGCGGCGCCGGGGGTATCGGACAGCGCGACGAGGCTGTCGTCCTGGGCGTCGGCGGTGCGTCCACGACCCTCGCCGGCATCACCGTCCGCACCCCCGCCGCCTCCGCCCTGGACCTCGGCACCGGCTCCGGCATCCAGGCGCTGCACGCCGCCCAGCACGCCACGCGCGTGACGGCGACCGACCTCAACCCGCGCGCGCTGCACATCACGGCGCTCACGCTGGCGCTCTCCGGCGCGCCCGCCGCCGACCTGCGCGAGGGCTCGCTGTTCGAGCCGGTCCGGGACGACGAGACGTTCGACCTGATCGTGTCCAACCCGCCGTTCGTGATCTCCCCGGATGCCCGGCTGACGTACCGGGACGGTGGCATGGGCGGGGACGATCTGTGCCGTTCACTCGTTCAGCAGTCGGGGGAACGGCTGAACGAGGGCGGGTTCGCGCAGTTCCTCGCCAACTGGCAGCACGTGGCAGGGGAGGACTGGCAGGACAGGCTCAGGTCATGGGTGCCGCGCGGGTGCGATGCCTGGATCGTGCAGCGCGAGGTGCAGGACATCACGCAGTACGCCGAGCTGTGGCTGAGGGACGCCGGTGACCACCGCGGGGACCCGGTGGAGTACCAGGCGCGGTACGACGCCTGGCTCGACGAGTTCGAGGCGCGCAAGGTCAAGGCGGTCGGCTTCGGCTGGATCACCCTGCGCAAGTCCGGGTCCGCCGAGCCCGCGATCACCGTGGAGGAGTGGCCGCACCCGGTCGAGCAGCCGCTCGGGGACACGATCCGGGCGCACTTCGACCGGCTCGACTATCTCCGGGAGCACGACGACGCGGCGCTGCTGAACAGCCACTTCAAGCTGGCCGCCGAGGTGGTCCAGGAGCAGGTCGGGCTGCCCGGCGCCGAGGACCCCGAGCATGTGGTGCTGCGCCAGCACCGCGGGATGCGCCGGGCGACGAAGGTGGACACGGTCGGTGCCGGATTCGCGGGCGTGTGCGACGGCACGCTGAGCGCGGGCCGCATCCTGGACGCCATCGCGCAGCTCGTCGGCGAGGACCCGGTGGCGCTCCGCGACCGGACGCCCGCGCAGATCCGGCTGCTGGTGGAGCAGGGCTTCCTGGAGCCGGTGGGCTGAGCGGAGGCACCCCGGCGGGAGTGCGGGCCGAGCGGGAGCCGAGTCGTGTGCTGAACCGGGGCGGTGAGCGTCGTCGGCTGCCGGGGGCGCGGGCCGGGGCGGCGCCTGCGGGCGCCGCTGGGGCCCCTGCGCGGAAAACGGCCGGAAAAATATGGGTGCCGTGTTTCAGCTCTCCCCGTTCGAGTGCATGTTCGATAATCCGCCGACCTTCCGTTCACCCCGATGTCGCCCGCCGGCCTCCCGCGCGTGGCACCCTCCCGGCGCTGGGCAGAGCCGGACGGCGGGGAAGTGGTGGGCGGACGATGGAGAGCGGACCGGCGATCTTCGCCGGAGTGGTGTTCGCCCTGTTCGGGGCGGGTCTGCTGGCCTGGACCGGCACCCGTGTACGGCGTCGGGAACCGGTGGCCCACGGTGTGAATCGGGTCGCATCGGCCACCGTCGCGAGCGTGGCCGGGACGGCCGCGCTGGCCCTCGGCGCCTACTGCCTGACCCGGGTCTGACACCGGCCCGGCCATGTCCGGCGAGTAAGGGGAGCGTCACGCTCCGGACATGCACGGAAGGGGTACCCGGTAGTCCGGGCGGCAGGAATGGCGGTAGTCGGGTTACCGTTCGAGTGGCCGTTGTGAGCTTTTCCCGTTTGACACGGGGGCGGGATGTAGCGTCACACTCCGCAGCGTCACACGAGCCAGCAGTACGCCGCGACCCCGGGACGAAGGCCCTGGGGAGGCCCCAGCGTCGACCGGAGAGAAGAGCGAAGTTGTCCCCGACCAGCGAGACCGCACAGGGCGGCCGCCGACTCGTCATCGTCGAGTCGCCTGCCAAGGCGAAGACGATCAAGGGCTACCTCGGCCCCGGCTACATCGTCGAGGCGAGCGTCGGGCACATCCGCGACCTTCCCAACGGCGCCGCGGAGGTACCCGAGAAGTACACCGGCGAGGTCCGTCGCCTCGGTGTGGACGTCGACCATGACTTCCAGCCGATCTATGTGGTCAACGCCGATAAGAAGGCACAGGTCAAGAAGCTCAAGGACCTCCTGAAGGACTCCGACGAGCTGTTCCTCGCCACCGATGAGGACCGGGAGGGCGAGGCGATCGCCTGGCACCTCCAGGAGGTCCTGAAGCCGAAGATCCCGGTCAAGCGAATGGTGTTCCACGAGATCACCAAGGACGCGATCCGCGAGGCCGTCGCCAACCCGCGCCAGCTCAACCAGAAGCTGGTCGACGCCCAGGAGACCCGCCGCATCCTCGACCGCCTGTACGGCTACGAGGTCTCCCCGGTGCTGTGGAAGAAGGTCATGCCCCGGCTGTCGGCCGGCCGCGTGCAGTCCGTCGCCACCCGACTCGTGGTGGAGCGGGAACGCGAGCGCATCGCTTTTCGTTCCGCCGAGTACTGGGACCTGACGGGCACCTTCGCGACCGGCCGCGCGGGGGATGCGTCGGACCCGTCGTCGCTGGTCGCCCGCCTCCAGACCGTCGACGGCAGGCGTGTCGCGCAGGGCCGTGACTTCGACTCCTTGGGACAGCTCAAGAGCGGCAACACCCTCCACCTCGACGAGGCGACCGCCCGCGCCCTCGCCGCCGCCCTGGAGAACACCCGCTTCTCCGTGCGGTCCGTAGAGTCCAAGCCGTACCGCCGCTCGCCGTACGCCCCGTTCCGTACGACGACGCTCCAGCAGGAGGCCAGCCGCAAGCTCGGCTTCGGCGCGAAGGCGACGATGCAGGTCGCGCAGAAGCTGTACGAGAACGGCTACATCACGTACATGCGTACGGACTCCACGACGCTGAGCGACACGGCGATCGCCGCCGCCCGCGCCCAGGTCACGCAGCTGTACGGCGCCGACTACCTGCCGCCGCAGCCGCGCACCTACGCCGCCAAGGTGAAGAACGCGCAGGAGGCGCACGAGGCGATCCGTCCGTCGGGTGATCGTTTCCGCACGCCCGCGGAGACCGGCCTGACCGGCGACCAGTTCAAGCTCTACGAGCTGATCTGGAAGCGGACCGTCGCCTCCCAGATGAAGGACGCGACCGGCAACAGCGTCACGGTGAAGATCGGCGGTGCCGCCGCCGACGGCCGGGACGTCGAGTTCAGCGCCTCCGGCAAGACGATCACCTTCCACGGCTTCCTGAAGGCCTACGTCGAGGGTGCCGACGACCCGAACGCCGAGCTGGACGACCGCGAGCGCCGGCTGCCGCAGGTCGCCGAGGGCGACGCGCTGTCCGCCGAGCAGATCACGGTCGACGGCCACGCCACCAAGCCCCCGGCCCGTTACACCGAGGCCTCGCTGGTCAAGGAGCTGGAAGAGCGCGAGATCGGCCGCCCGTCGACGTACGCGTCGATCATCGGCACGATCCTGGACCGCGGCTACGTGTTCAAGAAGGGCACGGCCCTGGTGCCGTCCTTCCTGTCCTTCGCCGTCGTCAACCTCCTGGAGAAGCACTTCGGGCGGCTCGTCGACTACGACTTCACGGCCAAGATGGAGGACGACCTCGACCGCATCGCGCGGGGCGAGGCGCAGGCCGTGCCGTGGCTGAAGCGGTTCTACTTCGGCGAGGGCCACCACGGCGTCGGCAGCGCCGCCGAGGCCGGCAACGGCGACGGGGACCACCTGGGTGGCCTCAAGGAGCTGGTGACCGACCTGGGCGCGATCGACGCGCGCGAGGTGTCCTCCTTCCCGGTGGGCAACGACATCGTGCTCCGCGTCGGCCGCTACGGCCCGTACATCGAGCGCGGCGAGAAGGACACCGAGCAGCACCAGCGCGCCGACATCCCGGACGACCTGGCGCCCGACGAGCTGAGCGTCGAGCTGGCGGAGGAACTGCTGGCCAAGCCCAGCGGCGACTTCGAGCTGGGCACCGACCCGGCCACCGGCCACACGATCGTCGCCAAGGACGGCCGCTACGGCCCGTACGTCACGGAGGTCCTCCCCGAGGGCACGCCGAAGACCGGCAAGAACGCGGTCAAGCCGCGCACGGCCTCCCTCTTCAAGTCCATGTCGCTGGACACGGTGACCCTGGACGACGCGCTCAAGCTGATGTCGCTGCCCCGGATCGTCGGCACGGACGCCGACGGCGTGGAGATCACCGCGCAGAACGGCCGGTACGGCCCGTATCTGAAGAAGGGCACGGACTCGCGCTCGCTCCAGGCCGAGGACCAGATCTTCACGATCACGCTGGAGGAGGCCCAGGCGATCTACGCCCAGCCGAAGCAGCGTGGGCGTGCCGCGGCCAAGCCGCCGCTGAAGGAGCTGGGCGACGACCCGGTCTCCGGCAAGCCGGTCGTGGTCAAGGACGGCCGCTTCGGCCCGTACGTCACCGACGGAGAGACGAACGCCACCCTCCGCTCCGGCGACAGCGTCGAAACGATCACTCCTGAGCGTGGTTTCGAGCTGCTCGCCGAGAAGCGCGCGAAGGCTCCCGCCAAGAAGACGGCGAAGAAGGCGGCGGCCAAGAAGACCGCCCCGGCGAAGAAGACCGCCGCCAAGAAGACGGCCGCGAAGAAGACGACGGCCGCCGCGAAGAAGACGACCGCCAAGAAGACCACCGCGAAGAAGGCGACGGCTTCCAAGGCCACGGCTTCCGGCACGGAGGACTGACCCCGCCTCCCCGGAGGGCCGACCCCCGTCGGGCCGGCGACCTGGTCACCAGGTCGCCGACCGCCTCCACGGGTTCGCGAAACGAACGCCCCGGTACCGCTTCGGTGCCGGGGCGCGCGTACGACCCGGACACGCGAGGTGTGCTGTCAGTCGCTGCGGATAGGCTGAACGCATGACGCGAGCCGAGCAGCCAACGGCCCACCCCACAGCACCGGACGACGCCCTGGTCGCGGACTCCCGCGAGCGCGCCGTACGCTCCCTGCTGCACCGACCGCAGCTGAGGCGCCTGTGGAGCGCGCAGCTGGTCAGCGGTGTCGGCGACACCCTCTCCCTCCTCGTGCTGGTCGTCCTGGTCCTCCAGGCGGCGATCGCCGCGGGCTCCTTCGGCGGTGGCTACCGTGGCGTGGCGTTCGCAGTGGCGACGGTCTTCGCGGCCCGCATCCTCGCCACGCTGCTCTTCGGCGCGGTCCTCCTCGGGCCGCTGACCTCGCTCACCGCTCAAGAGGGCCCGCTCGACCGTCGCTGGACCATGGTCGGCGCGGACGGCGTGCGCGCCGCGCTGCTGATCGTCGCGCCGCTGTGGATCGACTGGACCCCGGACAACGCGCTCGCGGTCCTGCTGGTCACCGGCTTCGTCACCGGCGTCGCCGAGCGGCTGTGGACCGTGTGCCGGGAGAGCGCCGCGCCCGCCCTGCTGCCGGCCCCGCCCCCGGAGGGCGCGACCGTACGGCCGCTGCCGGACCACCTGGACGCCCTGCGCCGCCTGTCGCTGCGTACGACCTTCCTGGCGGTCCCGCTGGCGGCCGCCGCCCTGGTCGTCGCCGCCCTGCTGAACAACCTGCTGGGCACCGGCGTGGCCTGGTTCGACCAGCACCAGGCGGCCCTCGGGTCGTATGTGGCGGCGGGCCTGTTCGCCGGCTCCCTGTCCGTGCTGACCTTCCTGGAGCTGCCCGACACGCGCACCCCGCGCGCGCGGTCCCCGCTGGAGGGCCTGCGCCGTCCGCGCACCGGCACCGGCGTCGACAAGGGGCGTACGGGCGCCATCCCGCTGCTCGTCCCGGCCTGCGCCGGGGTGGCCGGCGCGATCGCGGCGGCCGTCGCGGTGTGCGTGCTGCACGCCAAGGACCTGGGCGGCGGGCCGGTGCTGTACGGCCTGCTGGTGCTGGGCCTGACCGGCGGTGTCGCCGTCGGCATCCGCACCGCCCCGACGCTGCTGCCCTCGCTCTCGCGCCGCCGCCTCCTGGCGCTGTCGATCGCCATCACCGGCATCGCGCTGCTGGCCGCCGGGCTGGTCCCGGACGTCACCACGGTCCTGCTGATCGTCACGCTGGCCGGTACCGGCGCGGGCGTGGCCGCCCACACCGGGCACACCCTGCTCGACCAGGAGACCGAGGACTACCGCCGGGCGCGCACCACCGAGCACCTGCACGCCGTCGTCCGCGTCTTCATAGCGCTAGGCGTCCTGATCGCGCCCCTCATCGCGGCGCTGATCGGCCCGCACCGGCTGGAGAACGGCAAGTTCGTCTTTGCGCACGGTGGCGCGGCCTTCACGCTGATGCTGGTCGGCGCGCTGCTGCTGCCGGTGGCCGCACTGGTGCTCGCCAAGGTCGACGACCGGTCCGGCGTGCCGCTGCGCCAGGACCTCAAGGACGCGCTGCTGGGCGGCGACGACCCGGTGCAGGCACCGGCCGGGAACGGCTTCTTCATCGCCCTGGAGGGCGGCGACGGCGCCGGCAAGTCCACCCAGGCCGAGGCTCTCGCCGAGTGGATCCGGGCCAAGGGCCACGAGGTCGTGCTCACGCGTGAGCCCGGCGCCACCCCGGTGGGCAAGCGGCTGCGCTCGATCCTGCTGGACGTGTCCTCGGCGGGCCTGTCGCACCGCGCGGAGGCGCTGCTGTACGCCGCCGACCGGGCCGAGCACGTCGACACCGTCGTACGCCCCGCCCTGGAGCGCGGCGCGGTCGTGATCAGCGACCGGTACATCGACTCCTCCGTCGCCTACCAGGGCGCCGGCCGCGACCTGTCCCCGACCGAGATCGCCCGCATCAACCGCTGGGCCACCAACGGGCTCGTCCCGCACCTCACCGTCCTGCTCGACGTCTCCCCGGAGACCGCCCGCGAGCGGTTCACCGAGGCGCCGGACCGGCTGGAGTCGGAGCCGGCGGAGTTCCACGCGCGCGTGCGGGCCGGTTTCCTCACGCTGGCCGCCTCCGACCCGGGCCGTTACCTCGTCGTGGACGCCGGGCAGGGCCCCGAGGCCGTCACCACCGTGATCCGGCACCGGCTCGACACCGTGCTGCCGCTGTCCGAGGCCGAGGTCAAGGCCCAGGAGGAAGCCCGGCGGAAGGCCGAGGAGGAGGCCCGCCGCAAGGCCGAGGAAGAGGCCGCCCGCAAGGCCGAGGAGGAGCGCCTGGAGCGTGAGCGCCAGGAGCAGCTCGCCCGCCTGCGCGCCGAGGAGGAGGAGCGCAAGCGCCGCGAGCTGGAGGAGGCGCAGCGGCGCGAGGCCGAACGGCAGGCGGAGGAGGCCCGGCAGCGGGCCGAGGAAGCGCGTCGGCGCGCGGAGGAGGAGCGGCAGCGGCTGCTCGCCGAGGAGAAGGCGCGCGCCGAGGAGGAGGCCCGCCGCAAGGCCGAGGAGGAGCGGCGCCGCAGGCAGGCCGAGGAAGAGGCCCTGCGACGCGCCGAGGAGGAAGCCCGGCAGGCCCGGCTCCGCGCCGAGGAGGAGGCCCGGCGCCTGGAGGCGCAGCGCAAGGCCGAGGAGGCGCTGCTGCGGGCCGAGGAGGCCCGCCGGCAGGCCGCCGAGGCAGCGGCGGCGGCCGACGCGGCGGCCCGCAAGCCCAGCACGTCCCTGCCGACGGCACCGGGCGTGACCGCCGACGCGGTGACGGTCCCGACGCCGGTGGTGTCGCCGGAAGCGGTCCTACCGGACGCGGATGCGCGCCGCATGGATGGCCGTCGTACGGATGACCGTGGTCCGGGCGGCCGTGCCACGGAAACGCGCGGCACGGACGCGCGCGGCATGGACGATACGACCGTGCTGCGGCCGGTGCGCGAGGACCGCGGTGGCTCCACCGCCGGCACCCGGGGCGCGCATCCGGACTCCGAGGTGACCGCCGAGCTGCCGCAGCCGCCGGTGTCCTCCGGGCCGGCGGACGAGACCGCGGTGCTGCCGCAGGTGCCTGCGGGCGCGGCGGACGAGACCGCCGTACTCCCGCCGGTGTCCGCCGACGAGACGGCCGAGCTGCCGGCGGTGGCTCCGGGTGCGGCCGACGAGACCGCCGTGCTGCCGCCCGTACGGGGTGACGACCCGGCGGGCCGGGTCCCGCCCGGCTTCTTCCGGGACGAGCGGCCCGCCGCGGGCCCCGACGGATCCGAGCCCCGCACGCGCGAGATGCCCCAGATCGACGCGGACGGCACCCCCCGTCGCCGGGCGCGCTCCGACTGGGCCGAGGAGACCCCGCTGGACGACCTGCCGACGCTGGCGGACGAGCTGCTGGGGTCGTACGACGAGGCGGAGCACGGCGGCGACCAGGGCAACGGCGACGAGCCGGGCCGCAAGGGCCGGGGCCGGGGCCGACGCGGCTGACCGGAACCGGTACGGGTCTTGGGACGGAGGCGTCCGGGGCACCGGCGAGGGCCGGTGCCCGCGGGCGCCTTCGCCGTCCGCCCCCGTTGTCAGTGCCCACCCGCACAATGGATTGCACAACGCGGAATGCGACGGAAGGGCGGCGTGACCCATGACGGTGTGGGACGACCTCGTGGGGCAGGAGAAGGTGAGCGCGGTGCTCGACGCCGCCGCGCGGGACGCCGACGCTCTCGTCACGGCCGTCGCGGCGGACGAGCCGCTGCCCGAGGCGTCGAAGATGACGCACGCCTGGCTGTTCACTGGCCCGCCCGGCGCGGGCCGGAACCAGGCGGCGCGGGCCTTCGCCGCGGCCCTCCAGTGCGTGAGCCCCGACCGCGCCCTCGGCGGCACCCCCGGCTGCGGCTTCTGCGACGGCTGCCACACTGCGCTGCTCGGCACCCACGCGGACGTCACCACGGTCGCCGCGGTCGGCTCCGAGATCCTGGTCAAGGACATGCGGGACACGGTCCGCAAGTCGTTCACCTCGCCGGCGAACGGCCGCTGGCAGATCATCCTGGTCGAGGACGCCGAGCGGCTGAACGAGAAGTCGGCCAACGCCGTCCTCAAGGCCGTGGAGGAGCCCGCACCGCGCACGGTCTGGCTGCTGTGCGCCCCCTCGGTCGAGGACGTCCTGCCGACCATCCGCTCCCGCTGCCGCCACCTGAACCTGCGCACGCCGTCCGTCGAGGCGGTCGCCGACATGCTCATGCGGCGCGACGGCATCGAGCCCGAGGTCGCCGCGTCCGTCGCCCGTGCCACTCAGGGCCATGTCGACCGGGCCCGCCGCCTGGCCACCGACCCGGCGGCCCGTGAGCGCCGCGCCGCCGTGCTGAAGCTGCCGCTGCGGCTGGACGAGGTCGGCGCCTGCCTGAGGGCCGCCCAGGAGCTGGTGGACGCGGCCGCCGAGGACGCCAAGCAGCTCGCCGAGGAGATGGACGGCAAGGAGACCGACGAGCTGAAGGCGGCGCTCGGCGCGGTCCAGGGCGGCCGGCTGCCGCGCGGCACGGCGGGGGTGATGAAGGACCTGGAGGACATGCAGAAGCGCCGCAGAACCCGCACGCAGCGCGACAGCCTGGACGTCGCCCTCGGCGACCTGACCGCCTTCTACCGGGACGTCCTCGCCCTCCAGCTCGGCACGCGCGTGGCGCTCGCCAACGCCGATGCCGAGGACGCGCTGGAGCGGCTGGCCCGCGCCGGCACCCCGGAGTCCACGCTCCGCCGCATCGAGGCGATCGCCGCGTGCCGCGAGGCCCTGGACCGCAATGTGGCTCCTCTCCTGGCGGTGGAGGCGATGACGATGGCGTTGCGGGCAGGGTGAGAGACACCGCCGCCCCCTGTCCCTCGAAGAGCCACAAAATCCACGCAGCGTACTCAACTCATCGCACAGCGTTAGGCTGGCCTGATGGATACCAGGCCATCCCCCCGCTGCAACCGTCGCACCGGCCCCCTCCGCCGCATGCGCTCCCGGCCGACGCCCCGCCTCACGGCCGCCCTGGTCACGGCCGCCGCCCTGCTCGCCGCCGCCTGCTCCGCCGGGACCTCGTCCGGCTCGGTGGGCGGCACGGTGCAGGCGGCGCTGGCCGCGCTGCCGCGTTCGACGCCGTCGGCACTGACGCCGTACTACGCCCAGCGGCTGCACTGGCGCGACTGCGGAGTCCCCGGATTCCAGTGCGCCACGATGAAGGCCCCGCTGGACTACGACAGGCCCGAGGCGGGAACCGTCCGGCTTGCGATCGCCCGCAAGAAGGCCACCGGCAAGGCCAGGCCGCTCGGCTCGCTGCTGGTCAACCCGGGCGGTCCGGGCGGTTCGGCGGTCGGCTACCTCCAGCAGTACGCGGGCGTCGGCTACCCGGCGGAGGTGCGCGCCCGCTACGACATGGTGGCGGTGGACCCCCGGGGCGTGGCCCGCAGCGAGCCCGTCGAATGCCTCGACGGACGGCAGATGGACGCGTACACGCAGACGGACCTGACCCCCGACGACCAGGGGGAGCGGAACGCGTTGGTCGCGTCGGACCGGAAGTTCGCGGAGAGCTGCGGTGCCCACTCGGCGCGGCTGCTGCGGCATGTGTCCACCGTCGAGGCGGCACGGGACATGGACGTCCTGCGGGCGGTGCTCGGGGACCGGAAGCTGAACTATGTCGGGGCGTCGTACGGCACGTTCCTGGGGGCGACGTACGCCGGACTGTTCCCCGAGCGGGTCGGCCGCATGGTCCTGGACGGTGCGATGGACCCGTCCCTGGACGCCCGCAGGCTGAGCCTGGACCAGACGGCGGGCTTCGAGACGGCGTTCCAGGCGTTCGCGAAGGACTGCGTACGGCACTCCGACTGCCCGCTCGGCGGGGAGCGCACGACGCCCGCGCAGGCCGGCGACCATCTGCACACGTTCTTCCGGAAGCTGGACGCCCACCCCATCCCGACGGGCGACGGGGACGGCCGGAAGCTGGGGGAGTCGCTGGCCACCACCGGCGTGATCGCCTCGATGTACGACGAGGGGGCCTGGGCGGAGCTGCGCGATGCGCTGACCTCGGCGATGAAGGAGGACGACGGCGACGGCCTGCTGGCCCTGTCCGACAGCTACTTCGAGCGGGACGCGAGCGGCCACTACAGCAACCTGATGATGGCCAACGCCGCCGTGAACTGCCTGGACCTCCCGCCGGCCTTCACCGGCCCCGAGGGGGTGGAGAAGGCGCTGCCCACGTTCGAGAAGGCGTCCCCGGTGTTCGGGCCGGGCCTGGCCTGGTCTTCGCTGAACTGCGCGTACTGGCCGGTGCGGGCGACGGGTGAGCCGCACCGCATCAAGGCGAAGGGGGCGGCGCCGATCGTGGTGGTCGGTACGGTCCGCGACCCGGCGACGCCGTACCGCTGGGCGCAGTCCCTGGCCCGCCAGCTCTCCTCGGCGCGCCTCCTGACGTACGACGGCGACGGCCACACGGCGTACGGCAGGGGCAGCGCCTGCATCGACACGGCGATCGACACCTACCTCCTGCGGGGCACCCCGCCGACTGCCGGAAAGCGCTGCTCATAGCCCGTGCCACCGGCCCCGGAGCCGCTCGCTCCGGGGCCGGTACGAAGCACCCCGGGAACTGTGTAGACTTACCGTCGTTGCCGATCGCACCATGGTGCGGGCAGCACGCCGCTTTAGCTCAGATGGCCAGAGCAACGCACTCGTAATGCGTAGGTCTCGGGTTCGAATCCCGAAAGCGGCTCGGCGAAAGGCCAGGTCACGTAGTCCGTGACCTGGCCTTTTTGTTGCTCGTAGGGGTGTCGCGGCGCGTGGCGGGGGTGCCGCCGGTCGACTTGCGTGAGCGGATGGGCCCGGCGTGCTTCGCGCGATGCCGGCGCCAGCCCGGCTACTCCCGCGTCAGCGGTCCTGGCCGCAGGGCGCGTGCCGGGGGCGTCCGCGGTCGGCGGTCTTCACCCCTTGTAGCCGAGCAGTCACCCTCGGCAGTCGTGCGAGTCCACCTGGGGCGAAACGGGTGTGGATCCGAGGGGCTGACGTATCGGGACATCGTCGAGTTCTACCCGATCGCCGCACGGCTCTCGTTGAACTCGCCCTTCAGCTTCTCGGCGAACTCCTGCCATGCCCGCGCGTTCGCCTGTGCCACCTGCACAACGCTCTCCACGCAATGGGGCGGAATGTTACTGAGCAACGCTTGCCAATGCTCCCGCTCCGGCTGGTTGCTCAGCCAGTTCAGGAGGATTCGCCCCGTTTCGCTGAATCGCAGGGACGGGTCCTTGCGGAGTCTTTGCAATGCAGTCCAGCCCACCACGGGGTCTGTCGTGATGGCTGCCCGGGTCGATTTGGGTACGACTGCTTTCTGGCCTCTTCCGGTGTCCTTCTTCGGTCGGCGCTGGCTGGGCGGCACCGGGTCCTGTCCGCAGCGTAATCTGTCGCGCACGTCCATCACCGTGGACGGGGCCAAGCCCGCGGCTCTGGCTATCTCCCGCAGGGATGCATCAGGGTTCTCGCGCAGCAACGCCGCGGCAAGCTCTCGCCCGGTGGCGCTGTTCAAGGGACGAACCCGTCCGTCGCGCCCCACTCTGGAGGACTCCTGCTCATCCCTGTCGGTGAGACGGTCCCTCACCGCTCTCACCGACCGCGCCGACAGCCCGGTGATGGCGGATATGGCCCGGTCCGATAACTCGGGATGCTCGGCAACGATACGTCCTGCTGCCGCTTTCCGGTCGGAAAGTGAGAGGGGTAACCCATGTCTCACATTCATCTCCACCGCGACCACAAAAGCTTCTTCCACGCTGCCGTCGAAGAAGCGGACGTCTATGGATTTGTCACCTCTTAGTGCGGCGGCGCGCAGCCTGTGCATTCCATCGATGACGCGCATGGTGGACCGGTGCACGATAATGGGCGGGAAATGCGCGTCGGATTCGATGAGCAGCTGGATGTGGTCGGCGCGTTCGCCGTCCAAGCGGGGTGAATCCGCGGACAGTAGGGAACTGATAGGGAGTCGCACGACTGGACGCCGCTCCAGACATGCAGCCAGTCGCTTACCGTCTTCGTCAAGCGTCACAGGTGGCCCCTATCCTCACGGCGGATAGTTTCAGTTACTCAGCCGCGGACTTCCGGGCGGCCGGACTTCCTGAACGTGTATGGGTAAATTAGATCATGGGTGCTGACGGCATGCAACCGCTTGCAATGCATTTTGGTCGCAAATTACCCGGCACTGGCCGAGATTCAACTCGGCGGGTTCCGAAATGTGTAAACAGTGGCAAGGTATCCCGCAAAGAATGTAAAGAACTGGACACCTCTCGCCCTATCGCGCATACCGCACTCTATGGTCCGAAGTCGGTTTTGCCTGGGTGGTGGCGTTCAGGACGGTCCGTCCGATGACGGCAGGTCCGCACCTCGGGAGTCGAGTCGGGCCCGTATCGCCTCGACGAACCGGGCTGCCTCTGCGGCGGGAAAGGCCGCGGCCAGTCGATGCGCCTGGTCCAGTACGACGCTCTTGCGGACCGGTACTCCCGGGGCGACGGCCCACAGCGGGCGGACACGAGCTCCTCTGCGGCACTTCGCCTCGTACGACTCCGTGCCGAGGTGCAGGCGGCGCAGGCCGCGCTCGTAACAGTAGTGGAGCGGGGCGTGCAGCATGACCTGTGCATACGTCGCGGAGTCCTGAACTGTGGCGTAGTCGAAACCCACCAGGCGCAGGCTCAGTTCGGTGCCCCAGTCGTAGCAGAGGGAGAAGCCGGCCAGGTGCCCGTGGGCGTCCCTGGCCTCGAAGACGACGGAGAGGTCGTCGAGGTGCTCGGCCTGGCGCCTCAGGGAGGAGCGCTGCTGGTCGACGGTCTCGTCGTGGCCGTACTTCCACTGCACCTGGGCGAGGAGGGGGGCTCCCTCGTCGCACACCTCGGACAGCCGGGTACGGCGGATCTCCAGACCGCTTTCCTCGAAACGCCGCACCTCCCGCTGCCAGTTGGTGCGGCGCTGCTTGGTGGGCAGCGAGCGGCGCATGTCCTCGGGGCTCTCGCCGACAAGGTCGACGACGCAGTCCGCGCCCACGAGATGGACCTCCTCCGCGGTGAGCGGTTGCAGAAGGCGGGCGGCGGCGATGGCGGTGTCCACCGAGTCCGGGGTGAGATAGGGCCACCACCAGCGGCCATCCGCCTGTGGCAGGTCGTCCACGGCGCGAGCCAGCAGTTTCGCGGTGTGCTCCGCCGCCACGGTCGGCGCCTGGCCGGGCGGGACCGGTACGGCGGAGCAGTAGCCCCGCCGGCCCCCGACCGTCAGGGCGGGTCCGGCGCCCTGCGCCCGCAGCACGGTCGCGGGCTGGTAGCGGGAGTGCGGATCCCGTGGGTTCCAGTGCACGGGCAGACCCGCGACCAACTCGGTTCCGTCGTGCAGCGCGAAGTAGTGCGGTTCGCCGGTGGGGCTGGTGTCGACGAAGCGGAGCCAGGAGGAGGAGAGGTAGAAGGGGGAGGCTGTCGCGAGGGCGTCCCAGGCCGGGAGGTCGTCCACTCCGCGGACATGGCGTACGGGGGCGATGCCACCGGTCACGGCGCCTCCCCCTCGACCGCGACGGCCCTGTCGGCCGCGGCGCATCGCGGCGGGCTCTTCGCCCGGTCCGCGCCCGTGATCACCGCATGACCGACCCGGATACTGAAGCCGCTCGGCGACAGCCGGACCTGCCTGATCTGCCTGATCTGCCGGATCCGGCGGTCCTCCGGGACCGTGGTCTCGAACCGCTCCAGGGGCGGATGGACCTCGCGGAAAAGCCGTCCCGTGCCGGCGACCATCATCAGGCGTCTTCTGGTCATGCGTGTGTCTCGCTTTCCGTCGGGACGCGGCTGTCTCGGCGCAGGGCTGCGAGCGGAGCGCGTCGGCCTGCTCCCGGTCCTGGCGGGCGCGTGCGGCGGTGCGGTCGGCGCTGTCCGGGGGGAGAGAACGTGCGGATCCGCCAGATGGTCGGGGAACTCCTCGATGTGGAACCCGGGGCCGGCACCCTGCGGCACACCGGCCCGGGCCATGTCGGTGATCACCAGGTGGGGCGAGAGGAGAACGCAACCGGTCCGGAACTGTACATGCGTACCTCGTCCCCGTCCGGGCCCGGACGGCTCGAACACCCCCACCGGTGGGACACCCGGTCGGCCACAGACGAGCTCGCCGTCCCCGGGCCCAGCTCCGGGATCGCCGAACCCCTGGGCACTGCCATGCGCACGCGCAAGTGGCCGCGACCAAGCGCCGGTTGGGGAACGCAGCCTGATCCGAAAGGTTCGACCGTGAGCCATCCGCAGTCGAACACCGCCGGCCGCGTTCGTGGTGTCGGCGAACATGGACAGTCCCGGAGCCGTGCCTCATATTGAGGCGCATGACAAAGCACGGCGCTGAGTTGTCCGATGGGTGGTCGATCGCCGCCGAGGCCGATGAAGTACACGAACTGCTCTGTGCATCGGACGTCTTTGTTGCAGAGACATACGGAACTCCAGTGCCGCAGCGCAATCGGGAAAGCACCGAAGGGCTGGTGTCCTCAGGAGCCGTGCATCTTCTCCGGCAAGAGGGCACGGCGACAGGCATGTTCACCCTGACGTGGGCACCGTCGTTCACCACCAGCACGGACATCTTCCCGGACACGGACAAGCCGATTTACATGCAGCGGCTGGCTGTGCTGCCGGACCGTATGGCCAGTGGTGAATTGACCGGCCTGATGTGCGTGCGCCGGGCCATGGAAGTCGCGCTCGATTACGGGGCGACGGCCATTCGGGCGGAGACCAATCCCGATCTCACGAACACGCTCCGTCTCATCCAGCGATTCGGGTTTCGGCCCTATGGCCCCGTCCTCGCCCACGGCGGGGTGCGTCGTATTTATCTCCAGAACGACCTTGAGATACCCGCGTAGTGATGGAACGACACCGACCGAAGGCGGTCCGGGACGCTGCGATCAGGCTGCGAGACCTGTGGCGTCTGGCCGGAATGCTCCGCGCGGCGGGTCTGCCGACCTTCGCGGCGCTGACCGTCGTGGACCTCTCGCTCGCGCTGCTCCCCACGGCCACGGGCCTGATGACGGGAGCCCTGGTCTCCCGCCTCGTGTCCGATCCGGACGACGGGCACACGCTCACCTTGCTGACCCTGGCCCTCGGCGTGCTGATCTTCGCGTCGCAGGCGTTCGAGTTCCTGCACTCGGCACTGCGTGTCGTGGCGGCCCAGCGGGTCAACGCCCACCAGCGGCTGCGTCTGGGCGACCTGGCGACACGGTCCGACGGCATCGCACGCCTGGAGGACCCGACCATTCAGGACGATCTCGCCCTGGCGGTGATGAAAGGACTCCCGAACTGGGTGTTCTACACCGTGGGCACGGGAGCGGCCGGCCAGCTCACGATCATGACGCGGACGGTCGGAGCCTGCGCGGCGGCCGGCGTACTCGCGTTCTTCTCCTGGCCCCTGGCCCTGTGCATGCTGACGGTTTCGCTGTTCGTACGGGCCTCCACCCGCCGGCAATGGATGCGGCAGCACGCCGTGGTGCGCGGGTGGGCGCCCGAGATGCGCCGGGAGGACTACTTCACCCAGGTCGCCGCGGCTCCGTGGGCCGCGAAGGAACTACGCGTCTTCGGGCTCGCCGCATGGGCGATCGGCCGGTACCGCAAGGTCACCGGCCACAGGGTGCACGGAACGGCGTCAGTGCGCCGGCGCCTTCTGCTGCGCCTGCGGTGGCACTTCGTGCTGCTCGCCGCTGCCACGGGGGCCGGGCTCGCCCGACTCGGGCTGTCGGCGGCCGCCGGGCATATATCCCCTGGGCAACTGGCCGTCTACCTGGGCGCGTTCTGGGGCGTGCTCGCGGTCAGCCGCTGGGACACGGAGGCCTACGACGTGGAGTTCGCCGGCATGCCGGCGCTTCAGGCGGCGGACCGACTCGCCGAGCGGCTCACGGCGCGGGACGGCGCGCCGGGGACGCTCGTCCCCCCGCATGAGGAGCCCGGCGGTGACGTACGTGCGGAGGAGGCGACAGCCGCCCCACCGCCTCTGGTGCGGTTCGAAGGGGTGGACTTCCAGTACGACGGCGCTCAACGCCGTACCCTGCGCGGCCTGGACCTCGAGATCAGGCCGGGAGAACTGCTGGCCCTGGTCGGCGTCAACGGGGCCGGGAAGACCACGCTGACCAAGCTGCTGGCCGGCCTGTACCAGCCCACGGCGGGAACGGTCACCGTGGACGGGGTGCCGCTGACGAAGGTCGATCCGGCGGCCTGGCAGCGGCAGATCACCGTCGTGTTCCAGGAGTTCACACGCTACGAGATGTCCCTGCGGGACAACGTGGTCCACGGCGCACCCGGGTGCCCCGCGCCGGAGCGGCTGCTGGAGGACATCGCGGACCAGGCGGGCATCACCGACCTGGTCGCCCGTGCCCCTTCGGGCTGGGACACCCCGCTGGCACGTGGGTACACGAACGGCATCGACCTCTCCGGCGGGCAGTGGCAGCGTGTCGCGCTGGCGCGGGCGCTGTATGCCGTCGCGTGCGGTGCCCGGCTGCTCGTGCTCGACGAGCCGACCGCGCACCTCGACGTCCGGGCCGAACTCGACGTCTTCTCACGGGTCATGAAGCACGCCAGGCAAGCGAGCGTCCTGCTGATCTCGCACCGGCTGTCCACCGTCCGCAAGGCGGACCGGATCGCCGTGCTCGACGGCGGCCGGGTGGTCGAGACGGGCACGCACGACGAACTGATGGCCTTCGGCGGCCAGTACGCCGGCATGTTCCAGCTTCAGGCCGCCCGGTTCGCCGACGCCGACACGGAGCCCGGCGCCCTCACGGAGCCCGGCGCCCTCACGGAGCCCGGCGCCGCCGATCGCAACAGCGAGGTGACCTCCCCATGACCCGCGGACAGGCGCTGCGTCGGCTGTTCGGCCTCTCGTGGCAGCGGCACCGCGGCTGGGTCCTGGCGTTCGCTGTCCTCGCGGTGGCCGACGTACTGGCCACCGGGGCCTTCGCCCTCACCTTGCGCATGCTGATCCAGAGCGCGCTGCACGAGCGCATGCAGGACGCGCTGATCGCCACGGCGGGCGCCGCGATCAGTTACGCGGTGACTGTGGTCGGGGCCTCGGCCCGGCTGAACGTCGTCAATCTGCTCGACGAGGCCATCGGGGTGGACCTGGACGAGCGGATCCTGAGCCTCATCGCCGGACTGGACGGCATCGAGCACCTCGAGCGCCCGGAGTACGCGGACCGGATAGCAATGGTGCGCGGCAGCGGGGACGTCATCGCCCGGGCCGGATGGGTGCTCCTGGACGGTGTGACCATGCTGGTCAGACTGTCCGTGGTGCTCGCCATCCTGGCGCTGACAGCCCCGGTCCTGCTCGTCCTCGCGCTGCTGCTCGTACCGGCGCTGTGGTTGCCGCGCCGAGGGCAGCGCGGGATCCGGAAGGCGGCCGTCGCGGTCGCACAGGACGTCCGGCAGGCGGAGCACGTCCAGGCCCTGCTGACCGAGGCGACGCCGAACATGGAGGTGCGGATCGCCGGGGCGGGGCCGCGGCTGCGCAGCCATGGCCAGGACGTGTGGGACCGGATCATCCGCACACAGGCCCGGGCGCAGTGGGTGAATGCCGGACTCGGCATCGCGGGGTGGGCGGTCTTCTCACTGGGGTATGTCGCCGCCCTGCTGCTCATCGTGCACGACGTGGCCTCCGGGCGGGCGCAGCCCGGTGACGTACTGCTGCTGGTCACTCTCACCAACACGCTTCGGGCCCAGGCCGAGGGCGTCGTACGGTCCTTGCAGCGCACGACCGACGGGATGAGTGCGCTGGACGCCTTCCTGTGGCTGGAGGACCATGCGGCGGCCCACCGCACGGGCCAGGCCGCGGCCCGTGTGCCGGACCGGCTGACCGACGGCATCACGCTGACCGGGGTGTCGTTCCGGTACCCGGGCACGGACACCTGGGTACTCAAGGGAGTCGACCTGCATCTGCCGGCCGGGTCGACCGTCGCGGTCGTGGGGGAGCACGGGGCGGGAAAGACCAGCCTCGTCAAGCTGCTGTCCAAGTTCTACGAACCGACCGAGGGCGCCGTCGTCGTCGACGGCGTCCGGCTGGCCGACATCCCCGCCGAGCACTGGTGGTCCCGGATGACCGCCAACTTCCAGGACTTCGCCCGGTTCCTGTTCCTCATGCGTGAGTCGGTCGGCGTGGGTGACCTCACCGCCGCCGACCGGCCCGACCGGCTGGCCCGGGCGGTCGCGGACGGGGACGCGGAGGAGATCGTCGCCGGACTCCCGGACGGTCTGGACACGCAGCTCGGCCGCATGTTCGACGGCGAGGAGCTGTCGACCGGCCAGTGGCAGCGGGTGGCCCTGAGCCGCGCCCACATGCGGACCTCACCGCTGCTGTGCGTCATCGACGAGCCGACCGCCTCCCTGGACCCGCGCAGTGAGTACGCGGTCTACCGGCGGCAGATGGCGCTGGCGAAGTCCTTCGGCGAGCGATGCGGAACGGTCACCTTGGTGGTCTCCCACCGGTTCTCCACCGTTCAGATGGCGGATCTGATCGTGGTCGTCGAGGGCGGCTCCGTGGCGGAAATGGGCGACCACGAGGAACTGATGGCGCTGGGCGGTATCTACGCCGACCTGTTCCGCATGCAGGCGGCCGCCTTCCGGAACGGTTGAACGGGCTGCGGGCAGTACCGGATCGCCCGCGCGGCTAGAGAAGGAGAAGCGGTGTCATCCCCTCATCAGGATGTGGTTGTGATCGGCGCGGGAGCCGCGGGACTCACGGCGTCGGTCATGCTCGCCCGCGCCAAGCTGCGGGTGTTGGTGGTGTCGACGGCGAACCGGCGCAACTCGTGCGTCGACGCGGTGCACAACGTGCCGTATGCGGAGGGGGTCCCACCGGCGCAGCTGTACGGCACGATGGAGGAGACCGCCCGGGAGTACGGCGTCACGCTCGTGTGGGACGAGGTGCTCGAGGCCGAGGCGGGTGAGTCCGGTGTGGCCGTACGCACCCGTGGCGGTACCCGGTACACGGCCGACCGTCTGCTGCTCGCGACCGGGCCGATCGACGAGCTGCCCTCCTGGCTGCCGGAGGGCGTCTGGGGCAAGACCGTCTTCGAATGCCCCTTCTGTCACACCCACGAGCACGACGGAAAGCCGTTCGCGTCGGTCGGCACGGGACTGGAAGCGATCGGCATGGCCCTGATGTCGATCCAGTACGCGACGACCATGACCGCCGTCGTCTCTGACGAGAACGCCGCCGCTACCCCCATGGCCGAGCGGCTGCGCCAAGCCGGCGGAACCGTCCTCGTCGACGAGGTCACCGCGGCCGAGCGGGAGGCGGACGGAGCGCTGACTCTGTACACCAAGGGCGGCACCGAGGTCGCCGCGGGGGCCTTGCTGATTCCCGGCGTGAAGAAGCACAACCTCCGCTTCGTTCCGCAACTCGGCCTGGAACTGAACGAGAACGGCGGCATCAGCACGACGACGCTCGGCCAGACCTCGAATCCCCGCGTGTGGTGCGCCGGCAACGGATCCGGCAACGGGCCGTACTTCATGTGGACCGGAGCGGCCGCCAGCGGCATCAACGCGGCCCGCTCCATCTGCGAGGACATCGCCTTCGGGCCGCTCCTCGACTCGTACTGGGCCCAGGTGAAGAAGACTCCCGGCGAACAGGGACAGAAAGCATGACCATGAACGTTCTGTTGGTGAGGTACAGCCCGTACTGGGCGGCTCCCCTACTCGACCGCGACGACGTCACTCTCCACGTCGTGCAGGAGCGGACCCCGCAGGGCCTGGCCGCCGACGCCCTGGCGCGCTTCGAGAAGGTCTACTACGTCTCCTCCTTCGACGCGCTGGAGGAGCTCAGTGCCGTCGCGGCGGACCTCATCAGTGAGGGCGTCGGCATCGACAAGGTGATGTCCTCCAACGAGTTCAGCCAGTACGCGGCCGCCTACCTGGCGCACCTGCTCTCCGTGGACCAGCCCTCGACGTCCGTGGTGCTCGCCACGCGCGACAAGCGGCTGATGAAGCGGCAGGCCCGAGAGGCGGGCCTGCACACCGCCCGTACCCGGTCCGTACCCGACCCGGCCTCGCTCGTGGACGGCGGTGACGATGCGCTCGCGGAGCTGGAGAACACCATCGGCTACCCGGCCGTCGTCAAGCCCGCCAACGGCTGGGGCACCGTGTCGACGACGGTCGCCCGCGACCGCGAGGAACTCCGGGCCGCCCTCAAGGATTTCCGCTACGCGCCCGAACTGCGGTCCCAGCAGCTGCTGGTCGAGGAGTACATCGAGGGCGAGGAGTTCCACGTCGACGCCGTCTGGCGGGACGGCGAACCCTGGGTCTTCTGCGTCAGCCGCTACGTCACCCCACCGCTCCGGCTGCGCGAGGGTGCCGGCCCGGGCCTGTCGGTCCTGCTCGACGAGGACGACCACGCCGCCCTGTACGCCGAGGTCCGGGAGCTGCACCGGCGGCTCAACGAACAGCTCGGCCTGACGCGGGGCCCGACGCACCTGGAGTTCTTTCGTGAGCGCGGCACGGGCCGGCTGGTGTTCTCCGAGATCGCCAGCCGTCTCGGCGGGCTCACGGTGGCCCAGCTGGTCGGCGCCGGCGTGGGTGTCGACGAGCGGGAGATCGCCGCGCACGAGCTGCTCGACGGTGACCTCTCCGAACTGCCGCTCCGGGACAGTCCGTTCCGGTACGTCGGCATGCTCAACATCATCCCCCGCCGCTCCGGCCGCGTGACCCGGATACCGGCCCGCGACGATCTGCTCGCCCACGACCATGTCCTCGACGTCTCCATCGGCCCCGGCATCGGTGCCGAGGTGACACTGGGACAGTCCTCCGCCAGCGTCTGCGTCATGGTCATCTACGGCGCCGACAGCGAGGACGACCTGCTGAAGATCGGCACCGAACTGGCTCGGGCCCACCCGGTCGAGGTCGAGTAGCCGACCGTGCCCGCGGTGTCCGCCCAGGACGGGGGCGGACACCGCGGGCCGCACAGGGCGGGCGTGCGTCGCCTCAGCGAGTGGAGAACGGGACCCGGCCCAGCGCGTCCGCGAGCGCGGCACCGAAGAGGCCCGCGAAGATGTGGTCGACCAGCGGGTTCCACTCCTCGCGCAGCCCGCCGTACGTCGGCAGTACCCGATGCGCGGAGCGCACGGCGAGATCGTCGTGCCGGGCGACGGCGACGACCCGTCGCCCGATCTCCGTGGCGCGTACGACCAGGTCGACGGCGCGGGCGTGACTGCGGCCGGGCGGGGCCAGCACGAGCAGCGGGCTGTCGCCGGGATGCGCGAAGCGCTCCACGTGCCACCACTCCTCGAGATCCTGCGCGAACGCGGGCAGCCCGCACGCCTCCACCACCTTCGCCGCCGCGTACTTGGCGGTGCCCGCCTGGGGTCCGGTACCCGTCACCATCAGCGGACCGGGATCCGCGGCCACCTCCTGGGCCAGCTCACGGCACGGCCCCTCCAACGCGCCGGCTGTCGCCGCCACCGCATCGGCGGCGGCGCGCAGCTCGTCCAACAGCGGCTCGGCGGGCTGCCGTCCGGCGCCGAGGCGGATGGCGATGACGAGGAGTGCGGCCAGACAGGCCTGGTAGGTGACGATGCCCGGCGAGGGCTGCCGCGGGCCGGTCGGGGCGATCACACCGATGTCTGCCACCCGCGTCACCGGGCTGCCCTCCGACACGGTCACCGCGACGGTCGGTGAACCCCGGTGCGCGGCCTCCTCCAGCGCACGGGTCACGGCCCTGCTGCCGCCGGACGCGGAGATCCCGACGACCAGGGTGTCCCGCCCGTCGCCGCCGGGCCCGACCGCGCCGTAGTCGAGGAGCCGCTGGGAGTTCAGCGGCTCGCAGATCAGGCCGGACATGCTCGCGAAGGCCAGCTCCGCTGCCCTGGCCGCGTGGTAGGAGTCGCCGTTGCCGGTGAGGACCACCCGGCGTATGCCGCGGGCCGCCCCGCCGAGCGGCCCGTCCGCGGTCGTCCGGGCAAGGCGGTCGACCACCTGCGTGAGCTCGTCCGCCAGGGCGCGGGACTGGCGCCGCATCTCCTCGGTCGTGTAGGGCTGACGTCCGGTCACTCGGTCTCCTCCAGTGAGCGCAGGATGTCCATGTAGGCGGCGACCTTCTCGACCTGGATCCGGCCCTTCCAGCCGTTGAGGCAGGTACTCACGAACGCCCCGTCGGCGTGTGCCATGAGCCGCGCCGCGTTCTCGTGGTCGGTGTGGCCCGCGAGGAAGACCGGCACGTCGGGCGCCGTCCGCCGGACCGCCGCGATGGTCCGGACGGTCCGTTCCTCGTCCTTGCTGCCCAGGCACACCGCGTCCGCGCCGACGAACGCGGCCTGACGGGCCGTCGACTCCGTCGGGACGTCGCCGCCGAGCCACCGGAAGTGCATCGAGTCCACGTCGGCGATGATCTGGACGTCCCATGCGTCGATCTTCCGCCGGTACTCCATCACGTCGAGCGGGTCCGCCTGCACCAGGCCGTGGGCGCTGACGGTGGCGCCCACGATCGCGGTCGCCCGCACGAAGTCGCCCCCGCAGATCTTCGCCACCGCGAGCGACGCTTTCGTGGCATGCCGCATGAGTTGCACCCCGATCCGGAAGCCGTCGCCGGTGGCCTCCCGGGCCGCCCGGGCGATCAGGGCCATCGCCGTGATCCGGGCCGGGTCGGACTCGTCGCGCGGGCTGTAGACGCGGTCGACGGTCTGCAGGAGGGCGCCGTGCGCGCCGCCCTCGTGCAGAGCCCGCACGGACGCCACGGCGTCGTCGAGGATCCGCTCGAAGGACCCGGCCTCGTGGAAGGGGGTGCCGGGCAGCGGATCGAGGTGGACGACGCCGAGGCACACCTTGCCCGGCCGGCCACCGGCCGTTTCACGTTTCACAACCTGACTCAACGGATCACCTCGTATACTGCGCGTTATGCGTCTTTATCTTTCTTCTTTTCGCATCGGGAATCGGCCCGATGAGCTGCGGCGCCTGCTCGACGGGCGCACGCGCACGGCTCTCGTGATGAATGCCTATGATTTCCAGGATGCGGACACCAGGGCCGCTTCCACGGAGCGAGAGCTCACCGAACTGAAATCGGTGGGTCTGGCTCCGGAGGAACTCGACCTCCGTGACTTTTTCAGTGATGGACGCGCACTCCGGAAAACTCTGGAAAGCTTCGATCTGGTCTATGTGCGGGGCGGAAACACGTTCGTCCTGCGCCGTGCCCTGCGGTACAGCGGCGCGGACGAACTGCTCCAGGAGTTCCTGGCCGCCGACACCCTGGTCTTCGGCGGCTACAGCGCCGCCGCGGCCGTAGCCGGCACCACCCTGCGCGGCATCGCCGGCTACGTGGACGACCCGGACCACATTCCCGCGGGCTACCCCGAGGGCCCTGCGCTGTGGGACGGGCTCGGCCTGCTGCCCTTCGCGGTCGCGCCGCACTACCGCTCCGACCACCCCGAGACCGAGGAGATCGAGCACACCGTCCAGTACTACATCGACCATCACGAGCCCTTCATGGCGCTGCGGGACGGTCAGGCGATCGTCGTTGACGGTGACGACGTACGGGTGGTCGGCTGACCGGCTCTAGGGAGCGACCGAGAAACGGTAGAGCGTGCTCTCGGTGCGCCTCTCGCCCGGGTCCAGGCGCACCGACGGGTAGTCGGGCCGGTTGGGTGCGTCCGGGAAACAACCCGGCTCCAGTGCCAGGCCGGCCCGCGGGGTGAGCATCTTGTCACCGGAGTACACGCCCATCCCCGGCCCCTCGGTGCGGATCTCCAGCAGCCGGCCGCTCCCCGGATCGTGCAGTTGCGCAGCCCACAGCCAGGGATCGTCGAGCACGAAGAAGTTGTCGAGCTCCTCGTCCCCGATCGGGCGCGCGCTCTGGTAGTCCAGCCGGGTCCCCCGGATGTCCGCGGGCGGTCCGGTGAGCGGCATCTGCTCGTCGTCGAAGAGCACGCCGCTGCTCGAGTTGACCGCCAGCCGGTGCCCGTCGATCGTGCCGTGGCCGGCCAGATTCCAGAAGGCGTGGTTGGTGAGGCCGAAGACGGTCGGCGCTGTCGTCGTACCACTGAACTCGATGGTCAGCTGGGCCTCACGGTCCACCCGATAGACCGTCTCCGCCGTGACCGCGCCGGGATAGCCCTGGTCGCCGTCGGGGCTGTCCAGCCGCAGCCGCAGCACCAGGTCGTCGCCGTCACGGCCCGCCTCGGCCGCCCACACCCTGCGGTCGAAGCCCTCGCCGCCGCCGTGGATGTGGTGCGGCCCCTCGTTGCGGGTGAGCTGGTGCGCCACGCCGTCGAGCACGATCCGGCCGTCCCGGACACAGCGGCAGTACCGCCCCACCGTGGATCCGACGTACGGATTGCGCCCGCGGTCCTCGTAGTCGCCCAGCGAGGGCAGTCGCACCACCACGTTGCCGGTCCGGTTGTCCCGGCCGGGCGTGAGGACCTCGACCAGGGTGGCCCCGTAGGTCCAGACGGTGATCGCCAGACCGTCGCCGTTGTCGAGTGTGTACGCGTCGACCGGCAGGCCGGATCCCTGCGGGGTGTTCGTCCGTCCGACGAGCTGTCTCTGGATTTTCACGGTTCCCTCCACGGAATATATGGCCGCACACGATGTTCGGCGAGACCCTCGGGAGCGCTTGGAGCATGCGTATCTATGGCGACGTGATCCGGTTCGGAATTCACTCCGGGCAGCAGTACACGTCCTTTTCGGAAATGGTCGATCTCTGGCAGCGGGCAGAGGAAATGGGGTACGACTGGATTTCCTGTTTCGACCATTTCCGTCCGCCCATCGGCGGCCCCGGCGGGCCCTGTTTCGAGGGCACCACGCTGCTGTCCGCGCTGGCCGCGCGTACCAGCCGTATCCGCTGCGCCCTGCTCGTCTCGGCGGTCACCTGGCGGCACCCCGCGGTGGCCGCGGCAGCCGCCGCCACCATCGACCATGTCTCCGGCGGGCGTCTGGAATTCGGCGTCGGCGCCGCCGGTGACGACCTCGGCTACGAGCAGTACGGAATCCCCTTCCCGCCCGCCGGACAGCGGCTGGACATGCTGGACGAAGCGTGCCGGGTGCTGCGCGGACTGTGGGACGAGGAAAGGACGGACTTCGAGGGGAAGCACTTCAGGCTCTCCGCCGCGCACCTGGAGCCCAAACCGGTGCAGCAGCGGCTCCCCCTGGTGATAGGCGGCGAGGGCGCGCGCCGGATGCTGCGCATCGTCGCCGAGCACGCCGACATCTGGAACACGCTCGTGGCCGAGCCGGAGGTCTACCGGCGCAGGCTCGGTGCGCTGGCCGGCCATGCCGCCGCCGTCGGCCGGGATCCGGGCGAGATCCGGCAGTCGATGACCTTCCGGGCCATCCTCGGCGAGGACCGGAAGGAAGTCGAAGAGCGCAGAAAGACCGTGGCCCGGATCCTGCCGCCGGACTCGCCGTTGTGGTCGGAGTACCTCGTGTTCGGCACCCCCGAGGAGTGCGTGGAGCGACTGAAGCCCTATCTCGAACTCGGTGTGCGGGACTTCCTGCTGGGCTCCCGTCCACCTCTGGACTGGCGGACCATCGAGCTGTTCGCGACCGACGTGATCCCCGCACTTCGCACCCGGGGCTAAGCCCGTACGGGCACGGGGGCGCCGTCCGCTCCGGCGCCGGCCGCCCGGTCGCCGTCGTCCACCCGCCCGCCGGGTGCCGGGCGCCAGCCCATCCTGCGCAGGTCGTCGACCCGCTTGCGCAGGAAGGAGGCCGCCGTGTACTGCTCGTTCAGCCGGGTGTCGGCGGCCGGATGCAGGAACATCGGCAGGGAGAAGCGCGAGCGCCCGCCGTCCCCGCCGGCGGGAAACCGCACCCGGTGTTCGGTGGCCCGGTAGTGCCCGCCGCTGATCTGCTCCAGCATCTCCCCGGCATTGATCACGAAGGCTCCGGGGTCGCAGGGCACGTCGTGCCACTCGCCCGCGCCGTCGCGCACTTGCAGCCCCGGCACTCGAGGGGCGGGCAGCACGGTGATGAGGTTCAGATCGGTGTGGGCCAGTCCCCGCATCGAGTCCGCGGTCTCCTCGCCCGTCGCCGGGAAGTAGTGCTGGATCCGCAGGGTCGTACTGAAGGAGCCCTCCAGCATGCGTGGCAGCGGCATGGCGAACCGGCCGGAGACGTCGGCCGGTGCGGCGTCGCCGAGCCAGCCGAGGATCGTGGCCGCGAGCCGCCCGGCCGCGTCGAAGTACCGCAGTGCGGCATCCGACACCTCTTCCGGATAACTGCCGTCGCGCAGGACCTGAAAGAATTCCTTGCGATCGAGTTTCGGGGCGTCGGGCCCGCTGTTCACCGGCGGTGGAAAAAAACCGTCCTGACCCCCGGAGTTCCGGTACTTCCACTTGGCGTCGGTGGCGAAGAATTCCGACCATTCCTGGTGGATCTCGTCGACCAGGCCCGTCTCGGCCAGGGGATGGTCGACGATGACGCCGAAACCGGTCACATGCATGGACGTGGCGAGCTCGGCCGGTGCATGCGGGTGGGTGTAGTCAACGGTTGCTATGTGCATGGCCTCCAACTCTCCCCAAAGGTCCGGCCTGCGGATCTTGGCTGTCAGACGGTATGCCACGTGTCGCGTTTGAGTCCACAGCCGTTGCTTTCAGATGTTCGAGCGAACGACCGGCCCCCGTTGTCATTGCCGGAAAGGGCCCTTACGCTTTCTGGCCGGTCCAGTCGGAGGCGATTCGTTTTCGAGCCGCGGAGGCTTTCTTGTGACTCGTTCAGACTCCCTGAATGACAGGGAATTCTTTGATTACGTGTGTAGTCGCATACGGACGTCCGTGGGCCACGCACCGGTGGCCGGCGGGAACCTGGAGTGATGGTGCACGGCACCTTCGTCGAACGGGACTCGGATCCCCATGTCGCCCTGCGCCACTCCCTGCTGAACGACGGCCGGCGGCTGCCCGCGCTGCGCGAGACCGTGCCGACGGTGCCGGCGGGTGACCTGGTCGCCGAGACCGCCCGTCAACTGGACGCGGACGGTCTCTTCCTCGGCGCCCTCGACACCCTCCCCGTGGACGACGACTTCATCGCCCTCGGCAGGACCTTGGGGGAGCTGATACCGGAGACCGACCCGGCGGTTCAGGCCCATGTCTCCGACGAGGTCCTGCTCAACCTGGTCAGCGTCCACCCGGAGACCGACGACGTGTCGCTTCAGCCCTTCGCGACCGGGGCGCTGACCCTGCACTCGGAGGGCAGTGGCCGCCCCGCCGCCGGCCAGCCCCGGTACATCGTGCTGATGTGCTGCGACCCCGGAAAGCCCGCCGTCACTGCCGACGGCCGTGAACTCGTCCCGGCACAGACGGTCCTGGCGCCGATGGCCGACGTGCACGAGGCGCTGACCCCGGCCGAGCGCGACATCCTGCGCGTCACCCGCTATCGCACCAGCCAGTCCGTACCCACCGTGCTGCGCGAGATCGACGGCAGGCCCGTCTTCTCGTTCCGCGACTTCGGTACCGCGGCGCTGCACTGGGTCAGCGACGCCCATGGCGCCTCCGAGTCCGATGTGAACGACGCCTTCCGCGCCCTGCTCGCGGCCATGTACGCGCGGGAGACGGCCGGGGCCGTCCACTGGGCGCCCGGCACCGTCGCCGCCATCGACAACACCCACTTCTTCCACGGCCGCACGTCCGGCGCGGCCCATCTGCCCGGATCCCGCCGCCACCTGAAGCGGCTGCGGATCAGTACGGCACGGCACACGGGGGACCGATGAGCACAGGACCGGGGTTGTTCTCGGGCAGGGTGAGCAGCGCACCTCTCGCGGTGCCGGAGGAAGTCGCCCGCAGGGCGAGCGCCGTTCCGCGGTCCGCGGGGCGTTTCCTGGACCCCTCGCCGGACGACCGGATGACCGAGATCTTCCGGCGGGCCGCCGATCCGGCGGACCCCATGGAACTGCGCGACCTGTACCTCGGCCGGATGGAGGCCGAGCTCGGCCGGCACAGCACACGTCCGGAACTCGCCGCCCGCTGGCGGGAGTCGGCGGTGCGCCGCCGGTTCAGCAGCGAGGAGATACTGTCCTCGCGGGCCACGGTCCGCTTCGTCAAGGAGATGTTCAACTACTACTTCCGCGACGACCTCTACGGCGACCTGCGCCCCACCGCCGACGTCATCCTCTCCGGCGGCTCCGTGGACGAGGAGGCGTGGGGGCTGCCCGGGGTCCTCAAGGAGTGCGTCGGCTATGCGCTGACACGGGACTGGTACGGCTACTCCGATTCCCGCGGCCGGGAGGCGTCGCGCGAGGCGGTCGCCGAGTACGAGTCGGCCCGGCTGGGCTTCTCCGCGTACGAGGCGGAGAACATCGCGCTGACGATGGGGGCGACCTTTGCCATCAGCAGCCTCGCCGACTTCCTGCTGCACGGCGCCACCGGCACCGCGCCCGCCCTGTGCGCCATTCCCAACTACCCGCCGCTCGTCGAGTCCGTGGCCCGGCGCGCCGAGGTGCGGCTGGTGCCGCTGCCCGCCCGGGACGGCACGACGTCGCTGCGCCCGCTGATCGACCGACTGCGCCCGGACACCCCGCTGGTGTTGCTCCAGACCGCGGCGAACCCGACCGGCGCCCTGGTCTCCGAGGAGGGGCTCGACGAACTGATCCAGGCGGCGTCTCCGAACACGACCATCGTGCTGGACGAGTGCCACGAGTGGCTGGGCCGGCCGGTCTCCCTGTCCAAACTGCGCGCGGCACCCAATGTCATCCGCGTGAACAGCCTGTCGAAGAACTGGTCCGCCCCCGGCCTCAAGGTCGGCTGGATCATCGCCGACCGCACCTTCGTGGACGAGTACTACGAGTACGCGTCCACGACCTTCGGTGGCCCGCCTTCGTTCTTCTACACCCTCGTCGAGGTGCTGGCGCGGATGGAACGATGGATGGTCACGGGAGTCGAGGAGCCGGGCCCGGAGCAGTGCGGCGAGTTCGAGCCGGGTTACGGCGTCCGACCGCGTGCCCTGGCCGCGGCCTACCGCGCCTATCGCTCCGACCGGCTGGTCCGGCAGGACGCCCTGATGGCGCTGCGCGACGCGGTGACCGCCGGCCTCGATCTGCCGGGCATCTCGGTCATGCCCGCCGCGTACTCCATCAACCTGGCCCTGACCTTCGACGACTACGCCGACTCCTACCTCTGCTTCCGGGATCTGCTCCGCGAGACGGGCGTGTCCGTCTTTCCCGGCCTGCTGACCTTCGGTCTGTCCGGCGGCACCGTGCGCATCACCACCGCCCGCCGGTGGGAGGAACTCTCCGCCGCCCTGGACCGGGTGGCGGAACGGCAGAAGCGCGTCCGGAGCACCAGTCGTTCGACCGCATCGGATCCGTAGTCGAACGGTTTCCGACACGTGCGAGGACGCTCACCCACCTTCGTACAGCGGGCAGTGGGCGATGCCGCGACCGGGCACGGCGGCTCCCGGGGAGAGACGTGTGGCCCGCCCCCAGTACGCAAGACACAGCCAGGCAACCCGAGAGAGGAAGAGAGCGCGCGGATGAACGACGTGACGCAGGCGGTCGAGGAGCTGGTCATCCGGCAGCTCAAGGCGGGAGCGGCAGGCGAGCCCGCGGACCTCGACACCCCGCTGAAGGATCGCGGCGTGGACTCGCTGTCAATCGCCGCACTGATCGTGGACATCGAGCGGACCTTCGGCGTCCGCTTTCCCTCGGGCCTGATCACGCAGGACACGTTCGTGTCCGTGCGCACGGTGGCCTCCGCCGTCCGCGGCCTCACCGAGGACGGCGCGGTCGAGCCCCGGCGCCGGGACGACGCATGACCGGCGCCGAGCGGGACCACGCGGCCGTCCACACCTACCTGGGCGAGCCCTCGGCCGGGTTCGCCGGCCGCCACCCCACCGTCCTGGCGGCGCTGGCGGCCCGCGCCCGCGACATGCCCGACGCGCCCTATCTGACCGCTGTCGCCGCCGACGGCACCGAGACCGTCCTGACCTTCGGGCTGCTCGACATATGGAGCGCCCGGCTGGCCCGCTGGCTGCGGCATGAGCTGGCGATCAGCCCGGGCGACGTGGTGGCGCTCATGCCGCTCAACGAGCCGGTCTCCATCGCCACCCTCTTCGGCGTCCTGCGCACGGGTGCCGCCTGCCTGCTGATCAACCCCGGCGATCCGGCCGAGCGGGCGCTCCAGCAGAGCGGCAGTCAGTCGGCGGTGCGGGTCCTGTACACGCCGGCGGTACTGCGCGACCGGGATCCGCTGCCGGGCGCCGTCACCGTGCCGGACCCGTCGCTGCTGCCGGACGGCCCGGACGAGGTGGCCGGGCACCACGCCACCGAGGTGCGGCCCGACGCCGACGCGCTGCTCTTCGGCACCTCCGGTTCCACGGCGGCGTCCAAGATCGTGGCACAGACCCATCGCAACGCCGCCGCCAACGCCGAGGCGTTCCGGCGCCACCACCGAGTCCGGCCCGGCGAGCGCATCCTGGGCTTCCTGCCGATCCACCACGCGAACGGCGTGCACACCACACTGCTCTCGCCGCTGTTCTCGGGCGCCCACACGGTGCTGGCCAGTGCGTTCAGTCCCTTCCAGTACCCGGGGCTGGTCGAGCGGTACCGCCCGCGGATCGCCAGCACGGTGCCCAGTGTGCTCGACTCGCTGCTGCACACCTGGCGCGAGCCGGAACTCCCCTCCGACTTCGGCTACTTCCTGACCGCGGCCGCACCGCTGTCCGCACGGACGTGTGCCGAGGTACGGCGCACATTCGGCGTCCGGATCGTCCAGGGGTACGGGCTGACCGAGACGACCAACTTCTCCACCACACTGCCGGTCGACCTCTCGGAGGACGAGTACCGGCGTCTCATGCTCGACACGGACATCCCCTCCATCGGCACCGCCGTGTACGGCAACGAGGTCGCGGTGTTCACGGATTCCGGCGCACGTGCCCGGCCCGGTGAGATCGGCGAGATCCGTATGCGCGGGTACAACGTCATGTCCCGGTACGCGAGGAACCCCGAAGCCACCGAAGAGGCCTTCCGGGGCGGATGGTTCCACTCCGGTGACCTGGGCTACGAGGTGGAGTCCGCCGAGAGCCCCGGCAACCTCCTGGTCATCAGCGGCCGTACCAAGAACATGGCGAAGGTGCGGGGAGAGGCGGTCTCCCTGGAGGAGATGGAGCGCGTCCTGCTGCGGCTCGACGGCGTGCGGGACGCCGCGTGCGTCGCTGTCTCCGACGCCGTGGACGGGGAGGCCGTCGTCGCGGTCGTGGTGTCACCGCAGCGGGGTCAGGACGAGGTCTTCCAGCATCTGAAGGCCGCGTTCTCCGTGAACGCGCTGCCCCGGCGGATCGTCTTCGCCGAGCGGATTCCCAGGACGAGCACGGGGAAGATCATCCGGCGGCGGCTCGCCGACGAGGTGGACACGGGCCACGGGGAGCGGCCGTGAACACCGGCGCGGGGCTTCGCCTGTACAACTCGCTGAGCCGCCGGCCCGAGGTGTTCGAGCCGGCCGGGCCGGACGGGCACGAGGTGCGCGTGTACAGCTGCGGACCGGTTGCCTTCTCCTCCGCCCACCTGGGCATTCTGCGTGGCTCCGTGTGTGTGGACCTGCTCCGGCGGGCGTTGCGCTGGAAGGGGCTCTCCGTCCGCCACGCCATGATGATCACCGACGTGGTCCGGGCCGACGTGCCGCAGGGCACCGACCCCGAGTTCCACATCAAGGAGTTCCTCGGCCATCTGGCGGATCTGAACGTCCTGCCCGCCGCGCACTATCCCCGGGCCTCGGAGCACGTCGACGAAATGATCCGCATGGCGGGCGAGCTGGAGCGACGCGGCTTCGCCTACCGACTCGGCTCGGGGCTGTACTTCGACACCTCCCGCTCACCGGGTTACGGACAGCTCGCCGGGATGGACCTGGACGGCCAGCGCGACGGCGCCAGTGCGGAGAGCATCCCGGGCCGGCGCAACAAGAACGACTTCGCCCTGTGGCGGCTCATCAGCCCCGACACCGCCCCGGGAGGCACCGGGGCGGTCTGGGACTCCCCGTGGGGCCGCGGCCTGCCGGGCAGTCACCTGCCCTGCACCGCCGCGAGCATGGCACTGCTGGGCCCGCACCCCGACATCCACACCGGTGGCCGCCACCACCGCTCCCTGCACCACGTCAACGAGATCGCGCAGAGCCAGGCCTACCTCGCCGACCGGCGCCCCTGGGTGAGGCAGTGGCTGCACCACGGCGCGCTGACCACCGCCAACCAGCCGATGGTCAGAAACCGGGCACCCCTGCTGGGCGACCTGGCGGACGCGGGGCTCCACCCCATGGCGTTCCGCCTGCTCCTGCTGCGCGGCCACTACCACCGGGACCTGGCCTACACCCACGACGGTGTGGTCGCCGCCCAGGCCACGCTCCGCCGCCTGCTGACCCGGCGCCGGCCCACCGCGTCCTACCCGCACCTCGAGACCTACGCGGACGCCAAGCGGCTGCTGCCCTCCGACGACACCGCCGCCCACCGGCTCCTCGACGCCATGGACGCCGCGATCTGCGCGGACCTGAACACCGCACAAGTCCTGGCCACGCTCCAGCAGGCCGTCCGCTCCCCGGACATCACCGACCCCGGCCTGCGCGTCGTCCTCGCAGCCGCCGACAGCATCCTCGGACTACGGCTGACCGCACTCGACCCCGGGGAACTCGCCCACCGGCCCTCCGCCGGTGAACCGTCCCACGGGCAGCGGCACCTCATCGACCGGCTGATCGCCGACCGCACCGCCGCACGCGCCCGCCAGGACTGGGAGCAGGCCGACGCGATCCGCTCGCAGCTGTCCGGGATGGGCATCGAAGTCACCGACACCGGTGACCACTCGACCTGGAGCCTGCGCCAGGGCGGCCGCCCCGCGACGGAAAGCGAGACACGCGCATGACCAGAAAACGCCTGATGATGGTCGCCAGCACCGGACGGCCCTTCCGCGAGTACATCCTGGCCGACATGAGTGCGGTCGTGGACCTGATCCTCGTCGACGACCGGGATCTGTCCTGGCAGGAGCCGTACGTCAGCCGGTTCCACCAGGCCGATCCCCGGGATCCGGTCGCCGTCTCCCGGATCGCGCGCGCGGAGGCGCCCGACGGGCTGGTCACCTACGATGACGCGTTGGTCGAGATGGTGGCGGACCTGGCCGCCGAACTGGGGCTGCCCCAGGCCGCGCCCGATGCCGTACGACGCTGCAAGGACAAGGCGTCGCTGCGGGCCTGCCTCGACGCGGCCGGGATCGGGCCCGTGCGGTTCGCGGTCGCGACCGACGAGCAGGAGGCTCTCGCGGCCGCGGAGGACATCGGCTACCCCGTGGTGCTCAAACCCCGTGATCTGGGCGGGAGCATCGGCGTCGTACGGGCGAACGACAAGGACCAGCTCCTCACCGGGTACGCCATGACGGCCGGCACCCGGGCCCGGTTCAGCGAGATCGACGGACCGGCCGGCGTCCTGGTCGAGGAGTACCTGGACGGGCCCGAGTTCAGCGTCGACTGCCTCACCTGGCAGGGCGTCACGCACCCGCTGTTCGTGGCGGAGAAGGTCCTGGGGCCCCCGCCGTACTTCGAGGAGGTCGGCCACATCGTGCCGGCCGCGCCACACCCGGACCTGGACGAGGCCCTGCGCCTGGTGCGCGCGGCGCACCGAGCGGCCGGCCTGGACGACCTGGCCACGCACACCGAGTTCCGGCTGACCGGCCGCGGCCCGCGCATCATCGAGGTCAACGTCCGGCTCGGCGGGGACCTGATTCCCCACCTCGGCCGGCTGGCCACCGGCGTCGACCTGTCGGCGGCCACCGCCGACGTCGCTGTCGGGCGGGAACCGCGGCTTGCGGCGGATCGCTCCCGGGTGGCCGCCGTCCACATGATCTATCCGCCCCATGACATGACGTTCCGGCGCTTGCGTCTCGACGGGGATCCCGATCGGTTTCCCGGCCTGGAGCGCTTCGAGACCATCGTGCCCGAGGGCCGGCAGGTCCGGCTGCCACCGAACGGCTTCCGCTCCCGGGTCGGTTACGCGGTGATCACCGGCGCGGACCGGGCGGAGTGCCTGGCGCGCCGCGCCGCTGTCGAGGCGGCCGTCGTGGTCGAGGGAGAGGCGCTGTGACCGGCGACCTCACCCCGCGCGCTCGCAGGTCTTCTCGTCCCGGCGCTTGCCATCGTCAGGCTGCACCGACAACAGAAAGGGAGAGCCCATGGCTTCCGAAACTCTGAAGAACAATCCTGACGACGAGAACGAGGTCCATGACCTCGACGGCTTCCAGGATGCGGGAGCCTGCATCGTCACGCCGGTCGCATCGCTGCCGGCGGTGGCGGCGAATGCGTTGGTGAGCGCATTGGCGAAGGTCGTCAGAAACGGTCATGCGGCGGAAGCGGCGTTGGCTCCCGACAACGACGGGGTCATACGCGCGCAGTACTTCGAAGAAGGCCACGTGTACATGCTGGCCAAACCCATGGACGGGTACTCCGCAAGCCGCTACTGCATGGATCTTTTCAACGTCGGCGACCGGGGCTCGTGTTCGCGTATGCATTACCACACGGGTGCGCGGATGGTACGGCTGATCACGGGGGAGGACACGACCATCCGGGTGTCCGCGCTGTCCCCCTTCCACTACACCTATGTCGACGGGGTGACACCGTTCAAGCTGGAGGTGGAGTGCGACCAGATGCCCGACAGCGCGCGCAACCGATACAGCTTCTGGGTGCCGGAATCATCGATCGTGGACATGCAGATCCCGCGCGGGACCTCGCACCAGTTCAATTCCTTCGGGGACAACGCGGTGATCGACACCATTCATCCGGAGGAGACGATCGAAGCCTTCCGGGAGAAGATGTCCGGACTGCGGATGATGGCACAGACGGTATTCCTGTCGGACGGCTTCCCGGCAGTGGAGGACTGTGGCGGAGAGCTGCGCCGATGAGGGTGGTCGATTGGTACGGGCTGGGAGCCTTCGGCCTCCCGATGGCATGTCGCTGCATCGCGTCCGGTTACACGGTGCGCGCGGGGAGCGAGCGCGGCAACGTCGCCGAGTTCGTCCGGGCCGGCGGCTTGAACTCCACGGCGGAGGTGCAGGCCCTCCCGGTCGTGGCGCTCTGCCTGCCGTCGGCCACCGAGGTCATGGACGTCGTCCGGGATCTTGGGACGGCGGTCTGTGTGGTGGACTTCTCCTCGCACGATCCGCTGTCGGCCAAGAAGGCGGCCGAGCTGCTGCGCGGGCGCGGGATCGGATACGTCGACTGCCCCGTGTCGGGGAGTGTGGAGCTCGCCCGCGAGGGCCGGTTGACGGGATACCTCGGAGCGCGCACGGGTGACCTTGCCGAGGATGTCCGTGAGCTGGTCGACACCCTGTGCAGCAACGTGTTCCTGACCGGCGGCCTCGGCCAGGGGCAGGCGATGAAGCTGGTCAACCAGGTCATCCATCTGGGGAACGTGCTGGTCATGGGTGAGGGCTTCGAGCTGGCACATCAGCTGGGGCTGGAGCCGGAAACCGTGCTGGAGGCGCTGCTGGCGTCCTCGGGTTCCAGTCGCATGCTGGAGAGGTTCGGCCGGCACATGCTGAACGACCTGTATCCGCGCCAGTTCAGTGCACGGCTGGCCCGCAAGGACATCGGCAACGCTCTGCGGCTGTCGCCCGACCTCCCCGTCGCGGCCATGGTCGAGGAACGCCTGAAGGAGGTCGTCGACTCCGGACACGGTGAGGAGAACTTCACCCGGCTGGCGAAACGGCTGGAGAAGGCGCGTGAAGGAGCGTCCGGCACGGCTCGTCACGCTCCCGCGAGCCCTCGTCATGCGTAGGTCCCGGTGTCCGGCGGTGGGCGTCGGCGGGCGGCCAGGAGGGCGATGTCGTCGTCGCACATGCCGTTGGTCAGCCGGCTCAGGCAGGTGTCCAGCAGATGCTCGAGCGAGTCGTCGGGCGACAGGCCCATCCCGGTGAGGACGTTCATGGATTCGTCGATGTCCACGCCCCGCTGTTCCACCAGGCCGTCCGTGTAGAGCAGGAGCACGGAGCCCGGCTCGAACGCGAACGTCGTCATCTCGTAGTCGCCGAGTTCCGTGCCGATGGGCGGGCCGGCCGGGAGGTGCATGAGGCCGGCGCTGCCGTTCGGGCGGATGACCAGGGGCGGCAGGTGCCCGGCCGTGGCCGCCGTACAGGTGCCGGCCTCGGTGTCCAGGAGGACGAGCAGGCAGGTGGCGACGCGGTCGAGGCCGATGCGGGCGGCCGTGCGGTCGGCTTCGGTGAGCATGGCGTCCACGGCCAGTCCGGCGGCGGCCACGCTGCGCAGGACCGAGCGGTACTGGCTCATGGCCACCGCCGCCTGGAAGCCGTGTCCCATCACGTCGCCCATGACCAGCAGGGTGCGGCTGTCCGGGAGCGCGATGGAGTCGTACCAGTCGCCGCCGACGAGGGCGCTGCGGCCGGAGGGCAGGTAGCGGGTGGCCACCTCGACCGTGGGGTGCGGGCGGTCGGGTTCGGACAGCAGGGCGCGCTGGAGTTCCAGCGTCATCGTGTGCTCGTGGCTGTACCGGTGGGCGCTGTCGATGGAGACGGCCGCCCGCGCGGCGACGCCCTGCGCGGTCAGGATGTCGTCGTTGCTGAACGGCGGGGACTCCCCGATCCGCATCAGGATGACGATGCCGACGCTGCGGCCGGCCGTGGGGAGGGGGACGATGAGCGCCGAGTGCACCCCGGCCGTCCGGAAGATCCGTACGCGTTCGGGGTCCACGACGACCTTCTGGAACAGCTCGTCGGAGGCCATGTTGCCCAGCCAGGGCCGGCCGCTGTCGATGCAGCGCCGGGGCGCCGAGCCGCGCGGGAGGTCGACGTAGGGCTTGGGCCCGCCGAGATCGCTCAGGTGCCGCTGGAGTTCGGGCGGCCCCGTCAGCTTCATCTTGCGCACCCGGAGCATGCCGGGAGCCGGTGGCGGCATACCGAAGAACTCCTCCTCGACGATCCCGACCGCGGCGACGTCGGCGAGCGAGGGTGCGAGGAAGTCGGCCAGCTCGGCGCAGGTGGCCTCCACGTCGAGGGTGGTGCCGACGCGGGTGGTCGCGGCGTCCAGGAGAGCGAGCCGCTGGTGGGCGTTCTCCAGGTCGTCCAGGTACTGGCGCAGATTGCTGACCTCCACGGCGATCCCGCACACGCCGACGACCTGCCCCTGTATCTGCAGCCGGTGGAAGACGGCGCGCCAGAGCCTGCGTCCCACGGGCGAGGGGACGCGGGTGGTGCCGGTCAGGGTGACGTCCCGGGGCCGTCCGTCGGCGAGTACCTCGATCAGCACGTCGTCGGGTGTCTGCACCTGAGGCAGCACCTCGCCGAACGTCTTGCCGAGGAACGCGGCCGCAGGGACACCGGTGACCCAGGACCAGGCCGGATTGACGTAGAGACAGCGCAGGTGGCGGTCCAGGATGACCACGGGAGCGGAGGTGCTTTCGATGATCCCGCGCAGGAATCCGCACTCGCAGGGCGTCCGCGCGCCGTCGACCGACGGTAGAAAGGTTTCGGTTCCCATGGTTCTCGGCGCCTGGGCCTGAACTTCGGGAAAGAGCCACGACGGCGGGAGTCGTTCAGCATTCACCTTCTTCTCCAGCGGTCCGGGCGGTTGGCCCCTTCCCATCGTGTGGGGGCGACAGATTCGACGCATCTCGGCTGTCGTGGTGATCGCCTCGGCTGCCGGGGTGATCCTCTCGGCCGCCGTGGTGGTTGTCGATTCAATGAGTGGGCGGGATTCCGGGGGGCGTGGGGTCGAGGGAGACGCGGTGACAAAACCGGAGCAAAGGGGACGCGAAGAGGATGCTGCTCACGCTCGCCCGCACCCGCTCCCCGGCGGCCCTCAGGGCCTGGTTCGGCGGCTTTGTGGAGGGGCTGCGGGAGCCGGCCGGCGAGCGTCGGCCGATGTGCTGGCGCACCGTGTGGCGGCTCACCCGGCTGGGGCGGCCGCCGGTGATCTGAGCCGGGTGGTGGGACCGGCCGGCACGAAGCGGCGCAGGAGCGGACGAGCGAGCCGGGGGAGAGATGGGAAACGGGACGGGGCCCCGGTCGTTCACCTCCGCCGGCCGGGGCCCTTCACGTCCCCGGACCCAGCCTGCGGCGACACTCCCCCGAGTTACGCGACATACGCGCGCACCGTAGGGCCAGATCCGATGGAATGATCACATCAGGATTCGCCAACGGATCGCTAACATGTGGCCAACGGTTCGTCGGCAAGTCGCGGGCCGGTTGGCCGTAACTCGTCCGGTGCCAGCGGGGAACAGCCCGGCGGACGGGCGGATTTCGCTGCCGGGCCGACGAGCGGACGGTGACAGGAAACCGTGGGGACAGGGGCGGATTTCCGCCAGACAACGGCGGGCACTCGCCCGCTGCGGAGCGCGGTCGGCCCCGACCGGGCGGGAAGGCAGTGGAGCGGCGTGATGCGGCGGTGCGAGCTGCGCTTCGGACTGCTGGGACCGCCGGTCCTCTATGACCGATCGCTTTACGACACCTCGGGCGGCCGCTCCGGCGCAGCCTCCTGCACCGCTTCCGGCAAGACCTCCTACACCACGTCCGGCAGCCCCTTCTGTCTCACTCCCGACGGAACCCCCGCCGCCCCCTTCCCCGGCCGCCCGGCCGAGTGGTCCGGCGACGACACCGACGACAACGGCGTGCGGGCCATCGGCAGCCCCAAAGTCCGTGCTCTGCTGGCCGCGTTGCTGCTGGAGCCCGGCCGGGTCGTGTCGGTCGAGTCGCTGAAGGACGCGCTGTGGGGCGGCGCGCCGCCCGCCTCCGCGCAGGCGTCCCTGCACAACCACGTCGCCCGGCTGCGCCGCCTGCTGGACGACCCCGAGCGGCTCAGGGCCGTACCGCCGGGATACCTGCTGCGGGTCGACCACGGCGAGCTGGACGTGCACGTCTTCGACGTCCGGGTCGCCGAGGCGCGGGCCGCGCATGCCCGGCGGGACTGGCCGGGCGTCGTGCGGGCCTGCGCCGCCGCGCTCGCGCTCTGGCGCGGCACACCGCTCAGCGGGCTCCCCGCCGACCTCGGCGGTTACGCCCTCGTGCAGCGCCTGGAGGAGGCCCGGCTGCTCCTGCTGGAGTGGCGCTACGACGCCGAACTCGCGCTCGGCGGCGCCCGGTTGGCCGCACTCGTCCCCGAGTTGGCGGCCCTGGTCGCGGAGTATCCGCTGCGCGAGGCGTACCACCGTCAGCTGATGCTCGCCCTGCACCGCACCGGCCGCCAGGCCGAGGCCCTCGCCGTCCACCGCGACCTGCGGGCCCGCCTGGTGGAGGAACTCGGCATCGAACCCGGCCCGGCGGTCCGGGACGCGCATGTCGAGGTGTTGCGGGGGAGCGGTGAGCGGCGGCGGGACGCGGAGCACGGCGATCCGCAGCCGGCCGGCCAGGACGCACCGCGTCGGCGGGAGAACGGCGTGTCCGACGGCACGGCCGGGGGTTCCGCGACTCACGGGACCCTCGGGACTCACACGACTCCCGAGGCTTCCGGGGCCCCCGCACCCTCCGCGTCTCCCGCGTCCCCGCGGGACGGCGACGGACCGGCCGGCGCGCGGCAGACCCCGCGTCCGGCCCAGCTGCCGGCCCCGCCGGCCCACTTCACCGGCCGTTCCGACGTGCGCCGTGAGCTGCGGCGCGCGCTGGCCGAGCCGCTCGCCCCGGCCCCGGCCGTCGCGGTGATCAGCGGGATGGCGGGCGTCGGCAAGAGCGCGCTCGCCCTGTACGTCGCCCATGAGCTGCGGGAACGGTTCACCGACGGCCAGCTCTACGTCAACCTGCACGGCGCCACCCCCGGCAGGACCCCGATGACCGCGCCGCAGGCGCTCGCCGCGCTGCTGCGGGATCTCGGTACCGAGCCCCGGAACATCCCCGAACACCCGGACGCCGCCGCCGCGTTGCTCCGCTCGCTGCTCGCGCCCGCCCGCATCCTGCTGGTGCTGGACGACGCGGCGAACGCGGCCCAGGTACGGCCCCTGCTGCCGGCCGGGCCCGGCTGCGCGGTGATCGTCACCAGCCGCTCGCCGCTCACCGCGCTCGACGGCGCCCGGCGCTTCCCGCTCTCCCCGCTGACCGGCGAGGACAGTGCCGCCCTGCTACGCGCGGTGAGCGGCCGCGCGGGACTGGACGCCGGCCATGCGCTGGTGGAGCTGACCGGCCGGCTCCCGCTGGCGCTGCGCGTGGTCGCCGCCCGGCTGGCCGCCCGCCGCGCCCTCACCCCGGACGTCCTCGCCGCCCAACTGGCGGACACCGGCGGACGGCTGCACCACCTGGAGTACGACGACCTGAGCGTCCGCCGCTCCCTTGCGGTCGCCCACGACGCGCTCGCCGCCGCCGAGCGCGAGGCCGACCGGGACGCGGCCCTCGCCCTGCGCCACATCGGCGCGCTCGACCTGCCGACGTACGGCGCCTCGCTGATCGGCCGCCTCACCGGCATCGACGAGCGGCGCGCCGAGGCCGCCCTGGACCGTCTGGTCGACGTCGCCCTCCTGGAGGAAACGGCCTACGGCCGCTACGTCCCGCACGCCCTGGTCCGCGACTTCGCCCGCGAGCTGGCCGACGCCGCCGCCCACCCGACCGGCCCCGGCGCCGATGGCACCCCAGGGGCCCCCGACACCTCAGGCGCCTCCAGCACCCGACGCGCCCCCGGCCGTGCCGGCACCTCGGACCTCACCGCCCTCCGCTGGTACGCCGCCATGGCCGAGCGGGTGCTGACGGCCGTCGTGGAGCCCGGGCTCGACCAGGACGACCGGCGGCGGCCGACCGCCGCGCAGCCCGCGGAGCACGCCACCGAGGTGGCCGCCCTGGCGCCCTTCGAGTCGGCCGAGGACGCCTTCGCCTGGGGCGAGGTGGAGCTGGAGAACGTCGTCGCTCTGGTGGCGCGGAACGCCGGCACCGATGACACGCCCACCGCGGCCGCTCTCTCCGTGCTCGCCCGGCTGCTCTTCCCCTATGCGCAGCGCGGCGGCCGGGTCGCCGAGATGGAGGTGCTGGGGCGGGCCGCGCTCGGTGCGACGCGGCGGCTCGGGGATGCGGCGGCCGAGGCGTACGCGCTGGGCGATCTCGCGGGCCTGCACTTCCTGACCGGCCGGCAGAACGACGCTCTCGCCCTGACCGACCGGGCCCTGGAGATCTGGGGGCGGCTGGGTACGGCCTCCCGGATCCGGCGCTGTCTGAACAACCGCGGGCTGCTGCTGGAGGGGCTCGGCCGGTTCGAGGAGTCGGGGGAGGCGCTGCGGCAGAGCCTCGCCTACTCGCGGCTGCTGAACGACCCCTACGGCGAGGCCGTCACCCACAGCCACCTCGGCAACCTCTACGAGCACACCGACCCGCGCGCCGCCATCGAGCAGCACCGGCGCTCGCTGGCGATCGGGGACGCGATCGGCGCGGTCATCGTGCAGCACTCGGCGCACTGCAACATCGGCTACGCCCATCTCGCCCTCGGCGAACCGGCCGCCGCCGCCCGGCACTTCGAGGAGAGCCTGCGCATCCTCGGCGGCCACGGCGACTGGCACGGCGAGTCCCAGACCCGGCTCGGCCTGGTCCGCGCGCTGCGCCGACTCGGGGAGACCGAGCGGGCGGGCGGCGAGTGCGCCGAGCTGCTGCGCCGGGCCGACGCCCGCGCCGACCGCTACATGGGCGGGCTGGCTCTGCACCAGCACGGGCTGCTGCTGCGCGAGCGGGGGCGGGAAGCGGAGGCGTACGACGCCTGGCGCCGGGCGTGCACGGCGCTGGACGGCACGGACGAGCAGGCGGTCCTGGCGGAGCTGCGCACTCTGCTGGACGGCGGTTCGGCCGCTTCATGAGCCGCCGACAGGAACGGGTGAACCGCCGCTTCGAGCCGCTCACTTGGCGTCGGCATAGCACTCCACCACCGCTGTCGTGAACGGGAACCGCACCGGTGTCTCCCCGAAGGTCAGCCGGCCGGCGAGCGCGGCGGACTCGCGGATGGCCCGGGCGACGGTGTCGGCCTCCTCGGCCGGGCAGTGCACGATCACCTCGTCGTGCTGGAAGAAGACCAGCTCGGCCTTCAGCTCCGCGCAGGCCCGGCGCAGCGCGGCGAGCAGCAGCAGGGCCCAGTCGGCGGCGCTGCCCTGGACGACGAAGTTCCGCGCGAAGCGGCCGCGCGCGCGGGAGTTGCCGGAGGCGTATCCGGGGACCCAGCCGGTCTGGCCCTCCGGCTCCTCCTCGCCGACCGGGATGCCCGCCTCCTCCGACGCGTCCTCGCCCACCCCGGCGGCCGGCGGACAGGTGCGGCCCAGCCAGGTGCGCACCAGCCGGCCCTCCTCGCCCGCGCGGGCGGCCTCGTCGACATAGGCGACGGCCTTCGGGAAGCGGCGGCGGAGTGCGGCGAGGTTCTTCAGGCCGTCACCGGAGGTCTGGCCGTAGATCGCGCCGAGCACGGCGAGCTTGGCCTGGTTCCGGTCGCCGGAGAAAGCGCGGTCGGAGACGGACTGGTAGAGGTCGCTCTCCCGGCCCGCCACCTCCATCAGGCCGGGGTCGCGGGAGATCGCGGCCAGCACGCGCGGCTCCATCTGATCGGCGTCGGCCACCACCAGCCGCCAGCCGGGGTCGGCGACCACGGCCCGGCGGATCACCTTGGGGATCTGGAGGCCACCCCCGCCGTTCGTCACCCAGCGGCCGGTGACCGTGCCGCCGGCGAGGAACTCGGGGCGGAAGCGGCCGTCGCGCACCCAGTCCTGAAGCCAGGACCAGCCGTGCGCCACCCAGATGCGGTACAGCTTCTTGTACGCCAGCAGGGGCTCCACGGCCGGGTGGTCGACGGACTGGATCTCCCAGCGGCGGGTGGACTTCACCTTGATCCCGGCCTGCGCGAAAGCCTTGATCACATCGGCGGGCAGGTCCGGCCGCACCCGGCGCCCGAAGGCCGCGGACACCTCGTCGGCCAGCTCGGCCAGGCGGCGCGGCTCGCCACCGCCCGCGTACCGCTCGCCGAGCAGGTCGTGCAGCAGCTCGCGGTGGACCTCGGCGCTCCAGGGCAGGCCGGCGTGGTTCATCTCGGCGGCCACCAGCATCCCGGCCGACTCGGCGGCGGTCAGCAGACGCATCCGGTCGGGGCGGGCGGTCTTCTCGTGCCGCCGCAGCTGGTCGGCGTAGACCGCGAGCAGGTCCGGCAGGGCCAGGTGGGTGCCGGACGGCTCGAACAGGGGGGACTGGGCGCCCGGCTGGGCGGCGCGCTGCGGTGGATCGGGTGGTACGGGGCCGCCGCGGAGGCGGGCCAGGGCGGCGGCGGCCGAGCGTGGCTCGCCGTACCGGCCCTCGTGGCCCAGCAGGAGTGTTTCGGCGTCCTCGATGTCGTAGCACCGCTCCACTCGCACCCCCGTGGCGAGCAGACGCGGATAGACCTCGGGGGTCGACCGCCACACCCAGCGTGTCACCTCCGGGCGGCTCCGGACCGCCCCGGCGAGATCGCTCTCCCGCCGCACCGGTCCGGCGGGCAGCCCGTCCGGGCCGAGGGGGGCGACGTCCACGCCACCGTCCTCGGCCGGTGCGAGCGCCCACCGGTCGGTCATGAGTGCGAGTGTGGCAGGGGGGTCTGACAATCGCCCTGACCTGCTGCTCTACTCCTGTGCGCCGCCTGCCTCGGGCTTCTGCTCCAGCAGCAGCGCCAGCACCTCGGCGACGTACTCCTCGGTGGCCGGCTTGGTGATGCCGAGGCCGTTGAGGAGGCCCTGGCCGTTCTCGTGCTCCAGCAGGGCCAGCAGGAGGTGCTCGGTGCCGATGTAGTTGTGGCCGAGCCGGAGGGCTTCGCGGAAGGTGAGTTCCAGGACCTTCTTGGCCTCGGGGCCGTAGGGGACGAGGTCGGGGACGTCCTCGGCGGCGGGCGGAAGCGCGGCGGACGCGGCCTGGCGTACGGCGTCCAGCGGGACGCCCTGCGCGGCGATCGCCTTCGCGGCCAGGCCCTCCGGCTCGGCCAGCAGGCCGAGCACCAGGTGCTCGGGGCGGCCCTCGGCGTTGCGGGCGGCCAGCGCCTCGTTGTGCGCGGCCATGACCACCTGCCGCGCGCGCGGGGTGTAGCGGCTGAAGCCCTGGCTGGGGTCGAGGTCGACGGACTCCTTGGGCACGAACCGCTTCTGTGCGGCCTGCCGGGTCACGCCCATGCTCCGCCCGATGTCGGTCCAGGACGCACCCGACCGGCGGGCCTGGTCGACGAAGTGACCGATCAGGTGGTCGGCCACGTCACCGAGGTGATCGCCGGCGATCACCGCGTCCTGAAGCTGCTCGAGGGGTTCGCTGTGGGCTTTCTTGATCGCCTCGATGAGGTCGTCGAGGCGCACGGATGCCGAGATGTTCGGGTTGGTCGCCATACTGTCAACCGTAGGTTGCCTATCCCTTACTGTCAACCGTCGGTTGACGGTGCCCTCGCCTTCAGGCCGTCGGTCGTGCCGCAAGTGTCTAACTTTCTTGACGCTTTCGTGCGTGTGCTGCTGTACTCCGTGCCATGACCACCCTGACGCACCCAACTTCGTTGCCGGAGACCGACGTTCGTGCGGTCGTCGAGGAAACCGCCCGGCTCCTCGCCGAGCACTACGTGTTCCCGGAGGTGGCGGACCGGCTCGCCGCCCGGCTGCGCCGCCGGCTGACCGAGGGTGCTTACGACACCGCCGACCCGGCGGACCTCGGCGCTCGCGTCACCGCGGACCTTCAGGCGGAGAACGGCGATCCACATCTGCGCCTGAAGTTCCACCCGGAGAAGGTCCCGCAGGAGCAGGGCGAGGCAACTCTCGTCGCGATGCGCCGGGAGTTCGCCGCCTCCCTGGGCGGAGTCCCGCAGGTGCGCCTGCTGGACGGCGGGGCCGCCCTGCTCCAACTCGCCCCGAATCTCTTCCCGCTCGCCTGGTCGGCCGAGCCCCTTTCGGCCGCGCTCACCCTGGTCGCGCGTGCGCACATGCTGATCCTGGACCTCAGGGACAACGCCGGCGGCGACCCGGACGCGGTGGCGTTCGTGTGCAGTTACCTCCTGGACGAGCGGACCCATCTGAACACCCAGTACTCGCGCGCGGACGACCGGTACGACCAGTTCTGGACCCTGCCCCACGTCCCCGGCGCCCGGTTCGGCGGCACCAAACCGGTGTACGTCCTCACCAGCGGCCGCACCTTCTCCGCCGGGGAAGAACTCGCCTACAACCTCCAGCAGTTGGGCCGCGCGGTGATCGTGGGGGAAACCACCCGCGGCGGAGCGCACCCCCGCAGGGGCTGGACCGTCCATCCGCATCTGGAGGCCTCCATCCCCGTCGGCCGCTCGGTCAACCCGGTCTCCGGCACCAACTGGGAGGGCACAGGCGTCACCCCCGACGTCCCCTGCCCGGCCGCCGACGCCCTCGACCGGGCCCTGGAACTGGCCACCCGCACCTGAGCACGCCGGGCCACTGTCCACAGGGTGTGGACGGCCCCGCCCCGTGTCAGTGCCGCATGGCACGATCGAGGGTGTGACCAGCGCTGCCAGCACCGTCGAGCGAGCCTTCCGGGCCGCCCTGTACGACGACACCGACACCGGACTCGACACGGGCGCCTCCCTGCTCGCCGCCGACCCCGCCGTGGACGCCGAGCTCGGGCGGCGGGGCGAGGAGCTCCTCGCGGCGGGCTGGCAGCGCGGCTGGCAGCCCGCCGACGTCGTACGGCTCGTACGGCGGGAGCTGGACGACGTCCACGTCCGCCTCGCCGCGGGGCTGATCCGGGCGCAGGCCGGGCGGGACCGCCCCCGCGGGCGCCGCTGGGCCGCTCAGCTGGAGGCCCTGCCAAAGGACCCCGCGCGCGGAAGCGACCGCTTCTCGCACGCCACCGCCGTCCTGAAGCTGTACCGCCTGCTGCTGCGCCTGCCCCCGCTGGAGCCGCTGGAGGAGCCCCGTCGGCAGCACGGTCCGGCCGCCTCACGCATGCTCACCCGCATCCGCGCGCTGCTCGCCAAGGCCGAGGCGACAAGCTACCCGGAGGAGGCGGAGGCGCTCAGCGCCAAGGCGCAGGAGCTGATGGCCCGGCACAGCGTCGACGAGGCGCTGCTCGCCGCCGAGGCGCCCGCGCCGGACGCGCCCGGTGCCTGCCGCATCGGGGTCGAGCCGCCGTACGAGCAGGCCAAGGCCGTCCTGCTGGACGCGGTGGCCACGGCGAACCACTGCCGCGCGGTGTGGAACGAACCGCTCTGCTTCTCCACGGTCGTCGGCTTCGAGGCGGACCTGGAGGTGGTCGAGCTGCTCTACACCTCCCTGCTGGTGCAGGCCACGCACGCGATGACCAAGGCCGAGGCAGCTCAGCGAGCCGGCGGGCGCAAGCGCACCAAGACCTTCCGGCAGTCGTTCCTCGCGGCCTACGCCCACCGCGTGGGCGACCGGCTCGCGGCCGCCGCCGAGACACAGGTGACCCAGGACCTCCTGCCCGTGCTGGCCACGCGCGCGATAGCCGTCACCGGCCGGCTGGAGCGCATGTTCCCGGAGACCACCACCACCCGGCTGCGCGGGGTCAGCGACGCGGCCGGCTGGACCGAGGGCGCGCGCGCGGCGGACCGGGCACAGGTCAGAGCCCGGCCCCGGCTGGGGTAGGGGATCGGCCTCCGGCCCCGGTTGGGGCAGAGGATCAGTCCCCGGCCCGCTGGAAGGCGCTGACCGAGGCGTTCGGCTCGTTCACCGTGCCCTTGCCCGCGACCGGGCCGTACTTCCACGGGTAGCTGCGGGTGGCGGTGGAGCCGGGGAGGGAGATCCTCACGGCCGTCGCCTCCAGGCTGGCCTTGTCGCCCGCCTTGCCGCGTACGTAGGTGATGGTGAAGGACGCGGAGTCGCCCTTGGCGAGCTTGATCTTCTGGGCCTTCGCACCCTGCTGCGGCGACAGCGAGGTCTCGGTGTGGCCCGACTCCAGCAGCACGCCGGGGAACTGGTCCAGGGTGCACGGCGCGGTCTGGTTGGTGATGCTGACGGGCACCTCGCCCGTGTCACCGGCGGCCGGGGCCACGCTCGCCGGGCCCACCTGCACCGAGAGCTCGCCGATCCTGCACGCGGCACTGTTCTTGTCCCCGCCTCCGCCGCCGTCGGTGCAGGCGGTCAGGACGAGGGCGGCGGCGAGGGCGGTGACGGTGAGCGGAATGGCGCGCATGGGCTGGTTCCTGTCGATGTCGTGACGGTGCTCCAGCATCATGGCCCGAACGGTCCGGACCCGCTCGCGCGCCCCTCCGGACGGACGACTGTTCCCGGCCGCCCGCGTCACTGCCGCAGGCCGGTCGGCAGCCCCGACGGCAGCTTCCCGCCCTCCGCCTTGGTGAAGGTCTCCTGGCCCGCCTTGCCCGACCAGGTCACCTTCAGCGTCTCGCCGTCCACCGAGTCGACCATGCCGGTGGTCCGGTCCTTGCCGCCGTCGGCGCAGGTCAGGTGGATCATCTGCATGCCGTCCTCGGCGCCCGCGGTCCCGCCGCACACGGTCCCGCCGGTCGCGAAGATCCCGGCCTCCTTCCCGGTGATCACCAACGCCACGACCTTTCCGTCGGCGGTGGTGATCCAGCTGCCCTGGAGCTTGGCCGAAGCACCGGTCACGGCCGGGGAGGCGGTGCTCGCCGAGTGGGCCGCACCCGGCGCGGACGACGAGCCGTCCTTGTCCTCGGAGCCGCCGCCACTGCACGCCGTCAGCGTCAGCGCGCCCACCAGCCCGGCGGCGGCCAGTGCCGCGGCCCGCCGCCTCCGCCCCGGTGCCGGAGCGGTAGCCGGACCCGAGGCGGACGCGGTGTCCGAAGCAGTCGAAGCAGGCGCAGTAGTCACCGTCGAGCTCCCATGCGGTAGCGGCCGGCCGCCCTCCCCGGACGGCCCGCAGCGCAAGCTACCAGCAGTTACCAGGAGGCCTTCCGGACGCCGGGCAGATGTCCGAGGTGGGCCTGGGCCCGCAGGTTCAGCCGGGACAGGCCGAACGCACGCAGACAGCCCCGCGGGCGGCCGTCGATCCGGTCCCGGTTGCGGACGCGGGTGGCGCCGGCGTCCCGCGGCTGTTTGCGCAGCTCCCGCTGGGCGGCGAGCCGTTCGGCGGGGGTGCTGGAGGGCCGGCGGACGATCTCCTTCAGCTCCGCGCGGCGCTCGGCGTACCGGGCGACGGTCTCCTTGCGCCGCTCGTTCTTCGCGATCTTGCTCTTCTTCGCCATCAGACCCGCACCCCCCGCGCGCGGATACGGGCGACGGCCGCCTCGACGCCGATCGCGTCCACCGTCCTGACGGCCTTGGCGCTCAGCCGCAGCCGGACGTAGCGGCCCTCGCCGGGCAGCCAGTAGCGCTTGGTCTGGATGTTCGGGTCGAAGCGGCGGGAGGTGCGCCGGTGGGAGTGGGAGATGCGGTTGCCGAAGCCCGGCCGGGCCCCGGTGAGCATGCAGTGCGCGGACATGGTGACGTAGCTCTCCTCAGACGCTAATGCTAATGGAATTCATTTTCAGTAAGGTAGCAGCATGGCACGCAACGAACTCCGCCCGGTCATCAAGCTCCGGTCCACCGCCGGCACCGGCTACACCTACGTGACCCGCAAGAACCGCCGTAACGACCCGGACCGCGTGACGCTGCGCAAGTACGACCCGGTCGTCGGCCGGCACGTCGACTTCCGAGAGGAGCGCTGAACCGCCATGCGTCAGGGAATCCACCCCGCGTACGGGCCCGTCGTGTTCCGTGACCGTGCCGCGAACCACGCCTTCCTGACCCGTTCGACGATGACGAGCGACCGGACGATCGAGTGGGAGGACGGCCACACCTACCCCGTCGTCGACGTCGAGATCTCGAACGTCAGCCACCCCTTCTACACCGGTACCGCGCGCGTGCTGGACGCCGCCGGGCGCGTGGAGCGCTTCGAGCGCCGGTACGGAAAGAAGGGCTGATGCTCTCCGTCGTGATCGTCGGCGGGCTGCACGCCGACGCCCGCCAGGCGGCCGTCGACCGGCTGCTCGCCGACGTCCCGGGCAGCGTCGTACTCCACCACGACCTTGCGACGGCCGCCGCCGGCACGGTCGTGCGGACGGTCCGCGACCGCCACGGCCTGCGGTCCACGGGCGAGACGCCACTGGTCGACGACTGTGCCTGCTGTGCCCTGCGCGAGGACCTGGTGCCCGAGCTGCGCCGGCTCGCCGAGAGCGGCACGCCCCGGCTCGCGATCGTCGAGCTGTGGGACTCGGTCGAGCCCAGGGCGATGGCCGAAGTGATCGCGGCCGGCGGCCTGACCGTCACGTCCGTGATCACCGCCGTCGACCCGGCGCTGGTGCTGCCCTGCCTCGGCAACGGCGACGACCTCGCCGAGGCCGGGCTCGCCGCGGCGGCCACCGACCGGCGCACGGTCGCCGACACCTTCGCCCGGCAGCTGGAGTACGCCCCCGTGCTCGCCGTCGCCGACTCCCCGGAGGCCGACGACGAGGACCGCGAGCTGCTCGCGCAGCTCCACCCGACGGCCCGCCGGATCCCGATCGGCCACGGCGGCCCGGCGGGCGCGGACACCTCCGGCGCCCCCGGGCCGCTGGCCGAGGCCGCGCTGGCCGGCTTCGACGTGGAAGCCGCCGCGGCCGCCCAGCACCCGGCCTGCGCCCTGCTGCCCCAGGAGACCGACCGGCACGGCGTCGCCACCCTGGTCTGGCGCCGCCGCCGGCCCTTCCACCCGGAGCGGCTCTACGCGGCGCTGGAGGACCTGACCTGCGCCGCCGCGCGCAGCCGGGGCCGGTTCTGGCTCGCTGACAAGCCCGACACGCTGCTGCACTGGGACGCGGCCGGCGGGGCGCTGTGCGTGGAGAGCGCGGGGCCCTGGCTCGCCGCGCTGCCGGACGCGGCCTGGGAGATGGTCCCGCCCGTCCGCCGCGCCGCCGCCGCGCTGGACTGGCACCCCGAGCACGGCGACCGGTGCAACCACCTTGTCTTCACCTCGCCCGCCCTCGACCGCGACGGGCTCGTGCACCTGCTGGAGTCCTGCCTGCTCACCGACGCCGAGTACGCCGCCGGGCGGGAGTCCTGGCGCCGGCTCCCGCCCGCCTTCGACACCCTGCTGGAGGTCTGATGCCTCGTAAGAGCGACCGCAAGCCGGTCCGGAACCGCCCCGGCCTTTTCCCGAGTTCTCGGCTTCACTCGAACAGGAGAGGTCCCATCGACCAGGCCGGGATCACCTACATCGACTACAAGGACACCGACCTGCTGCGGAAGTTCATCTCCGACCGCGGCAACATCCGCAGCCGCCGGGTCACCCGGATCACGGCCCAGCAGCAGCGGCTGCTCGCCCGGGCGGTCAAGAACGCCCGGGAGATGGCGCTGCTGCCGTACTCCAGCAGGTGAAGACGCATAGGTAGGTAATTTCCTACGGTTGACGCGTAGGAGGTTGCCTACCTATGTTGGGGGTATGACCATCACCCACGCCTCCTTCGTCACCCTCCCCGTCTCCGACCAGGACCGCGCCCTGCGCTTCTACACGGAGGTCCTCGGCTTCGAGGTCACCGCCGACCGGGAGATGCCCCCGGGCCGCTGGCTCCAGGTGGCCCCCAGGGGTGCGCAGACCGTCTTCACGCTCTCCGGCCCGGGGATGGGCGGTTTCGGGCCCGGTTCGGCCCGGGGGATCATGTTGGTCACGACCGACGTCGACGCGGACTGCGCCCGGCTCACCGCGGCCGGCATCCCCGTGCAGGGACCGGACGAGCTCCCCTGGGGGCGGATGGCCTCCTTCACGGATCCCGACGGCAACGGTCTGATGCTGCTGACGGAGAAGGAAGGCTTCTGACCGCTCCATGAACGGGACGGGTACCGCCGCCGAGGACCGCGTCTTCGCCGCGCTGGCCAACGCCACCCGCCGCGAGGTGCTGCGGCTGCTGCGCGAGAGCGGGCCGCAGCCCGTGCAGGCCCTGGCCGACCACTTCGACATGCGCCGCCCGAGCCTCTCGGAACACCTCAAGGTGCTCCGGGAGGCCGGTCTCGTCTCCGAACAGCGCTCCGGGCGGCAGCGCATCTACCGCCTCGAGGCCGCCCCGCTCGCCGAGGTGCAGGACTGGCTCCATCCGTACGAGCGGTTCTGGCGCGAGCGGCTGAAGGGGCTCGGTGATCTGCTCGACCGGATGCCCGACGATGGCCCGTCATGAACCCGGACCATGAGAGCGACGCGGACGACCTCACCACGATCCGCGTCGACCAGTTCTTCCCGCATCCGCCCGCCAAGGTCTGGCGCGCCCTGACCGACCCCGAGCTGCTCGCCCGCTGGCAGATGCCCGGCGCCGAGGACTTCCGGCTGGAGGTCGGCCACCGGTACCGGATGACGTCCGTCCCGCGTCCCAACTCCCGTTTCTCCGGAGTCGTGGAAGTGCGGGTGCTCGCCTACGACATCGAGCGGATGCTGTCCCTCCGGTGGGCGGACGCCGATCCGGCCAACCCCGCGGACTGGACCGTCACCTGGACCCTGGAACAGGAAGGGCGCGGTACGCGTCTCTTCCTAGTGCACGAGGGATTCGACCCGGACGACCCGGCGCAGATGATGGCGCGCACGGTCATGGGCGGGGGCTGGCGGGGACATGTCCTGCCTGCTCTGGGGCAGGTGCTCGATCTGCTCGGGTAAAGCGGTCGTCAAAGCTGTAACCGCAGGACCACCCCGTGTGCACGTGCATCTGCTCACGCATCTGCACGTGAACAGAGTTATGATCCGGGTCAGTTGACCACAGCATCTATGGCCACATCAGCCAGTGCACCACCGGGGAGCGACCTGTGGACCGCGACGTTGACGGCGTGTACGGGGGGTACGACGTGTACAACGGCATGGCTGCCACGCAGCTGGACGGAGTGGCCTGGCAGAAGAGCAGGCACAGCAACTCGCAGGGTTCCTGCGTGGAGTTCGCGCGGCTGCCGGGCGGTGACGTCGCCGTCCGCAACTCGCGCTTCCCGGACGGCCCGGCGCTCGTCTACACGCGCGCGGAGATCGAGGCGATGCTCCTCGGCGTGAAGGACGGCGAGTTCGACCATCTGATAGCGAGCTGACCGGCTGGGGCGGGTCGCTGCGGACGGTGGCAACGATGTCGGACGCCCGTGTGGCGGTGCGCTCGGCCGGTTTACGCGCGTAGAAACCGGCCGCCCGTCAGTGCCCGCCCTGATCAGCCGGCCGTCTTGAGCCGGAACAGCGCCCAGACCACCTTGCCCTGGAGCGTGCCGGCGAGCGGATGCCAGCCCCAGCTGTCGGCGAAGGAGTCGACCAGAAACAGCCCCCGGCCCGACTCGGCGGAGAAGTCGTCCGAGTCGCGTGGGACCGGGGTCTCGTGGCTCGGGTCGCGCACCGCGCACACCAACCGCTCGGTCCAGCGCATCAGATGCAGCCGCACGCACGGAGCGTGCCCGTCGGCGTGGCCCTGGTCGGCCGGCACCGCATGGCGCAGCGCGTTGGTGACGAGTTCGGAGACGACGAGACATATGTCGTCGAAACGGTCGCCGACATCCCACTGTTCCAGGGTGTTCCGGGCGAAGCGCCGAGCCTCGCGCACCGCCTCGTAGCGGGCGGGGAGGGCGCAGGAGGCGGCATCGGACGCGGCCGCGGGGTCCAACGGCGGAAGGCCCTGCCGTAACGGCTTGAGCATGGTCGATCCATTCGTCCCCATGCGAGGCACTCCCGGGAATTCGCGGTCGTTGCGATGCAGCGGTGGCGCGGCACCATGGTTTCGGATGCGCAGAGCAGATGCAAGGGCAGATGCACGTGCACGCGACCGAAATGGCACTGCCCGTACCGCTTCTTGGCCATTTTTTCTGCCATCTTCATGACACTCCCGCCAGAGGTCCGGACCTCTTCGCGTCCGGACCCGGCAGAAACGGCCGGGCTCTTTCCGTTTCCGTAACTGCACGAGTACTGCTCGGAGTGTTTTAGTGGCAGACTTCGGGCCCTGAGGACGGTTGGGGAGGCTGGCGAACGTGAGCGCGGGAGAGCCCGGATCGGTGGTGCGGCGCATGCTGCTCGGCTCGCAACTCAGGCGACTGCGTGAAGCGCGGGGGATCACGCGCGAGGCTGCGGGGTACTCCATCCGCGCTTCCGAGTCGAAGATCAGCCGGATGGAGCTGGGCCGGGTGAGCTTCAAGACGAGGGACGTGGAAGACCTGCTGACGCTCTACGGCATCACCGACGAGGCGGAGCGCGAGTCGCTGCTCTCCCTCGCCCGGGAGGCCAACGTCGCGGGCTGGTGGCACAGTTACACCGACGTCCTGCCCAGCTGGTTCCCCACCTACGTGGGCCTGGAGGGCGCCGCCTCGCTGATCCGCGTCTACGAGGTGCAGTTCGTGCACGGCCTGCTCCAGACCGAGGAGTACGCCCGCGCGGTGGTCCGGCGCGGCATGAAGGGCGCGAGCACCGCCGACGTCGAGCGCCGGGTCGCGCTGCGCCTGGAGCGGCAGAAGTACCTGCTGTCCGACAACGCCCCCGAGTTCCACATCGTCCTGGACGAGGCCGCCCTGCGCCGCCCCTACGGGGACCGCCAGGTGATGCGCGGACAGCTCCAGCACCTGATCGACATCTCCGAGCGGCCCAACGTACGGCTTCAGGTCATGCCGTTCAGCTTCGGCGGGCACTCCGGCGAGAGCGGCGCCTTCACCATCCTCAGCTTCCCCGACGCGGACCTGTCCGACGTGGTCTACCTGGAGCAGCTGACCAGCGCCCTCTACCTGGACAAGCGCGAGGACGTCGCCCAGTACGAGCAGGCGCTGAAGGAGCTCCAGCAGGACAGCCCCGGCCCTGGCGAAAGCCGGGACCTGCTCCGCGGTCTCCTCCAGCTCTCCTGACCCAACTCCCCCTTGTCGCAAGTACGATGACGCTCGATCAGACCTGGCGCAGATCTGGTGTCCGCTAGCGATTGAGAGATCACATGTCGTCCTACTTCACCGACCTGGCCCAGCAGTACATCGACGGCGAGTGGCGTCCGGGCACCGGCTCCTGGGACGTCATCGACTTCAACCCGTACGACGACGAGAAGCTGGCCTCGATCACGGTGGCCACGGTCGACGAGGTGGACCAGGCCTACCGGGCCGCCGCCCGCGCCCAGAGAAAGTGGGCCGAGACCAACGCCTACACCCGGCGCGCGGTCTTCGAGCGGGCGCTGCGCCTGATAGAGGACCGTGAGCAGGAGATAGCCGACCTGATCATCGCGGAACTGGGCGGCACGCGCGTGAAGGCCGCCTTCGAGCTGCACCTCGCCAAGGAGTTCCTGCGCGAGTCGATCCACCTGGCGCTGCGCCCCGAGGGGAAGATCCTGCCCTCCCCGACCGAGGGCAAGGAGAACCGCGTCTACCGGGTGCCGGTCGGCGTCGTCGGTGTGATCAGCCCCTTCAACTTCCCGTTCCTGCTGTCGCTGAAGTCGGTCGCCCCGGCCCTCGCGCTCGGCAACGCCGTGGTCCTCAAGCCGCACCAGAACACCCCGATCGCCGGCGGCACCCTGCTCGGGAAGATCTTCGAGGAGGCCGGACTGCCCGGCGGCCTGCTCAACGTGGTCGTCACCGACATCGCCGAGATCGGCGACGCGTTCATCGAGCACCCGGTCCCGAAGGTCATCTCCTTCACCGGCTCCGACAAGGTCGGCCGGCACGTCGCCACCGTCTGCGCCCGGAACTTCAAGCGCTCGATCCTGGAACTGGGCGGCAACAGCGCCCTGGTGGTCCTGGACGACGCCGACATCGACTACGCCGTCGACGCGGCGGTCTTCAGCCGGTTCGTGCACCAGGGCCAGGTCTGCATGGCCGCCAACCGGGTCCTGGTGGACCGCTCGGTCGCCGACGAGTTCACCGAGAAGTTCGTCGCCAAGGTCCGGACGCTCAAGGTCGGTGACCCGCGCGACCCGCAGACCGTCATCGGCCCGGTGATCAACTCCGCGCAGGCGGGCGCGATCTCGACCGCCGTCGAACAGGCGCTCGCCGAGGGCGCCACCGCCCTGGTGCACGGCACCACGACCGACAACCTGGTGGAGCCCACCGTACTGACCGGCGTCCCGGCCGACTCCGCGCTGCTCCAGCAGGAGATCTTCGGCCCGGTCGTCTTCCTCGTCCCGTTCGACGGCGAGGAGGATGCGGTCCGGATCGTCAACGACACCCCCTACGGCCTCAGCGGCGCCGTCCACACCGGTGACATCGAGCGGGGCGTGGCCTTCGCCAAGCGGATCGACTCCGGGATGTTCCACGTGAACGACGGCACCGTCCACGACGAGCCGATCGTGCCCTTCGGCGGTGAGAAGCACTCCGGAGTCGGCCGCCTCAACGGCGAGACCACCCTGGAGGCGTTCACCACGGTCAAGTGGATCTCGGTGCAGCACGGCCGCAGCGGATTCCCCTTCTAGGCTCCTCACCCTTTCCGGCGCGCCCCGGCCCATTGCGGACAGAAGCTGACCGCAATGGGCCGTAGCGTCGTCGGTGTCGGGGAAACAGCCCCGGCGCACGGCCCGACGAAAGGCGGCACGCCATGGTCACGCACGTTCCGGCGGAGGCGAAGGGCGACGAGCGGGGAGCGCTGCTCGCGTTCATCGAGGAGCAGCGCGGCGGGATCCGCCGGGCGCTGCTCGGGCTGACCGAGGAGCAGGCGCGCACCCGCCCCAGCGCCAGCGAGCTGTCCCTGGGCGGGCTGCTCAAGCACGTCGCCGAGGTCGAGCAGAGCTGGCTCGCCCGGGCGAAGCAGGAGCCGCCGGCGATCGCGCGCGACGAGTCGAACTGGCACGAGACCCACCAGCTGGTCGGGGGCGAGACGGTCGCCTCGCAGCTGGCGTACTGGGCGCAGGTGGCCGCCGAGACGGAGAAGTTCATCCGCTCCGCGCCCAGCCTGGACGACACCTTCCCGCTGCCGCCCGACCCCTGGTTCCCGCCGGAGGGCCGGGTCTCGCTGCGCTGGCTGTGTCTGCACCTGATCCGCGAGACGGCCCGGCACGCCGGCCACGCCGACATCATCCGCGAATCGCTGGACGGCAAGACGGCGTTCGAGCTGGTGGCACTGGAGCAGGGCGGCTCCTGGGGGTGATCGCGGGGGCCCGCGCGACCGGCTAGTGGTGGAACCCGGTCGCCGCGTCCTTGTCCCGGGTCAGCGGGTGCGGCTGCCGGCGCAGCTCCGGCAGCAGCCGGCTCAGGTCGTCCAGGAACAGGTCGGCCAGGTCGTGCGAGAAGCCGTTGCGGCACACGACCCGCAGCACGGACAGGTCCTGACGGTTCGCCGGGAAGGTGTAGGCCGGCACCAGCCAGCCGCCCTCGCGCAGCCGCCGGGAGACGTCGAAGACGTCGTACGCCGTGACGTCCTCGGCGGTGGTCAGCGCGAACACCGGAAGCTGGTCCCCGCGCGTGAGCAGCCGGAAGTCGCCGAGCGCCGCGATCCGGTCGGCGAGCGAGCGCGCGACGTCCCGGGTGGACTGCTGCACCGCGCGATAGCCCGCCCGGCCCAGCCGCAGGAACGTGTAGTACTGCGCCACCACCTGGGCGCCGGGCCGGGAGAAGTTCAGCGCGAAGGTCGGCATGTCCCCGCCCAGGTAGTTGACCCGGAAGACCAGTTCCTCGGGCAGCGCCTCCTTGTCCCGCCACAGGGCCCAGCCGACGCCCGGGTAGACCAGCCCGTACTTGTGCCCGGAGGTGTTGATCGAGGCCACGCGCGGCAGGCGGAAGTCCCACACCAGGTCCTCGTCCAGGAAGGGCGCCACCATCCCGCCCGACGCGCCGTCCACGTGCACCGGGATGTCCAGCCCGGTGCGCTCCTGGAGGGCGTCCAAAGCCGCGCACAGGTCGGCGATCGGCTCGTAGGAGCCGTCGAAGGTGGAGCCGAGGATGCCGACCACCCCGATGGTGTTCTCGTCGCACAGCTCGGCGGCGGCCTGCGGATCCAGGTGGAAGCGGTCGCCCTCCATCGGGACCAGCCGGGCCTCCACCTCCCAGAAGGTGCAGAACTTCTCCCAGCACACCTGGACGTTGATGCCCATGACCAGATTGGGCCGCGCGCCCGGGTACCGGTCGGCGTTCCGCTTCGCCCACCGCCGCTTGAGGGCCATCCCGGCGAGCATGCACGCCTCGCTCGACCCGGTCGTCGAACAGCCCACCACGGCCGCCGGGTCCGGCGCGTTCCACAGATCGGCCAGCATCGCCACGCAGCGCCGCTCCAGCTCGGCCGTGCGCGGGTACTCGTCCTTGTCGATCATGTTCTTGTCCCGGCACTCCGCCATCAGCACCCCGGCCTGCGGCTCCATCCAGGTGGTGACGAAGGTGGCCAGGTTCAGCCGGGAGTTGCCGTCCAGCATCAGCTCGTCGTGCACCAGCTGGTAGGCCGTGGAGGGGGCCAGCGGAGCGTCCGGGAGGCGGTGGGTGGGCGGGGCCTCGGTCATGCCGCCGACCGGGTCGGCGGCTCCGAAGAACGGGTTGACCGACACCGTCCGCTCCTCGTGCTTCGCGGAACCTTTGTGCAGGGCCATGGGCGTGCCTCCAGGGGGACGGGAGTCAGCGGGCGGGGGTGCCGTCCTCGCGCAGCTGCATCTGCGGGCGGCCGGTCACCAGCAGCCAGGCCGGCAGCGAGGCGACGCACAGCAGGGCGAGGAGGGCGGGCGAGGCGACCAGGACGGCGGCGGTGAACAGGCTCACCCAGCCCTGCCGGGTGATCGCCAGGAGCATGCCCAGGACGGCTGTCGCCACGCCGAGCGAGGGATGCACGGCCGGAACGAGCGCATGGGCGCACAGGCCGAGGGCGGTGCCGACGAAGACCGCGGGGAAGATCCGGCCGCCCCGGAAGCCGCAGGACGCGGCGACGAGCAGCGCGGCCAGTTTCACCACCGTCATCGTCGCGAACTGCCCCGCCGACCAGCCCTGTGGATCGCGGGCCAGCTCACCGATCTCCGACAGCCCCTTGAAGAGCGTCAGATGGCCGCCCAGAGCCGCCAGAGCCCCCAGCACGGCCCCGCCCGCCGGGAGCATCAGCATCGGGTGCCGCAGCCGCCGGAAGCCCGCGTGGACGTACGGGAAGGCGTAGACGGCGCACATGCCGAGCAGCGCGGCCGCCGAGGCGATCACGAGGGCCGCCACCAGGTCCTTCGCGTGCGGGTGGCCCATGGGCGGCAGACCCAGGTCGAAGGTCGGACGGGCCACCAGGGTGGTCGTCATGGCCCCGCACGCACCGGCGGTCAGCGGCGCGAGCAGGTTGTCCCACAGCCGCCCCCGCATCGGCCGCCCGGCCAGTGCCTCGGAGATGACCAGCGCCGCCGCCACCGGGGTGCCGAACAGCGCGCCGATCGTCGCCGCCTCCGCCAGCACCGGCCACAGCGCGCCCGGCGCCCGGGGCATCAAGCGCGCGCCGAGCCAGGCCGCGAGACCGACGTTCACGGCGATGATCGGGTTCTCCGGGCCGAGGCTCGGGCCGCCCGCGAGCATCAGCGCGGTCGCCAGCACCAGCCCCGGCAGCACGGCCGGCGGCAGGACCGGCGCGTCCAGGCCCAGGGTGGCGGGGTCCGGCCCGGCATGCCCCGGGACCTTCCAGACCACCAGCCCCACGGCGATCCCGGTCGCCACGAGCACCACGGACATCCACAGCACGCTGTAACGGCCCACCCCGAGCGCGTCCGGCAGCGGCCCCCACAGCACGTGCTGGAGCCGCTCCGCCGCCGCGCTCACCCCGAGGAGGAGCAGGCTCGCGGCCACGCCCACGGCGACGGCGGGCAGGATGAACGGCAGCAGAGCCCGTGCGGGGGCGGTCGGAGCGCTCGAGGGTGCCTGCTGCGTCGTCTCCTGGGCCACGCGCTCACCATAAACGGACAAAACGCATACAACATCCCGGGCGGAATCCGGCTTGCACCTCACGCGGCGTGAGGCCTCAGCGTGGAGGGCGTACCGAACGAAGGAGCGGAAAGTGAGCTACTCCGTGGGGCAGGTCGCGGGGTTCACCGGAATCACGGTGCGCACCCTGCACCACTACGACGAGATCGGCCTGCTGGTGCCCGGCGAGCGCACACACGCCGGCCACCGGCGCTACACCGACGCCGACCTCGACCGGCTCCAGCAGATCCTGTTCTACCGGGAGCTCGGCTTCCCGCTCGACGAGGTCGCGGTCCTGCTCGACGACCCGGACGCGGACCCGCGCACACACCTGCGCCGTCAGCACGGACTGCTGACCGCCCGGATCGAGAAGCTCCAGAAGATGGCCGCGGCCGTGGAGCACGCCATGGAGGCACGCACGATGGGCATCAACCTCACGCCCGAGGAGAAGTTCGAGGTCTTCGGCGACTTCGACCCGGACCAGTACGCGGACGAGGTCCAGGAGCGCTGGGGCGACACCGAGGCATACCGGCAGTCGCAGCGCCGGACCGCCTCGTACACCAAGGAGGACTGGAAGCGACTCAACGAGGAGATGGACGCCCTCCACCAGCGCATGGCGGGGCTGCTCACCGAGGGCGTGCCCGCGGACTCCGCGGCGGCCATGGACGTCGCCGAGGAGCACCGCCGGTTCATCACGCGCGCGTACTACGACTGCCCGCACGCGATGCACTCCTGCCTCGGTGAGATGTACGTCGCCGACGCGCGCTTCACCGCGACGTACGAGGCCATCCGGCCGGGGCTGGCCGGGTACCTGCGGGACGCCATCGTGGCGAACACGGCCCGGCACACCTCGTCCTGACGTCCTGGCCCGGGGTCACTCCCGGGCCAGGACCACCGCCGTGCCGTACGCGCACACCTCGGTGCCCACGTCGGCGGCGTCGGTCACGTCGAACCGGAACGCGAGCACCGCGTTGGCCCCGCGCGCGCGTGCCTGCTCCACCAGGCGCTCCATCGCCTGGCCGCGGGTCTGCACGAGCGTCTTGGTGAGGCCCTTCAGCTCGCCGCCGATCATCGACTTGAGCCCGGCGCCGATCTGGCTGCCGAGGTGCCGCGAGCGGACGGTCAGCCCGAACACCTCGCCGAGCACCTCCTGCACCCGGTATCCGGGCGCGTCGTTCGTCGTCACGACCAGTACGTCCGGCTGGGGCCCCTGGCCGCCGCCGTAGTCATCGAGTCCCATGCGTCACAGCTTTCTCCCAGTCGTCCCACAGTGCATCCTGGAGGCGCCGGTGGAACCCGGGGCGGTCGCATCACGTTGATAGCTTTGTGCGGCCGTACCCGGATGCCGTAGCCGCCCTCACCCCCTTCAGGAGCCCGGACCCGTGATGACCCTCGCCCTCGGCCCCACCTGGCTCACACCGGACTATCTGATCTCGACGTTCGGTCTGGTCGGCATCCTGGTCATCGTCTTCGCCGAGTCGGGTCTGTTCGCCTTCCTGCCCGGCGACTCCCTGCTGTTCACGGCGGGCCTGCTGGTCGCCGACGGCAAGTGGATCCACCAGCCCCTGTGGCTGGTGTGCACGCTGATCGTCGCGGCCGCGGTCCTCGGTGACCAGGTCGGATACCTGATCGGCAAGTTCTTCGGGCCCAAGCTCTTCAACCGGCCCAACTCCAAGATCTTCAAGCAGGAGAATCTGGAGAAGGCCCACGAGTTCGTCGAGAAGTACGGCCCCAAGGCCATCGTGCTGGCCCGCTTCGTGCCGATCGTGCGCACGTTCGCCCCGATCATCGTCGGTGCCGGCCGCATGAAGTACCGCACCTTCCTGACCTACAACATCCTCGGCGGCGCCCTGTGGGGGACCGGCGTCACGGTCGCGGGCTACTTCCTCGGGCAGATCGACCTCATCAAGAACAACGTCGAGTCGATTCTCGTCCTGATCGTCCTGATCTCGGTCATTCCGGTGATCTTCGAGGTACTGAAGGCCCGCAGGGAACAGCGCAACGCCCCGGCCGAACCCGCCTCCGCGCAGCAGCCCCGGAGCCCGCAGCCCCAGAGCGCGCAGTACCCGTACCCGCCGGCCATGGACACCTCGACCACCCAGCTGCGCCGCATCGAGCCGGACCAGCCGTACGAGCAGGCCTACGAACAGCAGTACGGCAATCAGTACGGCAACCAGTACGGCGACCAGCACGGCAATCAGTACGGCGACCAGTTCGAGCAGCCCTACCAGCAGTACCCGCAGCAGCAGGACTGGAACGGTCAGCACTACGACCAGCAGCAGCACCCCCAGCCGCAGCCGCAGCCGCAGTACGACCCGAACCAGTACGGCCAGGACGAGTACCGCCAGGACCAGTACGACCCGAACCAGTACGACCCGAACCAGTCCCCCTACGGCTACCGCCAGCAGTAGGCGGGGGCGCGGGGCCGGCTCAGAACCCCCTGGTCCGCTTGGCGGCGCGGCGCTTGCCGGCCGAGCCGACCCGCAGGAAGAGCCGGAAGACCTCCGACCCCAGATTCACCCCGATCGCGATGGCCATCGCCAAGGACGCCGCACCGGCCAGCGACACCAGCCCCTTGTCCACCTCGTTCTGGGCCATGCTCAGCAACCCGAAGTAGGTGGCGGAACCAGGCAGCAGCGGACCGATCGCCGCCGTCGTGTACGGCAGCGCGGAGGCGAACCGGTACCGCGACAGCAGCTGTCCGAACAGCCCCACCAGCCCCGCCGCCACCGCCGTGGACGCCACCGGCGAGATGTCGGCGACATAGCGCATCGCGCCGTACACCGACCATGCGACGCCTCCGTTGAGGGTCACCCACAGCACGGTGGACCGTTCCTGCTGGAGCAGGATCGCGAACGTCAGCGACAGCAGCATGGAGGCCGCGATCTGGATCAGCGGCCGCTGGGTGATGTGCAGCGCCGCGTCCGGGTTGAGCTTGCCGCCGAGCTTCACGCCGAAATACAGGACGATCAGCACGCCGGTGACGATGCCCACGAAGAAGTACAGGACCTCCAGCAGACGTGCCGACGCGGTGATGTAGAAACCCGTCAGCCCGTCCTGCACGCCCGCCACCAGCGCCCGCCCGGGCAGCAGCGCGAACAGCCCACCGGTGACCACGGCGGACGCCTTCACGTCCACGTGCGCCAGCGCGAACCCCACCCCGATCGCCGCGGGCGGCATCGCCGCCACCGTGAACTGGTAGAACTCCGGCAGTCCGCGCCCCGCGCACAGCCACGCCAGCCGGTCGCCGAGCATCGCGCCCACCGCGGCCGCCACGAACACGATCAGATCGCCGCCGACCAGCATCGAGGCCGCGCCGGCCAGCAGCCCGCTCGCCAGGGTCAGTGCCCAGCCGGGGTAGGGGTGCCGGTTGCGGCGGATCTCCACCAGGCGCCGGTAGGCCTCCTCCAGGGAGACATGCGCCTCCGGGTCGGTCAGATCGTCCACGAGCCGGAACACGGCCGCCAGCCGCGTGTAGTCGGTGCCCCGCCGCCGTACCGTCCGGGAGGCCGTCACCGGGTCGTCCACCAGGGACGGCTGGTACGAGATCGACAGCAGCGTGAAGGTGACGTTCGGCTCGCACCGGTCCAGGCCGTAGGACCGGCACACCGCGAACATCGCGGCCTCGACGTCCTCCGCGCCCTCACCGCCGGCCAGCAGCAGCTCGCCGATACGCAGGGTCAGGTCCAGCACGCGCGGGACGGCCGGGCCGCCCTCCTCCACGCGCTGCACCGGCTCCGGCGCCGGCCGCTCGGTCACCGGCATGCGCAGCATCGTGCGCATCCGGTCCTGCCAGGGCGCGTCCTTGACCAGGCTCACCAGCGGCACCCCGGCGGCCGGCGTGAACGCCGCCGGTGCCTCCTTGGCGCTATAGGTGCTCGGTGTGCTGAACGCCGACACCTCCGGCTCGACGCTCGGCGGCTGCGGCGTCGGCAGCCCCTCCGGCACCGCGAACTCGGAGGTCGTCTCCTGCTCCCCGCCCTTGGGGACGTCGAGACCCACCGGAATGGCGAACTCGGACGTGATCTCCGGGTCGTACCGCGCCTCGTCCGACCGGGGCTTGCGGTCCTCCGCCTCCGTCACCTCGCACCGCTTCCTGAACGACACCTTCCGCAAGCATCAGTATGCGCACACGTACCCCGACGAGCCGCACCCGTGCGGAGTAGTGGAGTGGCGGATCGGCGGAGTACGCGAACGGGCCGCACGCGCATGCGTGCGGCCCGTCACGGAATCAGGGTTCAGTGACCGCCCTGCTCCTTGAAGCGCTTGTACGACCGCTCGATCTCCACCTCGGCGTCCGTGCGGCCCACCCAGTTGGCACCCTCGACCGACTTGCCGGGCTCCAGGTCCTTGTACACCTCGAAGAAGTGCTGGATCTCCAGGCGGTCGAACTCCGACACGTGGTGGATGTCGCGCAGGTGCTCCACACGCGGGTCGGTGGCCGGAACGCACAGCAGCTTGTCGTCGCCGCCGGCCTCGTCCGTCATCCGGAACATGCCGATCGCGCGGCAGCGGATCAGGCAGCCCGGGAAGGTCGGCTCGTCCAGGATGACCAGCGCGTCCAGCGGGTCGCCGTCCTCGCCGAGGGTGTTCTCGACGAATCCGTAGTCGGTCGGGTAGGCGGTCGAGGTGAAGAGACGACGGTCCAGGCGGATCCGACCGGTCTCGTGGTCCACCTCGTACTTGTTCCGCGAACCCTTCGGGATCTCGATCGTGACGTCGAACTCCACCGGTGGCTCCTCCATGATCAGCACATAGTTCTGGTGGTTAAGTGTCCCTCACGCAGGTGTGTGATCGCGAAAGGGGCTGGTGGTCGTGCCAGAGCTGAGGCCTTGGCGAGCCGCGAGACCGCAGGTGGCGCGGCTCGCGAACGCCGTACGACCGCGTCTGGCGGGCGCCGTGACGGCCGCCGGGCCGCGGATCGCGCGGCTGGCGAAGGCCGTGCGGGTCGGGCCTGCGCACCTCCCCCGGCTCCCCCGTTCGCGGACCGTCAGGACCTGGCAGTACACCGCGGGCGCCGCCACCGCCGGCCTGGCGCTGGCCGCCGGCGTGGTGACCGTGGCCGGTCCCTGGGACGCCAACGGTCAGCGTACGGCCGAGCGGGACCGGGCGGCCGCCCTGGAGCGGCCGGGTGGCGCAGATCACGGTCGCTCCGGTACGTCCGCGGAGGCGTCCCGGGCCGCGCCGAGCGCCCCGCCGGTCCTCGCGGGCCTGGGCGGCACCACGGGCGCCGTCGGCACCAGGAAGACCTCCCCGGACGAAAAGACGCTCTCGGACGTCCTGGAACCCCTTCTGGACGCCTCGGCGCTGGGCGACCGCCACGCGGCGGCCGTCGTCGACGTCACGACCGGCGAACGCCTGTACGACAACAACGCCGGCGAGGCCCTCACCCCCGCCTCCACCACCAAGATCGCCACCGCCGTCGCCGCCCTGTCCGCCCTCGGCCCCGACCACCGGCTCACCACCCGCGCCGCCCTCGAACCCGACACCCGCGAACTCGTCCTGGTCGGCGGCGGCGACCCCACCCTCACCGCACACGCCCAGGCCGAGGGCTGGGCCAGCCTGCGCACCCTGGCCACCGACACCGCGCGGGCCCTGAAAAAACGCGGCATCCGCACGATCACCCTCTCCTACGACGCCAGCCTGTTCACCGGCCCCGCCCTGCACCCCATCGGCGTCAACGACAACCTCGCACCGGTCGGCGCCCTGATGGCCGACGAGGGCCGCACCGACGACTCCGCCGGCGGCCCCGCGACCCGCGTGAGCGACCCGGCCGCGGACGCGGCGGCCAGATTCGCGGGCTTCCTGGAGGACGCCGGCATCACGACCACCTCCCCGGGCCCCTCCAAGGCCGGCACGCGCGCGCAGACCCTCGCCACCGTCTCCTCGCCTCCGCTGTCCGCCCTGGTCGAGCGGATGCTGACCAACAGCGACAACGACATCGCGGAGGCCCTCGCCCGGCACACGGCCCTGGCGAGCGGCGAACCCGCGAGCTTCGCCGGCGGCGCCCGGGCGATCGGCACGCAGCTGCGCAAGCTCGGCGTACCGATGTCCGGCGCCTCCTTCCACGACGGCAGCGGCCTCGACCGCGCCGACCGGCTGACGGCCGACCTGCTCACCGTTCTCCTGGCCAAGGCCGGCGACCCCGATCGCCCCGGCCTCCGCCCCGTCCTCACCGGCCTCCCCGTGGCCGGCTTCACCGGCACCCTGAGCACCCGCTACACCGACGGCGCCTCCGGCCTCGTACGCGCCAAGACAGGCACCCTGACCGGTGTGAACACCCTCGCCGGCACAGTCGTCGACCAGGACGGCCACCTCCTCGCCTTCGCCTTCCTCGCCTCCGACACGACGAACCCCCTGGAGGCCCAGTCGACCCTGGACGAAGCGGCGACGGCGCTGGCGGGATGCGGCTGCCGGTAACCGCCCCGCCGTACGGTCTACCGGGAAACACCGACCGGCCCCCGCCCGCCCCCACGGCCTGCCCCTGCGGGGAACGCTCACGTACGGTTGACAACATGACGAGCTTCGGTGGCACCGCATCTCCCGGGATGGTCGACTGGAACCTCGCGGTGGCAACCGCGACACGGCTCGTGCGACCCGGCCCCGACGTCAGCCGCGACGAGGCCAGGGCGGTCGTCGCCGAGCTGCGCCGGCACGCCAAGGCCTCGGAGGGACACGTCCGGGGCTTCACTCGTATGGGCACCGAGGAGATCCACGACACCCCCGTCCTCGTGGTCGACCGCCCCGGCTGGGTCCGCGCCAACGTCGCCGGCTTCCGGGAGATCCTCAAACCGCTCCTGCAGAAGATGCAGGAACGCCGCGGCAACAACCCGGGCAGCGCGGTCCTCGGCGCCGTAGGCGGCAAGGTCACCGGCGTGGAACTCGGCATGCTGCTGTCGTTCCTGTCCTCCCGCGTCCTCGGCCAGTACGAGACCTTCGCCCCCGTCACCCGCGACCTCCCCGCCGGCGAGAACGGCGGCGGCCGGCTGCTGCTCGTCGCGCCCAACATCGTCCACGTCGAGCGCGAACTCGACGTCGAGCCCCACGACTTCCGCCTGTGGGTCTGCCTGCACGAGGAGACCCACCGCACGCAGTTCACCGCCGTGCCCTGGCTGCGGGACCACCTGGAGGGCGAGATCCAGTCGTTCTTGGCGGAGACCGACGTGGACCCCATGACCTTCCTGGAGCGCATGCGGGAAGCCGCCCAGTCCCTCGTCGGCGGCCGCCCCGAAGGCGAGGAGGAGGACGGCGGACGCTCCTTCGTGGAACTCGTGCAGACCCCCGCCCAACGGGAGATCCTCGGCCGCCTCACCGCCGTGATGTCCCTGCTGGAAGGCCACGCCGACTACGTCATGGACGGCGTCGGCCCGAGCGTCGTACCGACCGTCGCCGAGATCCGCGAGAAGTTCCAGCAGCGTCGCGCGAAGGGCGCCTCCCGCCTGGACCTCGCCCTGCGCAAGCTGCTCGGCCTGGACGCCAAGCTGCGGCAGTACCGGGACGGCGAACGCTTCGTGCGGGCCGTCGTGGACGAGGTCGGCATCGACGGCTTCAACCGCGTGTGGACCTCGCCCAACACCCTGCCCACCAAAGCGGAGATCGGCAAACCGGCGGACTGGATCGCACGGGTGCACCGCAGGACGGAGTCGTGAACCCCGCCGGCCAGTCGTGAAACGAATCCGGCCGACGGCAGGCGAACGCCCCTCCAATCACCCGTCCGAGGGACCGTGAGCCATGCGTAGGCGTGCAATGCTCGGGGAACGGCCCGCTTCTGTCACCATCTACACACTCTGAGTGACCGTCTCGGGTTCACCCCCCGAAAACTTCATGAAGGGAACCGGACATGGGTCCCCATCCTGCGGTCGCGGCGATACGCCTGGCGGTCCGCCGCGTCCTCCACGACATCCTGAACGACCATCAGACCGGCCACCAGACCGGCCACGAACACCTCGGCCGCGACGCCTCCCGCGCGCACCCGGACCGGCACCCGGACCAGACGGTCGAGCGGCCCCCCTCCCCGCTCGTCCTCGTCGCATGCTCCGGCGGCGCCGACTCCATGGCCCTCGCCTCGGCCCTCGCCTTCGAGGCCCCCAAACTCGGCATCCGCGCCGGCGGAGTCACCGTCGACCACGGGCTCCAGCCCGGCTCCGACCTCCGCGCCGACGAAGTCGCCTTGCGGCTGCGCCAACTCGGCCTCGACCCGGTCGAGTCCGTCGCCGTGACCGTCGGCCGCGCGGGCGGCCCCGAAGCCGCCGCCCGCGACGCCCGCTACACCGCCCTGGACGCCGCCGCCGAACGTCACGGCGCCGCCGCGGTCCTGCTCGGCCACACTCGCGACGACCAGGCCGAAACCGTCCTGCTGGGCCTCGCCCGCGGCTCCGGCATCCGCTCCCTGTCCGGCATGGCCGCGGTCTCGGGGGCCGGCGGCCGCTACCGGCGGCCCTTCCTGCACCTGGACCGGCAGACCGCCCGCAAGGCCTGCATGGTGCAGTCCCTGCCCGTCTGGGACGACCCCCACAACGCCGACCCCGCCTACACCCGCTCCCGGCTCCGGCACGAGGGCCTGCCCGCCCTGGAGAAGGCACTCGGCAAAGGCGTCGTGGAGGCGCTCGCCCGCACCGCCCAGCTCTCCCGCGACGACGCCGACGCCCTGGACGCCTGGGCCAGGCAGGCCGAGGCCGCCGTACGGGACGCCGCCGGCCTGCTGGAGTGCGCCAAGCTGTACGCCCTCCCGCCCGCCGTGCGCCGCCGGATCCTGCGCCGCGCGGCCATCGAGGCCGGGGCGCCGGCCGGCGCACTCTTCGCCCGCCACATCGAGGAAGTCGACCGCCTGATCACCGGCTGGCGCGGCCAGGGAGCCATCAATCTCCCGGGCAAAGTCGTCGCCCAGCGTCAGGGTGGCAGACTGGTGATTCGGCAAGGCTGATTCCCGACCCTTCCCGGAGCGACCCTCCGGCGGGCCGGGCGGCCGGAGGCCGTGATGACGGCCGTAAGTGCGGGACGACCGAAAGTGATGCGGGTGGACGCGAAAGACATGGGTGCCGACCTTCAGCAGGTACTCATCACCAAGGAAGAGATCGACGCGAAGCTGGCCGAGCTGGCCGCGAAGATCGATGCGGAATACGCGGGCAAGGACCTGCTGATCGTCGGCGTCCTCAAGGGCGCGGTGATGGTCATGGCAGACCTCGCCCGGGCGCTGTCCACCCCCGTCACCATGGACTGGATGGCCGTGTCCTCCTACGGCGCGGGCACCCAGTCCTCCGGTGTCGTCCGCATCCTCAAGGACCTCGACACCGACATCAAGGGCAAGCACGTCCTGATCGTCGAGGACATCATCGACTCCGGCCTGACCCTGTCCTGGCTGATCAACAACCTCGGCTCCCGCGAGCCCGCCTCCCTGAAGGTGTGCACGCTGCTGCGCAAGCCGGACGCCGCCAAGGTCGCCATCGAGGTGGAATGGGTCGGCTTCGACATCCCGAACGAGTTCGTCGTCGGCTACGGCCTCGACTACGCCGAGAAGTACCGCAACCTGCCGTTCGTCGGTACGCTCGCGCCTCACGTCTACGGCGGCTGAGCCAGTCGGCCCAAGCCCGGTAGGACGATCGGGAACCCCAGCGGGTTCCGTGCCGTTGAAGCAAGCAGAGACGGGTTTCCCAGCCGTCGAACCGGCTCCGTGCGGCTTCGGGCAACAATGCTGGGGTACCGTCAGAAGAACTGTCTTATCAAACTCACTATGGCAGGAGGGACGGGGCGGCACCGCTCCGTATGGATGGACGTGAAGCGATACTTCCGTGGGCCGGTCATGTGGATCGTGCTGGCCGTCCTTGCCGTGGTCGTGTTGATGCAGGTCGTCGGCTCGTCCGGCGGCTACAAGACGGTGGACACCGGCCAGGTCGTGGCGGCGATCAACGACAACAAGGTCGAGTCGGCCAAGCTCACCACCGGTGACGAACAGAGCATCAAGGTCACGCTCAAGGACGGCAGCAAGGTCGAGGGCAGCTCGAAGATCCAGGCGAGCTACATCGGCGACCAGGGCGTGGCCCTCGCCGCCACGCTCCAGACCAAGTACCAGGAGAAGCAGATCCCGGACGGCTACACAGTCTCGCCGTCCAAGCAGAACCCGTTCGTCGGTGTCCTGCTCTCGCTGCTTCCCTTCGTTCTGATCGTGGTCGTCTTCCTGTTCCTGATGAATCAGATGCAGGGCGGCGGCTCCCGGGTCATGAACTTCGGCAAGTCCAAGGCGAAGCTCATCACCAAGGACACCCCGAAGACGACCTTCTCCGACGTCGCGGGCTGCGACGAGGCCGTCGAAGAGCTCCAGGAGATCAAGGAGTTCCTCCAGGAGCCCGCCAAGTTCCAGGCCGTCGGCGCCAAGATCCCCAAGGGCGTGCTCCTCTACGGCCGCCCGGGTACGGGCAAGACCCTGCTCGCGCGTGCCGTCGCGGGCGAGGCGGGCGTCCCGTTCTACTCGATCTCCGGCTCCGACTTCGTCGAGATGTTCGTCGGTGTCGGTGCCTCCCGGGTGCGTGACCTGTTCGAACAGGCCAAGGCGAACGCCCCGGCGATCGTCTTCGTCGACGAGATCGACGCGGTCGGCCGCCACCGCGGCGCCGGCCTCGGCGGCGGTCACGACGAGCGCGAACAGACCCTGAACCAGCTCCTCGTCGAGATGGACGGCTTCGACGTCAAGGGCGGCGTCATCCTGATCGCCGCCACGAACCGTCCCGACATCCTCGACCCGGCCCTGCTGCGCCCCGGCCGCTTCGACCGCCAGATCGCGGTCGACCCGCCGGACCTCCAGGGCCGACTGGAGATCCTCAAGGTCCACCAGAAGGGCAAGCCGGTCGCGCCCGACGTCGACCTGTCCGCCGTCGCCCGCCGCACCCCGGGCATGACCGGTGCCGACCTCGCCAACGTGCTGAACGAGGCCGCGCTGCTCACCGCCCGCGGCGACCAGAAGCTGGTCGACAACAAGGCGCTGGACGAGGCGATCGACCGCGTGGTCGCGGGCCCGCAGAAGCGGACCCGGATCATGTCGGACAAGGAAAAGAAGATCACCGCGTACCACGAGGGCGGTCACGCCCTGGTCGCGGCGGCCTCGCCGAACGCCGACCCGGTCCACAAGATCACGATCCTGTCCCGCGGCCGCGCCCTCGGCTACACGATGGTCCTGCCGGACGAGGACAAGTACTCGACCACGCGCAACGAGATGCTCGACCAGCTCGCCTACATGCTGGGCGGCCGCGCGGCCGAGGAACTGGTCTTCCACGACCCGACCACCGGCGCCGCGAACGACATCGAGAAGGCCACCAACCTGGCCCGCGCGATGGTCACGCAGTACGGCATGACCGAGCGCCTCGGCGCGATCAAGTTCGGCGGCGACAACAGCGAGCCCTTCCTCGGCCGTGAGATGGCTCACCAGCGCGACTACTCGGAAGAGGTCGCCGCGCTGGTGGACGAAGAGGTAAAGAAGCTCATCGAGACCGCGCACAACGAGGCCTGGGAGATCCTGGTCGAGAACCGCGACGTGCTCGACAACCTCGTTCTCCAGCTGCTGGAGAAGGAGACGCTGGGCAAGGAGGAGATCGCCGAGATCTTCGCCCCCATCGTCAAGCGCCCGCCGCGGCCCGCCTGGACCGGCTCCTCCCGCCGCACCCCGTCCACCCGCCCGCCGGTGCTCTCCCCCAAGGAGCTGGCACTGACCAACGGTGCGAACGGCGCGACGGCGGCGATCAGCACGGCCAAGTCCACGGCCGCGGAGTCCGCCCCGGTCACGGAGCAGACCCCGGAGGACCGCTCCGACAGCTGAGCGCCTTTCGGCCACAGGGCCGGAATGAATGCCGCGCCCCTCAGGTTCTAGCCTGGGGGGCGCGGCATTCGCATGTCCGCAGACAGAACACGCGTCGAACGCGTGTGTAAGGCACAGGAACGAGGAACCAGATGACCGACCCGGTGACGCTGGACGGTGAAGGCTCCATCGGCGAGTTCGACGAGAAGCGCGCCGAGAACGCCGTACGGGAGCTGCTGATCGCGGTCGGCGAGGACCCGGATCGTGAGGGTCTGCGGGAGACGCCGGCGCGGGTGGCGCGGGCCTACAAGGAAATTTTCGCCGGTCTGTGGCAGAAGCCCGAGGACGTGCTGACGACCACGTTCGACCTGGGGCACGACGAGATGGTCCTGGTGAAGGACATCGAGGTGTACTCGACCTGTGAACATCACCTGGTGCCGTTCCGGGGCGTCGCCCACGTCGGCTACATCCCGTCCGTGACCGGCAAGATCACCGGCCTGTCCAAGCTGGCCCGCCTGGTCGACGTCTACGCCCGCCGGCCGCAGGTGCAGGAACGGCTCACCACGCAGATCGCGGACTCCCTGATGGATATGTTGGAGCCGCGGGGCGTCATCGTCGTCGTCGAGTGCGAGCACATGTGCATGTCCATGCGCGGCATCCGCAAGCCGGGCGCGAAGACCATAACGTCCGCCGTGCGCGGGCAGCTGCGGGACGCGGCCACGCGGAACGAGGCGATGAGCCTCATCATGGCTCACTGACCATGCCGGTGGGCGGAGCCGGCCTTCAGGCCGCCGGCTCCGCTCCCGGGGGGTTCTGGTCGTCGTCCTCCGGGAGTTTGCAGACCCGCTCCAGGAACAGGGCGGCCGCTATCACGCCGAGGCCGGCCAGGACCGAGAAGCCGGCGTAGATCGCCTGGTCGCGGCGGGCCGGGAAGTCCAGCAGCTCCAGCAGGAGCACGCCCGTGCCGCCGTACATGCCGGCGACGAGGGCGGCGACCAGGGCGCTGGCCTGGCCGAAGACGGCCGCCCGGGCGGCCATCAGCGGGTCCACGCCCTTGGCGCCCGGCCGGCGCTCGCGCTGGGCCTTGAGACGGGCGCGCAGCGAGAGCGCCGTCGCGAGCAGGACCACCGCGATCAGCGCGAGGACGACGGGGGCGGCCAGGGGGACGCTGGGAAGGGTCCCGATCGAGTTCCAGAGGCGGGCGCCCGCCCAGGACAGGACACCGGCCACGACGAACACGCCCGCCAGCACCCTGATGCGCAGCTCTCTCACGGTGTCCCTTCGGTTACCCCGGACCGTCCCGGTGTGTAGTCGTCGTGGGTCGGTCGTGACCCGCCTCGACCTTAACGACTACTCGGGCAGCCGGAGTTCCAGGTCTGCGCGCGGCGCCACACCCTCACGGGTGACGACCGACAGCAGATCGGCCACCGTGCCGCGGCCGGGCAGCTGCGCCTGCGGGTCCACGTCGTGCCAGGGCGCGAGGACGAAGGCGCGCTCGTGGGCGCGCGGGTGGGGCAGGGTGAGCTGCGGGTCGTCGGAGGTGACGTCCGCATAGGCGACGATGTCGACGTCCAGCGTGCGCGGGCCCCAGCGCTCGTCCCGGACGCGGTTGAAGGCTTCCTCGACGGCGTGCGCCCGCTCCAGCAAGGAGGACGGGGGCAGGGTGGTCTTGAGGAGCACGACGGCGTTGAAGTAGGAGGGCTGGCTGCCGGGCTCGACGCCCCACGGCTCCGTCTCGTAGACGGGGGAGACGGCCTTCACGCGGAGGCCGGGGGTGTCTTCGAGGGCGTCGACGGCGCCCTGGAGGGTCTCCAGGCGGTTGCCCAGGTTGGAGCCGATGGAGAGCACGGCCCATTTGGGGTTGCTGAGGGTCGTGTCGGCGGCGTCCACCTGCTCGACGACCGAGGCGGGCACCGGCTGGACGGTCGGGTCGCTGTGACCCTGGCGGAAAGGTCGGGTCATACTCGGCTCCGGGTGATGGTGACGGTCACGTCGTCGAAGGGGACGGTGATCGGCGCGTCCGGCTTGTGGACGCAGACCTCGACCTCCTGAACCCCTTCGTGCTTCAGGCAGGTACGGGCGATCCGCTCGGCGAGCGTCTCGATGAGGTTCACCGGCTCGCCCTCGACCACGGCCACGACCTCCTCGGCCACGATGCCGTAGTGCACGGTCTTCGCCAGGTCGTCGTCGGCCGCGGCCGGTCGGGTGTCCAGGCCAAGGACGAGGTCCACGATGAAGGTCTGGCCCTCTTCGCGTTCCTTGGGGAACACACCGTGGTGCCCGCGGGCCTTGAGGCCGCGCAGCGCGACACGATCCACGCGAATCACTCCTGCAATCGTCGGGAACGGCCGGACCGTACCGCGTGCGGGCGGCACACCGGCCTCAGTCGAATCTACCTGCGGGCACCGGCAAAGCCGGGCCATGGGGGCACGGACTCGGGCCGGTACCCGGAGGGTTCACCGGTTGTTTCCCCTGGGGAACCCGGCGCTGGCATGGGCTGGTAGCCGCTTCTACCCGGGGGTAGGTGATTCCAACCACTCCTCGCGCCCCGCCGGGTGCGGTCCGTGTCCTGAGGTGCGTCTACCCGTTCAGGCGAGCGGGCCGTCGTCCGGATTCACGCCATTGACGCCATCGACACCGGTGTCGCCGTCGTCGCCGTCGTCGCTCTCCGCCAGGACGGGGGAGGCGTGGTGCGACCAGAGTTTCCAGCCGGAGGGGGTGCGCCGGAACACGTTCGTGGCGACGACGAGCTGGCCGACCAGCGGCCCCAGTTCCGCGCCCTCCGCCGGGGCGGGGCCGCCGCTGAGGATGTTCTCCGTGCAGGTCACGAGTGCGGTGTCGCCGGTCACGGAGACGTGCACATCGGTGAGGAAGAACTGGATGTAGTCGGTGTTGGCCATGATCAGGGCGTACGACCTGAGGACTTCGCCGCGGCCGGTGAGCACCGGCCAGCCGGGGTGTACGCAGGAGATCACGCCGGTGTCCGCGGGGTCGTGGTACGTCTCGTCCACGCCCAGCTCGGAGGGGGTCAGCCAGAGGGCGGAGACCTCCTCGAAGTCGCCGCGTTCGAGTGCCTCGTAGAAGGCGGTGTTGGCGGCCTCCACCTGCTCGACGTCGGTGTGCGGGGCGCTCACCGGTCTCCTTCCGCTCCGTGCTCGCTGTCGGTGCCCGGCGCATGTCCGGTGCCGTGCGCCCGGCGCTCGGCGTCCGCGCCGAGCGCGCGCTCGGCCTCCTGCGGACTGCGCCCGCTCTCCGCGCCGGGTGCCGAGCCCGCTGTGCGCGCTCCCTCCACGGCCCGCGCCACGCGGACGGCGTCCGCGGTGGCGCGCACCTCGTGTACGCGCACCGCCCATGCGCCGGCGTGCGCCGCGAGCGCGGAGACGGCGGCCGTGGCCGCGTCGCGTTCCCGGGCCGGTGGGGGCGCCCCTTCCGGCCCGGCGAGGACCCGGCCGAGGAACCGCTTGCGGGAGGCGGCGACGAGGAGGGGGTGGCCGAGGGCGCGCAGGCGGTCGAGGTGGGCGAGGAGGGTGAGGTCGTGCTCGGCCTCCTTGGAGAAGCCGAGGCCGGGGTCGACGACGATGTGGTCGGGGGCGACGCCGCCCGCCAGAACGGCCTCCACGCGCGCGTGGAGTTCGTCCGCGACTTCGGCGACGACGTCCTCGTAGGCGCCCTTGACGTTGCCGCCCTGGAGGAAGCCGCGCCAGTGCATGACGACGAAGGGGGCGTCCGCGGCGGCGACCACCGGGATCATCGCGGGGTCGGCGAGGCCGCCGCTGACGTCGTTGACGAGGGCGGCGCCGGCCGCGAGGGACTGTTCGGCGACGGAGGCGCGCATGGTGTCGACGGAGACGACGACGCCTTCGGAGGCGAGGCCGCGCACCACGGGGATGACCCGCCGCAGCTCCTCGGCCTCGTCCACGCGCGTGGCGCCCGGGCGGGTGGACTCGCCGCCGACGTCGACCAGGTCCGCGCCCTCGGCGACCAGGTCCAGGCCGTGCTTGACGGCGACGGTCGTGTCGAACCAGCGGCCGCCGTCGGAGAAGGAGTCGGGGGTCACGTTCACGACCCCCATGACCGCGCACCGGTCCCATGCCGGAAGGCCGGCCACTCGACCGCGCCCGCTGTGGTTGTTCATACGTTCAGCGTAGGCCCAGGGCGGCACCGGGAACGCGCGGCGGCCCGGGTGGAAGCCCCGGTGCTGGAGGGGGAGGGGCTTCCACCCGGGCCGGTCCTCGGGCCGTATCACTCGGCGCGTCCGGTCCTCGGGCCGCGCGGGTGCCGGTGCGGTCGGTTCGGGCCGCGCGTGTGCCGGCTCAGGCCGCGCGAGCGTCTGCTCGTACATCGTGTTCGGGCACGGCGTGCGCGCACGGGCGCTGGGCACGCGCCCGGCGCCGGCGCAGGAAACGCGGCGCCGGCAGGGCGAGGTTGACGAAGCCCTCGGCCTGCATGGCGGCGAAGCCGATGCGGGGCAGGTCGGCGGAGGCCCGGTACACCACGAACCGCGGCTCCCAGCGCGGCTGGAACTTGGCGTTGAACTTGTACAGCGACTCGATCTGGAACCAGCGCGAGAGGAACACCAGCAGCCCGCGCCAGGCGCGCAGCACCGGGCCGGCGCCGATCTTCTCCCCGCGCGCGAGGGCGGAGCGGAACATCGCGAAGTTCAGCGAGACGCGGGCGATGCCGAGCTTCGGGGCGGCCTGGAGGGCGGCGACGATCAGCAGTTCGTTCATGCCGGGGTCGGCGCTGCGGTCCCGGCGCATCAAATCCAGCGATGCGCCGTCCTTGCCCCAGGGCACGAAGTGGAGGATCGCTTTCAGGTCGCCGTACTCGCCCGATGCGTCGTCGGCCTTGTGCGCGGTGGCGATGAGGCAGTCGCCGTCGCCCGGGTCGCCGACGCGGCCGAGCGCCATGGAGAAGCCGCGCTCGGTGTCCGTGCCGCGCCAGTCCTCCGCGGCCTGACGTATCCGCTCCAGCTCGGCCTCGCCGAGGTCACGGACGCGCCGCACTCGCGTCTCGTAGCCGGCCCGCTCGATGCGCTTGACCATCTGGCGCACGTTGCGCATCGCGCGTCCGGCGAGCGAGAAATCCGCCACGTCCACCACCGCCTCGTCGCCGAGCTCCAGGGCGTCCAGGCCGGTCTCGCGGGTCCAGACTTCGCCGCCGGTCTCGGAACAGCCCATGACGGCGGGCGTCCAGGAGTGGGCCTTGGCCTCGTCCATGAAGCGCTCGATGGCGCCCGGCCAGGCCTCGACGTCCCCGATGGGGTCGCCGCTGGCGAGCATCACGCCGGAGACGACCCGGTAGGTGACCGCGGCCTTGCCGCTCGGCGAGAACACGACCGCTTTGTCGCGGCGCAGCGCGAAGTGGCCGAGCGAGTCGCGCCCGCCGTGCTTCTGCAGCAGGGCGCGCAGCCGGCTCTCGTCCTCCTCGGTGAGGCGGGCGGCCGGGTGCTCGGGGCGGAAGGCCAGGTAGACGGTGGTGACCGCGGTGATCCAGCCGAGGGCGCCGAGGGAGAAGGCGACCGTCCAGGAGGTGTTGCCCTGGTAGTCGACGGGACCCTCGAAACCGAACAGGCCGTAGATGACGTGCGTCAGCCGGTCGGCCAGGCTCGGGTCGCCGATCGTCCGGTTCGGGTGAACGCTGACGATGACGAGGCCGAGCATGAGGGAACCGGCGCTCATGAGGACGAAGTTGGCGAGCGCGCGCCACCTGCTGCGCGGGTCGGGCAGGGCCGCGAACTGGCTCCGGTGGCGCAGCAGCGGCACCAGCAGCGCGACCGCGATGAGCACGCCGACGATCGAGTGCCGGTAGGCGAACTGCGCCGCCGCGCCCGCCGGAAGCAGTGCGACCGCGGCGCGCCAGGCCCGGCGCTTGCGCCGCTTGAGCCCGTGGGCGAGCAGCAGCAACAGCACACCCGCGCTCAGCGAGAGCGCCGCCGCGAACGGGCCGAAGGAGCCCGGCAGCACCTCGGCCAGGGCGTGCATACGGCTGTGACGGAAGCGCGGGAACACGCCTGCGGCGATGTCCAGGACACCCACGAGCGCGGCCGCCCTGCCGACGAGAGCCGGAACGGCCTCGGGGCGCGGGCCGCGCAGTATGCGCCGCGCCCGGCTTGATCGGCTCGGAACCCCGCCCGACATTTCCCCATCTATCCTGACAGACATCGCATCCCGTAGTTCTGCGAGAGACCTTGAACCCGGGCCCGATCGGGCATCCGGCGACATTGCGCCCTCTAGGACGGTGTCTCGGGGAGAGAGGTTCACTCCCCGCCGGAAAGTCGGGTCAAAGGCCAAGGAAAGCCCCGGGCAAGTCCTCGCAACGACATGTGGGTGCGGCACGGGCGGAAAGCGCAGGCAGGAAACAGCCATGGGTCTCACGAGCAACAAAGTGCTGGTGCTGGCGATTGCGATCGCCGCCCTGCTGTTCATCGGCACCATCTGGCTGTGGCCGCGCCTGGCCCGGCGGAGCTGGCGGGCCGTCAGCGGCCGGGTCGGCCTGCTGCTGTCCACCCAGTTGGCGCTCTTCGTCTCCCTGGGCCTCGCGGCCAACCAGTCCTTCGGTTTCTACGCCAGCTGGGCGGACCTGTTCGGCAAGGAGACCGCCCAGGGGGTCGTCGTCGACCACTCGGTCAACGGCAGCACCGGCGGCCCGCTCCAGGTGGTCTCCACGTCCGACGTGCCGGGCGTGCGCGCATCGCGGCCGGAGACGGGCGGGCAGGTCCAGAAGGTCGACATCATCGGCCGTACGACCCACATCGCCACACCCGCGTACGTCTACCTGCCACCGGAGTACTTCCAGCCGCAGTACCGGACGCGTACGTTCCCGGCGGCGGTCGTGCTGACCGGCTACCCGGGCACGGCGCGGTCGCTGGTGGACAAGCTGGACTACCCGCGTACCGCGCAGCAGCTCGCCAAGGACGGGCGGATGCAGCCGATGATCCTGGTGATGCTGCGGCCGACCGTGGCGCCGCCGCGGGACACCGAGTGCGTGGACGTCCCGGGCGGCCCGCAAGCGGAAACGTTTTTTGCGAAGGATCTGCCGGACGCCGTCCTCGGGCACTACCGGGCCGGCAAGCGGCCGGGCAGCTGGGGTGTCATCGGCGACTCCACGGGCGGCTACTGCGCGCTCAAGCTCGCCATGCACCACCCCGACGTGTACGCCGCCGGCGCCGGCCTCTCGCCGTACTACAAGGCGCCGATCGACCCCACGACCGGTGACCTCTTCCACGGCGACACGAAGCTCCAGAACCGCGCCGACCTGTTCTGGCTCCTGCAGCACGAGCCCGCGCCCGACACCTCGCTGCTCGTCACCAGCAGCAAGGTCGGCGAGCACAACTACAACAGCACGCTGAAGTTCATACAGCAGGTGCAGGCCACGAACCTGACCCGGATCTCGTCGATCATCCTCGAGAGCGGCGGGCACAACTTCAACACCTGGCGGCGCGAGATCCCGCCGACGCTCCAGTGGATCAGCGGACGGCTCACCGACCGATGAGCCGTCGGGCCCCTGACGCTCCGTGAAGTCCGCGGCGTGGCCGGGTTTTTACGGGGCGGGGGTCCGCGATTCGCCTACGCGCGGTAAGTTTCTGGCCATGCCACGTGGACGCCACCGCCATTCCCCGCCTCTGCACCGGCTGCTGCCTCCGTCGGCGATCGCCGGCGTCTCCGTCGCCTGCGCGCTGGGTCCCTGGGTGTTCTCCGAGGCCACGGTGCTGCGCGTGCTGGCCGCCACGGCCGCCGCGACGGCGGTCGTCGGCGCGGTCGTGATGCGCCGCTGGGACACGCAGGCGGGCAAGCGGGTCGCCGAACTCACGCGCGCGCGTGCCGGTGACGAATGGCGGTACGAGGAGCGGGTCGCCGAACTGGAGACCGACCTGGAGGAGTCCCGCGAGCTGCGCGCGAAGCTGGAGCAGCGGCTGCGCGCCAAGCGGGCCGAACTGGCGGGCCTGCGCAACGAGCACGCGGCCCTGCTGCGCCGGTACGCGACCGCGGAGACCGAGCGCGCGAGCGCCCTGGAGGGGCGCCGGCTGCTGGAGCTCGAAGCGGGCGCGCCCGAGCCGGGATCCGCGCCCTCGTCGTCGCTCGCGCTGCCGGCCGCGCGGAGCGCCGAGCCGGAGACGGCCGGCGCGCCGGACGCCGAAGCCGCCGAAGGCCCCGAGGGCGCCACGGACCCCAACGCGCCTGCGGACAAGCCGGCGGTCTTCTCGCCCGAAGGCGCCCGGCTGTACCGGCAGGCTCTGACGGCCCTGGTCCGGTTCGGCCGGGAGGCACCGGTCGAACCTGAGGGCGAGGACGAGGGTGAGGATGGCGGCGAGCCGGAGGCCGGCACGGCGTCCGAGGCCGGGCCTGAGGGGGACCCGCCGGAAGCAACTGAGGCTCCGGCCGCGCACCCCGAGCCCGTCGGCACGGACGAGCCCGTAGGCACGGACGAGCCCGTCGGCACGGTCGAGCCCGCCGAGTCCGCGGTCGACGCGCCGGAGGCCGCCGGGAGCGAGGTGGCCGAGGCCGGGTCCGTCGGCAAAGGAGAGGGCGCCGAGGGAGGCGTGAAGGACGGCGCCGATGCGCCGCCCGCGGCCGAGCCCGCCCGGCCCGCGGGGCAGTCGCCCGCCGGGCACTTCACCGTGCCGACCGCGGTGGCCGTCGTACCGGCCGCGCCCGCGCGGCGCCCGGTGGTCGAGGGCGGCTTCGACTTCTTCGGCACCCAGAAGGGCGCGCCGAAGGCCACGCTGGACTCCATGCAGAACGAGGACCTCGCCGACGTCGTCGGCCCGGAGGCCCTCGCCGTGCACAAGGCCGAGGCCGAGGCCGGGTTCAAGCCCGCCGACGCGCGGTCCCGGGGGGTCGGCCAGGTCATCGACCTGACGGCGCACGACGAGACCGAGCAGATCGACGTCCAGGGGCTGCGCAGCGCGGCCTCCTGAGCCGCCGTCAGCCGGCCGCACCAGGCACCGGGCCCGGCCTTCCCGCGAGGGGAGCCGGGCCCGACGCGTTGGCGCGCCGCGCGGCTGGCGACAGGCCTGTGGTCGGGTGGTCAGCCGGCGGTCCGGTTGTGCGGCGGTCAGGTTGTGCGGCGGTGCGGCGGTCCGGCGGTGCGGCGGTCCGGTGATCGGCAGGTGGTGCGGGGGCGCGGCGGTCCGGTGGTCGGCAGGCGGTGTGGTGGTGCGGGGATCCGGTCGTCAGCCGGTGGTCATCCAGCGGTCCGGCAGGGCGTCCCGGCGTCCCGTACGCGACCTCTCCGCCTGCTCGCCCAGGAACCACTCGGCCTCCTCGGCGTCCCGCAGACGGGCCGTCACGGTCTTGTCGGCCCCGGTGTCCACGTGCACGTCGGCGAGTCTCCAGCGGCGCTGCCAGGGCCCCTGGGTGAGCCGTACGCTCTGCACCTTGGCGTGCGGGACCAGCGAGAGCCGGCGGCACAGCAGGCCGCTGCGGGCGGCGACCACCGCGCCGGTGACCGCGAGCCGGTGTCCGCGCCACCACACCGGCACGCACCACCGGGCCCGGCGCGGCACCCGCGCCGGCTCCCGCGGCACGGTCACGCCGGGCAGCACGCGCGCGACGACCGACTCGGCGACCGCGCGCGGGGCGACCGGTATGAGCACCGAGTTGGCGGACCCCGCCACGTCCAGTTCCACCCGCACCCAGTCCCGCCGCCGCCACAGCAGCGGTTCCACGATCCGTACGGTCTGCACCCGCCCCGGCGGCACCGTCTCGTGCGTACGGTCGAGCAGCCCGTGGTCGATGCGCAGCCCGTCCGGGGACTCGCTCACCGTCCAGTCGTACTCGGTGACGAACCGGCCCGCACTGCTCGCGCCGGCCGCGCCGAGCAGGGGCAGGGCGGTGGCGAGGACCGTCCACAGGTTGTGGGTGGTGAGCCACAGCACGGTCGGTACGACGAGCGCGGCGCATAGCGTGCCCCAGGTGGCGCCCGTCAGCACCAGGGAGCGCGCCAGCTCGCGTGAGGGCACGCGCAGTAGCTCGCGCGCCGGTGCTTCCCCGACTTCGCGCGCTGTCTCGGGCGCGAATCCCGCCGCGCGCGCGAGCAGCTCAGCCCGCAGGGCGCGCGCCTCCCGCTCGCTCAGGAAGGCCAGCTCGTCCTTGTCGTCGGCGCCTACGACGTCGATCCGCAGCTTGGCGACGCCCGCCACGCGCGCGAGGAGCGGGCGGGAGACGTCCACGGCCTGGACGCGCTCCAGCCGGATGTGCGCGGTGCGCCGGAACAGCAGCCCCGTACGGATGCGCAGCTCGGTGTCGGTGACCGAGTAGTGCGTGAACCACCACGACAGGAAGCCGTAGAGACCGGCCGCCGGCACCAGCACCGCGAGCCCCAGCAGGAGCATCGCGCCGGTCAGCCGCTCGACCTGCTCCTGCGCGCCGCTCGGGTCGTGCACCGCCCAGCCGGCCAGCACGGCGAGCGGCGCCCACGCCCGGCGCAGGGGCGTGACCGGGTGCAGCCGGCGCTCGGTGACGGGTGGGCGCTCCGGTATGCCGGCGGCCGGACCGTCGGCACGGCCCGCGCCGTCCCCGTCCACCGTTCCGTGCGCGCCGTTCGCGCCGGCCGCTGCGCCGGCCGTGTTGGCCGCGTTGGCCGCGCCGTCCGTGCCATCCGCGCCGTTCGCACGGTCCGGGGGCGTCACAGGCCCGCCGATCGTGCCTCGCCCAGCTCGGTCAGCCGGTCGCGCAGACGCTCCGCCTCGGCCGGGTCCAGGCCGGGGAGGGTCGCGTCGGTCGCGGCGGCGGCCGTGTGCAGCTGCACGGTGGCCAGCCCGAAGCGCCGCTCCAGGGGCCCGGAGGTCACCTCCACCAGCTGCATCCGCCCGTACGGCACCACCGTCTCCTCGCGCCACAGCACCCCGCGGCTGATCAGCAGGTCGTCGGCGCGCTCGGCGTACCGCCAGGAGCGCCAGTTGCGCTCCAGCAGCCGCCAGCACCAGGCGGCGAACGCCGGCGGCAGCAGCGCGCAGGCGGCCCACCCCGGCCCCGCGAGAAGCCCCGGCAGCAGCCCCGCGGCGACCGCGAAGATCCCCGTCCACACGACCAGCAGCAGCCGGCGCACCCGCAGCAGCCCGGGCTGAAGCCCGCGCCACACCGGCTGGTCCGCCAGCGCTCCGGTCCCTTCCAGGCTCCCCGTTTCCATGAGGCCAGCGTACGTAGGGGAAACTGGGGCCATGACTCCTACGGCGGAGACCACGGTCGGCATCGGCGGCGCGGCGGAGAGCACCGACATGGTGCTCAACATCGGGCCTCAGCACCCGTCCACGCACGGCGTGCTGCGGCTCAAGCTCGTGCTGGACGGGGAGCGCATCGTGCGCGCGGAGCCCGTGATCGGCTATATGCACCGGGGCGCCGAGAAACTCTTCGAGGCGCGCGACTACCGGCAGATCATCGTGCTCGCCAACCGCCACGACTGGCTGTCGGCGTTCTCGAACGAGCTGGGCGTGGTCCTCGCCGTGGAGCGGATGCTCGGCATGGAGGTGCCCGAGCGGGCGGTGTGGACGCGCACGCTGCTCGCCGAGCTGAACCGGGTGCTCAACCACCTGATGTTCCTCGGCTCCTACCCGCTGGAGCTGGGCGGGATCACGCCGGTCTTCTACGCGTTCCGGGAGCGCGAGGTGCTCCAGAACGTCATGGAGGAGGTCTCCGGCGGGCGCATGCACTACATGTTCAACCGCGTCGGCGGCCTCAAGGAGGACCTGCCGTCCGGCTGGACGGCACGCGCGCGCGAGGCCGTCGCCGTCGTGCGCTCGCGCATGGACGTCTTCGACGACCTGGTGCTCGGCAACGAGATCTTCCGCGGGCGTACGCGCGGGGTCGGGACGCTCGCACCCGAGACGGTGCACGCGTACGGCGTGAGCGGCCCCATCGCGCGCGGCTCGGGCGTCGACTTCGACCTGCGCCGCGACGAGCCGTACCTTGCCTACGGCGATCTCCAGGACACCCTGAAGGTCGTCACCCGGAGCGAGGGCGACTGCCTGGCCCGCTTCGAGGTCCTGCTGGAGCAGACCCACAACGCCCTGGACCTCGCCGACGCCTGCCTGGACAGGCTCGCGGACCTGCCGCCCGGGCCGATCAACCAGCGGCTGCCGAAGGTGCTGAAGGCGCCCGAGGGCCACACGTACGCGTGGACCGAGAACCCGCTCGGCATCAACGGCTACTACCTCGTCAGCAAGGGCGAGAAGACCCCGTACCGGCTGAAGCTGCGTTCGGCCTCGTACAACAACATCCAGGCGCTGACCGAGCTGCTGCCGGGCACGCTGGTGGCGGACATGGTGGCGATCCTGGGGTCGATGTTCTTCGTGGTCGGCGACATCGACAAGTAAGCCGCGCCGGGCCCGGGGGCGGTCTACCGGCCCCGGGGGTCCCGCGGGTCCTGTGCGTCTGGGTCCTGTGAGTCGTGGGGACTCTGCTCCAGGGGGTCCTGGATGCCCACCGGCTGGAGCAGCCAGCCGAAGTCGCCGAGGCCGCCCGACGCCGTGAGCTCGGCGGCCTCGCCGGCGCTCGCAAGGGCGCGCACGTAGGCGGAGGGGTCGGTGGAGGCCAGCGCGAGCGGGGGGCGTGCGCCGGTGATGTCCAGGGCGCGCAGAGCGGCGCGTTGCGTGAGCAGGCGCGCGCTGGCCAGCTCGCGCGCTCTCTGAGGTTCCTGCGCCGTGCCAGAGGGTTCCTGCGCCGTACTGGCGGGCGCCTGCGCCGTGTCCGAGGGCGCGTTGGTGGGGGCGTGGGCCGTGTCGGGGGCAGCGTGGAGTGAGGTGTGCGCCGTGTCGGAGGTCTCCCGCGCCGTGCCGGAGGTCTCCCGCGCCGTGCGGGAGGGCATTCGGGGCTGCGTGCCCGCCTCGTCGGAAGGCGTGCGCGCTGTACCGGGCGCTGCCGCGCACGCGTCCAGGGCGACGTGTGCCGTGATGTCGCAGGAACCGTCCGGCACGGGCGCCGTCTCGCGGCCCTCCCGGAAGCCGGTGAGCGTGCCGAACAGGGGACGGGTGTCCACGGTGTGCGCGTAGTCCACGGCCACCGCGAGCCCGCGCACCACCCGGTCCACGGCCGCCGCCCAGGCCCGGTCCCGGGGCAGTCCGATCTCCGCCCGCAGTCCCTCGTCGGCCGGCAGCGGCCACCAGCGCGCGAGCCAGTCGGCCTCCGCGCCCGTCACGGGCTCCCCGAGCCGCTCGGCGCCGTCGTCCGCCACGAGGACCAGCCGGGGCACGCCCGTGGCGTCCACCTCCACGACGTTCACGGGGACGTTGTCCAGCCACTCGTTGGCGAACAGCAGCCCGGTGACGGCATCCGGGAGCTCGGTCAGCCAGGTGATCCGTGCGTCCAGGCCGGGCGGGCGGTCGGCGATCTCGACGGCGTACGCACGCGCGCGTGCCGCCACGTCCGGCGGCAGGGCGGCGAGCACCCCCGTGACCAGCTCGCCCCGTCCGGCACCCATGTCGACGAAGTCCAGCACCGGCGGCCGGCCGAGCGCCGCGTCGACCCGGCACAGCAGCCGGGCCACGGCCCGCGCGAACAGCGGGGAGGCGTGCACGGAGGTGCGGAAGTGACCGGCCGGGCCTTCCGGGCGCCGGTAGAAGCCGCCGGGTCCGTACAGCGCCGCTTCGGCCGCGGCGCGCCAGCCGCGCGGGCCGGGCTCCCCGCGGAATCCCTCCCGCCGCGTCTCATCCGTCACCGCACCAGACTAGGCCCACAGATGATCACGGCCTCCACCTTGCGGAGTACGCGCGCCGGGCACGGATCGGCCCATCGGTTGACCCCTGCACGCATCCCGTTTCCCTACTCTGGGTTACGTGCAGCGCCTCTATGACTTCCTCCGCCGCCACCCGACATGGGTCGACACCTTCTGGGCCGTCGTCCTGCTCGGGGTGTCCGGGCTGAGCGTGGTCAACCTCGACGGGGTGCCCGGTCACCACGGCACGATCGCCATGGGGATGGCCGTCTCCGCCGTCCTGTGTGTCGTCGTGGCGCTGCGCCGCCGTTTCCCCGAGCCGATGCTGCTCGTCGCTCTCGTCACCGGGCTGGTCCAGGTGGTCCTGGACGTGGAGACGACCGTCGCCGACTTCGCCATGCTGGTGATCACCTACACGGTCGCGGCGGTCGGAGCGCGCTGGGCCTCCCGGCTCGCACTCGCCGTCAGCCTCTGCGCGGCGACCATGGCCCAGATCCGCTGGCCGGCCGAGCACAGCAGCTTCGCCGGGCAGATCGCCATAGCCGTCTTCCAGACGGTGCCCTTCGCCCTCGCCTGGGTGCTCGGTGACTCCATGCGCACCCGGCGCGCCTACTTCGCCCAGCTGGAGGAGCGCGCGGCCCGCCTGGAGAAGGAGCGCGAGGCGCAGGCGAAGGTCGCGGTCGCCGCCGAACGCGCCCGTATCGCGCGCGAGCTGCACGACGTCGTCGCGCACAACGTGTCGGTGATGGTGGTGCAGGCCGACGGCGCCGCCTACGTCATGGACACCGCGCCCGACCAGGCGAAGAAGGCCCTGGAGACGATCTCCTCCACCGGCCGCCAGGCGCTGGCCGAGATGCGCCGCCTGCTGGGCGTACTGCGCACCGGTGAGCACCAGGAGACCGGGGAGTACGTCCCGCAGCCCGACGTCGAGCAGATCGACGACCTCGTCGAGCAGTGCCGCAGCTCCGGCCTCCCGGTCGACTTCAAGGTGGAGGGCACCCCGCGCCCGCTGCCCAGCGGTGTGGAGCTGACCGCGTACCGGATCGTGCAGGAGGCGCTCACCAACACCCGCAAGCACGGCGGGCCCAACGCCGGCGCGAGCGTACGGCTGGTCTACTTCGACGACGGCCTCGGTCTGCTGGTGGAGGACGACGGCAAGGGTGCCCCGCACGAGCTGTACGAGGAGGGCGGCGCCGACGGAAAGGGCCACGGCCTGATCGGCATGCGGGAGCGCGTCGGCATGGTCGGTGGCACCCTGGACGCCGGTCCGCGCCCGGGCGGAGGATTCCGCATCAGCGCCCTGCTGCCGCTCAAACCGGCGCTCTGACTCCGCCACACACCCGCGCACGCCCCACGGCAACCGAAGCCGGCAACCGAAGCCGGAAATCGAGGCCGGCAACCGAAGACACGGAAGAGGACCCGATGACGATCCGCGTGATGCTCGTCGACGACCAGGTGCTGCTGCGCACCGGGTTCCGGATGGTGCTCGCCGCCCAGCCGGACATGGACGTGGTCGCGGAGGCGGGCGACGGCGTGGAGGCCCTCCAGGTGCTGCGGTCCACCGCCGTCGACGTCATCCTGATGGACGTCCGCATGCCGAAGCTGGACGGCGTGGAGGCCACCCGGCGGATCTGCTCGGAGCCGGACGCGCCGAAGGTGCTCATCCTGACCACGTTCGACCTGGACGAGTACGCCTTCTCCGGGCTGAAGGCAGGCGCCTCGGGCTTCATGCTCAAGGACGTACCGCCCGGTGACCTGCTGGCCGCGATCCGCGCCGTGCACAGCGGGGACGCGGTCGTGGCGCCCTCCACCACCCGGCGCCTGCTGGACCGCTTCGCGCCGATGCTGCCCTCCGCCGGCAAGGAACCACAGCACAAGGAGCTGGAGCGACTCACCGAGCGGGAGCGCGAGGTGATGGTGCTGGTCGCGCAGGGCCTGTCCAACGGCGAGATCGCGGCGCGGCTGGTGCTGAGCGAGGCGACGGTGAAGACGCATGTGGGCCGCATCCTGACCAAGCTCGGCCTGCGCGACCGGGTCCAGGTGGTGGTGCTGGCGTACGAGACGGGGCTGGTGCGGGCGGGCGGCCACGGCTGACGCCACAGCGCGCACCGGCTCCGGCGCGGGGAGCCCGGGCCGGCCCGGGCCTCAGCGCAGGACGCCCTCGATGAAGTCGCTGCCCAGCCGGCCCACGGCGGACAGGTCCAGCTGGTGCTGGACGTACCGGCCGCGGCGGCAGCCGGTGATCAGGCCCGCCTTCTTCAGCACCGACAGGTGCCGGGATATCTCGGGCGCCGACATGCCGTGCGCGTCCGCCAGCTCGCTGGTGGTGTGCGGGGCGCGCGCGAGGTGCCGGCACAGCCGCATCCGCACCGGGTGCGCCAGCGCCTCCAGCCGGCGGGTGAGCTGCTCGACGGACGGGGCCTGGGGACGCGAACCGCTCGCCGGGTAGGTGATCGAGGGCTGCCAGCCGTACCGGTGCAGGACCATCAGGTGCGGCCAGCCGAGGCTGGTCGGCACCAGCACCAGGCCGCCGTCGCCGGTGGCGGTGCGCCCCACCAGCAGCTTGTCGACCGTGATCAGCGCGGCCTCCTCGTCCAGGGAGACCGCACCGGAGAGGGATGCGAGGGCTGCGCCGAGGCCCTTGTGGCGCAGCAGTTCGGTCTTGTGCCGGGCGTCGGCGGCGAGCTGGGGTTCGAGGCGGGCCCAGGTGTCGGCGAAGAACGCCTCGTCGCAGTCGAGCATCAGCTGCCGGAACCACGCCCGTACGACCGGCGGGTCCTCCAGCAGCCGGCGCGTGAACCGCTCCTGTACGGCACCGCGCGCGGCGGCCAGTTCGAGGGAGCGGCGGCGCAGCTCCGGGTCGGCCAGCGGGCCGGGGTCCCGGACGTCGTAGCGCAGCTGGCAGGTGAACTCCAGAGCCGCGTTGACGAACTGTTCGTCCGTCAGCTTGTCCAGCAGGTCCAGCTCTTCGGCGAGTGTGGCGCCGGGGAGCGCGCGGCCGCCCGGGACGGCGCCGAAGGGGGCGAAGACGTCCGAGAACGTCGTACGCCACAGGAAGTCCGCCTCGCACAGCCGGTCGGCCAGGCAGGGGTCCAGCCGGGAGGAGACGGCGGTGGCCCAGCCCCGCAGGTCGGGGTGGTGGCCGGGCTCGCTGAGCGCGTGCAACGCCATTCCCAGCTCGGCCAGGGGAGAGGGCACGACGGAGACCCGCTCCACGGACAGCCCGGTGATGTCGATGGTCACGCTCATGACCCCATCGTGCACCCGCCCACCGACATCGCCCGCGTCGATTGACGGCAGTCGTCAATCCACGGGACATCGGCTCCGCACCGGAGCAGGCTGAAGGCACCGGGGCAGCCGCGGAGCCCGATCAGTCACCGAGCGGTCGGTGATCAGTCAGCGATCAGACAGTGATCAGTTCACGTCCCGAGAAGGCGATCCGCCATGAGCATCACTCAGCAGTACCACCTCGACAGCTACCGCGCCCGCCTGCACGGCGAGCCCGAGCCGCCCGCACCGGGCCGCCACGACCTCGATCTGGTGCGCGAGCTGAGCGAATACCGGCGCTTCCGCGCGGTCATCGCCGAGCGTCCGGCGCGCGGGCGGCTGCGGGGCGCCCTGAACCGCTGGCTGCGCCCGCGCGCGCTGTGATCCACGCGCCGTAGGAAGTCCCGTGCGCCCAACCGGACGCACGGGTTCCCGGCTAGGCCCTCTTCTGCAGCCGCGCCACGAACGCGCCGGCCGCCGCCCGCACATCCTCCGCCGTCCACTCCAGCCCGGCCTCGTCCACCGTGACCTCCGTGCACGCCAGCCCGGGGCCGGCCTGCTCCCAGCCGCTCGCGAACAGCAGCACCGAGGACTCCTCGGCCTGCCGCACCGCCGCCTCGGCCGCCACGTCCGCGTCGTACGGCACCCAGACCTGGAACTGGTGGATGTGCGGTTCGGCCGGGTGGACGCGCGACCAGGGCACCCCGGCGCCCGCCAGCCCCTCGCGCAGCGAGGAGGCCACCACGCGCGCGTGCCGCACGTACTCGGGCAGCCGGGGCAGCTTCCGGTCGAGCCCGGCGAGCGCCGACAGCACCGTGGGGAACTGCTGCACGATCATGCCGCCGTACCGGTGCCGCCAGGCCTTGGCCTCCTCGATCAGCGTCCTCGGGCCGGCGACCGCGGCACCGCCGAAGCCGCCGAGGGACTTGTAGAACGACACGTAGACGGTGTCGGCGAGGCCGGCGATCTCCTCCAGCGGGCGGCCGAAGTGCACGGTGGACTCCCACAGGCGCGCGCCGTCGAAGTGCACCACCGCGTCGCGCTCCCGCGCCGCCGCGACGACCTCGGTCAGCTCCTGCCATGTGGGCAGCACGAAACCGGCGTCCCTGAGGGGCAGTTCCAGCATGAGTGTGCCGAAGGGCTCTTCGAAGTCGTGCACCTCGGCGGCCGTGGGCAGCCGGGGTTCGGTGGTCGGGTGGACCGAGCGCAGGCCGCTTACGTCTCTGAAGGCGTTCCGCTCGTGCACTTCCGGGTGGGCGAGCGGGTGCAGGGCGACCGTCGGGCTGCCGGTGCGGGCGGCCCAGCAGCGCAGGGCGACCTGCTGCGCCATGGTGCCGGTCGGGAAGAACGCGGCGGCCTCCATACCGAGCAGGGCGGCGACCCGTTCCTCCAGATGCGCCACGATCCGGTCGCCGTACAGATCGCCCGGCTCGTCCAGGTCGTAGACCTCGGGCGCCGTGTCCATCAGCTCCGTCAGCCGTTCCCGGATCGTGTCGCGCAGGCTGGGGCGCGACAGCACCCGGGCCGTCCGGTAGGCGGCCGCCCGCCGCTCCCGCACCGACCGCACCTCGTCCTGCCCCACCGCGTCGCTCATGCGCGTGATCATGCCGCGTCACCCGAGCGGGGGCACCCGAATTACGGTGCGGCCGGCCCGCCGCGAGGGCGTGGCGAAACCCACAGCCTGTGGACAACCGGCCGCCGCCGTACCCGATAGCGTTAACATGACGAGAAATCGTCCGGTACCCAGAGCGGACTGGAACGGGAAGGCCGCCGTCGCGTGAGTACAGTCCACCAGCAAGACCTCAAGGACCGCCCCGCGCGGCTCACCGTCGGCGTCGTCGGCGCCGGCCGTGTGGGCCCCGCGCTGGCCGCGTCACTCCAGCTCGCCGGGCACCGCCCGGTGGCCGTCTCCGGAGTCTCCGACGCCTCCCGCAGGCGTGCCGAGACCATGCTCCCGGACGTCCCGCTGGTGCCGCCCGCCGAGGTGCTCCAGCGCGCCGACCTGGTGCTGCTCACGGTCCCCGACGACGCCCTGCCGGGCCTGGTCGCCGGGCTCGCCGACACGGGCGCGGTACGGCCGGGACAGCTGCTCGTGCACACCTCCGGGCGGTACGGCACCAAGGTCCTCGACCCGGCCCTGCGGGTGGGCGCGCTGCCGCTGGCCCTGCACCCGGCGATGACCTTCACCGGCACGCCCGTGGACGTCCAGCGGCTCGCGGGCTGCTCTTTCGGCGTCACCGCGCCCGAGGAGCTGCGGCTGGCCGCCGAGGCCCTGGTGATCGAGATGGGCGGCGAGCCGGAGTGGATCAGCGAGCAGAACCGCCCGCTGTACCACGCGGCCCTCGCGCTCGGCGCCAACCACCTGGTGACCCTGGTCGCCCAGTCCATGGAGCTGCTGCGCACGGCCGGTGTGGAGGCGCCCGACCGGATGCTCGGCCCGCTGCTCGGCGCCGCCCTGGACAACGCCCTGCGCTCCGGCGACGCCGCCCTGACCGGGCCGGTCGCGCGCGGGGACGCGGGCACGGTCGCCGCGCACGTCAGCGAGCTGCGCCGGCACGCCCCGCAGACCGTGGCGGGCTATCTGGCGATGGCCCGCGCGACCGCCGACCGCGCGCTCGCCCACGGCCTGCTGAAGCCGGAACTCGCCGAGGACCTGCTCGGGGTGCTCGCCGACGGGGCCGGCGCAACGGGCGGCACGACCGGCACCGACGGCACGACCGGCACCGAGGGGAACGACCGATGACCACCGCCCTGCTGAGCACCGCCGACGAGCTGCACGCGCGCGTGCGCCACGGCCGCCGCGCCGTCGTGATGACCATGGGCGCCCTGCACGAGGGCCACGCGACCCTCATCCGCACCGCGCGCGAGATCGCCGGCCGGGACGGCGAGGTCGTCGTCACGGTCTTCGTCAACCCGCTCCAGTTCGGTGCCGGCGAGGACCTGGACCGCTACCCGCGCACCTTGGACGCCGACCTGAAGCTCGCCGAGCAGGCGGGCGCCGACGCCGTGTTCGCGCCCTCCGTCGACGAGGTCTACCCCGGCGGTGAACCCCAGGTGCGCGTCTCCGCGGGCCCCATGGGCGAGCGCCTGGAGGGGGCCTCGCGGCCCGGCCACTTCGACGGCATGCTCACCGTCGTCGCCAAGCTGCTGCACCTCACCCGCCCCGACATCGCCCTGTTCGGGCAGAAGGACGCCCAGCAGCTGGCCCTGATCCGGCGCATGGTGCGGGACCTGAACTTCGGCGTCGAGATCGTCGCCGTACCGACCGTGCGCGAGGAGGACGGGCTCGCCCTGTCCAGCCGCAACCGCTACCTCTCGGCGGAGGAGCGCCGTACCGCGCTCGCGCTGTCCCGCGCGCTGTTCGCCGGCCGGGACCGGCACGCGGCGCAGGAGGCGCTGCGCGCGCGGGCCCGGGAGGTGCCCTCCACGCACGCGCGTGCCGAGGCGCTGAGCGCCATAGGGGAGTCCCGCGCGGCGGCCGACGCGCACGCGGTGGCCACCGCCGCGCCCGGCGGCCCGGCGGCCGTCCGGGCGGCCGCCCGGACGGTGCTGGACGAGGCCGCCCGCTTCGACCCGCCGCTCCGGCTGGACTACCTGGCGCTGGTCGACCCCGCCGACTTCACCGAGATCGGCGACGACTTCACCGGCGAGGCCGTCCTCGCCGTCGCGGCCCGGGTCGGCACGACCCGGTTGATCGACAACATCCCGCTCACCTTCGGATCCCTCGGAGCCGCCTTGTGACCAGCACGGGCATACGACTGCACGCACCCGCCCCCGGGTGGTCCATCTCCGCGGACGTGGTCATCGTCGGGTCCGGCGTGGCCGGCCTGACCGCCGCCCTGCGCTGCCACGCGGCAGGCCTGACCACGGTCGTGGTCACCAAGGCGCGCCTCGACGACGGCTCCACCCGCTGGGCGCAGGGCGGCGTCGCGGCCGCCCTCGGCGAGGGCGACACCCCCGAACAGCACCTGGAGGACACACTGGTCGCGGGCGCGGGCCTGTGCGACGAGGAGGCCGTACGGATCCTCGTCACCGAGGGCCCCGACGCCGTACGGCGGCTGATCTCCACCGGCGCCCACTTCGACACCGACGACGAGGGCGGCATCCACCTCACCCGCGAGGGCGGCCACCACCGGCGCCGGATCGCGCACGCGGGCGGCGACGCGACCGGCGCGGAGGTCTCCCGGGCGCTCGTGGAGGCCGTACAGGCGCGTGGGCTGCGCACGATCGAGAACGCGCTCGTGCTGGATCTGCTGACCGACCCCGACGGCCGCGCGGCCGGGGTCACCCTGCACGTGATGGGGGAGGGCCAGCACGACGGCGTGGGCGCCGTGCACGCCCCCGCGGTCGTCCTCGCGACCGGCGGCATGGGCCAGGTGTTCTCCGCGACCACCAACCCGTCGGTGTCGACCGGCGACGGCGTGGCGCTGGCGCTGCGCGCGGGCGCGGAGGTGAGCGACCTCGAATTCGTGCAGTTCCACCCGACGGTGCTCTTCCTCGGCCCGGAGGCCGAGGGGCAGCAGCCGCTCGTCTCGGAGGCGGTGCGCGGTGAGGGCGCCCACCTGGTCGACGGGGACGGTGTGCGCTTCATGGTCGGCCAGCACGAGCTGGCGGAGCTGGCGCCGCGGGACATCGTCGCCAAGGGCATCCTGCGGCGGATGCTGGAGCAGGACGCGGAGCACATGTTCCTCGACGCCCGGCACTTCGGCGCCGACATGTGGGAGCACCGCTTCCCGACCATCCTGGCCGCCTGCCGGTCGAACGGCATCGACCCGGTCACCGAGCCCATCCCGATCGCCCCGGCCGCCCACTACGCCTCCGGAGGTGTCCGCACCGACGCCCGGGGCCGGACGACCGTGCCGGGCCTGTACGCGTGCGGCGAGGTCGCCTGCACCGGCGTGCACGGCGCCAACCGGCTGGCCTCCAACTCCCTCCTGGAAGGGCTCGTCTACGCCGAGCGGATCGCCGCCGACATCGCCGCCGTGCGGGCCGAGAACGGCCTCCACGCGCGCGTGCCCGCGCCGGTCCCGTCCCCGGGCAAGCCCGCGCACCCGCTGCTCGCCCCCGAGTCCCGGTTCGCCATCCAGCGGATCATGACCGAGGGCGCGGGCGTGCTGCGCTCCGAGGAGTCCCTCGCCAAGGCCGCGGACCAGCTCCAGAAGCTGCACAGCGAGGCCCGGGACGCGCTGGAGGAGAACGGCAAGACCGCCGAGCCCGGCGTGGACACCTGGGAGGCGACGAACCTCCTGTGCGTGGCCCGGGTCCTGGTCGCCGCCGCCCGGCTGCGCGAGGAGACCCGCGGCTGCCACTGGCGCGAGGACCGGGCCGAGCGCGACGACACGAACTGGCGGCGCCACATCGTCGTACGGCTCAACCCGGACCGGTCGCTGGCCGTACGCACCACCGACACCGCAGACTTCCCCCCTATCCGGTAACAAGCGCCCCAGGAGCAGTGACAGACGTGAGCACCGACGACCTTCCTCTCGCCCCGACCGGTGGCTGCGGCGACGGCTGCGCCTGCGGCGCCGAGGGCGACGAGGAGTACCTGGAGTGCGGGCTCGACCCCGCGCTCGCCGAGTTGCTGGCCGCCGCCGGACTCGACCCCGTGGAGGTCGAGGACATCGCCAACGTCGCCATCCAGGAGGACCTGGACGGCGGCGTGGACGTGACGACCGTGTCGACCATCCCCGAGGACGCGGTGGCCACCGCCGACTTCACCGCGCGCGAGGCGGGCGTCGTGGCCGGCCTCCGGGTCGCCGAGGCCGTGCTCTCCGTGGTCTGCACGGACGAGTTCGAGGTCGAGCGGCACGTGGAGGACGGTGACCGGATCGAGGCCGGGCAGAAGCTGCTGTCGGTCACCACGCGTACGCGTGACCTGCTCACCGCCGAGCGCAGCGCGCTGAACATCCTGTGCCGCCTGTCCGGCATCGCGACCGCCACGCGCGCCTGGGCGGACGCGCTGGAGGGCACCAAGACGCGCGTGCGCGACACCCGCAAGACGACCCCGGGCCTGCGCTCGCTGGAGAAGTTCGCCGTGCGCTGCGGCGGGGGCGTCAACCACCGCATGTCGCTGTCCGACGCGGCCCTGGTGAAGGACAACCACGTGGTCGCCGCCGGCGGCGTCGCACAGGCCTTCAAGGCCGTACGGGAGGCTTTCCCGGACGTGCCGATCGAGGTGGAGGTCGACACCCTGCACCAGCTGCGCGAGGTCGTGGAGGCGGGCGCCGACCTGATCCTGCTGGACAACTTCACGCCGAACGAGTGCGCGGAGGCCGTGGGCATCGTCGGCGGCCGGGCGCTGCTGGAGGCATCCGGGCGGCTGACGCTCGCCAACGCGCGCGCGTACGCCGAGACCGGCGTGGAGTTCCTGGCCGTCGGCGCGCTCACCCACTCCTCGCCGATCCTGGACATCGGCCTGGACCTGCGCGAGGCGGAGTAACGGCGATGCTGCTCACGATCGACGTCGGCAACACGCACACCGTCCTCGGTCTGTTCGACGGCGAGGACATCGTCGAGCACTGGCGCATCTCCACGGACGCGCGCCGCACGGCGGACGAGCTGGCGGTGCTGCTCCAGGGGCTGATGGGCATGCACCCGCTGCTCGGTGAGGAGCTGGGCGACGGCATCGACGGCATCGCGATCTGCGCGACCGTCCCGTCGGTGCTGCACGAGCTGCGCGAGGTCACCCGGCGGTACTACGGCGACGTGCCCGCCGTCCTGGTCGAGCCGGGCGTGAAGACGGGCGTGCCGATCCTCACCGACAATCCCAAGGAGGTCGGCGCGGACCGGATCATCAACGCGGTCGCGGCCGTCGAGCTGTACGGCGGCCCGGCGATCGTCGTGGACTTCGGTACGGCGACCACCTTCGACGCGGTCTCCGCGCGCGGGGAGTACGTCGGCGGGGTGATCGCGCCCGGCATCGAGATCTCCGTGGAGGCGCTCGGCGTCAAGGGTGCGCAGCTGCGGAAGATCGAGGTGGCCCGGCCGCGCAGCGTGATCGGCAAGAACACGGTCGAGGCCATGCAGGCGGGCATCGTGTACGGGTTCGCCGGCCAGGTCGACGGGGTGGTCAGCCGGATGGCGCGGGAGCTGGCGGACGATCCGGACGAGGTGACGGTGATCGCCACGGGTGGTCTCGCGCCGATGGTGCTGGGCGAGTCCTCGGTGATCGACGAGCACCAGCCGTGGCTGACGCTGATCGGGCTGCGCATGGTGTACGAGCGGAACGTCTCGCGGCTGTGAGGGACGGCCGGCGCCCGCGCGGCCGCCGGCCCCGCCGGTGACCCCGGACGAGGGAAACCCGGAGCGACACGCGGCGAAACAACGTCCGGATTCGTCACTTTTGTCCGATTAGACGGTAGCGTCGCCGCATGCCCACGCCATATGGATCCCGCGGCGGCATGGCGTTCGGCGTGGAGGAGCTGCGTGTGCTCCGCCGCGCCCTCGCCCTCGCCCTCCACCCCGGCCACGCCTCCGCCGAGGACGTGCAGGACTGTTTCCGGCTCGCCGAGTCGCTCGACGAGGCGATGTGCGAGGGGGCCAGACTGCGCGCCTTCCTGGTGGCCGACCTGGGCCGGTACCGGGCCGCCCTGCCGGGCACCGCCGCCGGTTACCTGGCCCTGCTGGAGGAGGTGCTCGGAGCCGGGCACCGGCCGACGCCGGACGACCTCGCCGCGCTCCGGGCGCTGCGCGGGAACCCCGCGGCGGCCGCGCTGCTGGACCGCTGCCGGGCGCTGGCGGAGCAGGACGTGCGAGCCCGGTTCGCGCAGGGGTCGCGAAAGGTGCCGGCGCCCGCCGTGCCGCCCGCGCGGACGCGCCTGCTGGCCCTTGCCGGCGGCGCGGGGGAGTCGGGGGTCTGCCAGGACGAGGGGCAGCCCGACAGGCCCTCACAGCCCCCGCAGAACCCCGCGACGAAGCCGGCGCCGGGGCCCGCGGAGCGGCCCGCACCGGAGCCGGGGCCTGCGGCGCCGAAGCGGCCCATCCCCACGCCGGGTGAGGTCTTCCCGCGCCGCAAGCCCTCGCCCCCCGCCGAGCCGACAGAGCCCCGCCAACTCGCCGCGGGCTGACCCCGGCCGCCGACCGAGCCCCATTTCCCACCCGCACCACCCACGCGGCTCCCGCGGTCGGGGGCGGGCGCCCTCGTGCGGTGGGCTCGTCGGCGGCCGCTGGGGGTCGCAGTGCCGTCGGCGTCACGGCGCCGCCGCCGTTGCGGGCAGTCGTGTCTCCCCCCAGCTCTTCGAGCACGAGCACGGGGACCCCCAGGTGGCACGGGGGGCCTTCTGCTCGAGTGAGCCGAGAGCCCGGGGGAGGCGCCCTGCTGGCGCCGGTAAGCGACTCGACCCCCGCCGGGGTTCGTGCACCCCGCCCCTTTCGCCCGTTCCCGGCTGGCTACTCTGGAGGCATGGACTACGTCTCCGCGCTCGTGCCGCCGGTCGTCATGGCTGTGTTCTTCGTCGGTGTGGTCAGGGTGATCGTGAAGACCCAGGGCGGGGCCGCCAAGACCAAGGAGGACGCGGCCGTCGACGCTGCCCTCGCCCGCGAGGCAGCCGCCCGCGGCGACGCCTGAGCAGGGCTTCGGCGCACTTCAGGCAGCCCCCGGCAAAAGCCCTCCCCCGTCCTGGCGTACGGCTCCCGCGCTCCGGCGCTTTCCGAGTCGTACGCCCTTTTTGTTCGCGTTTGTAGTCCTAGCGCACGTCCGGCACGCCATTGCCGGGATCTCCCACTATTGTTCTGAGCTGTGCCTCGCCCCTTGGGAGAACTCGAAGACGCGGTCATGACGCGGGTGTGGAAGTGGAACCGCCCGGTGACCGTTCGAGAAGTCCTGGAAGACCTCCAGCAGGAACGCTCCATCGCATACACCACCGTGATGACCGTTTTGGACAATCTCCATCAGAAGGGCTGGGTGCGCCGCGAGGCGGAAGGCCGGGCCTATCGATATGAGGCCGTGTCGACACGCGCCGCCTACGCCGCCGCCCTGATGAACGACGCCTGGTCGCAGAGCGACAACCCGGCCGCCGCTCTCGTCGCCTTCTTCGGGATGATGAGCGAGGAACAGCGTCAGGCCCTCAGGGACGCCGTACGCATCGTCCAGGGCCCGGAAGAAACCCAGGAAGCTGCGCGGCAACAGGAAGCCCCCGAAGCCCGGCAAGAGGAGAACCCCGGCGCGGCGGGGGAGGCCGACGGGCGATAGCGTCCGCTCATGTCAGCAGAGCGTCCCGAAGTCTCCGCAAAAGCCATCACCGTCCGACGGGCCCGGACCAGCGATGTCCCCGCCGTGCGCCACCTCCTCGACGCCTACGTCCGCGACCGGATCCTGCTCGACAAAGCCACGGTCACCCTTTACGAGGACATCCAGGAGTTCTGGGTCGCGGAACGCGACGACAACGCCGAGGTGGTCGGCTGCGGTGCCCTGCACGTCATGTGGGAGGACCTCGCGGAAGTGCGCACTCTGGCGGTGAAGCCCGGCCTCAAGGGCGCCGGCGTGGGGCATCAGTTGCTGGAGAAGTTGCTCCAGACCGCGCGCTGGCTCGGCGTTCGCCGGGTTTTCTGCCTGACCTTCGAAGTGGACTTCTTCGGCAAGCACGGCTTCGTGGAGATCGGGGAGACACCGGTCGACACCGATGTCTACGCGGAGCTCTTGCGTTCCTATGACGAGGGCGTCGCGGAGTTCCTCGGTCTCGAACGAGTGAAGCCGAACACCTTGGGCAACAGCCGGATGCTTCTGCATCTGTGATCGTCATTGCCCCGGTGCCCTATGTCCGAAACGCGCATGTTTCCGGGCGCGGGCGGTCCACTGAGTCACTCCCGGGGGTTTGTGTTTTTCCGGCAAAAGCGGTTTGCTTTCCGACGTACTGCAGTACTGCATATAACAGGGGCGGCGAAACGGCGGACGCCGCACACCCCTGGCCCTCAACGTTATCGATGAAAGGAAATGCGGTGGCACAGAAGGTTCAGGTCCTTCTTGTCGACGACCTCGACGGCGGCGAGGCGGACGAGACCGTGACGTTCGCGCTGGACGGCAAGACGTATGAGATCGATCTCACGACTGCCAATGCGGACAAGCTGCGTAGCCTTCTCGACCCCTATGTGAAGGGCGGGCGCCGTACCGGCGGCCGTGCCTCCGGTGGGCGTGGAAAGGCGCGTGCCGCTTCCGGCGGCAACCAGGACACCGCGGCCATCCGCGCCTGGGCGAAGGAGAACGGCTACGAGGTCAACGACCGCGGCCGCGTCCCGGCCTCCATCCGCGAGGCCTACGAGAAGGCCAACGGCTGATTCCGCCGGCCGGCGGGATGACCGGCGCACACGCGCCGCAGCCGGACCCGGTGACAGTGAGCTGCCACCGTGTCCACCAGTCGTACGAGATCGGGGGCGCTCCCCTCGCGCCCCACGGCCGGCATCGCCGGCAGCGAGGCCTCGGCCTCGCCTCCCGGCCCGGGGGGCCGCAGCCACGAAGCGGCCCCCTGCACGGCTTCGGGGGCAAGGAGCGCGGTCCGTCCGCGTGCGGGTGAGGACCGCACCGGTTCCAGTCCCGCGGCGGCCGCGGCCTGCCCAGGTGGCGGCGGTGCCTCCAGCATGTCGCCCGCTCCCAGGACCCGCAGGTCCAGAGCCACGGCGCCCCACTCCAGCCAGTCCAGCAGTCCGGGCAGCTCCTCCGCGCTGCCCGCGGCCACCAGCAGCTCCATCCGGTCGCCCCGCAGGGCCACCGGAGAGCCCGGCGCGAGATGCCGGAGCGCTTCCGCGCCCGCCTCGGCCGGCACGTCCAGGACGTCGAACCGCACCCCCGTGAGCAGCCTCAGCGGCCGCCCGGGCACTGTCGGCCAGCCCAGATCGTTCTCGTACCAGAGCCGGGCCCGTGCGTCCGGGCCGGCGCAGAGAGCTCCGGTGGGGAAAACACCGCCGGAGAGATCACCGGCGACCGGACCGCCGCTGCCGGGTGCATCCGGATCGAGGGGCCGGCGGGGAAGAGGGACGGTGGGGGTCGTGGGGACGGAGCCAACCATGCCAAGTGAAACCGCCGGAGCGGCCGTCAGGTTACGCTGGGTGGCCTGTCTGCTGCGCAGAGTGCCGGAAAAGGGGGCGCTTGGGGGTCCGGGGAGGCGCAAGGTTGTTCGCCCATAGCGGAGGGAACCGGTGCGCGCCGCATGGAGTGTCCGTCCCTGCGGGTAAGACATGCCTAGTGGGAGGGGGCGACACGCAGGACAGGCCGTCTCACGTTCGCCATCGGCGTACTGGCGACTGGGGTAACTGCCTGGCCTGCGGGAACATCGTCTCGCACCATCGGGTTGGAGCAGATGTCGGCGTTCGGGGTCAGGAGGCCATCGACGGTGTCGGCAGTTGGAATGAGCGGTCCCCGCTTGCGGGACTAAGCTGCGGAAGGACAGGGAGGGGAAGTTCCCCCCACTGCCTGACCGCTCTGAGGAGCGATTAACGATGTTCGAGAGGTTCACCGACCGCGCGCGGCGGGTTGTCGTCCTGGCTCAGGAAGAAGCCCGGATGCTCAACCACAACTACATCGGCACCGAGCACATCCTCCTGGGTCTCATCCACGAGGGCGAAGGTGTCGCCGCTAAGGCCCTGGAGAGCCTCGGCATTTCGCTTGAGGCGGTCCGTCAGCAGGTGGAGGAGATCATCGGCCAGGGCCAGCAGGCCCCGTCCGGGCACATCCCCTTCACCCCCCGTGCCAAGAAGGTCCTGGAGCTGTCGCTCCGCGAGGCCCTTCAGCTGGGCCACAACTACATCGGCACGGAGCACATCCTGCTCGGCCTGATCCGCGAGGGCGAGGGCGTCGCCGCCCAGGTCCTGGTCAAGCTGGGCGCAGACCTCAACCGGGTGCGGCAGCAGGTCATCCAGCTGCTCTCCGGTTACCAGGGCAAGGAGACCGCCACCGCGGGCGGCCCGGCCGAGGGCACCCCCTCGACCTCTCTCGTCCTGGACCAGTTCGGCCGGAACCTCACCCAGGCCGCTCGTGAATCCAAGCTCGACCCGGTCATCGGGCGCGAGAAGGAGATCGAGCGGGTCATGCAGGTGCTGTCCCGCCGTACGAAGAACAACCCGGTGCTGATCGGTGAGCCCGGCGTCGGCAAGACCGCCGTCGTCGAGGGCCTCGCCCAGGCCATCGTCAAGGGCGAGGTGCCCGAGACGCTCAAGGACAAGCACCTCTACACGCTGGACCTCGGCGCCCTGGTCGCCGGCTCCCGCTACCGCGGTGACTTCGAGGAGCGCCTGAAGAAGGTGCTCAAGGAGATCCGCACCCGCGGCGACATCATCCTGTTCATCGACGAGCTGCACACGCTGGTCGGTGCGGGTGCCGCCGAGGGCGCCATCGACGCGGCGAGCATCCTCAAGCCGATGCTGGCCCGCGGTGAGCTCCAGACCATCGGTGCGACCACCCTGGACGAGTACCGCAAGCACCTGGAGAAGGACGCGGCCCTGGAGCGCCGCTTCCAGCCCATCCAGGTCGCCGAGCCGTCCCTGCCGCACACGATCGAGATCCTCAAGGGTCTGCGCGACCGGTACGAGGCGCACCACCGCGTCTCCATCACGGACGAGGCCCTGGTCCAGGCCGCCACCCTGGCCGACCGGTACATCTCGGACCGCTTCCTGCCGGACAAGGCGATCGACCTGATCGACGAGGCCGGTTCCCGGATGCGCATCCGCCGGATGACCGCTCCGCCGGACCTGCGCGAGTTCGACGAGAAGATCGCCGCCGTCCGCCGGGACAAGGAGTCCGCGATCGACTCGCAGGACTTCGAGAAGGCCGCCTCGCTGCGCGACAAGGAGAAGCAGCTCCTGGCCGCCAAGGCCAAGCGCGAGAAGGAGTGGAAGGCCGGCGACATGGACGTCGTCGCCGAGGTCGACGGCGAGCTGATCGCCGAGGTCCTCGCCACGGCGACGGGCATCCCCGTCTTCAAGCTCACGGAGGAGGAGTCGTCCCGCCTGCTGCGCATGGAGGACGAGCTCCACAAGCGGGTCATCGGCCAGAACGACGCCGTCAAGGCGCTGTCGAAGGCGATCCGCCGTACGCGTGCCGGTCTGAAGGACCCGAAGCGTCCGGGTGGTTCGTTCATCTTCGCCGGCCCGTCCGGTGTCGGTAAGACCGAGCTGTCCAAGGCGCTCGCCGAGTTCCTCTTCGGTGACGAGGACGCGCTGATCTCCCTCGACATGTCGGAGTTCAGCGAGAAGCACACGGTGTCGCGTCTCTTCGGTTCCCCGCCCGGATACGTGGGTTACGAAGAGGGCGGCCAGCTGACCGAGAAGGTCCGCCGCAAGCCGTTCTCCGTCGTCCTCTTCGACGAGGTCGAGAAGGCCCACCCGGACATCTTCAACTCGCTGCTCCAGATCCTGGAGGACGGTCGCCTGACCGACTCCCAGGGCCGGGTCGTGGACTTCAAGAACACGGTCATCATCATGACGACCAACCTCGGCACCCGGGACATCTCCAAGGGCTTCAACCTGGGCTTCGCGGCCTCGGGTGACACGAAGACCAACTACGAGCGCATGAAGAACAAGGTGTCGGACGAGCTGAAGCAGCACTTCCGCCCCGAGTTCCTCAACCGCGTCGACGACGTGGTCGTCTTCCCGCAGCTGACGCAGGCGGACATCCTGCGGATCGTCGACCTGATGGTCGGCAAGGTGGACGAGCGCCTGAAGGACCGGGACATGGGCATCGAGCTCTCCCAGTCCGCCAAGGAGCTGCTGGCCAAGAAGGGTTACGACCCGGTGCTGGGCGCGCGGCCGCTGCGCCGCACGATCCAGCGCGAGATCGAGGACACGCTCTCGGAGAAGATCCTCTTCGGCGAGCTGCGCCCCGGTCACATCGTGGTCGTGGACACCGAGGGCGAGGGCGACGCCCAGACCTTCACCTTCCGGGGTGAGGAGAAGTCGGCGCTGCCCGATGTCCCGCCGATCGAGCAGGCCGCGGGTGGGGCTGGGCCCAACCTGAGCAAGGACGCGTAAGCCTCCGGCGGTTCAGCCGAGTGAAGGGGCCGGTGCCTTTGGGCGCCGGCCCCTTTCGCCGTCCTCAGAGGCGGTCCAGGGTGACGTCCGCTCCGGGGAAGAAGGGGGCGAAACGGGAGAGCGGGAAGGTGTGCCCGTGCCGGTTCGTCAGAATCACCTGGCGCAATCCCGGCAACCGGGACGCAAGGTCGGAAAGGTTCTCGGTACCGAGCATCATGGATACGCGGAGTGTCTCGATACCGGGTAGATCCGGCATCTGTGCGAAGGAGTCGGGGAAATCCCGGACGATCTTCGCGTTCAGGTAGAGGTCGGTCAGTTCCGGAAGCCGGGCGGTCTCCCGCCAGTCGCCGGCCGTCAGTGGCCTCGTCAGCGGCCCGAGGCTCAGCGCTTGCAGACTCGTCAGGTTCTGCAGCCCTCGCAACCCTGTTCGATCGGTGCTGTGCGCGCCGAGGAAGAGGAATTCCAGCGGTGCGTCGACCGGCAAGGTGTCGGTGAGACTGTCGCCCGGCAGCTCCTGGCTCACAGTGATCGTGGTGAGCGACCGCAGGAAGCGCAGCCCTGTCAGATCGGTGAGACCCGAGCAGCCGAACAGCGTGAGCGGCAGAGCACGAAGGTTTTCCACGCCGTATGCCGCCGGGCAGTCGTCGATCCACAGCTGGGTCAGCGAGCTGAACGGCAAGAGAGCGCTGAGATCGGTGAGGTGAGGGTTCTCCGTAAGGGTCAGCGACCTCACCCCCTCGGGCGTCGGCGTCCCGGCCAGGATGTCCTCCAACCGGTGTGCGCCCCGGATCGTGAGGTCGGGCCACGGCCGCATCCGGGCCAGAGCCGCGCGCTGCTCCTCCGACTCGCAGGTCATCCGCAGTTCCGCCCGGGAGAGGTGGTCCAGCACCTCGGCCGCGTATTCCTCGGCGGGAAACCGGCCCCATGTTCCGACGAGCTGTCGCCGCACGTCCAGATCAGGATGCTCGCGGAACCGCCGCAGTACCGCCATCGCTCCCTCCGGCTCCTCCTCGCCGAGCAGTGAGGCGGTGATCGCGACGCCCTGCGCCTCCTCGTCCGTGAGCCCCTCCGGCCCCGGCAGCAGTTCCAGCACCAGCGGACCGGCCTCGGCCAGAGCCCGGGCGTCTTCCACCGTGTGCGGTGGGATCAGCGCGGCGGCTCGTGACTCCACCTCCGCTCGCACGCCTGGCTGCAAAGCCGCCGCATGCTCCAGGCAGGCCAGCGCCAGCAGGGTCAGGCGAGGAGTGTCCCGCTCCAGCAACCGTCGTAGGACGACGGCCCGTTCGCGAGGCCGGGCGTGCGCCACCGCCATGCGGATGACGTCCTCCCACTGCGTGTCGTCGGCATGGCCGACCAGGACGTCCAGGTGGCCCTCCTCGACCGCGTACCGGGCGCCCAGGTAGTCCTGAAAGGTGCGGTGGACGAAGTCGACCACCCCCTCGGCCGGCTGGCGCAGCAGGCCGCTGCGCAGGAGCAGGTCCCGCAGCACCGTCGCCGCGTCCCCCTGCGCCGATGCGACCGCGGGCAGGCAGCGCTCCACGATCCCCTCGGCCGTGTCGACGTCCATCTCCGTGCGGCCGCTCAGCACCAGCGCGTACGCCAGCCGCTGGAGCAGCTCCAGCTGTACTTCCTCACCCGGCTCGACCCCCATCCCCCGCTCCCGGTCCCGCCGGGCGAGCAGCATCGACAGGGCGGCGTCGTACAGCTCCTTGCGGCCGGTGGGCAGATAGCCCCGGCGTTCCCGGTGCAGGGCGCAGATCAGGCCGCACATCAGGGGGTTGGTGGCCAGGCGGGCCAAGTCCCGCTTGGTGCGCAGGGAGTCCAGGAGCGGCTGCTCGTACTCCGGTGCCCGCGCCGCCTGGTGCCAGCGGTGGACGAACGTCGCCACGTCGGTGCGGCGCATCGGGGCCAGGGTGAGTTCCCGGAAGCCCTCCTGGGCCAGCCAGTCGGGGCGTACGGCGGTGGGGCGGGAGGTCAGGAGCCAGCGGTTGCCGGGGTAGGCCTGGAGCAGGGAGCGGAGCCAGCCGCGGGTGTGGTGGCGGTCGGCGGCCGGGATCTCGTCCAGGCCGTCCACCAGGACCAGCCCACGTCCCGCCGTCAGAACGCGTTCCGCCCAGCCGTCCGGCGGCGTCAGCGGGCAGCTCACCGCCTTGAGGAAGTCGGATGGTGGCGGGAGGGGACCCGTGCGGATCAGGGTGCGCAGGGGCAGCACGTAGGGGATGCGGCCGCTGTGCCTGGCCGCCGTGACCGCCAGCCACTGCACCAGCGTCGTCTTGCCGGACCCCGCGTCGCCGCGCAGCAGGACGCGGGAGTCCGTCAGCAGCGCTTCCTCGGCGGGCAGCCGACCTGCGGTGACGGCCGGGCGCTCATCCGGCAGTTCCTCCGGCGGAGCCTCCTGCGCGGTGGTCGCCTCCAGGCTGAGGTACGCGACCTCCAGCGGCCAGCGGTCGGGGGAGTCGCGCAGGTCGATGCCGTAGATGGTGATGTGGTCGTGCTGGGCGGCGACGTAGGGCAGGTAGCGGCGCTCGAAGTCGGTGTCCCGGGCGTCGGGCCGCGGGACACGGGAGATCAACTCATCGACCTTGGAGATGAGCTCGGCGTAGTAGCGGCTCTGTTCGACGAGCGTGCGTGCCACGAAGGAGGAGCGGCGGGTGAAGAACTCCAGTATCTGCACGCACGCCCACTCGGTGGCCGAGTCGAGGAAGTAGCAGGCGTCGGCGGACAGGCCGTCGGCGGCGGGGGAGCCGTAGTTCAGCCGCTTGGCCAGCTCCTGGTGGCCCAGGCGTACGGCCTGTACGTCGTCCATGTCCAGGTCGCCCAGGGCGAGCAGCCTGCGGGCCAGTGCATCGGCCACGGCCCCCTGTTCGTCGGCGGGGAACGGGGGCTCGCCCGGCGACGCCACCGCCTGCGCCACGATCCGCTCGGCCAGCCGGTGCACGTCCTTCTCGGCCAGGGTCCGCTTCTCACCCCGGAACGACACCAGCGCCGAAAGCCGCACCGGCCGGTCGACCAGTCCCGCGCCCGGTCCGCCCTGGACGAACAGTCTCTTCACCAGCGGGCCGAGCAAGCTGGAGGCCAGCTTGCTGCCCAGTACGGCCGGCTCCATCCGCCACCCCCGTGTGCGTACGACGTACGGATGGAGCCTAACCAGGGCGTGCGGTTCGTGTTACGACAACTGCCCGTCGTAGTCCGGCAGCTTGAAGGTCTTCTCGGCGTGGCCGCCGGAGAGGTCCGTGGCGCTGTTGCCGATGTTGGCGATGATCGTGTAGCCGTCGTTCTCGATGTCGACGCGCTGGGCGGTCTTGTAGGCGGCGACGTCCTTGAAGAGGTCGAACAGGCCGCGCACGCGGAGGTCGGAGACGTTGTAGCCGTCGTGTTCGAGGTTGTACTCGGTGGGCCAGTAGAGGACGCCGGGGCGGGCGGTGACGAAGAAGAGAGAGACGCCGTGGTCCTGGGCGTACCGGGCGACGTCCAGGACGGGCTTGTTGGCCGGCTGGGGGTAGCTGAAGCCGAAGTCGGTCTCCAGGGTGGTGTTGTCGATGTCGAAGACGATGGCCTGCTTCTCGCCGGGCCGGGCGGCGGCGATGCGGCCCTTCAGGTACGGCAGGGCCTGGTCCATGACCGCCCGGCAGTCCTGCTGCCAGGTGGCGTAGTCGACCTTGGCGGCCGCCGTGGCGGAGCTCGTCGTGTCCGCGGCCTGGGCCGGGACGGCCGGCGCGGCCAGGGCGGCCGCGGAGACGGCGGTGACGGCGATGCGGCGCGCCCAGGGGCGTGTGGTCATCGGTGGGGGTTCCTCTCACGTCCGTACGCGCGTCCGTACGCGTCCTGAAGTGTCAGGGGCATGATCTGCGACGAGGGTGGCGCGAGGGGAACCGTAGGGTTACTGAACGGTAGGTGACTAGAGGTCTGCGTCACATTTCCGTGTTCGCCGGTTTGGCCGGCCGGTGATAAGCCGCACAGGACCTACGTCACATACTAAAGGGGATAGTGAGTGGAAATAGACGGATAAAAGGGACTTTTGCTCCTGAATGCGGCGCAGGTAAAACGCGTCGTCAGAGGCGGTGTCCGCCCTGCGAGAGATCTGTCAAGAAGTGCCCGATTTTGCCAGCACTTACTATCTGACGCCGTAGATAGGCCCTTTGAGCGCTTCCGGGGTGTTCGGTTACCAAGGGATGGCCGCTGCGGCGAACGTCTGTGTTGGACGTCTGTGCGCCGGGTGGCCGACTGTCCCCGAGCTCACGAGGTCCCCATGTTCCGACGCTTCACGTCCCGCTCCGCCCGTCCGTCCTCGCACCGCAACCGCGTGGCCGTCCTGGCTGCCGGCATCGGCGCCACGGCCGTACTGGGGACCGGGGTCGCGAGCGCCGCCACCGCGTCCGCCGCCTCCTGGGTCGACCCGGTGAAGAAGTACACGCTCTCCGCCAGCTTCGCGCAGGCCGGCAGCCACTGGGTCGCCAAGCACAGCGGCCAGGACTTCGCCGTCCCGACCGGCACCGAGGTCGTCGCCGCGCACGGCGGCACCGTCGTCAAGGCCGGCTCCAACGGCGCCGGCGACGGTCCGGCGTACGGCAACGCCGTCGTCGTCAAGCACGGCAACGGCACGTACTCGCAGTACGCGCACCTGTCGCGGATCGATGTCAAGATCGGCCAGATCGTCAAGACCGGCCAGCACATCGCCCTGTCCGGCTCCACCGGCAACTCCACGGGCCCCCACCTGCACTTCGAGATCCGTACGACCCCGAACTACGGCTCCGCCGTCGACCCGGTCGCGTTCCTGCGCGCCAAGGGCGTGACCGTCTGATCTAGTCCCGCTCGCGGGTGTGCTCGTGCGCCTGCCTGACCAGGTCCAGGGCGACTTCGAGAACGGCCTCGCGCTTCCTCTCGGAGTCGCCTTCCAGGTCCTGCATGAAGAACATCCCGGCGTGCAGCGTGAACAGCGCGCTGACCGAGCGCACCTGGTCCACCAGCTCCGCCTCCGGATCGATGAGGATGTCCCGCAGGCCGCGCATCCGGTCCTTGAAGGTGTCGCCGATGCGCAACTCCCGTACCGTCGCCTGGTTCTCCTGCATGAAGCGGAAGAGCGGTTCCGCGCCCGCGAGCGCCTCGCTGTAGCGGCGGACGATCTCCTGCCTCGTCTCCAGGGTCTGCGGCTGCTGCCTGCCCCACTCGATCAGGTCCTCGATCGGCTTCGTCAGGTCCTCGAAGAGGCTGACGATGATCTCTTCCTTCGTCTTGAAGTGGTAGTACAGGGCTGCCTTGGTGACGTCGAGATGCTCGGCGATCTCCCGCAGGGAGGTCTTCTCGTAGCCCTGCTCCGCGAAGAGTTCGAGTGCCACGTCCTGGATGCGCTGGCGGGTGTTGCCGCGGCGCTGCTGCTTGGTGCCGTCCATGGTGACGCCCATCCTCGTACTCCTCGCGCTCCCGCGGAAACTTACTTGACGCCCGGCTAGTTGCGCGTCTACCTTCCCAGTGTAGTGATAACTAGCCGGGCGGCAAGTAAGTAGCCGCCGCAGGGGGAAACGGGAAGACGATGGCGGACAGGGTCGAAAACCTCATAGAGGGCAAACAGCCCAAAAGCGTGCGGGTGGTGCTGCTCGCGCTCATGATCGCGATGATGCTCGCGATGCTCGACAACATGATCGTCGGCACGGCGATGCCCACCATCGTGGGCGAACTGGGCGGCTTGGAGCACCTCTCCTGGGTCGTCACCGGCTACACCCTGGCCACCGCGGCCTCCACCCCGATCTGGGGCAAGCTCGGTGACATGTTCGGGCGCAAGGGCGCCTTCCTCAGTTCGATCGTGATCTTCCTGATCGGCTCGGCGCTGAGCGGCATGGCCCAGGACATGGGCCAGCTGATCGGGTTCCGGGCCGTGCAGGGTCTGGGCGCCGGCGGTCTGATGGTCGGCGTCATGGCGATCATCGGTGACCTCGTGCCGCCGCGGGAGCGGGGCAAGTACCAGGGCATGATGGCCGGCGTCATGGCGCTGGCGATGATCGGCGGCCCGCTGGTCGGCGGCACCATCACCGACAACTGGGGCTGGCGCTGGGCCTTCTACATCAACCTGCCGCTCGGCGCGGTCGCGCTCGGGCTGGTCACCGCCGTGCTGCACCTGCCCAAGAAGCGGGCCAAGGCGGGCATCGACTACCTCGGCGTCATCCTGCTGACCGTCGGCATCACCTCCATCGTGCTGGTCACCACCTGGGGCGGCACCGAGTACGCCTGGACATCCGCGCGGATCATGGAGCTGATCGGCATCGGCGTGGCCACGCTGGTCGGGTTCGTCTTCTGGCAGACCAAGGCCGCCGAGCCGGTGCTGCCGCTGCACATCTTCAAGAGCCGCAACTTCACCCTGATGTCGGTCATCGGCTTCATCACCGGCTTCGTGATGTTCGGCGCCACGCTGTTCCTGCCGCTCTACCAGCAGTCGGTGCAGGGCGCCTCCGCGACCAACTCCGGTCTGCTGCTCCTGCCGATGCTCGGCGCGATGCTCGTGACCTCGATGGTCGCCGGGCGGGTCACCACCAACAGCGGCCGCTACAAGGTCTTCCCGATCGCCGGCGGGGTCCTGATGATCGTCGGCCTGTACCTGCTGTCCCTGATGGACACCGGCACCACCCGGCTGACCTCCGGCATCTACATGGCCGTGCTCGGCGCGGGCATGGGCTGCCTGATGCAGATCACCATGCTGGTCGCGCAGAACAGCGTGGAGATGAAGGACATGGGCGTGGCCTCCTCGTCCACCACCCTCTTCCGTACGCTCGGCTCCTCCTTCGGTGTGGCCATCATGGGCGCGCTGTTCAACCACCGGGTCCAGGACGTCATGGCCGAGCGGGCCGGCGCGCTGGGCAAGAACATCACCGAGAAGTCGGCGCAGCTGGACGCGAAGAGCCTGGAGAAGCTGCCGGCGGTGGCGCGCGAGGCGTATCAGCACGCGGTCTCCTCGGGGACCCACTCCGCGTTCCTGCTCGGCGCGGTCATCGCGGTGCCGGTGCTGATCGCGTCGCTGTTCGTCAAGGAGGTGCCGCTGAAGGGCGGGCCGCAGACGACTCCCGCGGACGGCGGTGACGATGTGATGCCGGCGGCTGTGGCCGAGACCGTCTGAGGTTCCCCTGCGTTCGAAGGCCCCGGTGCGTGTCCGCCGCACGGGGCCTTCGGCCTTTTTCCACCCGCCCGCCCGAAGCTCTCGACCGCAAGGCCGGCCCCTGGGCTGTCGGCGCTGATCCCTGCCGGTTCGGCACCGATGTCAGTGCCACCTGCCACCATCGGCCCATGGACAAACTCCGCCGCCTGCGTCTGGCCAAGGACGCCATGGACCGGGACTGGGCCGACCCCGGCCTCGACCTGGACGCGGTGGCGGCCCACGCCGGGTACTCGCGGTATCACTTCCTGCGCGCCTTCAAGGAGGCGTACGGCGAGACGCCCGGCCAGTATCTGACCCACCGGCGCATCGAGCGCGCCGAGGAGATGCTGCGCGGTGCCAACCTCACCGTGACCGAGATCTGCACCCTGGTCGGCTTCAGCAGCCTCGGCACGTTCTCCGCCCGCTTCAAGGCGCGTACCGGCCTCACCCCGAGCGAGTACCGGACCGAGCACGTGGGCCGCGGCGCCGCCCTCATACCCGGCTGCTACGCCATGCTCTGGGCCGGCGGCTTCAACACCGCAACATCGAAGAAGCGCGCCGAGCCCGGCCCTGCCTACGGTGACGAGCAGGACGACAGCCTCGCGACAGGAGAGCGGAGCCATGATCAAGGGCTTGGGCATCAGCACCGTATGGACCACCGACCAGCAGCGGACGAAGGCGTTCTTCACCGAGAAGCTGGGCTTCGAGGTGCGCAGTGATCTGGCCGTGGGCGACATGCGCTGGGTCACCGTCGGCGCCAAGGATCAGCCCGGCGTGGAGCTGGCGCTGATGAGCCTGGACGGCCCCGGCCTGGACCCCGAGTCCGCCGAGGCGCTGAAGAAGCTGGTCGCCAAGGGGGTGCTGGGCGCCGGCGCGTTCCACACGGACGACTGCCGGGGTGACTACGCGACCTTCACGGCCCGCGGAGTGGAGTTCATCCAGGAGCCGAAGGAGCGGCCGTACGGCATCGAGGCGATCTTCCGCGACGACAACGGCAACTGGTACTCGCTGACCGAGCGCAGCGAGGAGCTGGACTTCTCCAAGGACTTCGGGTGAGCGGGGAGGCCGCCGTGCTGCCGGACCACACGGCGGTCCGGGTGGCCCTGTGGCGCGCGCTGCACGTCCAGGCCGATCCGCCGCCGCACGTCATCCAGGACGAGGTCGGGCTGCGGCTCGCGGACCCCGACGCCGGCTGGCGCGCCCGCCCGGACATGGACGAGCGGGACACCCGGCCCGTGCGGGCGTCCATCGCGGCCCGCGCCCGCTTCGTCGAGGACCTCGTCGTGGAGCAGGCCGCGCACGGCGTGGACCAGTACGTCGTCCTCGGCGCCGGGCTGGACACCTTCGCCCAGCGCCGGCCGGAGATCGCCGCGGGCCTGCGGGTGTTCGAGGCGGACCGGCCCGGCCCGCAGGAGTGGAAGCGGCGGCGGCTCACCGAGCTGGGGTACGGCGTCCCCGACTGGCTGCGGCTGGTGCCGGTCGACTTCGAGGGGGACTGGTGGGGACGGCTGCTCGCGGCCGGCCTCGACCCGGGCCGCCCGGCGGTCGTGGCCTGCACCGGCGTCACCATGTACCTCACCCGGGAGGCCATCGCGGCGAGCTTCCGGCGACTGGCGACGCTCGCCCCCGGCTCACTGCTCGCCACCACGTTCCTGCGGCCGGCCGACGACGTCGAGCCCGAGCTGCGGCCCTTCCAACAGGCGGCGGAACGGGGCGCGCGCGCCTCCGGCACGCCGTTCCTCAGCTACTTCACGCCCCCGCAGATGCTGGCCCTGACCCGGGAGTCCGGCTTCCGCGACGCCCGCCACATACCGGCGGAGGAACTCACCCGGCGCTACTTCGCGGACAGGACGGACGGGCTGCGGCCGTCGAGAGCGGAGGAGCTGGTGGTGGCGGTCACCTGAGGGCGCGCCGGCCGCCCTCACGGGCCCGCCGACGCGCTGCTCCGCTACTTGCCCCCGGACAGCGGCAGCATCGGATAGCTGCCCGTGCTCGTCGGGGCGTGCTCCGGGAGCCACAGGACGGCCACCGCGCCCTCCGCGGGAATGTGGGCGGGCGCGCCCGCGGGCCGTACGTTGCGGAAGGTCAGCCGGGCGCCCAGCACGCGCGCCTGGCCGGCCGCGATGGTCAGGCCCAGGCCGTGGCCCTGACCGGCGCGGTCCTTGCTGCCGGTGCGGAAGCGGCTCGGGCCCTCGGCGAGCAGCTCCTCGGGGAAGCCGGGGCCGTGGTCGCGGACCCGGATGACCCGCCCCTCCACGGTGACCTCGATGGGTGGCCGGCCGTGCCGGGCGGCGTTGGCGAGCAGGTTGAACAGCACCCGCTCCAGCCGCCGTGGGTCGGTGGTGACCTCCGACTCGTGCACCACCCGCACGGCGATGTCCGGATCCTTGGCCGCCACCCGGCGCGCGACGAACTCGCCCAGCATGATGTCCTGGAGCTCGGCCCGCTCGGAGGCTCCGTCGAGCCGGGCCACCTCCAGGACGTCCTCGACCAGCGTGCGCATCGCCTTCGCCCGGTCCAGCACCAGTTCCGTGGGCCGGCCGGCCGGCAGCAGTTCGGCGGCCGTCAGCAGGCCCGTCACCGGGGTGCGCAGCTCGTGCGCGATGTCGGCGGTGACCCGCCGCTCGGCCTCCAGGCGCTGCCGCAGCGCGTCCGCCATCGCGTCCACCGCGCGCGCGAGATCGTCGGTCTCGTCCCGTACGACCCCGCCGATGGCCTCCCGCACCCGCACGTCCGTCTCGCCCTTGGCGACCTGGTTCGCGGCGGCCGCCGCCTTGCGCAGCCGGCGGGACAGCTGGCCGCCGATCAGCACGCCCAGCGCGCTGCCGCCGAGCACGACCGCGACCGAGCCGATGACCAGGGCCTGGTCCAGGTCCCTCATCATGTCGGTGCTGCGGTCCGGCATATGGAGGTGCACGGACAGCACATGCCCGTCCTTCATCGGTACGGCCGCCCAGATGTCCGGCACCCCGCCGTGCTCGGAGACGTCACTGGCCCGGCGGCCCTGCTCGACCTTCTCGCGCAGCGCGGCCGGCAGCTCCGGATCGTCGATCTTGATGTAGGGGAAGATCGGCCCCCGGTTCAGCTCGTAGTTGCGCTGGGCCAGCAGAAGCCGGTCGTTGGCCAGTTCGCGCGTGTTGTCCAGCATCGAGACGCGAGCCGCGTTGTGCACCACCAGGCTCAGCACGATCGCCACCAGACCGGCCACCAGCGCGATCGCCGCGCTCAGCTTCCATCTGAGCCCCGTGCGCAGGCCCGCGCGCTCCATGCGCCGGACCGGCTTCCGAAGGATCCCCCGCATACCGCCGCTCCGCTCAGGCCTTCAGCTTGTAACCGAAGCCGCGGACCGTGTCGATCCGGTCCTGGCCGATCTTCTGCCGCAGCCGCTGCACATGCACGTCGACGACCCGGGTATCCCCGCCCCAGCCGTAGTCCCACACGCGCTCCAGCAGCTTGTCGCGGGAGAGCACGGTGCCCGGTGCCGAGGAGAACTCCAGCAGCAGCCGCATCTCGGTCGGGGTGAGCGCCACCGGCCGGCCGGCCCGGCGCACCTCCATGCCGTCGGTGTCGATCTCCAGATCCCCGAAGGCCAGCGTGCCGGTGACGGCGGACGCGGCCTCCTCCGCCTGCGCGGTCCCGCCGGCGTGCCCGAAACGGCGCAGCACCGCACGGATCCGGGCCACCAGCACGGCACCGTCGAACGGCTTCGTCACGTAGTCGTCGGCGCCCGCCTCCAGGCCGAGGACGACGTCGATGGAGTCGGCACGCGCCGACAGCATGATCACCGGCACGGTCGACTCGTCCCGGATCCGGCGGCACAGGCTGACGCCGTCCAGGCCGGGCACCATGACGTCCAACAGCGCGATGTCGGGGCGGTCGGCCCGGAACGCCTCAAGGCCCGACAGGCCGTCGGGCATCGCGGTGACCGCGAAGCCGTCCCGCTCCAGGGCGAGCTGGGTGGCCTCGCGGATGACGTCGTCGTCCTCGACGAACAGGACGTGGGTCTGGTCTGCCATCCCGGTGCTCTCAGTCCTTGTGGGTCGTGTGGGCGATCAGTTGTCCGGCACGGGCGTCGGGGCCCCGCCGGCGGAGTTGCTGTACTCGTTGCGGGTGGGTTTCCCCGGCACGAAGCGGCCCGCCTTCCAGGTGTAGGGGGTCACGGTGTCACCGGAGGGGCTGGCGATCGTGTCGTCCTGCTCGTAGTACTGCCGGGTGACCGACAGGGTGCCCTGGTCGATCTCCGCGTAGACCGGGGACTCCTCGGTCTTGAAGACGTTCTTGAACACGCCGTCCTCGTCCCGGTACACGTACGAGCCGATGCCGACCCAGTCCGCACAGGTCATCACGTTGATGACGACATCGTCCACCGGGGCGCCGGTCAGGTCGCCGTAGGAGACGTCGACCTGGTACTCGTCGCCGTCGCACGGCTTCAGCTCCCGTTTCACCGCCGCCGACACCTGCGGATCGCTCCTGAGCAGTGCGATGGGATCCACCTTCCGGTATCTCCCGGAGGCGCGGGGGGACGGGGAGGCGCCGACGCCCTTCAGCGCCGAGGCGTGCGCCGGGCCCTCGTCCCGGGCGCCCGTGCCCCCGCTGCCGCACGCGGCGACCAAAAGGGCGAGGGCGGCGAGCGCGGCCCCCACCGCGATCACCGCCTGTGTACTCCCTCGGACCCGGTCGGGCCCGGCCTTGGTCAGGCCGCGCAACGCTCCCGCTCCTCACGCTCCAGCGCGCGTGCGTCCAGATCGCGGGCCTCCAGCTCCTCACGGAGCCGGGCGAGCGCCCGGTGCAGCGTGCTCTTGACCGTACCGGCCGACATGCCGAGGGCCGCGGCCGTCTCCTCTGTGGACATCTGCTCCCAGTGTCGCAGCACCACGACACTGCGCTGCTTCGGTGCGAGCACCTTCATGACGTCCATCAGCAGGGCCCGGTCGGCGTGCTGCTCGGTGGAGTCCTCCACGGAGGCGTCCGGCAGCTGCTCGGTGGGCACTTCCTCCAGCTTGCGCGCCCGCCACCACTCGGTCCGCGTGTTGATCATCACCCGGCGCAGATAGGCGTCCGCGAGCCGCTTGTCGGCTATGCCCTCCCAGCGGCCGTACGTCCGGACCAGCGCGGTCTGGAGCAGGTCCTGGGCGTCGACCGGGTCCGGGACCAGCCGGCGGGCACTGCGCAGCAGCGCGTCCTGCCGTGTGCGGACGTACTCCTCGAACTCGAGCACCTCGCCGTGCGCCATGATCAACCGCCTCCGTTCCCCGTTGTTCTTCCGGTGTGTCCGGAAGTCCCGCTGTCCCCGTGTCCCGTGGTCTGCCGGGCACGGAAGAGAAGCTACGGAGTGGTTGTCACGGAGCTGTGCGCACCAGCCTGCGGCTGGCAATCGGCTATCCGTCGGTTGTGTAACGGAAGCCGGAACGGGGTAAGGGGAACGGGCCCTCTGTCCCGTTATGGCGAGATTCGCCTGTCCTGGCCCTTCGTAACGGACGTCCGCCCGCTGTGAACTGGCTGTCCGTCAGCCCAGCGGCAGCCGGTACAGACCGCCCGCCAGCGGCTCCACCAGACCGTCCGCGACCAGCCCGTCCAGTGCGCGGGCCCGCTGCACCGGCTCGTGCCACACCCGGTCCAGCGCCGCCTGCGGCACCGGCCCGTGCGCCTCACGCAGCACGGCCAGCAGCTTGCCGCGCACCTGCCGGTCCGTACCCGCGTACGTCTGCCCGCGGCGCGGCGGCCCCGCGTGCTCCGGCTTGCCCGCGAGCCGCCACGCGCACTGCGCGGCGATCGGGCACCGCCGGCACTCCTCGTTCTTCGCCGTGCAGACCAGCGCGCCCAGCTCCATGGAGGCGGCGGCCCACTGCGCGGCCATCTTCTCGTCCTTCGGCAGCAGCTCCCGGGCGAGGCGCCGCTCGGCGGCCGTGGTCGCGTTCGGCGGATACTGCACGCCCGTCACCGCCCGCGCGAGGACCCGGCGGACATTGGTGTCCAGCACCGCGTGCCGCTGCCCGTACGCGAACGAGGCCACCGCGGCGGCCGTGTACTCACCGATGCCGGGCAGCGCCAGCAGCTGCCCGTGATCCGTCGGTACGTCACCGCCGTGCCGTTCCGTTATGGCGACCGCGGCGCCGTGCAGCCGCAGGGCCCGGCGCGGGTAGCCGAGCCGGCCCCAGGCGCGCACCGCCTCGCCCGGCGCGTCCTTCGCGAGATCGGCGGGCCGCGGCCAGCGGGCCAGCCACTCCTCGTAGACGGGCAGCACCCGGTTCACCGGGGTCTGCTGGAGCATGAACTCGCTGACCATGACGCCCCACGGGCCCGCCTCCGGGCGGCGCCAGGGGAGGTCGCGGGCGTGGGCGTCGAACCAGGCGATCACGGGGGCGTGCAGCTTCTCAGTCATGGCCTTTCCGATCCTGCCATGGGTTGGCGGGCATGACGGGTGATAGCGCGGTCACCCAGCGTGGCGGAACATGAAGAAGCATGGCTGCCGGGGAAGTTGCCGGGATGATGATCCGGAAAAGTTGGCACCGGCGCGGCGGGTGGCGCAAGCAAGCGCGTGGATCTCTCGTACAGTTTGCGCCGTGGGATCTCTGCGCAATCCGGTCGGGCCGCTTCCCTCCACCATCTACTGGCGTCGGAGGGTCGTACTGCTGTCCGTGGTCGCCCTGTTGGCGCTGGTGATCACGTGGATCGTCACCGCCGGCGGCGGGGGTGGCAAGAAGAACGCCGACGGGTCGAACGGCAAGAATCCCACCCACACCATCACGCCGGGGCCGAGCCCGTCCGGCTCCGCGATCAGCCAACGCCCCGGCGGACGCGACGAGTCGGGCGGCGGGGACACCGGCGGGAGCGGCTCCGGCTCCGGCTCCGGCGCGGGCAGCGGCTCGGGGAACGGATCGACCGACGGCTCCAACGGCTCCGGCGACGACTCGGGCGCGGGCTCCGGCGCCGGCGGCGTCGGTACGGGCGACACGCTCCCGGCCTCCTCCAGCCTCCCCAACTGCACCTCGGGCGCAGTGGCGTTGAACCTGCGCAGCGTGCACAACACCTACTCGCCGGACCAGACGCCGACGTTCGAACTCACCGCGAAAAACGGCTCGTCGGGTGACTGCAAGGTCGATCTCGGTCCGAAGAACGCGGTGTTGACGATCACGCCGGCGGACGGCGACGACACGTACTGGTCGTCGGCCGACTGCCCCAAGGGCGCGGAGAGCCTGCTGTTCCGGGTGCCGGCCGGGCACACCATCACCTACACCGTGAAGTGGGACCGAAAGCCGAGCGCTCCGCACTGCGGGACGCCGTCCGGCGGTTCGGCGAAGGCGGGCACCTACCTGCTGGAGGCCAAGGCTCCGGGGTACGGCAAGGTGCAGACGTCGTTCGTGCTGTCGGCGGACTGAGGAGCGGGGCGGCGCGGTTCGTCCTCGGGTGCCGCATGGTGCGCGCAGCTCCCCGGGCCGCTTGAGCCGGCTGGGGCTCGCCCGCCTCAGGCGGCCCGGGGAACTGCGCGACAAGCCACGACGGATCCGCGGCCGCCGGACCGCAACGCGCCCCGGGTCGTGAGGCGCCCGGCCGAACTCAGACGTACCGCTCCAGGATGGAAGACTCCGCCAGCCGCGACAGACCTTCCCGCACGCTCCGCGCCCGGGCCTCGCCCACGCCGTCCACGGTCTGAAGGTCGTCGACACTCGCGGCCAGCAGCTTCTGCAGGCCGCCGAAATGCTCCACCAGCCGGTCGATGATGGCGCCCGGCAGCCGCGGAACCTTCGCCAGCAGGCGGAAGCCCCGCGGGGACACCGCCGAGTCGAGCGTCTCGGGCGAGCCCGTGTAACCCAGCGCCCGCGCCACCGTGCCCATTTCCAGCAGCTCCGCGTGGCTGAGGGCGTCCAGTTCGAAGAGCGCCTCCTCGACCGTGCGGGACCGCTTCGCCGTCGGCTCGGGGACGTAGTCCCGCACGACCAGCTCGCGGTCGGGCTCGACCCCGGCGATCAACTCCTCCAGCTGGAGGGCGAGGAGACGGCCGTCCGTGCCCAGTTCGACCACATACTCGGCGATTTCGGTGGCGATGCGGCGAACCATCTCCAGCCGCTGCGCGACCGCCGAGACGTCCCGGACCGTCACCAGGTCCTCGATCTCCAGGGCGGACAGCGTGCCCGCGACCTCGTCCAGCCGGAGCTTGTACCGCTCCAGCGTGGCCAGCGCCTGGTTCGCACGGGAGAGGATCGCCGCCGAGTCCTCCAGGACCCGGCGCTGACCGTCGACGTACAGGGCGATCAGGCGCATCGACTGGGAGACCGAGACCACCGGGAAGCCGACCTGCTTGCTCACCCGGTCCGCCGTACGGTGCCGGGTGCCCGTCTCCTCCGTGGGGATCGTCGGGTCCGGGACCAGCTGGACGCCCGCGCGCAGGATCTTCGACAGGTCCGAGGACAGCACGATGCCGCCGTCCAGCTTGCACAGCTCCCGCAGCCGGGTGGCGGTGAACTCGACATCCAGGACGAAACCGCCCGTACACATCGCCTCGACCGTCTTGTCGGAGCCGAGGACGATGAGCCCGCCGGTGTTGCCGCGCAGGACCCGCTCCAGGCCGTCACGCAGGGGCGTGCCCGGAGCCACGGCGCTCAGTGAGGCGCGCATCAGGCCATCGGTACCGGCACTCCCACCGGACTTTCCGGGAGCTGCTGCCCGGTCGTTGGCTGCCACTGCACTCCTCCGGTCGCAGGTTCTGACGCGCTCCCGTTCCGGCACGCGGTTCGTACGGACGGGCGAGACCTGGGCAAAGTCTACCGGCGGTCCTCCGCCTCCCGTGGGGCCTCTCGGCGACGGGAGCGCGGCAGGACCCGGAGGGCGTCCCCCATGTCGGCGACTTCCAGGACCTTCATGCCGGCCGGCACCTTGCCCGGATCGGTCGGTACGAGGGCGTGCGTGAAGCCGAGCCGGTGCGCCTCGGCGAGCCTGCGCTGCACGCCCGTGACCCGTCTGACCTCGCCCGCGAGTCCCACCTCGCCGATGGCCACCAGGTTCTTCGGCAGCGGGGTGTCGCTGGCGGCGGAGGCGAGGGCGAGCGCGATGGCGAGGTCGGCGGCCGGCTCCGAGAGCTTCACGCCACCGACCGTCGCCGAGTAGATGTCCCGCTTGCCGAGCGCGCTGATCCGGCCGCGCTGCTCCAGCACGGCCAGCATCATCGACACCCGTGAGGTCTCCAGGCCGGACGTCGTACGGCGGGGGGAGGGGATCTGGGAGTCGACGGTCAGCGCCTGCACCTCGGCCACCAGCGGGCGGCGGCCCTCCAGGGTGACGGTCAGGCAGGTGCCCGGGACCGGTTCGGCGCGGCGGGTCAGGAACAGGCCGCTGGGGTCGGCGAGGCCCGTGATGCCCTCGTCGTGCAGCTCGAAGCAGCCGACCTCGTCCGTCGCTCCGTAGCGGTTCTTCACGCCGCGCACCAGGCGCAGGCGTGCGTGCCGGTCGCCCTCGAAGTGCAGAACGACGTCCACCAGGTGCTCCAGCAGCCGGGGCCCGGCGATGGCGCCGTCCTTGGTGACATGGCCCACCAGCAGCGTGGACATACCGCGCTCCTTGGAGGCGCGGATCAGGGCGCCGGCGACCTCCCTGACCTGGGCCATACCGCCGGGCGCGCCCTCGATTTCCGGGGAGGCCACCGTCTGCACCGAGTCGAGGATCAGCAGGGACGGCTTGACCTCGTCCAAGTGGCCGAGGACGGCGGACAGGTCGGTCTCGGCCGCCAGATACAGATGGTCGTCGAGGGCGCCGATGCGGTCGGCGCGCAGCCGCACCTGGCTCGCCGACTCCTCGCCGGTGACATAGAGGGTGCGGTGCTCGCTGCTGGCGGACTTGGCGGCCACGTCCAGCAGCAGGGTGGACTTGCCGACGCCGGGCTCGCCCGCGAGCAGGACGACCGCGCCCGGCACCAGGCCGCCGCCGAGCACCCGGTCCAGCTCGGGCACGCCGGTCGGGCGGGCGGTGGCCTGCCGGCCGTCGACCTGACCGATGGGCAGCGCGGAGCTGCTCACACGGCCCGGCGCCGTCGTCCGGACCGCTGGCGCGCCGTACTCCTCGACCGTGCCCCAGGCCTGGCACTCGGGGCAGCGGCCGAGCCACTTGGCCGTCTGCCAGCCGCACTCGGTGCAGCGGTAGGACGGGCGGTCCTTGGTGGTCTTGGTACGGGCAGCCATGCGGAAACCGTAGCCCGCGGCACTGACAACGGGGGCGGGGGCCGGGCACGAGGGGCCGGGAGCCGCGTGCCGGGAGCGCGGGGGCCGCGTACGAGTGGCTCGGTCTCGGCCACCATTCAGCGGGATCCGGCCGCGGAAGAAAGGGTTCCTGTCCCCTTATGAGGGATCGTTTCACCCGTACGGATTAAAAGTGCTCAAGGTTCGTGAAGCGGCACTCCACAGCCGCCTACGGTCGCACGGGTGACGAGCAGCAGTCCGGAGACCACCACCCGCACGGCCGGAGCGCATCGGGCGCACCGCGATGCGCGTGAGGTGCGTGAAGCACGCCGCGAGGCCCGTGAGGCACGAGAGGCGCGCGACCGCGCCGCCGCCCGCACCCTCGCCCAGCGCCCGCCGGCGCGCTACGAGCCGTACCTGGACGGCCTGTTCACCTACTGCCTGTCGGTCCTGTGCGACCACGACGCGGCCACCGCCGCCCTCGGCGACGTCCTCGCCCTGGCCGAGCGGCGCGGCCAGCGGGTCCCGGAGGCCGCCGGCGACCGCAGGGCCTGGCTGTACGCGCTGGCCCGCTGGGCGTGCCTGCGGAAGCTGGCCGAGGCCAAGCAGAAACGTCAGGCCACGCACGCGGCGGGCCGCTCCGGCGCCGGCAGAGCGGCCGGCAGAGCGGCCGGAGACGGACCCGGCAAAGGACCGGGGACCGGACCGGGGAAAGACTCCGCGACGCGACCCGGCAGCGGCGGCGGGGCCGAGGTGCCCGCACCGCCCCTCGTCCCGGAGGCCGAGGAGCAGCGGCGCCGCGAACTCGCCCTGCTGGCCTGGCCGGAGGCGGCCGGCACCACCCCCGAGCAGCGCGAGGCCCTGGAGCTCGCCGTCCGCCACCACCTCGCCGCCCACGAGGTCGCCGCCGTCCTCGGCATGGAACCCGCCGCCGCGCGCGAGCTGCTCGCGTCCGCCGCGTGCGAGGTCGAGCGCACCCGTGCGGCCCTCGCCGTGGTCGAGACCGGCGGCTGCCCGAGCGTGGCCCACCTCACCGGCGACAGCCGGCTGGTCCTCAGTACGGCCCTGCGCCGCGAGCTGGTCCGGCACGTCGACGACTGCCCGCGCTGCCGCCGCACCGCCGCCCGCGCGGTCCCCGGCCGCTGGCCCGGGGCCACGGTCACCCCCGCCGAGCTGCCCGTCCTGGAGGCCCCGCGCGCGGCCCTCCATGTGGCCCTCGCGCATCATCCACGCGCGCGGGGCACGGCCGTACCACGCTTCGACCGGCGCGGCTTCCCGATGGACCCCAAGGACCGGGCCGCCCGCCGCGACCGTCTCCGCGCGCGTGCCGTCACGACGACGGTCGTCGCCACGGTCGTCGCCGCGCCGGTGATCGCCCTCTGGGCCGCCTACCGGGGCGGGCCGGCCGGGGACGACGACGGCCGCTCCGCTACCGCGCGCGAGGCGCAGGGCCCCGACGCGCTGGGCAGCGACACGGCCGGTGGCTACCAGAACGCGGGCAACGCGAGCGTGAAGCCGGGCGCCCGCACCGGCAAGGACGGCAAGGCGGACGTCTCCGTGGAAGTCGTCAGCGTCGGCGGAGGGGACCGTCAGGGCGCCGGGCGGCTGGCGGTCAGCGCCGCCAACGACGGCGACACGACCCTGATCACCCTGACGGCCTCCGGTGATGCAGCGGTCCGCTGGTCGGCGTCCACGGCGGCCGCGTGGCTCTACTTCAGCCGGTCCGGGGGAACCCTTGAGCCCGGCCAGACGCTTACGATCAAGGTGTACGTCGACCACCTGCGCGAGCCGTCCGGCCGGTGGCACGCGCGGGTGGCGGTGGCCCCGGCGGGCGCGGTGGTCTCCATCGACGGCTACGGCACGGCCCCCACCCGCCCGGCCCCCCACCCGTCCTCCACACCCCCCACGGCCCCGCCGAGCACACCCCCCACGGCCCCGCCGAGCACCCCGCCCCCTTCGCCCACGGATCCCACGCCCACCTCGACGACCCCACCGTCCTCGGACTCCCCGACGCCGACCCCGACGCCCTCGGACACGGAGACGCCGAGTCCGTCGGGCAGCTAGGGGGTTTCGTTTGGATCAGGTCGGATCAGGCCGCGGCGCATGGTGCGGTGCATCGCAAGGCGGAGGATCACCCGCGTACTGGGCGTACTCGGGTGGTCCGACAACGCGGCGAGGTGCCGTGCCGGGCGTCGCGGACCCGGGCTGATCCAAACGAAACCCCCTAGGCCCTGTCGTCCGGGGCGGGCGCCGGCCCGCTGCCGCTCACGGGCGAGACGGGTGGGTGGAAGCCGCCCGGACGCATGCCGTTGGCCGCTGGGATGCCGGGTGGTGCGGGGCGGCTTCGGGTGACCTCGCGACCGGGCGGGACGGGAGGGCGGGAAAGGGGATGTTCCTTACGGTGCCGGGTCCGCCGGATGCGGGGCCAGCAGGGGCAGCTGCGACGCCAGTCGCTGTTCGCAGAGCTCGACCAGACGGTCGTATCCCGCCTTGCCCATCAGCTCCGTCAGCTCGGCCCGGTAAGAGACGTACACCGGCTCCCCGGCGCCGTGCGCCGACGTCGCCGAGGTGCACCACCAGTGCAGGTCATGACCGCCAGGACCCCAGCCCCGCCGGTCGTACTCCCCGATCGACACCTGGAGCACCCGTGTGTCGTCCGGCCGGTCGATCCAGTCGTACGTCCGCCGGATCGGCAGCTGCCAGCACACGTCCGGCTTGGTCTCCAGCGGCTCCCGCCCCTCCTTCAGCGCCAGGATGTGCAGCGAGCAGCCCGCGCCACCCGCGAACCCCGGCCGGTTCTGGAAGATGCAGGACCCCTGGAAGGGCCGGGTCTGCCGGGAACCCTCGTCGTCCTCGGAGACCCAGCCGCCCCGCGTGCCCTCGTCGTGGTGCTGCCAGATCTCCGGCGTGAGCCGTGCCACATGCCCGGCGACCCGCTTCTCGTCGTCCTCGTCGGAGAAGTGCGCCCCCAGCGTGCAGCACCCGTCGGCCGCCCGGCCCGGCTGAATGCCCTGGCAGCCACTGCCGAAGATGCAGTTCCAGCGAGAGGTCAGCCATGTCAGATCGCAGCGGAAGACCTGCTCGTCGTCCGCCGGATCGGGAAACTCCACCCAGGCGCGTGCGAAGTCGAGTCCCTTCTCGTCGCTCATCTTCGCCTCCTTGGATGTTTTGGCGGACTTACGACCTTTATCCGCCTTGGCTGCCTTGGTCGTCTTGGCTGCCTTGTCGGATTTCGCCTTTTTCGTCTTTGGCACGCGTCCAGGGTAAGTGGCCCAGGACCGCTCCGGGGACCGAGGACGGACGATCTGGCAGTAGCGTTTCCGTTCATGAGACTCGGTGTCCTGGACGTGGGTTCGAACACGGTGCATCTGCTGGTGGTGGACGCCCACCCCGGCGCGCGCCCGCTGCCCGCGCATTCGCACAAGGCCGACCTTCGGCTCGCCCAACTCCTCGACGACAGCGGTGCCATCGGCGACGACGGCATCGACAAGCTGATCGCCGTCGTACGGGACGCGCTCCAGGCCGCCGAGGACAAGGGCGTCGAGGACCTGCTGCCGTTCGCGACCTCGGCCGTCCGCGAGGCCACCAACGCCGACGAGGTTCTCGCGCGCGTGGCCGACGAGACCGGCGTACGCCTCCAGGTCCTCGCCGGCGCGGAGGAGGCCCGGCTCACCTTCCTCGCCGTACGCCGCTGGTTCGGCTGGTCCGCCGGAAAGCTGCTGGTCCTGGACATCGGCGGCGGCTCCCTGGAGATCGCCTTCGGTATAGACGAGGAGCCGGACGCGGCCGTCTCCCTCCCGCTCGGCGCCGGCCGCCTCACCGCCGGCTGGCTGCCCGGCGACCCGCCCGACCCGGAGGACGTCCGCGCCCTGCGCCGGCACGTCCGCGCGCAGATCGCCCGCACGGTCGGCGAATTCAGCCGCTTCGGCGCCCCCGACCACGTGGTCGCCACCTCCAAGACCTTCAAGCAGCTCGCCCGCATCGCCGGCGCCGCCCGCAGCGCCGACGGCCTCTACGTCCAGCGCGAGCTCAAGCGCGAGTCCCTGGAGGCCTGGGTCCCGCGCCTGTCCGCCATGACGGCCGACCAGCGCGCCGAGCTCCCCGGAGTGTCGGAGGGCAGGGCCGGCCAGCTTCTCGCGGGCGCACTGGTCGCCGAGGGCGCGATGGATCTTTTCGGCGTGGAGAGCCTGGAGATATGCCCCTGGGCCCTGAGGGAAGGCGTGATCCTTCGGCGCCTTGATCACATGGTTTCCGCTTAGCGTCCCGCAAGGGGCGCGGGGCTGTATCGCTATGCGGCTCCGCCGGGTGTGCGCGAGGAACGACCACGCACCCGCGCCCGCGCAAATGGCGAAAGTCACAACGGCGAATAGGCACCCAACACCGGCACCACTCCACGCCGTAAGGTGACGGACGTGGCTGAACCAACGGACGTGCGCATCGCGCTGTCGACCGCCTCGGTCTACCCGGAGTCGACAGCGACTGCCTTCGAGATCGCCGCGCGCCTCGGCTACGACGGAGTCGAGGTCATGGTGTGGACCGACCCGGTCAGCCAGGACATCGAGGCGCTGCGCCGCCTGTCGGACTACCACGGCGTCCCGATCCTGGCCGTCCACGCCCCCTGTCTGCTGATCACCCAGCGGGTCTGGTCCACCGATCCCTGGGTGAAGCTCCAGCGGGCCCGGGCGGCGGCGGAGAAGCTGGGCGCCTCCACCGTCGTCGTCCATCCGCCGTTCCGGTGGCAGCGGCAGTACGCCCGGGACTTCGTCGACGGCATCTGGCGGATGGCGAACGAGACGGACGTACGGTTCGCCGTCGAGAACATGTACCCCTGGCGCTACCGCGACCGCGAGATGCTCGCCTACGCCCCCGACTGGGACGTCACCAACGACGACTACCGGCACTTCACGATCGACCTCAGCCACACGGCGACGGCCCGCACCGACGCCCTGGACATGGTCGACCGCATGGGGGACCGGCTCGGGCACGTCCACCTCGCCGACGGCCGGGGCTCGGCCAAGGACGAGCACCTGGTCCCCGGCCGCGGCACCCAGCCCTGCGCCGAACTCCTGGAGCGCCTGGTGAGCACCGGCTTCGACGGCCACGTCGTGATCGAGGTCAACACCCGGCGGGCGATGTCCGGCGCCGAGCGCGAGGCCGACCTCGCCGAGGCCCTGGAGTTCACGCGCAAGCACCTCGCCTCGGCGGTCCGGGTGCCCCGGCCATGACCCAGCCCGCCCCCCGCCGCCGCGGCCGTCCCCCGCGCACCGAGTCCGCCGGCACCCGCGACCGCATCCTCGACGCCGCCCGCGAGGAGTTCTCCGCGCGCGGATACGAGAAGACGTCGGTACGCGGCATCGCCAAGGCCGCCGGCGTGGACTCCGCGCTGGTCCACCACTACTTCGGCACCAAGGAGCAGGTCTTCGAGGCGGCCGTCGAGGTCGCCTTCGCGCCCGCGCTGAACGCGCCGAACGCGCTGGCCGACGGACCCCTGGACGGGGTCGGCGAGCGGCTGACCCGCTTCGTCTTCGGTGTCTGGGACAACCCCACGACCCGCGCGCCCCTCCTCGCGATCCTGCGGTCCGCCGTGAACAACGAGACCGCGGCCGCTGTCTTCCGCCGTCTGGTCGCCGCCCAGCTGCTGCGCCGAATCGCCGCCCAGCTGGACCTGCCGGACGCCGAGCTGCGGGCCGAGCTGGCGGCCGCACAGCTGGTGGGGACGGCGATGATGCGCTACGTGATCAAGCTGGAGCCGCTGGCCTCGGCGGACCTGGAGCAGATCATCGCGCGGGTCGCACCGGTCGTACAGGGGCATCTGACCCGCGCCTGAGCCCTCCTGCGCACGAGACGGGCATCCCGCATTCCGGACACTCCGTCCCGCACCCTGGATGACCGGCGTACGCTCGATAGCAGCCCTATCTGTCTGAAGGAGCGAGCGACGATGCCCGAGCTGAGGTCCCGCACTGTCACCCACGGCCGCAACATGGCGGGCGCCCGCGCCCTTATGCGCGCCTCCGGTGTACCCGGCGCGGACATCGGCCGGAAGCCCATCATCGCCGTCGCGAACTCCTTCACCGAGTTCGTGCCGGGCCACACCCACCTCCAGCCGGTCGGCCGGATCGTCAGCGAGGCGATCCGCGAGGCGGGCGGCATCCCGCGCGAGTTCAACACGATCGCCGTGGACGACGGCATCGCCATGGGCCACGGCGGCATGCTGTACTCCCTGCCCTCCCGCGACCTGATCGCGGACTCGGTCGAGTACATGGTCGAGGCCCACTGCGCCGACGCCCTGATCTGCATCTCCAACTGCGACAAGATCACCCCGGGCATGCTGAACGCCGCCCTGCGGCTGAACATCCCCACGGTCTTCGTCTCCGGTGGCCCGATGGAGTCCGGCCGCGCCACCCTCGTCGACGGCACGGTCCGCACGCTCGACCTGGTCGACGCGATGTCCGACGCCGTGAACGACAAGATCTCCGACGAGGACATGCTCCGGATCGAGGAGAACGCCTGCCCGACCTGCGGCAGCTGTTCCGGCATGTTCACGGCCAACTCGATGAACTGCCTGACGGAGGCCATCGGCCTCTCCCTCCCCGGCAACGGCTCGGTCCTGGCCACCCACACCGCGCGCAAGCAGCTCTACGTCGACGCGGCCCGCACGGTGATGGACATCACCCGCCGCTACTACGAGCAGGACGACGACACGGTCCTGCCCCGCTCCGTCGCCACCTTCCAGGCCTTCGAGAACGCCATGGCCCTGGACATCGCGATGGGCGGCTCCACCAACACGATCCTGCACCTGCTGGCCGCCGCCCAGGAGGCGGACGTCCCCTTCGGTCTGAAGCAGATCGACGCGGTGTCGCGCCGCGTGCCGTGCCTGGCGAAGGTGGCGCCCAACGTCGCCAAGGACCGCACGTACTACATGGAGGACGTGCACCGGGCGGGCGGCATCCCGGCGCTGCTGGGCGAGCTGCACCGCGCCGGCCTGCTCAACGAGGACGTGCACGCGGTCCACAGCCCGTCCCTGGGCGACTGGCTGAAGACCTGGGACGTGCGAGGCGGGTCGCCGTCCGCCGAGGCGATCGAGCTGTGGCACGCCGCTCCCGGCTGCGTCCGCTCCGCCGAGGCCTTCTCCCAGTCGGAGCGCTGGGAGGCGCTCGACGAGGACGCGGAGGGCGGCTGCATCCGCAGCGTCGAACACGCGTACTCGAAGGACGGCGGCCTGGCGGTCCTCAAGGGCAACCTGGCGGTCGACGGCTGTGTGGTGAAGACCGCCGGCGTGGACGAGTCGATCTGGACCTTCGAGGGCCCGGCGGTCGTCTGCGAGTCGCAGGAGGAGGCCGTCCAGAAGATCCTCACCCAGCAGGTCAAGGAGGGCGACGTCGTCGTCATCCGCTACGAGGGCCCCAAGGGCGGCCCCGGCATGCAGGAGATGCTCTACCCGACCTCGTACCTGAAGGGCCGCGGCCTGGGCAAGGCATGCGCCCTGATCACCGACGGCCGCTTCTCCGGCGGCACCTCCGGCCTGTCCATCGGCCACGCCTCCCCCGAGGCGGCCTCCGGCGGCACCATCGCCCTGGTCCAGGACGGCGACCGCATCCGCATCGACATCCCGAACCGCTCGATCGAGCTGCTGGTCGACGAGGCGGAACTGGCCCGCCGCGAGCAGGCCCTGAACGGCGTCTACGCCCCGAAGAACCGCGACCGCAAGGTCTCCGCCGCCCTCCGCGCCTACGCGGCGATGGCGACCAGCGCGGACAAGGGCGCGGTGCGCGACGTGTCCCGGCTGGGCTGACCGGCCCCGGCCGCTCGGCCGTAGCCCGTGGCAGGGGCCGCCTCCCGGTGGGGGCGGCCCCTTCGCCGTATCCGCGTCACATCCGCGTCACCAGGCGGACGGTTTGCGGCCGTCCACGGCGAAGACCGTGCCGTCGGGCGCGGCGGCGAGGATGCGGTCGCCGACCGGCACCGGGGCCGGCGGGGTGCTCATGACCTGGGCCGAGTTCGCGCCCAGGCGCGCCGGAGTCTGCCCCACCAGCCGGCCCTTCCCGGCGTCCACGGCGAGCAGCCGGCCGTCGCTCGCGGTGAAGTACACCCGCCCGTCCCGCGCGACGGGCTCCGAACCGCGGCTCACCGACGTCTCCAGATGCCAAAGATGCCGGCCCGACCGCACGTCCACGGCATCCAGGGAGCCGCCGGTGGCCAGCACGTACACCACGTTCCCCCGCACGGTCGCGTGCGCGCCGTCGAGTACGGCGGGCAGCGCGACGCGCCGGGTCGCGCCCGTCGCGGGCGTGTAGCGGACGATCTCCTTGGCGCCGTACGCGCTGTCCACGGCCAGGAAGAACACCGAACCGTCCTGCGCGGCGAACGGCTTGAGCCAGCCCCGCAGCCGTACGTCCCACCGCACCCGTCCGGTGTCCGGATCCACGGCGGTCACCTGGGTGCTCGCCCCGTCGGCGGACGTCCGGGTCGCAAAGGCCGACGACTCGCCGGGGAACGCGACGAAGGACGGCACTCCCTGACCGGGGACCGCGCCGCGCCAGCGCGTGGCGCCGGTCGCGCCGTCCACCCCGGTGACCGTCCCGTCGGCGCCCGCGAGCAGGGCCGTGTCTCCGGCGTACCCGACCGTCGTCCCTGCGGGGAGCCGACGCTGCCACACCTGCTTGCCGGTGGCCGGGTCGAGTCCCGCGAGCCGTGGGCCACCGTCCGTGTACGGCTGCACCCGACCGCCGGAGACGGCCGGCGGCCCGCTCGTGGACCGGGTGCCGACCGAGCGCCGCCACAGCAGACCGCCGTCGCTCGGCGAGAGCGCGAAGACGACGCCCGGCCGCGCGCAGAGCAGCTTCCCGGCTCCGTACGCGCAGTGCGGCATGCCCTCAGCGCCGACCGCCGGCCGCGCCGACCACGTGCCGCCTGAGGCCGCCGTCAGGGTCCGCGCCCCCTCGTCCCCGGGCGCCTGATCGTTTCCGCCCGACACCCACACCGCGGCGAGAACCCCCACGAGGGCCAGCCCGAGAGCCCCCGAGCCCAGCGCCACGGCCCGCCTGCGACCCGGGCGCCGCGCCGGGCGCCCGGGTCCGCCGGAACCGGCCGGAGCCGATCCCGGCGCGGCCTCCGGCACGGACCCCCGCGCGGGCCCGTCCTCACTCGTCCGCTGCGCCGGTATGAACGCCTGCGTGTCGTACGAGGCCGCCACCGAGCGCAGTTCCCGCATCAGCTCGTCCGGCGTGGGCCGGTCCGCGGGCTCCTTGGCCAGGCACCGCCGCACCAGCGGCGCGAGACCCTCCGGTACGCCGGCCAGGTCGGGCTCGTCATGAACCACCTGGTAGGCGACGACGTAGGGGCTGTCGGAGTCGAACGGACCACGCCCGGTGGCCGCGTGCACCATGACCGAGCCGAGCGCGAAGATGTCGGCGGCCGGCCCCACTTCCCGCGGGCGCCGGAACTGCTCGGGCGCCATGAACGGCGGAGTGCCGATCAACTTGCCCGTCTCGGTGCGCAGTTCGCTGTCCTTCGGCCGGGAGATGCCGAAGTCGATGACTTTCGGCCCGTCCTCGGCGAGCAGCACGTTGCTGGGCTTCAGGTCCCGGTGCACGACACCGACCCGGTGGATGTCCCGCAGCGCCTCGGCGAGCCCGGCCATCAGCCGGCGCAGCTGCTCGGGCGCCATCGGACCCTTCCGCTTCACCTGCTCGGAGAGGGTCGGGCCGGGGATGAACAAGGTGGCCATCCAGGGCCGTTCGGCCTCCGGGTCGGCGTCGACGACGGACGCGGTGAAGGCCCCGCTGACCCTGCGCGCGGCGGCCACCTCCTGCCGGAAACGGCCCCTGAACTCGGGATCCCGTGCGAACTCGGCGTGCACGACCTTCACCGCGAGCTTCATCCCCGAGGTGCTCCGGGCGAGGTGTACGACTCCCATGCCACCGGAACCCAGACACGACTCCAGCCGGTAGTGACCGGCCCACTCCGGAAGTTCCGCTTCCGCGCCCGCTCCGGTGTTGCGCTGTGGCGCCATGGACCACCCCCGTGCTCTTCGTCCGCGCGCGCGACGCACGGAGCCTAGTCGATGACTCGTACGAGACAGAGGCGGCTTGCTAGCGTCTGCGTGCGAGTCGCGCGCACGCGTTTCGCGCCGAGTTCCAGGGAAGTGACGGGGGAGGACCACGTTCATGTCTGTTGACCGTGTACAAGAGGTCGAGGAAACCGACGACAGCCGCGACGGCGTGGCGGCACAGGCGGCGGCAGCCGTACGCACCTATGCCGTCGCCCCCGGCGTCCGGCTGAACGTCCGCAGCGGCCCGGGTACCCAGTACAACCTCGTCCGCGTCCTGCCGGAGGGCGTCCGCGTGCCGATCTACTGCCAGACGCCCGGTACGACGGTGTCCGGCACCTACGGCACGACGAACCTCTGGGACCTCATCGACAGCGGCGAGTACGTCTCGGACGCGTTCGTCCACACGGGCAGCGACGGCTACATCGCACCCCGCTGCGACTGAAGCCCGTCTGCGCCTGACCACTGACGGCCTCCCGGGCCGGAGGGCGGAGGGCGGAGGGCTGCTGGGCGGCCCCCGCCCGGGAGCCCGCCCGCGTCCGGAGCCATAATCGTCCCGTGAGCGACGAAACCGGCACCGCGGACACCTCGGCGGGCTCCACCGGCGGCACACCCCGGGCGGCCGGTGCGCCCCAGGGGGCCGGCCCCCGCCCCGAGCCCCTGCGCTTCTTCGGCACGTCCTGGGTGCACCACGACAACGGCTACGCGGCCCGTCGCGCCGCCGTCGCCGTCGGCTCCCTCGTCGCCGCCGCCGTCTCCTGCCTGGTGCTCCGCTTCGCCTACGAGGGCATCCAGATCGCCGACACCGGCTCCTTCGTGACCGTACTCGTCGTCGTCATGTTCGCGACGTGCAGCGCGCTCGCCTTCCGCAACACCTGGGAGGGCTTCGGCAAGCGCCACGACCCGCAGCGCCAGGCCTCCCTGCGCGGCCTGCTCGCCATCGGCTTCGTCGGCTCCCTCCTCGCCTACTTCTTCCGCTCCCTCACCGAGGCCCCGGGCGAGAAGCTGCGCCGCGCGGAGTACGACGAGGCCCGCGAGGCATACGAGCGCCGCACCACCCGTCGCACCGGCAACCCGTCGAAGAAGAAGCGCCGCCGGTAGAACGCCGTCAGCGGGTACGGCGCCCACGCGTGCCGTGGGTGAGGCTGCCGGAAGGGCTGCCGTAAGTGCGGGTGTCGTAAGAGGTGCCGTGGTGAGGGCGCCGTGACAAGAGGGGCACGCGAGGCGGGAATTCGCTGTCCCCCTCCGCCGCGACCAGCCCACCATGCCTACATGACAGCCACCCAGTCGTCGCACGCCGACCCGCACGCCGTCCACGCCGCCCGAGCCGAGTCCTTCAACTCCGCCGCCGCCCAGTACGCGGCGAACCGTCCTTCCTACCCGCCCGCCCTCCTCGACACCGTCGAGGAACTGGCCGGCCGCCCGCTGTCCGGCGCCAGGGCCGTGGACGTCGGCGCCGGCACCGGTATCGCCACCGCCCTCCTGCACGCCCGTGGCGCCGACGTCCTCGCCGTCGAACCCGGTGCGGGCATGGCCGCCGAGTTCCGCCGCGCGCTGCCGCACATCCCACTGATCCGGGGCAACGGCAACGCCCTCCCCGTCACCGACGCCCACGCCGACCTCGTCACCTACGCGCAGGCCTGGCACTGGACCGACCCGGCCCGCTCGGTGCCGGAGGCGCTGCGCGTGCTGCGGCCGGGCGGTGCGCTGGCCCTGTGGTGGAACACCGAGGCGCTGGACGTCGAGTGGATCGCCGAGGCCGCCGACCGCACGGGCCGCTTCCTCGGCCTGGACACCGCCGCCGAGAAGCGCACGGCCGGCGAGCACACCGACCGGGCCGACCCCAGCGGGCGCCTGGACTTCACCCGCCGCACGGTTCGCTGGAGCCGCCGCGTGCCGATGGACACCCATCTCGCCAACGTCGGCAGTCACTCGGCCTTTCTCGTCACCCCGGAGGAGCGCAGGACGGCCTTCCTGGAGGCGGAGCGCGGCCACCTGCTCCGCATCTTCCCGGACGCCGTCGTCGAGGAGACGTACGACGTCGTCCTCCTCGTCGCCCGCAAGCCCTGACCTCGGCTGCTCCCTCCTTCCCCCTTCCCTCCCGTCCTCGGCGGCGGTCGGCCCACGCCGGCCGCCGCTTCCGCATGCGTGCCCCTTGACGGTCCGGACTCCACGGGCAGATTATTCATCGCATGATGAATTACGAGCCGGGCCGGCCACCCGAACCGGCCACCCCCGCCGTACACGCCGACGACCTCACCGTCGTCCGCGGCCCCCGCACCGTCCTGCACCACCTCCGCTTCACCATCCCCCGCGGCCAGATCACCGGCCTGCTCGGCCCCTCCGGCTGCGGCAAATCCACCCTCATGCGCGCGATCGTCGGCACCCAGGCCAAGGTCACCGGCACCCTGAACGTCCTCGGCCACCCCGCCGGCCACCCCACCCTGCGCAGCCGGATCGGCTACGTCACCCAGGCCCCCTCCGTCTACGACGACCTCACCGTCCGCCAGAACCTCGAGTACTTCGCCGCGATCCTCGACCCCCACCGCGCCGCCGCCGAACGCCGCCACGAGCACGTCACCCGTGCCATCGCCGACGTCGACCTCACCAGCCACGCCGACGCCCTCGCCGGCAAGCTCTCCGGCGGCCAGCGCAACCGGGTCTCGCTCGCCGTGGCCCTGCTCGGCGCCCCCGAACTCCTCGTCCTGGACGAGCCCACCGTCGGCCTCGACCCCGTCCTCCGCCGCGACCTGTGGCACCTCTTCCACGATCTCGCCGCCACCCGCGGCGTCACCCTCCTCGTCTCCTCCCACGTCATGGACGAGGCCGAGCGCTGCCACCGCCTCCTCCTCATGCGCGAGGGCGAGATCCTCGCTGGGGGCACCTCCCGGCCGGAGGCCGGGGGAGACACCCCGGACGCCCTGCGCACCCGCACCGGCGCCGACACCGTCGAGGCCGCCTTCCTGCACCTCGTCGACGAGGCGGCCGCCGCGAGCCGCACGGAAGAGAGCACCCGATGAGCCCGAGCGCCATGCGCCCCCTGAACCCGGCGACCACGACCCCGGCGGCCCCCGCCGCGGCACCCAGCGCGCTCAACGCCGCCCGCACCACCGCCACCGCCGCACGGGTCCTGCGCCAGCTCCGCCACGACCCGCGCACCATCGCGCTGATGATCCTCGTCCCGTGCCTGATGCTGATCCTGCTGCGCTACGTCTTCGACGCCAGCCCCCGCACCTTCGACAACATCGGGGCCTCGCTGCTCGGCATCTTCCCGCTGATCACGATGTTCCTGGTCACCTCCATCGCCACCCTCCGCGAGCGCACCTCCGGCACCCTCGAACGCCTCCTCGCCATGCCCCTCGGCAAGGCCGACGTCATCGCCGGCTACGCCCTCGCCTTCGGCACCCTCGCCGTCGTCCAGTCCGCCCTCGCCACCGGACTCGCGGTCTGGCTCCTCGGCCTGGACGTGACCGGCTCCCCCTGGCTGCTGCTCCTCGTCGCCCTCCTCGACGCCCTGCTCGGCACGGCCCTCGGCCTCTTCGTCTCGGCCTTCGCGGCCTCGGAATTCCAGGCGGTCCAGTTCATGCCCGCGGTGATCTTTCCCCAGCTCCTCCTGTGCGGCCTCTTCACCCCCCGCTCCGACATGCACCCCGTCCTGGAGGCCATCTCCGACGCCTTGCCGATGTCGTACGCCGTCGACGGCATGAACGAGGTGCTGAACCACCCGGACATGACGGCCACGTTCGTGCGGGACATCGCGATCGTGGCGGGCTGTGCGCTGCTGGTGCTGGGGCTGGGAGCGGCGACCCTGCGACGCCGGACAGCGTGAGCCCCCAGGCGGCACCTCTCCCGGGCGGAGCCCCCTGACGGCAGAGGGCGTCCGCCCAGCGGACAACCACCCCGCACCCCCCACCCCGGTGCGAAACTGAGCCGCATGAGCCAGAAAGTCGCAGTCCTCGGCACCGGCAAGATCGGCGAAGCCCTGCTCAGCGGAATGATCCGGGCCGGCTGGGCCCCGGCCGACCTCCTGGTCACCGCCCGCCGCCCCGAACGCGCCGAAGAACTCCGTGCCCGCTACGGGGTCACCCCGGTCGGGAACCCCGAGGCCGCCAAGACCGCCGACACCCTGATCCTCACGGTCAAGCCGCAGGACATGGGTGCCCTCCTGGACGAGCTCGCCCCGCACATCCCCGCCGACCGCCTGGTCATCAGCGGAGCCGCCGGTATCCCCACCTCCTTCTTCGAGGAGCGCCTCGCCACCGGCACCCCCGTCGTCCGCGTCATGACGAACACCCCCGCCCTCGTCGACGAGGCCATGTCCGTCATCTCCGCCGGCAGCCACGCGACCGCCGAGCACCTCGCTCACGCCGAGGAGATCTTCGGCGCCGTCGGCAAGACCCTCCGCGTCCCCGAGAGCCAGCAGGACGCCTGCACCGCGCTCTCCGGCTCAGGCCCGGCGTACTTCTTCTACCTGGTCGAAGCCATGACCGACGCCGGCATCCTGCTCGGCCTGCCCCGCGACAAGGCCCACGACCTCATCGTCCAGTCCGCGATCGGCGCCGCCGTGATGCTCCGCGACAGCGGTGAACATCCCGTCAAGCTCCGGGAGAACGTCACCTCCCCCGCGGGCACCACCATCAACGCCATCCGCGAGCTGGAGAACCACGGCGTACGCGCCGCCCTCATCGCCGCCCTCGAAGCCGCCCGCGACCGCAGCCGCGAACTCGCCTCCGGCAAGAAGGACTGACCCGGCGCCCACGCGGGCGGCGACCCTCCGCCGCCCGCGCAGCACGTCGGCCCCGCTAACGAGCAGCGCTCAGCGAAGGCTCCGCCACGGGCGGCAGCAGCCCGATCGCCCGGTAAGCCGTATCGACCGTCGGCCTGGCCAACGCCCGCGCCTTCTCCGCACCATCCCGCAGCACCCCCTCCACATAGGCCGGCTCGGCACACAGCTCCCGGTGCCTGGCCTGCACCGGCCGCAGCACCTCCACCACCGCCTCCGCGGTGTCCTTCTTCAAAGAGCCGTACGAGTCGTAAACGTCCGCCAGTGACTCAGGGTTCCCACCCGTGCACGCAGCGAGAATCTCCAGCAGATTCGCGACGCCCGGCCGCTCCGCCCGGTCGTAGACGACGTCCCGCCCGCTGTCGGTCACGGCCCGCAGCACCTTCTTCCGCACCACGTCCGGCTCGTCCAGCAGATAGACGATCCCCGGCCCGGAGTCGTCCGACTTCCCCATCTTGGCCGTCGGGTCCTGGAGGTTCATCACCCGCGCCGCCACCCCCGGCCGCGTCGCCTTCGGCACCATGAACGTGTGCCCGTACCGCTGGTTGAACCGCACCGCCAGATCCCGCGTCAGCTCCACGTGCTGGACCTGGTCGTCCCCGACCGGCACCTCGTCCGCGCCGTAGGCCAGGATGTCCGCCGCCATCAGCACCGGATACGTCAGCAACGACAGCCGGACGCTCCCACCGCGGTCCCGCTCGCGCGCGGCCTTCTCCTTGTACTGGATCATCCGCCGCATCTCACCGTCGGCCGCCACACACTCCAGCAGATACGACAGCCGGGTGTGCTCGTCGACATGGCTCTGTACGAAGAGGGTGCACACCTCAGGATCGAGCCCGGTGGCCAACAGCAGGGTCGCTGCCTGCCGGCTGAGCCTGCGCACCCGCGCCGGATCGTGCTCCACGGTCAGCGCGTGCAGATCGACGACGCAGAACAGCGACTCCGCCTGGTACTGGTCCACCTCGGCCCAGCGCCGCATGGCGCCCAGGTAGTTCCCCAGGGTCGCGTGCCCGGTCGGCTTGATCCCGCTGAAGACCCGAGTCATCTCCACTCCACCTTCTGTTGGGACCACCGCCCCTGCGGCCGGCCCCCGGGTCCCGGAGGGAGATACGAGAACGGCCGCCGAAGCGGCGGCCGTTGAGTGCATACGTGAGTCCGGCCGCCGTCAGGCGGCCCACCAGAGCTGGGTACACGTACGCGTCGTCATGTCCCCCACAGTACGCCTCCGGGGTGCTCCTGGGGGGTGAGTTGACACACCCCACGCCGATACGTAAGGTTCTCCGAGTTGTCCGACGTGAGCGCCGACCCCCGGTCGGTCCCCGGACAGCCATTCCGCAAGTACCACCCACTCAATCGACGCCTCGGTGTCGACTGCTTTGGTGTGCGTATTTTCGAAATGAGGAATCCGCGTTCGAAAGGACGCCGGCCCCGATTAGCTCGGGAGCCAGGAATCCGCTAAAGTCTCACTCGTCGGAACGGCCCAACGGCCCGGAAGACGAACCCCGCTGACCGGGGATCAGACGCCGAAAGGATCTGATAGAGTCGGAACCGCCGGAAAGGGAAACGCGAGAGCGGGAACCTGGAAAGCCCCGAGGAAATCGGATCGAGAGAAGATCTGATAGAGTCGGAAACGCAAGACCGAAGGGAAGCGCCCGGAGGAAAGCCCGAGAGGGTGAGTACAAAG